>NZ_JBIVLB010000001.1:0-142567 GCF_044751045.1 Streptomyces sp. NPDC088745
CAACATATTTGGCGTTGACTTTTGGCACGCTGTTGAGTTCTCAAGGAACGGACGCTTCCTTCGTACTCACCCCTGCGGGCTTTCCTCCGGACGTTTTCGTTCGGTGTTTCTGTTGTTCTTGCGTCTCCGACTCTATCAGACTGTTTCCAGTGCCGATTTCCTCGGATTCTGCTCGATGCTTTCCAGGTTCTTCGCTTTCGCGTTTTCCCTTTCCGGCGGCTCCGACTCTATCAGAAGTATTTCGGCCGAGTTAATCGGCTTCGTGATTCTGAAAGGCAATCGGAAGACCCTCACGTGGAATCAATTTTCCAGGAGAGCGAGAGAGATGCTAACTGGCTGCCTCAGAGTTTGTCCAACTCGTGGCAACCGTTCGAATCTACCTCCCCCTTGAAGCCATGTCAATGACCTTGGGGCGAAGAGAAGACTAGCAGGTCAGACGGGGTGCCTGCACATCACGCGGCGGTCGGGAGCCCGGCACTGCGGTCAGCGAGTTCGACATCGCCCTGTTCGCCGGATCGGGCCGCGCGGCCTCCGCATACGTACACGTACACAAGGAAGGCCAGCTCTGCGACGACGCCGATGGTGATGCGGGCCCAGGTGGGGAGGCCCGAGGGGGTGACGAAGCCTTCGATCAGGCCGGAGACGAAGAGGACCAGGGCGAGGCCGAGGGCCATGCCCAGGGCTGCCCTGCCCTCTTCGGCCACGGCGGCGCGGCGGGTGCGGGGGCCTGGATCGATGAGGGTCCAGCCGAGGCGCAGGCCGGTGCCGGCGGCGACGAAGACGGCAGTGAGTTCCAGGAGGCCGTGCGGTGCGACCAGGCCGAGGAAGGTGTCGAGGCGTCCCGCGGAGGACATCAGGCCGATACCCACGCCGAGGTTGAGCATGTTGAGGAAGAGGACCCAGAGGACCGGAACACAGAGGAAGGCGCCCAGGACGAGACACATGGCTGCTGCCTGAGCGTTGTTCGTCCAGACCTGGGCGGCGAAGGAGGCGGCGGGGTGGCTGGAGTAGTACGTCTCGTACTGGCCGCCGGGGCGGGTCATCTCGCGGAGGTCGGCCGGTGCCCCTATCGAGGCCTGGACCTCGGGGTGGGCGGCGATCCACCAGCCGATGGCGGCGGCTACGGCTATGGAGAGCAGTGCGGTGGGGATCCACCAGCGGCGGGAGCGGTAGACGGCCGCCGGAAAGCCGTGGGTCAGGAAACGGGCCGCGTCGCGCCAGGAGGCGCGGCGGGTGCCGGTGACGGTGGAGCGGGCGCGGGCCACGAGCTGGGTGAGGCGGGCGACGAGAACGGGGTCGGGAGTCGTCGATTGGAGGAGGGAGAGGTGCGTGGCGGTGCGCTGGTAGAGGGTAACGAGCTCGTCGATCTCCGTGCCGTTCAGACGGCGGCTGCGGCCCAGGAGGCGGTCGAGGCGGTCCCACTCGGCGTGGTGGGCGGTCACGAAGACGTCGAGGTCCATGATCGGCTGCTGCTCCAGGCACTGGGTCCGGGTCCGACGGGATGGCACAGCACTGCGCGCGCTGGTTGTCAGCTTGGCAGACTGAGGATTTCAGGGGCGGGAAGGGCTGCGAGAGGTGGCACCGGTGAGCGGGTTCGTGACGGGCGATGCGGTCGTGCTGGGGGTGCGGCCCGCGCGTCTGCCGAGCCGGGCCCTGGCGCTGCTCATCGACATGGTGGTGATCTGGGCGCTGTATCTCGGCATTTCGCTGGGGCTGGTGCTGGCCACCGCGTCGCTGGACGAGGCGGCTGCGGCAGCGGTCATGGTCGGATCGTTTCTGCTGGTGCTCGTGGGGGTGCCGATCGCCGTGGAGACGCTGACCCGTGGGAAGTCCCTCGGAAAATTGGTCTGCGGGCTGCGGGTGGTCAGGGACGACGGTGGCCCGATCCGGTTCCGGCACGCGTTGGTGCGGGGAGCGGTGGGGGTCGTGGAGATCCTCGCGACGTTCGGGGTGGTGGCCTGTGTCGCGTCCCTGGTCTCCGAGCGGGGGCGGCGGATCGGGGATGTGTTCGCGGGGACGCTGGTGGTGCGGGAACGGGTGTCGGCGGGGCGGGTCGACGCGGTTCCGCCTCCTCCGCCGTGGCTGGCGGGGCGGTTCGCCTCGTTGGATCTGTCGCGGGTGCCTGACGGTCTGTGGCTTGCGGTACGTCAGTACCTGACCCGGATGCGGCAGTTGGACCCGCAGGTCGGGGCACGTATGGCGGAGCGGCTGGCCGGGGACCTCGCGGAGCGCACCGGGGTGGACATACCTCAGGGGGTGGCGCCGGCCGCGTATCTGGCGGCGGTGGTGCAGGAGCGGCAGATGAGGGACGCGCGGCGGGTGACGCGGGGGGCGGGGGCAGGTGCGGGGTTGCCGCACGCCGGTGTGGCGGCAGCGGATGTGCCGGGGGCGGCTGGTCAGGGTGGGATCGCCGGGCTGGGGGGTGCGTACGGCTCGGTGACGGATGGGGGGCCGGAGATGACCGGGCCCGGTGGGGCTCCGGGTGGCGGCTCGCCTGCTCCTGCTCCTGCTCCTGCTCCTGCTCCTGCTCCTGCTCCTGCTCCTGCTCCTGCTCCTGGAGGGTCTGTGATGGGGCGGGAGGGTGGGAAGTCTGCGGGAACGGGGTTTGTGCCGCCGGCTTAGGAGTTGGTGGGGGCCGGGTCTGTGGGCTCGGGGGGATCGGTGGGGAAGGCCGAGGGTGGGGTTTCCAGGTCCTCCAGCTCGATGCCCGGGGCGGAGAGGACGACGTCGCCCGCGATGTGGACCTGATGTTGTTCCCCGGTGTCCAGGTCGTTGACCTGGTATTCGTCCACGGTCAGGGGTCCGTTGTCAGTGGCGTGTGCTTCGCTTTTCACCAAGGACCAGGACTGGTCGAGCGTACGTGGTGCCAGGACCGGGTCCGTGAAGCAGACCAGACGGACGCGAGTGGCCGGGGAAGCGGGGGTGAGGCGCAGGAGACGGGAGAGGGCGACGAGGAACGCCGGGGAAGTGCCGGTGAAGGCGTGGGCGCGGACATTGCCTTCGGTGGCGTGAACCCCGGTCGGGTCGGTACGGACCCAGGTGACGCCGTCCAGGGCGGCGCCCCGGACCTGCCAGCTCGCGGCGTGGAGTTCGAGGCGGATGGGGCGGCCGAGGTCGTCGAGGGCGAGGTCGACGGAACCGGCGTGGTCGCCGGAAGGGGTGGTGGTCTGGGAGACGTAGCGCCAGCCGGAGGGGCCGGGTGCGCAGTGGAAATGTTCTTCGCCGAGGGGGCGGTGGTCGTGGGGATCGTGGAGCGAATATCGGCCGCGGGGCATGGGGTGTTTCGGGTCCTTCGGGTCGCTTGAGGGCCGGGCCCTGCGGGGGCGTGGGAGGGCCGGCGCGTCGGGGACGCGCGGGTCGTCGGGCGGAGAGGCGTGCGGGCCGCCGGTCGTGCGCAGTTCCGTCGGCGGGTCGCGGGGCTCCGGTGGGGGGCGGTGTGTCGGCCCGTCCGGTGCGGATCGTACGGGGAGGCGGGTCGTGGGGGCCGTGGTGCGTGCGGGGTCCGGTCCGGTGGTGGGCCGTAGGACGTGAAGGGGGTGGGGACTTCCGGTCGGCGGCGCGCGGGGTGCCCGGGGGGCGGGGGCTGGTGGGCCGGGGGCGGCCGTGGGGACGGGGCAGGCCCCCGGCACTGGGTGGCGGGGGCCTGCGGGACAGCTGGGCTGTCGGCTGCTGCTGGGGAGCGGCGTGCTGCCGGTCGGATCAGTAGCGGTAGTGGTCCGGCTTGTACGGGCCCTCGACCTTGACGCCGATGTAGTCGGCCTGCTCCGGGCGGAGGGTCGTGAGCTTGACGCCGAGGGCGTCGAGGTGGAGGCGGGCGACCTTCTCGTCGAGGTGCTTGGGGAGCACGTAGACGTCGGTCGGGTACTCCTCCGGCTTGGTGAACAGCTCGATCTGGGCCAGGGTCTGGTCCGCGAAGGAGTTGGACATCACGAAGGAGGGGTGGCCGGTGGCGTTGCCCAGGTTCAGGAGGCGGCCCTCGGAGAGGACGATGAGGACCTTGCCGTCGGGGAAGGTCCAGGTGTGGACCTGGGGCTTGACCTCGTCCTTGACGATGCCGGGGATCTTGGCCAGGCCGGCCATGTCGATCTCGTTGTCGAAGTGGCCGATGTTCCCGACGATGGCCTGGTGCTTCATCTTGGCCATGTCGGCGGCCATGATGATGTCCTTGTTGCCGGTGGTGGTGATGAAGATGTCGGCCGTCTCCACCACGTCGTCGAGGGTGGCGACCTGGTAGCCGTCCATCGCGGCCTGGAGGGCGCAGATGGGGTCGATCTCGGTGATGATGACGCGGGCGCCCTGGCCCCGGAGGGACTCGGCGCAGCCCTTGCCGACGTCGCCGTAGCCGAAGACGACCGCGACCTTGCCGCCGATGAGGACGTCGGTGGCGCGGTTGATGCCGTCGATCAAGGAGTGGCGGCAGCCGTACTTGTTGTCGAACTTCGACTTGGTGACGGCGTCGTTCACGTTGATCGCCGGGAAGAGGAGCGTCTGGTCCCGGTGCATCTCGTACAGGCGGTGGACGCCGGTGGTGGTCTCCTCGGTCACGCCGCGGATCTCGGAGGCGAGCTGGGTCCACTTCTGGGGGCTCTCACCGAGGGTGCGGTTGAGGAGCGTGAGGATGTGCGCGTACTCCTCGGAGTCCGCGGTGGACGGGTCCGGGGCGGCGCCCGCCTTCTCGAACTCGACACCCTTGTGGACGAGGAGGGTGGCGTCGCCGCCGTCGTCCAGGATCATGTTCGGGCCGCCGGTGGGGGTGTTCGGCCAGGTCAGGGCCTGCTCCGTGCACCACCAGTACTCCTCCAGGGTCTCGCCCTTCCAGGCGAAGACCGGGACGCCGCGGGGGTCCTCGGGGGTGCCTTCGGGGCCGACCGCGATGGCGGCGGCGGCGTGGTCCTGGGTGGAGAAGATGTTGCAGGAGGCCCAGCGGACCTCGGCGCCGAGGGCGACCAGGGTCTCGATGAGGACCGCGGTCTGGACGGTCATGTGGAGGGAGCCGGTGATGCGGGCGCCCGCGAGGGGCTGGGCGGCGGCGTACTCCTTGCGGATCGACATCAGGCCGGGCATCTCGTGCTCGGCGAGAGTGATCTCCTTGCGGCCGAAGGCGGCGAGGGAGAGGTCGGCGACCTTGAAGTCCTGGCCGGTGGCGTCAGTCGTCATGAAGTGCTGCTCCTCGTGAGGTCGTTCGAGGTGGTTGCGGCTGATCTGCGGCGACGGGCATGCGAACACACGAATGCCCGAGCACTCGCAGCGCAGTCCGTCGGAGGCCCTCTCTCCCTCGGCCGGTCCTGCGGACCGCCCGACCGCCATCAGCAGCGACGTCTGGCTAGGTCTACGAACTTACACCGATCGGCCCAGTCGGCCCCAGTCCGCCCCTGGGACCGGGCCCGGCGGAAGTCGCGTTGCGGGGCGGGGCATTTCGGGGTGTTCGGGGCCCGGGGGCGGGTTCGGTGCTGGTCACGAGGGGTGCGTGCCGTGGGTCGGCCGGGTGCGGGAGCGGCGTGGGGGCGGGGCCGAAAATCGTACGGTCGGACCAGGGAAAGGCCGAAGGCCCGCGCCGGGGGCGGCGGGGCCTTCGAGGGTGGGCGAGGTGCGGTCAGAGGGTCTTGTCGGGGGTGGGGCCGCCCGGCGTGCGGGCCGGGTTCCGGCCCGAGGCCGCGGCGGACTCGCTGTAGATGTCCGGCTCCAGGTAGATGACGCGGGCGATCGGGACCGCGGCGCGGATGCGGTCCTCGGCGGCGTTGATCGCGGAGGCGACCTCGGCTGCGGTGTCGTCGTGCTGGACGGCGATCTTGGCGGCGACGAGGAGTTCCTCGGGGCCGAGGTGCAGGGTGCGCATGTGGATGACGTCGGTGACGTTGTCGTCGGCGACGATCGCGGCCTTGATCTTGGCGACCTCCTCGGTGCCGGCGGCCTCGCCGAGCAGGAGGGACTTGGTCTCGGCGGCGAGGATGATCGCGATGGCGATCAGCAGGATGCCGATGCAGAGGGTGCCGATGCCGTCCCAGACGCCGTTGCCGGTGGCGAGGGCGAGGCTGACGCCGACCAGGGCGAGGACCAGGCCGACCAGGGCGCCGAGGTCTTCGAGCAGCACGACGGGGAGCTCGGGGGCCTTGGCGCGGCGGACGAAGTTCTTCCAGGACTGGTTGCCGCGGGTCTGGTTGGACTCCTTGATCGCGGTGCGGAAGGAGAAGCTCTCCGCGATGATCGCGAAGACGAGGACGCCGACCGGCCAGTACCAGGCCTCGATCTCGTGCGGGTCGTGGATCTTCTCGTAGCCCTCGTAGATGGCGAACATGCCACCGACGGTGAACAGGACGATGGAGACGAGGAAGGCGTAGATGTAACGCTCGCGGCCGTAGCCGAAGGGGTGTTCCGGGGTGGCTTCGCGCTTGGCCTTCTTGCCGCCGAGCAGGAGCAGGCCCTGGTTGCCGGAGTCGGCGAGCGAGTGGACGCTCTCCGCGAGCATCGAGGACGAACCACTGAAGAGGAACGCCACGAACTTTGCTACGGCGATCGCGAGGTTGGCTGCGAGTGCCGCCACGATTGCCTTGGTGCCGCCTGACGCGCTCATGGGTGCAGGGTTCCTTCCTGGATGTCCTGGGTGCTGCGGCCCGAGCGCCGCTGTGGGTGTGGCGGCACATTGTTGCAGCTTGGCGGGGCGAGGGGGGCCGGTGGTGCGTCAGACGGCGATGGTGGCCCGGAATACGGTGCCAGGGCCGGACAGTTCGGTCTTTTCGTCGGCCGGTACGAAGACGGACTCGCCCGGGGCCAGGGGGAGGTCGCCCGCGCGCGGGGAGCCGGCGGTGCACAGGAGGATCTGCGGGGCGCCGGCCGGGAGGCGGGCCGGGGCGGCGTCGGCGGCGAGGACGTAGCGGGAGAGCCGGAACTCGTCGATCGGGGTGTCGTACAGCTCCTCGCCGTCGGGGGCGGCTTCGGGGCGCAGGACTCCGGGGTCGGTGGCTTCGAAGCGCACGACGCGCAGGAGTTCGGGGACGTCGACGTGCTTGGGGGTGAGGCCGCAGCGCAGGACGTTGTCGGAGTTGGCCATGATCTCCACGCCGAGGCCGTCGAGGTAGGCGTGCGGGACGCCGGCGCCGAGGAAGAGGGCTTCGCCGGGCTGGAGCCGGACGTGGTTGAGGAGCATCGCGGCGAGGACGCCCGGGTCGCCGGGGAAGTGGTGGGCGAGGCCGGCGTAGGCCGCGTACGCGGCTGCTTCGGTGGGGGCGGTGGCGGGGTCGGCGGCCAGGCGGGCGGCGGCGTGGGCGGTCGCGGTGACGGTGGCGGCCATGTCGGCGGGGTCGGCGGTCAGTACGGCGGTGAGGACTTCGCGCAGGGCGGCTTCCTCGGGGTGGGCCCGCAGCAGGTCGGCGTAGGGCTTGAGGGAGTCGACGGCGAGGGCGTCGAGGAGGTCGGCCGATTCGGCGGGAACCCGGAAGCCGCACAGTCCGTTGAACCCGGTGAGCGCGCAGATGAGTTCGGGCTTGTGGTTGGCGTCCTTGTAGTTGCGGTCCGGGGCGTCGACGGGGACTCCGCGTCGTTCCTCGTCGGCGTATCCCTCCTGCGCCTGGGCGAGGTTCGGGTGGACCTGGAGCGAGAGGGGTGCCCCGGCGGCGAGCACCTTGAAGAGGAACGGCAGTCGCGGGCCGAACTTCTTCACCGCCGCCGGGCCGAGCTCGCCCTCGGGGTCGGCGGCGATGACGTCGGAGAGCGGCCGGAGCGGCCGGAGCGCCTGGGGGTCGCTGTCCGTGGGCCGGTCGACGGCGCCTGCGGCGTCGCGGGCGGCGGGTGTGCCGTGGGCGCCCCGGGTGGGGCGGGCGATGCGGGAGGGTGCGCCGGGGTGGGCGCCCATCCACAGTTCGGCCTGCGGTTCGCCGGTGGGCTCGGTGCCGAGGAGTTCCGGGATGGCGGTCACGGAACCCCAGGCGTAGGGGCGCACGGTGTTGGCGAGGCGATCCATGGTGGCTCTTTCCGGTCCGGGGCCGTGGTGCGGACTCGATCCTCGGGGACGACCGGGACGTCCCGGCGACGAGTCCGTGGAGCAGGAGAGAAGAGAGGGTTTTCTGGCGTTGCGTAAGCGGGGTCGGCGGCGGGTGCCGACGACGGGGTGCCGGTGGTCAGGCGGCGGGGGGTGCGGTGGCGGCGAGGGCGAGGTAGGCGGTCGCGAAGTCGGTGACGGCGAGGAGTTCGGCGAGGCTTTCCAGTTCGCCGCCCTCTTCGGGTTCGAGTTCGCTCAGGGGGGTGTCGTGGCCGAGGGCGAGCTCGCGGGCGGCGGGGGCGGCGGAGAGGCCTCCGGTGGGGCGGTCGCGGAGCAGGACCACGCGGGCGCGCAGGGCCTGCGGTTCGTCCACCCGGTCGCGGAAGAAGTCGTCCGGGTCGGCCCCGGCGGCGTACCCGCCGGTGAGGAGCATGCCGTGGGCGGGCAGCGCCTCGGGGAGTTCGGCGGCGAGGGCGGGGCGGCCGGCGAGTTCGGCCAGGACGGCGGCGAAGCGGCGGCCGGCCGGGGCCGCGAGGATGCCTTCGGTCCACACGAGCGGGAGGGCGTCGACGAGTTCGGAGGCGAGGGTCTTGGCGGGGTTGCTGTAGGTCACGATCGCGGGGCCGCAGCGTTCGGCGGTGCGGTCCAGGCGGTCGGCGACGCCCTGGAGGGTGTCCGGCGGGGCGGAGAGCAGGCCGACCCGGTCCAGCAGGACCAGGAGCGGGGTGAGGAGGGCCCAGAGCGGGCCGGGGCCCGCGGTCGAGCCGTCGTCGTACTCCTCCTCGTACGGGGCGACGGCCATCGGGACGAGGAGGCCGGTCGCGCCGTTGACGGACTCGCTCAGCGGGGAGCGCTGGGGGGCGACGGCGACGACGGTGCAGCCTCGGCGGTAGGCCTGCTCGGCGAGGAGGGCGAGGCCGGGTTCGGCGCCGTCCGTGGTGACGAGGAGGAGCAGGTCGACGGGGCCCGCCCAGCCGGGGAGGGACCAGCGCAGGGCGCCCGCGGCGGGGGCGACGCCGGTCGGGCGCAGGTGCGTCACCGGGCAGGTGGCGCCCGCGAGGGAGGCCAGCAGGTCGGCCACGCCGGTGGCGGCGACGCCGGGGCCCGCGATCAGTACGGCGCGGGGGCGGCCGTCGGGCTTGAGGTCGGCGAGGCCGGCTTCGGTGGCGTGCCGGACGGCGGTGCGGACCCGGGCTCCGGCTTCGGCGGCGCCGCGCAGGAGGCCGCGGTGGTCGGCGCGGGCCAGTGCTTCGGGGCTGTCGAGGAGCGAATCGTCAAGCATGGGGTGGGGCCTCCGATCGCCGTGCACGGATGAGGGCTTGGAGCTCGTGCGGAGGGGGATCGGGGTGCTGGGTCCCTGCTCCGGGTGGGCTGGGGGTGCGGGATGGGTGCCGGGTGGGCTGCGGGTGTGCTTGGGGTGTGCGCCCGATGTGCTGCGGACGGGTGGCCCGGCCGGGGCGCGCGGCGTCGGCCGGGGTCGGAGCGTGGCGGATCAGGCGGGGCGGCGGGCCTCGTCGACCAGGAGGACCGGGATGCCGTCGCGGACGGGGTAGGCGAGGCCGCAGTCCTTGCTGGTGCAGATCAGTTCCGGGGTGTCGGCGGCCGACTTGTCGCCGAGGGGGGAGTGACAGGCCGGGCAGGCGAGGATCTCCAGGAGGCCGGCTTCGAGGGGCATGGGGTGGTCCTTTCGGGGGGCGTGGGTGGGGTGGGGTCAGCTTATCGCTGGGGTGGGGTGGGGTGGGGGCCTGCCGGGGGTGAGGGGTGCGGGGTCGGGCCCGGGGCGGGGGGCGGGGCGCGGTGGGGAGGGTGCCCGGCGCAGGTGCTCGGGCAGGGGCGGCACCCGGGTGGGCCGGGAGCGGGAGGGGCCGCCCCCTTGCCCGCCCGTCCCGCCCCCTTGGGGCGGCCCCGTCGCCCAAGGGGGCTGGGGGGAGTGAGGAAGGCGGCCCGCCGCCCATAGGGGCGGGGGCAGGGCGGGCCCGTCGCCCACGTGGGGGGGGTGGCTCCCCGTCCGAAGGGGGTGGGGTTCTGGGGTCAGGTGCGGATCAGGGCGAGGACGTCGTCGCGGAGTTTGCGCATGGTGGAGTCGTCGCGGGCCTCGACGTTGAGGCGCAGCAGGGGCTCCGTGTTGGAGGCGCGGAGGTTGAACCACCAGTCGGTGCTGGAGACCGTGAGGCCGTCGAGGTGGTCGAGGGTGGTGTCCGGGAGGCCGGCGTAGGCGGCCTGCACGGCGGCGGTGCTGGCGGCCTGGTCGGCGACGGTGGAGTTGATCTCACCGGAGCCCGCGTAGCGGTCGTAGGAGGCGAGGAGCGCGGAGAGGGGGGTCTCCTGGCCGCCGAGGGCGGCGAGGACGTGCAGGGCGGCGAGCATGCCCGTGTCCGCGTTCCAGAAGTCCTTGAAGTAGTAGTGCGCGGAGTGCTCGCCGCCGAAGATGGCACCGGTGGTCGCCATCTCCTGCTTGATGAAGGAGTGGCCGACGCGGGTGCGCACCGGGGTGCCGCCGTGTTCGCGGACGACCTCGGGGACGGACCACGAGGTGATCAGGTTGTGGATGACCGTGCCCCGGCCGCCGTTGCGGGCGAGTTCACGGGCGGCGACCAGCGCGGTGACGGCGGACGGGGAGACGCCCACGCCCTTCTCGTCCACGACGAAGCAGCGGTCGGCGTCGCCGTCGAAGGCGAGGCCGAGGTCGGCGCCCTCGGCCAGGACGCGGGCCTGGAGGTCCACGATGTTCTTCGGGTCGAGCGGGTTCGCCTCGTGGTGGGGGAAGGTCCCGTCGAGTTCGAAGTACATCGGTACGAGGGTGACGGGCAGGGCGGCGAAGACGGTCGGGACCGTGTGCCCGCCCATGCCGTTGCCCGCGTCGACGACGACCTTCAGCGGGCGCATCGCGGAGAGGTCGACGAGGGACAGCAGGTGGGCCGCGTAGTCCTGCAACGTGTCGCGGGAGACGAGGGTTCCCGGGGCGTCCACCGGTGCCGGGGCTCCGGCCTGCGACCACTCCTCGACCAGGGCGCGGATCTCCGCGAGGCCGGTGTCCTGGCCGACCGGGGCGGCGCCCGCGCGGCACATCTTGATGCCGTTGTACTGCGCCGGGTTGTGCGAGGCGGTGAACATGGCGCCGGGGACGTCCAGGGTGCCCGATGCGTAGTACAGCTGGTCCGTCGAGCAGAGGCCGATCTCGGTGACGTCGGCGCCGCGGGCCGCCGCGCCGAGCGCGAAGGCGCGCGCGAGGCCGGGCGACGAGGGCCGCATGTCGTGGCCGACGGCGATCGATTCGGCGCCCGTGACCTGGACGAAGGCGGCTCCGAAGAGTTCCGCGAGGTGCTCGTCCCACTGGTCGGGCACCACCCCGCGTACGTCGTACGCCTTCACGATCTGCGACAGATCAGCAGCCACGTGCCACCCCTTGGAAAAGTCCTGTTCGGTCGCCCCAAACTACCCGTACGGGGGTTCTTCGGACCCTGCGGTGACGCATCGCGGGCGGAGCCGGCGCCTACTCGGGCGAGCGCAGGACCCGCAGGTGGCCGCGGCGGGCGGCGGAAGGGGAGGCCGGATTCACGGTGCGCGCGCCGGTGGCGTCGGGGTCGGCGGGGCGCTCGTGCGGCCGGGCGGCCTCGCGGACCGCGTTGGCCAGGGCTTCGAGGTCGTCACCGCTGGGGCGGGCCGGGGCGGAGCCGTCGGTGAGGCGCACGACCTCCCAGCCGCGGGGTGCGGTCAGGCGGTCGGAGTGCTCGGCGCACAGGTCGTAGCAGTGCGGCTCGGCGTAGGTGGCGAGCGGACCGAGGACGGCGGTCGAGTCCGCGTAGACGTACGTCAGTGTCGCGACGGCAGGACGACCGCACGCAGTGCGCGAACAGCGACGTACAGGGCTCACGACGTTGGACGGTACCGCACTCTTGAACGGGCCGCGACGACTCTCCCCCCACGTCACCCCACCGTGTCGTTCCCGGACGGCTGTGCCCGGCGTCGGCGGCGGCACCGTTGTGACCTGCGAGGAGACCGCCGCGGGCGGGAGCGGGGCGGCTTCCCGGGGGAGGCCGAGGGCGAGGAAACAGGTCGACTTCAGCGGGGCAAGAGGTCGCAGAGGTTATGAAAACGAGCCCGTGATTGGCTGAAATGATCATTCTGTTACGGCGAGGGCGGCTGAACGGAAGCCGGGCGGGTGATCGGCGGGAGCCCGGCGGAGCGCGCACGGGACGCGGACCGCCGTGCTGTGCGGAGGGCTACGCTGCGTCAGTGATGGACAGTTCCGGACCGCCCCGCTCCCCCGACCCGCACGCACCCGAGCCGTACGCCGTGGAACCGCGGCCCACGGGCCCCCGGCCGCGCAGGCGCGACCGCCACGGGCGCGGCATGCGCGGGCCCGTCGCACCGCCGCAGGTGCCGCTGTCGGCCAGCAGGGCGGAGGCCTTCGGCGATCTCGTGCAGGACTCGGTGGAGCGGCTGGAGCGGCGCTGGCCGCAGCTCGCCGAGGTCGACTTCCTGGTGCTCGACGTACCGCGCACGGCCACCGCGGACGGGCCCGAGGAGTGGTCGGACGAGCCCGTTCCGCTCGGCGGTGCGGTGCCTTCCCGGGAGGGCCGGCCGGCGTGCGTGGTGGTCTACCGGCGTCCGGTGGAGATCCGCACCAAGAGCCGTGACGAGCGGGCGATGCTGGTGCACGAGGTGGTCGTGGAGCAGGTCGCGGAGCTGCTGGGGCTGGCGCCGGAGTCGGTCGACCCGCGCTACGGGCAGGAGTGAGGGCGGTACGGGGGCGCGCCGGCGGCGGCCCCCGTGCGCAGCGGCGCGGGGACTGATCAGTCGCGTGCGCGCACGTCCAGGACCGACAGGTCGTTGCGGGCGCGCGGCACGACGACCGTGCCCTTGTCGTCCGGCATCGGCTGGACGGTGAACATCGGCACGCGGTCCTCCATGAGCGTCAGGATGCGGGCCGCGTGCACCGGGCCGCCCGAGACCGACTCCGCGGTGAGCGCGTACGAGCCCTTCAGGCCGGTCGGCACGGGGGCCGCCACCGACAGGGTCGCGCCCGCCTTGACCTTGAACGTCCTGGTGACGGGGGCTCCGCCCTGGCTGCCCGCCGAGGCCGTCACCCTGACCTCGCCGGCGGCGCCGGGCGCGGTGAGCGAGAGCACCGAGCCCTGCGCCCGGTTGTCGGCCACGCTGGAGCGCGCGCCGACGGGGGCGGTCGCGGGGACGTAGGCGACCTCCTGCTTGTCCTTCAGGCCCCGTACGACGCGCAGGGCGGCCACCACCGGGGTCCGCCTGGTGCCCTCCGAGGGGCTGAGCACCAGGGCGCCCGCCTCGCCCCGGGTGACGTTGCCCAGGTCCAGGGACGCCGTCATCCGGGACTTGACGTGCAGGGTCTCCGCCCCGGCCGGGGTGAGGGAGCCGTTGGCGCCCGCCAGTTTCACCTTGAGGTCGGCGTCGGCCTCGCCGGGGGCGAACACCACCAGGCGCACGGAGGTGGCGTCGGCGGGGACGGCCGGGAGCACGACGCCGGGCGCGGGGTCGGCGGAGGCGGTGAGCCAGTCGCCGCCGACCTTGTCCTCCAGCGCCTGCACCGCCGCCCCGACGCGGCCCGCGCGGGTGGTGACGTGCACGGTGGCGTCGTTGACCTTCGTCGCGGACAGGGTGGACAGCAGGACGGGGACGGTGGCGTGCGGCGGGACCGTGATGCCCTCCCCCGCGTCGGACTTGATGACGCCCTGCGGGCCATAGAGCTCGACGTCGGCGACCGCGGCGGAGTTGTCGGGGTTGGTGAGGTGGACGTAGTCCTGGCGGGTCTCGGCGGTGCTCACCCCCGGGAACCAGAATTCGGTGTCCGGCGCGGAGCAGCTCAGGCCGAACAGTCCGCGGCCCGCCCCCTCGCCGCTGACCTTGGTGGTCTGCTGGGCGGCCCAGCCGGGCGCGAGGGCGCCGTCCGCGGTGCCGACGAGGGCCGGGGACTCCCCGCCGTTCGCGGTGGCCGTGACGGGCCTGCCGGGCTCCTTGAGGGTGATGACGGGCTTCTTGGCGGGCTTGCCCGCGACCGTCACCGGCACCAGTTCCGCCGTGCCGGGCTTCGCGTTCGCCGCGCCGCCCCCGGGCGTGAAGGAGGTGTAGGCGGTCTCCGCGAGGTCGGAGGAGCTGGGCGCGGGGCACAGCAGGCCGGAGCGTTCCACGGGCAGCCGGGCGGCCGCCGTGCCGGTGCTCTTCGCGGTGCCGGTTCCGCCCGAGGGGGCGGTGACGGTGGCGAAGCCGGTGACGGCGGCCAGGGCGGCGACGGCGCCGAACAGGGAGAGGGTGCTGCGGTTCATCGGTTGTTGCTCCCGTCGGGGCGCTGCCGGTCGTGGTGCGGGTCGTACGGCCGTCCGTCGCCGGAGCTGATGCCGGTGCCGGTGCCGTGCGGGAAGTCGCCCTGCTCGTCGGCGTAGGGGTCGTACGGCCGGGGGCTGTGGACGGGCGGCTGCCGGAAGGCGGCGGGACCGCCGAAGTAGCCGCTGTCGCCGGCGTCGCGGCCGGCGGGCCCGTCGTCCGGGCCGGCCCGCCGGTCGCCGGGGCCGGCGCCCGCGTAGGGCTCGTACGACTGCTCCTGGCGGGGGGCGTCCTGCGCCTGCGGCTGGTAGCCGTACGGGTCGTGGTCGTATCCGGTGGTGTCGCCGTAGCCCTGCTGCTGCGGCTGCGGGTAGGGCGGCTGGGCGGCGTACTGGCCCTGCTGCCCGTACTCGGCCTCGGCGGCCGCGCCCGCGTACGCCTGGGCGTCCCATTCGCCGTACGCGCCCTGCTGGGGCACTGCCGGGTAGGGGGACTCCTGCTGGTCCGGGTACGGGGCGGCGTACGGGTCGGCCACCGGTACCGGTGCCTGCTCGCTCTCCGTCTCCGCCTCGGCGGCGGCGCGCAGGCGGCGTGCCCTGCGGCCCTCGCCCTCGACGGGGGCGGCCGGGACGTCGGGGGCGGCCGTCCGGTCGGCGTCGGGGAGGTCGTCGTCGATCTCGCGGCGGCGGCCCGGCAGGGCGAGCACCACGAGGACGACGGCGAGCGCGCCCTGGGTCCACAGCCAGGCGGTGTGGGCGAGCGGGGCCTCGTACGTCAGGTCCAGCCTGCCGCCCCCGGTGGGCAGTTCGAAGCCCTGCGCCCAGCCGTCGAGGGTCTTCCCGGTGAGTTCCCTGCCGTCCAGGGTGGCCTTCCAGCCGGGTGCGGCGGTGTCCGCGAGGCGCAGCACGCGGCCCGCTTCGCCGCCCTTGACGGTGGTGTGCGCCTCGATGCGCTGGGAGGCGACGGGGACGGGCTCGGCCCCCTCCTTCGGCGGGACGATCGTGAGGCGGGCCACCTGGCGTTCGACGCGCCACAGGGCGCTGCCGTCGAGCTGGCTGAGGCGGATGAGGCCGGGCGTGGAGTCCAGGACGCGGCTCATCTGCCGGGAGGCGGCGCCGTCGCGCACGAGGACGTAGCGCACGGCGTAGCCGCCGAGCTGTCCCGCCTGGTCGGCGCCGGAGCCCGCGACCAGGTTCGAGACGATCTTGTCGAGGCCGGGGGCGGCGCCGCCCGCCTCGGTGAGTTCGGCGTCGCCGAGGCGGCCGCCGGAGCCGCGCACCAGGGAGTACGCCACCTGGTCGGCGGAGTCGCCGCCGAGCACCAGGGTGCGCGGCTGGTCGCGGGTGGTGGACTCCTCGGCGACGAACGCGGGCACCTGCACCGGGTCGCGGCGGCCGAGGGGGTCCTGGGCGCCGACGAACATCCAGCCGACGGCGGCCAGGACCGGGCCCAGGGCGGCCGCGGCGGCGATCAGGACGGCGACGGGCTGGCGCCAGCCGAAGTTCTGTGAGGCGACGCGCTCCCGGGCGCCGTCGGCGCCGAGCACCGAGGCGGCGATCAGCGCGAGGCCGTACACGAGGGTGGCCGGTCCCGCCCAGCCGTCGCGGTTGGTCAGGACGGCGAGGACGAGGCCGAGGACGGCGACCGCCCAGGCGCTGCGGACGGCGGCCTGGCGCTCGCCGCGCAGCAGGGCGGCCAGCGCGGCCAGCACGATGCCCACCAGGAGCAGTCCGCCGGCGGTCTTGGGGCCGCCGGGGCTGATGCCCAGCAGGTCCAGCGGGGTGGCGGAGCCCGCCCCGAAGGGCCGTCCGGCCTCGCGCAGCAGGGCGGCGGGGTCGGTGAGCAGCGACAGCGACCAGGGCGCGAGCATCAGCACCGGGGTGCCGGCCGCCGCCACGAAGCGCAGGGCGTAGGCGGTGACGTCGTCGCGCCGCAGCACCAGGACCCCGATGCCCAGGAGCACCGCGAGGGGCCACACGACCGGGGTGAAGGCGGTGGCGACGGTCAGCAGGAGCGCGTACGACCACACCGAACGCCAGCTGGAACGCGCACCGGTGCGGGCGCCGCTCGCCGAGACGGCGCACCGGGCGATCAGCGGCAGCAGCACGGCGAGGACGGCGGTGCCGACCCGGCCGCCGGCGAGCGCGCCGGTGACGGCGGGCAGGAAGGCGTACGCGACGGACGCCCAGGCGCGCAGCAGCCGGGACTCCACCAGGGACCGGGAGGCGAAGTACGCGGTGAGTCCGGCCAGCGGCACGGAGCACACCAGGATCAGGGTCAGGGCGGCGTTCGTGGAGCCCAGGAGCAGGGTCGCGAGGGCGGCCAGGAGCGCCAGGTAGGGCGGGGCGGACTGGGTGCCGCCGACGCCGGTGGGGTGCCAGGAGTGGGCGTAGCGGGACCAGAGTTCGGAGGCGCCGTCGGGGGACGGCAGCAGGGCGCCGCCCGCGAGGGAGCCGCCGCCGAACAGGCCGCGGCAGGCGACCAGGGCGACCAGCAGCAGCAGCGCGAAGAGCACCGGGCCCGGCTTGCGGGCGACCTTCTTGACCCGGGCGAACTGCTCGACCTCCAGGAAGTCGGCGTCGTCGCCGCCGGGCCCGGACTCGACGGCGCCGTGCCGGGAGCCCCCGGACTCGGCCTCGCCCGCGCCGCCGAAGGAGCCGGCGACCTGTTCGACGGTGGCGCGCAGGGTGGCGCCGGGCGGCGGGAACAGGGGGCGCAGTTCGGCCGCTTCGACGTTCCCCCTGCCGCGGGCCTTGCGGGCGGCGAGGACGCGTCCGGGGCGCAGCAGGACGCCCATCAGGCCGGTGACTTCGTCGACGGCCTGTCCGGGCACCTTGCCGACGAGGTAGGCGAGGGTGCGCAGGAGGGTGCCGACGACGAGCCGCAGCAGGACGTAGGGGAGGACGGCGCCGCGGGCGTTGGCGAGCATCGTGTAGACGGCGCCGGCCTTGTCGACGCGGTGCGGGTTGGCGACGGAGCGGCCCGCGCAGTCGACGGTGCGGCGTTCGCGGGCGGCGGCCTCGGCGTGCCGGACGACGGCGTCGGGGGCGACCAGGACGCTGTGTCCCGCGGCGTGCGCGCGCCAGCACAGGTCGACGTCGTCGCGCATCAGGGGCAGGTAGCGGTCGAAGCCGCCGAGCTGGTCCCACACGTCGCGGCGGATCAGCATGCCGGCGCTGGAGACGGAGAGGACGGAGCGCACCTGGTCGTGCTGGCCCTGGTCCTGTTCGCGGCGGTCCAGGCCGGTCCAGCGGCGGCCGGAGTTGGCGATGGAGACGCCGACCTCCAGGAGCTGCTTCTTGTCGTACCAGCCGCGGAGCTTGGGGCCGACGACGGCGGCGGTGCGGTCGGAGTCGGCGACGCGCAGGAGCTCGGCGAGGGCGTCGGGGGCGGGGGCGCAGTCGTCGTGGAGCAGCCACAGCCACTGCACGGGTTCGCCGTGCGGGAGGTCGGGCAGGTCGTGGGCGTCGTCGCGCCACTGCCTGCTGACGGGGTCCCAGCCGCTGGGCTTCTTCAGGTACGGCAGTTCCTCGGGGGTGAGGACGGGCGCGGTGCGCACGGCCTCTTCGACGGCCGTGCCGAACCCGGTGCGGCGGGCGAGGTGCAGGACGCGCTCGTCGCCGAGGGCCTCGGCGACGAGGCGGGCGGAGTCGTCGGAGCTGCCGGTGTCGGCGGCGACGGCGTTCTGCACCGGGCGTTCCTGGCCGAGGAGCCCTCGCAGCGCGTCGGGGAGCCAGCGCGCACCGTCGTGGGAGACGAGTACGGCGGTGACGACGTGGCGGGGGAACTCGGGCGGGGTGGCGGCGGCCGCGTACGGGGCCGTTGGCTGACTGACGGACATCGACGTACGGGCCCTCCGGCCGGGGTCCGGGGGTCGCCCCCCGGAAGGCTGGTTAACGCTGACTGCGGCGCACGCGGGTGCCCGTGGGGCGCCGGGTGCGATCGCCGGACAGCGGCCCACACTAACGGCTGCGCATGCAGACGGTCCGCCGCCTGCGGGGAAGGGGCAGGCGGCGGACCGTTCGTTGTGTACTGCCTTGTGCTGTTTTGCTGGGGCGGTGCGGGCCGGGGCACCGCGCGGTGCGGCCGGGGCACCGTGGGCGGCGCGGCTGTTCGTCCGGGGGCCGCTCCGCGTATGCCGCTCAGACCGCGGCCTTCTTCAGTCTCCGGCGTTCACGCTCGGACAATCCGCCCCAGATTCCGAAGCGTTCGTCATTCGACAGGGCATATTCAAGGCATTCCGAGCGGACTTCGCAGGCGAGGCAGACCTTCTTTGCCTCACGGGTGGAACCACCCTTCTCGGGAAAGAAGGACTCGGGATCTGTCTGGGCGCACAATGCGCGCTCCTGCCAGCCGAGTTCCTCGTCCGCGTCCTCGACCAGCAGTTGCTGGAACAGCTCGGTCATGTGCGCCCCTCGTCTGTCTTTTGCTTCCCCGTGATGTTGCCGTCACCGAATCCGGCCGAACGACACGGGTGAAATTACAAGTGTGCAGCTCCGTGCCAGTCAAGCCGAGATCTGCTATTGGGCCCGTTATTCACTCTGCGGAACCAAGGCTATGCGGAAAGTGTTCAAATCGCCAAAAACCATGACACAAGACCTCGCCTCCTCAACGGGTACCCCCGACGGAGAGGAAGACGCGGTGAAGGTGGATCTTGTTGCGGTCCGCTCCGCGAAGCGACTCGGATCACAGTCGGATCACGGGACGGCAACGGTGCGCAGACGGTCGCGGCGCGCGGGCCGGTGACGCGGTGCGCGGGTCCCGGGACGGAACCACGGTCGGTTGCAGCGCGGTCTCTCCACGTCAGCGGCTGCACAAACCTTTCTCCGCCCGGGCTCACCGCATGAGGTGAAAGATTGCCGCCAAACCGGTCATCGAGTTGACAGCCACCGAGGCGGCCCGTCACCTTTGTTCCCATGCCAGCGACCGCAGTGCGCCCCGTACCCCACACCCGTGTGGTCCGCAGTGCTGCCCCGGCCCGCTGTCACTGTTGCTGTCACAGCTGTTGAAGCCACCCGCGCTCCAGCTCCGAGGCCCCGCCGCCGCGCTCTCGCACGCGCCGGCCGCCCGGTACGCCGCACACCCCACCCCGTGTGCACCGCGCCCGCCGCACCCCACGCCCCCGTGCGGCACCCGTTCTGCGACACCCCAGCACTGACTGCCGAGGAACCCCCGCACCATGAACAGCGACAGCGACCTCCAGATCGCCGGCGACCTCCTCGAGGTCCAGCACCTCCTGGCCCCCGCCCGCAAGCACCCCACCACCGTGGCCGGGTTCGCGGGCCTGGCCCGCTCCATCGCCGCCGACCGCTCCCAGTGGGCGCACCTCGTGCGGTACGACGCCACCACCCGCTGGTACCACCGGCTGCGCACCGGCCCCGGCTACGAGGTGTGGCTGCTGAGCTGGGTGCCCGGGCAGGGCAGCGGGGCGCACGACCACGGGGCGTCCTCGGGCGTGCTGACCGTCCTCGCGGGCGAGCTGACGGAGCGCAACGACAGGGGCGCGCGGACGCTCGGCGCCGGGGCGCAGTACGTGTCCGTGCCCGGCCACGTCCACGAGGTCGTCAACGACTCCCTGGAACCGGCCGTCAGCCTGCACGTCTATTTCCCCGGGCTCACCGAGATGCCGATGTACCCGGCGCCCTTCACGACCGCCCGACGGGATGTCAGCACCGCCTGACACACTGCTGCGTATGCGCATTGTGGTTCTTGCAGGCGGTATCGGCGGTGCCCGTTTCCTTCGCGGCCTCAAGGAGGCGGCCCCGGAGGCGGACATCACCGTCATCGGCAATACCGGTGACGACATTCATCTGTTCGGGCTGAAGGTCTGCCCCGACCTCGACACGGTGATGTACACCCTCGGCGGCGGCATCAACGAGGAACAGGGCTGGGGGCGCGCCGAGGAGACCTTCCACGTGAAGGCCGAGCTCGCCGCGTACGGCGTCGGGCCGGAATGGTTCGGCCTCGGCGACCGCGACTTCGCGACGCACATCGTGCGCACGCAGATGCTCGGCGCCGGATATCCGCTCAGCGCGGTCACCGAGGCCCTGTGCGAGCGCTGGCAGCCCGGCGTGCGGCTGATCCCGATGTCCGACGACCGCGTCGAGACGCACGTGGCGATCGAGGAGGACGGCGAGCGCCGGGCCGTGCACTTCCAGGAGTACTGGGTGAAGCTGCGCGCCTCCGTCGACGCGCAGGCCGTCGTGCCGGTCGGCGCGGAGCAGGCCAAGCCCGCGCCCGGCGTCCTGGAGGCCATCGCCTCCGCCGACGTCGTCCTCTTCCCGCCGTCCAACCCCGTCGTCAGCGTCGGCACGATCCTCGCCGTCCCCGGCATCCGCGAGGCCATCGCCAACGCGGGCGTCCCGGTGGTGGGCCTGTCCCCCATCGTCGGCGACGCGCCCGTGCGCGGCATGGCCGACAAGGTGCTCGCCGCGGTCGGCGTGGAGTCGACGGCCGCCGCCGTCGCCCGGCACTACGGCTCCGGGCTCCTCGACGGCTGGCTGGTCGACACGGTCGACGCGGACACGGTGCGGACCGTCGAGGAGGCGGGCATCCGCTGCCGCGCGGTGCCGCTGATGATGACCGACCTCGCCGCGACCGCCGCGATGGCGCGCGCCGCGCTGGAGCTGGCCGCGGAGGTGGGGGCGTGAGCGACTCCGTTACGGGTCCGGGCGCGCCGGAGTACCGCGTGTGGGCGGTGCCCGGCCTGCCGGAGGTCCGCCGGGGCGACGACCTCGCGAAGCTGATCGCGGACGCGGAGCCGGGGCTGGCCGACGGCGACGTCCTGCTCGTCACGTCGAAGATCGTCAGCAAGGCGGAGGGGCGAGTGCTGGCCGCCGACTCGCGCGAGGAGGCCATCGACGCGGAGACGGTACGGGTCGTGGCCCGCCGGGGCGCCCTGCGCATCGTGGAGAACCGGCAGGGCCTGGTGATGGCCGCCGCCGGGGTGGACGCCTCCAACACCCCCGCCGGGACGGTGCTCCTGCTGCCCGAGGACCCCGACGCCTCGGCGCGGGCGATCCGCGACGGCGTGCGGGACGCGCTGGGCGTCGAGGTCGGCGTCGTCGTCACCGACACCTTCGGGCGACCCTGGCGCAGCGGGTTGACGGATGTGGCGATCGGGGCGGCCGGCGTGCGGGTGCTCGACGACCTGCGGGGCGGGACCGACGCGTACGGCAATCCGCTGAGCGCGACGATCGTGGCGACCGCCGACGAACTGGCGGCCGCGGGCGACCTGGTGAAGGGCAAGGCGGACGGGCTGCCGGTGGCGGTCGTGCGGGGGCTCTCCCACGTGGTCTCCGCAGCGGCCGACGACGAGGGCGCGCGGGCGCTGGTACGGGGCGCGGCCGACGACATGTTCCGGCTCGGGACCTCGGAGGCGGTCCGGGAGGCGGTGACGCAGCGGCGCACCGTACGGGAGTTCACCGACGATCCGGTGGACCCCGGGGCGGTGCGGCGGGCGGTCGCGGCGGCGGTGACGGCCCCGGCGCCGCACCACACGACGCCGTGGCGGTTCGTGCTGCTGGAGTCGGAGTCCTCCCGGACCGGACTGCTGGACGCGATGAAGGACGCGTGGATCGCGGACCTGCGGGCGGACGGGAAGTCCGAGGAGTCGATCGCGAAGCGGGTGCGCCGGGGGGAGGTCCTGCGGAGGGCGCCCTACCTGGTGGTGCCGTGCCTGGTGACGGACGGCTGCCACACCTACGGGGACGCCCGGCGGGACGCCGCGGAGCGGGAGATGTTCGTGGTGGCCATGGGGGCCGGGGTGCAGAACTTCCTGGTGGCGCTGGCCGGGGAGCGGCTGGGCTCGGCGTGGGTGTCGTCGACGATGTTCTGCCGGGACGTGGTGCGGGAGGTGCTGGGGCTGCCTGCGGGGTGGGACCCGATGGGGGCGGTCGCGGTGGGACGGCCGGCGGGGACGCCGGGGGCGCGGGGGGAGCGGGAGGCGGAGGACTTCATCACGGTGCGCTGAGGCTTGCCGGGGCGGACGTCCGGCGCGGGCGCTTGCGCGAGGAGCGGCACCCGGGCGGGCCGGGAGCGGAAGGGGGCTGGGCGGGGGACGGCTGCCCGGAGGGCATGCCGTCAGGGGCGCGGGGAACTGCGCGACCAGCCACGACGCACCCGCACGGGACAGGGACCACGGACAGCCCCGCACGGGACAGAGACAAACAGCCCCGCACAGGACAGAGACAAAGGGCACACCCGCAGGAATCCCGTGCACACCTCGCGGCGCCGGCCGCCCCCGGGCACGGTCGGCCGGAGGCCCGCCACGCACCCCGTAGGGTCGAGGAGTGGCAGGAAGATTTCAGCGGCGGCTCGTCCTCGGTCCGCTGCGGCGCGGCGGGGCGGACCCCACGTACCGGGTGGCGCAGGACGGGTCCGTCTGGCGGGCCAGCCGTACCCCGGAGGGGCCCGGGACGCTGCGGGTGACCGAGACCGACGCCCGGGCGTGGGGCCCCGGCGGCGACTGGCTGCTGCGGCAGTTGCCCCTGCTGCTCGGCGAGGGCGACCGGCCGGAGGCGTTCGTGCCCCGCCACCGGGTCGTGGCCCAGTCCCGCCACCGCCACCCCGGGCTGCGGCTGTGCCGGACCGGGCTGGTGCTGGAGTCGCTGATCCCGTCCGTGCTGGAGCAGAAGGTGACGACCACCGAGGCGCACCGCTCGTGGCGGCACCTGGTGCGCACCTTCGGCGAGCCCGCGCCGGGGTCGGACTTCCCCGGCGCGCCGCCCGGCCTGTACGTGATGCCCGACCCCGGCGGCTGGGCCCGCATTCCCTCCTGGGAGTGGCACCTGGCCAACGTCGACGCCAAGCGGGCCGACACCGTCGTACGGGCGGCGCGCGTCGCGGCGCGGCTCGAAGAGGCCGCGCACATGCCGTACGAGCAGGCGAAGAAGAGGCTGGAGGCGGTGCCGGGCATCGGCCCGTGGACCTCGGCCGAGACCCTCCAGCGGAGCAACGGCGCCCCCGACGCCCTGACGGTCGGCGACCTGCACCTGCCGGGGATCGTCGGCTACGCCCTCACCGGCGAGCGGGGCGCGACCGACGCCGACATGCTGGAGCTGCTGGCCCCCTACGCGGGCCAGCGGCACAGGGCCGCCCGGTACATCCTGCTCACCGGGCTGACCCCGCCCCGGCGCGGCCCGCGCCGCGCCCCGGGGCGCTTCTCCCACCTGTGATCACTGGTCGGACGAGAAGCGGACCGAGGCGGCCGGCAGGACCGCGTCGCACCACACGCGCATGCCGTCGCGCAGCTCGTTGTCCGCTCCGACCCGCGCGCCGTCGCCGATGACCGCGCCCACCAGGTGCGTACGGGAGCCGATCCGCGCGCCCGCGCCGACCAGGGAGTCCCGGATCACCGCGCCCGGCTCGATCACCGCGCCCGCGAGGACCGTCGAGCCCTCGATGCGCGCCCCCTCACCGACGACCGCGTCCGCGCCGATCACCGTGCCGCCGGTCAGCTTGGCATCACCGGCGACGGCCGCGCCCGGCATGACCAGGCAGTCGCCGCAGCGGCCCGGGACGGCCGGGGACGGCGCACGCCCCTGGACCAGGTCGGCGGAACCGCGGACGAAGGCCTGCGGGGTGCCCAGGTCCAGCCAGTACGTGGAGTCGACCATGCCCTGGAGGTGGGCGCCGTTCGCCAGCAGGTCCGGGAAGGTCTCGCGCTCGACGGAGACCGGCCGACCGGTGGGGATGGTGTCGATGACCGAGCGGCGGAAGACGTAGGCGCCCGCGTTGATCTGGTCGGTGACGATCTCCTCGGGCGTTTGCGGCTTCTCCAGGAAGGCGGTGACCCGGCCCGTCGCGTCGGTGGGGACCAGGCCGAAGGCTCTGGGGTCCTCGACGCGGGTGAGGTGCAGGGAGACGTCCGCGCCCGACGCGGAGTGGGTGTCGACCAGGGCCTCGATGTCGAGGCCGGTGAGGATGTCGCCGTTGAAGATGAGGACCGGCTCGTCGGGGCCCGAGCGCAGGCGGTGGGCGACGTTGCGGATGGCGCCGCCGGTGCCCAGCGGCTCGTCCTCGGTGACGTACTCCAGGTGCAGGCCGAGGGAGGAGCCGTCGCCGAAGTGGGGTTCGAAGACCTCGGCGAGGTAGGAGGTGGCGAGCACGATGTGTTCGACTCCGGCGGCCCTGGCGCGGGCGAGCTGGTGGGTCAGGAAGGGCACGCCGGCTGCCGGGACCATGGGTTTGGGGGTGTTCACCGTGAGGGGGCGCAGCCGGGTTCCCTTGCCTCCGACCAGGAGGATCGCTTCAGTCACCTTGTCGTCTCTGCTTCCTGCTGGGGCCGGGCCGGATGTGGCTGGCCAGTGTATGCAGACTGTTCGATACGTCCCGGTCAGCGGCCCGCCCGAAGGGAGCGCCGGCGCCGCGGTGAACTTCCCGGCCTGCACTTCCGGCCCCGGACGGCGGGGCCCCGGGATCAGCGTCCCTGCAGGCGGGCCGCGGCCGAGCGGGTGGCGCCGAGCTTCTGGTAGAGGCGGCGGCCGGGGCATTCGGTGGCGAAGCCGTCCCGGTGGCCGGAGATGACGTTCAGCCGGACCTTCCTCCCCTTCTTGTAGAGGTTGCCTCCTCCCGAGGTGAGCTGGGTGACGCCCCGGGGGTTGGCGCCGTGCAGTCCGAGTTTCCAGGCGGTGAGCTTCGCGACGGCGTTGACCGCGGCGGCGGGCGGAGCGGTGCTGGTGTACGTCCCGAGGACGGCGATGCCCATGCTGTTGGTGTTGAAACCGAGAGTGTGCGCCCCGAGGACCGGCTTGGTCACACCTCCGGCGCGCCCTTCGTAGACGGTGCCGCACTTGTCGACGGCGAAGTTGTAGCCGAAGTCGCGCCAGCCGCTGCTCTTGACGTGGTAGCGGTAGATACCGCGCAGGACGGAGCCGGACTGCGAACACCGGTATGCGTTTCCGGACGCGCTGTGGTGGATGAAGGCGGCCTTGATGGTCCGGGTGTAGACGCTGCCCTTCTCCCTCAGCCGCTCGTCCGCGCCCCAGCCCTTGCGCAGGACGATGCGCGGCCGGGGCCCGATGCGCGGACCCCGTACCCCGGCCTGCGCTTCCGTTTCGGCCGCCCGCAGCCCGGCGGCGGCGGCCTCGGCCTCCGTCTCGGCCCGGGTCAGCTCCGGCAGTTCCCGGGACGCGGCGGACGCGCGGGAGGTGTTGCGGGGCGGTTCGGCGCCGGGGTCGACGAGGTCGAGCCGCAGGCCCTCGGGCAGGGGGCCGCCCGTGGGGCGGACCCGGGCCTGGACGGCGTCGGAGGCGCCGACCCACAGGGGCGCCGTCGAGCCGTGCGCACGGGTCTCCGCCGTGCCCGGGTCGGCCGCGTCGGCAGAGTGCGCGTCGAGCTCCTGCCAGCGCGACCACTCACCGGTGGCCACCGCTCTCGTACGCACCTGGACCTGCCCCTCCAGTACGGCACGGGGGTCGTCCCAGACCACGCCGACCAGCGAGAACGGGGCCACGTCACCGGAGTTGAGCCCGCGGGCGGCCGCCTGCGGCACGGCCCGGTCGAGGCTCCCGGCGAGCGGGGCCAGCGGCAGGGAGCGGGTCGAGCCGGGAAGCCCGGGGAGGTCCGCCGTCTGCGCGCCCGCCAACTGCCGCCGGTCCGCGGAGCCGTCCTCGGGCAGGACGAGCGGGAGCACGAGAAGGGCCGCGCAGGTGACGCCGATCGAGGAAGCAAGGAGTGCACGCATGCAGCCGATAGTGGTCATACCGGCATAAATCTGTCCATCGGTGAAAGGGCGGTCCATCCGCCGGACGGGTGGCCCCGGCCGCCCCGCCCACGCCGCCGGGGCCGCGCCGGGCGACGTACGCTCGCCAGATGAACTCCACCGACCGCACCCCTGCCGACCTGCTGCGTTCCGCGCTCGCGACGGACCCGGGCCGCCCCCTTGTCACCTTCTACGACGACGCGACGGGCGAGCGCGTCGAACTGTCCGTGGCGACCTTCGCCAATTGGGTGGCCAAGACCGCCAATCTGCTCCAGGGCGACCTGTCCGCCGGGCCCGGCGACCGGCTCGCGCTGCACCTGCCCGCGCACTGGCAGAGCGCGGTGTGGCTGCTGGCCTGCGCATCGGTGGGCGTCGAGGCGGACGTCGCGGGCGATCCGGCCGCGGCGGACGTCGTGGTCAGCGGCCCGGACACGCTGGAGGCGGCGCGCGCGTGCCAGGGTGAGCGGGTGGCGCTGGCGCTGCGGCCGCTGGGCGGACGCTTCCCGGCGGCCCCGGAGGGCTTCATGGACTACGCCGTCGAAGTCCCCTCCCAGGGCGACCGGTTCGCGCCCTTCGCCCCCGTGGACGCCGACGAGGCCGCCCTGTCCGTCGGGGGCACGTCGCTGAGCGCGGCGCAGGTCGTGGAGCGGGCGCGCGCGGACGCGGAGGCGCTCGGGCTGGGACCGGGGTCGCGCGTGCTGTCGGGGCTTCCGTACGACACGTGGGAGGGGCTGTCCTCCGGTCTGTACGCGCCGCTGGCGTCCGGCGCCTCGGTCGTCCTGGTCCGCAACATCGGCGAGCTGTCGGCGGCGGGGCTGGCCAAGCGCGTGGAGAGCGAGCGCGTCACGCACACGCGCGGGGCGTAGCGGCCGTACGCCCTCCGGCACGGCTCGGCAGGGCGGCCCAACCGGTGAACCGGGGCCCCGCTTCGCCGGCGCGCGACGGGGCACAGGACATGATCGATGGGACGCACAACCAAGCGCCGGGTTCAGCCGTCTACTCCTGCGATCGGCGGCCCAGCGCGCCGCCGACCCGTACGAGGATGGACGACGACGTGACCGAGACCGCTGGCACGCCCCCCGAACCGGACCGGCCGGCCGCGGCCCCGGAACCCGGGCCCGGAGAAGGGGCGCACCCGGCGGACGACACGCCGCGGACATCGGCACCGGCACCGGCACCGGCACTGGCAGGGGAGACAGCGGAAGCGCCGGCGCCGGACGCGGCAGGAGCCCCGGCACCGGACACGGCCTCCCCCGGCGCGCCGGACGCCCCCGCACCCGACGGCGGCGCGGGCGCCGGTGCCGGTGCCGGTGCAACTGCCGCACCCGCCGCCACCTCTGGCGCCACTGCCACCGCCGCCACCGCCGTCCCGGAGAAGGACGGCCTCCCGCACCACAAGCGGCACTGGGTGCGCCGGCTGGCCGCCGGGGCCGCGGTCGTGGTGCTCGCGGCGGCGGGGGCCGGCTGGTACTTCTACAACAAGCTCGACGGCAACATCACCACCGACACCGACGCCGCCGCCGAACTCCGCGCCTGGGACAAGGAGCGCCCCACCCAGGCCCCGGTGGCGCTCAACGCGCTGAACATCCTGCTGATCGGCTCCGACACCCGCGCGGGCGGCAACAAGAAGTACGGGCGCGACGAGGGCACCCAGCGCTCGGACACCACGATCCTGCTGCACCTGGCGGCCGACCGGAAGAGCGCGACCGGCGTCTCGCTGCCGCGCGACCTGATGGTCGACATCCCCAGTTGCACGAAGGCGGACGGCACCCGCACCCGGAAGATGTTCGCGCAGTTCAACTGGGCGTTCGAGATGGGCGGCACGGCCTGCACGATCCGTACCGTCGAGAAGCTGACCGGCATCCGGGTCGACCACCACATGGTGGTGGACTTCGAGGGCTTCAAGCACATGGTGGACGCGGTCGACGGCGTCGACGTCTGCCTGAAGGAGCCGATCGACGACAAGGACGCGCACCTGAAGCTGGCCGCGGGCCCGCAGACCCTCAACGGCGAGCAGGCGCTGGGTTATGTGCGCGCCCGCAAGTCGATCGGCGGCGGCAGCGACACCGAACGGATGGACCGCCAGCAGCAGTTCCTCGGCTCGCTCGTCAACAAGATGCAGAGCAACGGCGTGCTGCTCAACCCGACGAAGCTCTACCCGGTGCTGGACGCGGCGACGAAGTCGCTGACCACCGACCCCGGCCTGGCCTCGCTGCGCGACCTGTACGACCTGGCGTCGAGCATGCGGAACGTGCCCTCGGAGCGGGTGCAGTTCCTGACCGTGCCCAGACAGCCGTACCGCTACGACCGCAACCGGGACGAACTGGTCCGGTCCCAGGCCGAGAAGCTCTTCCGGCAGCTCCGCGAGGACGCGCCCGTCTCGGTGGCACCTCCCAAGTCGCCCGACAAACAGGGTGAATCGGGCGACGTTTCCGCGATCGATTCCCCGGGCGGGGGAACGGCCGAACCCGGGACCGAGGACGGCCGGAAGCCCGACGCCTCGGGAACGCCCACCCCCGTCCCGACCCCCACGTTCACCGGAACCAGCGCCGCCGCGGACCTGTGCGGGTAAAGCGATGTCCAAGTCCGGGGCGTCACCCGTTGCGCTTTGTGCGTATTGCCCGGTTGTAAGGGGCGTGCAATTTGTCACTGCCGTCGCTGGGCGCTGATCTGTCCCGATAGTGTGACGCGATCCAGTGCAACGAGCCGCTGCTCGGATCACGCACGCACGACTGGACCGAATGATGAGCCGCCTGGGGGGAGGCGCCTCGCGTGGGACCGACGGAGGACTCAGGCAACCGTGGACGCGCACAGCCGTGGGGCGGACGAGATCGACCCCGCCGACCAGTGGGTTCTCAACCCGCACACCGGCAACTACGAACTGCGACTGGACAATTCCGCAGGGTCCGCGCGAGGTGCGGGGCAGCCTCAGGGCAGTCCGCGCGGCCAGGTCCCGCGGAGCCGCGGCGACGGCGCCGCGCCGCGCCGTGACGTACCCGCGCAGCGGAACCGCGAAGGCGCGCCCCGCGGCGGAGCGCCCCGCGGCCGGGCGCCGCACGGCGAGGGCGCCGCCGCGCAGGCGGGCCGCCGCAAGCGCAAGCAGCCCAAGCAGGGCGGCAAGAAGGCGCTGAAGATCACCGGTGGTGTGGTCGGCGTGGTCCTGGTGGCGGGCTCGGCCGGCGCGTACGCGCTCTACCAGCACTTCAACGGCAACCTCAAGTCGGTGGAGATCTCCGGCGGTTCGGGCGGCTTCAAGAAGGACCAGGCCATCAACATCCTGGTCATCGGCACCGACAAGCGCACCGGCGACGGCAACGAGGGCTACGGCGACAAGAACAGCCCCGGCCACGCCGACACCACGATCCTCTTCCACGTCTCCAAGGACCGCACCAACGCGACGGCGGTGTCGATCCCGCGCGATCTGAAGACACGGATCCCGGACTGCCCCACCAAGCAGGAGGACGGTTCGGACAAGATCATTCCGGGCAGCGCCTTCGCCCGCTTCAACACCAGCCTCGGCCAGTCGGGCCGCGACCCGGGCTGCACGATGCGCACGGTCAAGGAGATCACCGGGCTGACCGTCGACCACTTCATGATGGTCGACTTCAACGCGGTGAAGTCGCTGACCACCGCGATCGGCGGCGTCGAGGTCTGCGTCGCCAAGGACGTGAACGACAAGAAGTCGCACCTGAAGTTGAGCAAGGGCAAGCACGTCATCGAGGGCGAGCAGGCGCTGGCCTTCGTGCGCACCCGGGGCGCGTTCGGCCTGGGCTCGGACCTCAGCCGCATCCAGACGCAGCAGCAGTTCCTGGGCGCGATGCTGCGCAAGATGAAGTCCAGCGAGACGCTGACCGACGTCGGCAAGCTCTACAGCCTGGCCGACGCCGCGACCAAGGCACTGACCGTCGACACGGGCATCGCGGGCCTCGGCAAGCTGAAGTCCCTCGCCGAGGAGGTCTCCGCCGTCGACCCGAAGAACATCACCTTCACGACCCTGCCGGTCGACGACAACCCCGACGAGCCGAAGGGCGCGAAGGCCACCGTCGTCGTCAACAAGGCCAAGGCCGACGCCCTCTTCTCGATGCTGCAGTCGGACGTCTCCCTCACCGAGGTGAAGAAGAAGGAGAAGGCCGAGCAGCAGGACCGGCAACAGGCCCTGCTCAAGGGCGAGAAGGCCGCCGCCGAGGACGTGCGGGTCAACGTCTACAACGGCAGCGGCAAGGGCGGCGCCGCCCAGGAGACCCTGACCTGGCTCCAGGTCGAGAAGGGCGCCAGGCTCGCCACCAACGGTGGCAATTCGCCGGAACCCGACGCCGCGAAAACCACTCTCACCTATGGAGAGAACCAGGCCGACCAGGCTCGCGCACTCGCCGCGATGATGGGCCTGCCCGGCTCGGCCCTCAAGCCGAACGGCAGGCAGGCCGGAGCCCGTGAGGCGATGACGCTCACGCTGGGCAAGGACTTCGGCGGCCCGGGCAAGCCGCTGGGCGCCCCGGCGAAGGCGCCCGAGGGCATCCAGCAGGCCAACGCCGGCACGTCGGTCTGCGCCCGATGACCTCGCGCCACCGGGTGCGGAACGGAAACTGAAGAGAAGTGAGTGGGGGCCCGGTGGGCAACAGCAGCGTGCAGGGGCAGGGGGCCCGGGCCCGCAACCTCGGCTGGGACGACAGTCTCTACGAGGACGCGGACCCGGACGCGGGACCGCGGTCGAACGGGGCGGCCGGCGTCGGCCACGGCGGAGGCCGCCGCGGCGGCTCGCGCCGGCGCGGCCCCGAGGGCGGCAGGGGCAAGCGGATCCTGCGCTGGGGAGCGGTGTCCCTCGCCGTGCTGATCCTCGGTACGGCCGGCGCCGGATACCTCTACTACCAGCACCTCAACAGCAACCTGCGCAGCAGCGCCCGCAGCGGCGGCGAGGGCCCGGACAAGCCGAAGGCGAACGCGGCCGGGCAGACCCCGCTGAACATCCTGCTGATAGGTTCCGACAGCCGCGCCGACCCCGAGAACGTCAAGCTGGGCGGCGGCAAGGACCTCACGAAGAACCCGCCGCTGGCCGACGTGCAGAAACTGCTGCACGTCTCCGCCGACCGCAAGCACGCCTCGGTGGTGAGCATTCCGCGCGACACCCGGGTGGACATCCCCGAGTGCAAGGACGAGAAGACCGGCAAGGTCTCCCCGCCCACGAACACCATCATCAACAGGGCACTGGCGCTCGGCGGCCCGAGCTGTGTGCTGGACACCTGGCAGAAGCTCACCAACATCTACATCGACCACTGGCTGATGATCGACTTCTCCGGTGTGGTGCAGATGGCGGACGCCGTGGGCGGCGTCGACGTCTGCCTCAACCAGGGCGTCTGGGACAAGGGGACGCGGGGCCAGAAGGGCGGCTCGGGCCTCAAGCTGGCCAAGGGCCCGCACACCATCCAGGGCGAGCAGGCCCTGCAGTGGCTGCGCACCCGGCACGCGTTCTTCAGCGACAAGGGCCGCGCGAAGGCGCAGCACATGTACATGAACTCGATGCTGCGCAAGCTCCAGGACGAGAACGCCTTCACCAACGTCGGCCGGATCACCGGACTCGCCGACACCGCGACGAAGGCCCTCACGGTGTCCACCGAGATCGGCACGCCCAAGAAGCTCTTCGACCTGGCGATGGAGCTCAAGAACGTCCCCTCGGACAGCATCACCATGACCTCGCTGCCGACCGTCGCGGACCCCCGGAACCCGCTCGCCCACTACGTCGTGGACCCCAAGGACTCCCCCAAGGTCCTCAAGCTGCTCCAGGACGACATCCCGTTCGACAAGAACGGCGGCGCGTCCGACGGCAAGGGGCAGAAGAAGCCCGCCGAGAAGCCCGCGAAGAAACCTTCGGCCGCCGTCGGCGAACTCGCGGTGACCGTGCAGAACGGCACCGGCGGCGACCCCCAGGGCCCCGCCACCGGCCGGGCGTCCGCCGTCGCGCAGATCCTCGCCGGCAAGGGCTACACCCGGGCCTCGGCCGCCAAGGGCGGCCCGAACCTCGAACGGACGAGGGTCAGCTTCCCCAGCGCCGAACTGGAGGGCGACGCCCAGGCCGTCGCCAAGGCGCTGGGCCTGCCGCCGTCCGCGGTCAGCCGCTCCACCGACGTCTCGGGCGTGACGCTGACCGTCGGCTCCGACTGGCGCAAGGGCACCAGCTACCCCAGGGCCGAGGTGCCGAAGGCGGGCGACGTCCCGCAGTCCGCCGAGGCGGTCAAGGGCAGCGACAAGGGCTGCATGGACGTGTACGGCCCGTACCAGTGGAGCGGCAGGGACTGACGCCGCGGCGCGCCTGAGCTCCGGCGCGTTACCGCGAACGGGGGACAGCCGCGCGCGGCGGCCGGGCGGGTCCGCCGGTCTGGAGATCGTATCGGCATACGGTACGAGGCGATCTGCGTCCTGTGCCCCCAGCGGAGGTGTCCCCCGTGCCCGTGCCGCCCCGACAGCCCGCCCGACGCCGCCCGCACCGCCCCCGCGACCGGCGCCGCAGGCAGGACGAGCGGCCGCACTGGGGGCTGCGGGTGGCGACCACCCTGTCCGTGCTGGTGCTGGCGGCGGGCGGGGTCGGGCACGCGGTGGTGACCGGCATGAACACCGGGATCGACCGGGTCGACCCGTTCAAGGACATGAAGAACCGGCCCGAGACGGAGCCGGGACGCGGCATGAACATCCTGCTGGTCGGCACCGACGGCCGGGACAGGATCACCCAGGAGGAGAAGGAGAAGTACCGGCTGGGCGGCGCCCCCTGCCACTGCACCGACACGGTCATGCTGGTGCACGTCTCGGAGGACCGGGAGCGGGCCAGCGTCGTCAGCCTCCCGCGCGACAGCTACGCCGAGATGCCCGAGCACACGGACGAGACCACCGGCGAGCACCACCGCGCCCACCCCGTCAAGCTCAACGCCGCGTACGCGGAGGGCGGGCCCGGCCTGACCACGCGCACCGTCGAGCACATGACCGGGGTGAAGATCGACCACTACCTGGAGGTCGACTTCACCAGCTTCATGAAGACGGTGGACGTGCTCGGCGGCGTCGACATCTGCACCACGACCACCCTCAAGGACAGCTACACGGGTCTGGACCTGGCCCCCGGCACCCACCGGCTGGGCGGCGGCCAGGCCCTCCAGTACGTGCGCTCCCGGCACGTCGACGGGGCCTCCGACCTGGGCAGGATGCAGCGCCAGCAGCGGTTCCTGGCCGCGTTCATCGCCAAGGTCACCGACAGCGGGGCGCTGCTCAACCCGGTGCGCTTCCGCGAGGTCGCCTCGACGCTGCTGGGCTCGGTGCGGGCCGACCAGGGCTTCGGGACGCGGGAGATGCTGGCCCTCGGGCAGGCGATGCGGGGCTTCACCCCGGCGTCCTCGGAGTTCACGTCGGTGCCGGTCGGCGAGATGAGCTTCCCGGTGAAGGGCATCGGCTCCACCCTGAAGTGGGACGACGCCAAGGCCGGGAAGCTCTTCCAGGCGCTGCGGGAGGACCGGCCGCTGGGCGTCCCGCGCCCCGCGAAGCACCGGGCGACCCCGGTGGACGTCTCCCCGGAGCAGATCCGGGTGCAGGTGGACAACGGGACGCGCGCCGCGGGCCTGGGCGGGCGCGTCGACGCGGCACTGCGGGCCACCGGCTTCCGCACCACGGGCACGCCCGGCAACGGGGTGCGCCGGGACCTGGCCCGCACCCTGCTGACGTTCGACCCGCGCTGGGACCGCAGCGCGCAGTCCCTGGCGGCGGCGCTGCCGGGCTGCGAGCTCAGGCCGGTCAGGGGGCAGGGCGGCCTGATGCGGGTCACGGCGGGGGCCGACTACCGGGGCGTGACGCCGGTGCGGGCGCAGGACGCGCACCAGGGCGAGTTCGGGGTGGTGACCGGGGACCAGGTGGTGTGCCCGTGACCCGGGGACCCGGCGGCACGTCCCCGGCGCCGCGGACCGGGCCTAGTCGTTCAGGCCCTCCGCCGCCCGCCGGTCCCGCAGCTCCTTGATGGCGCGGCGCCGGGCGAGCCGGTGGGTGCGCCGGATCTGGGCCTCCTGGTAGCGCCGCCGGTCGCGCTCCGTCTCGGGTATCACCGGAGGCACCGGGCGGGTCTTGCCGTCCGCGTCGACCGCGGCGAAGACCAGGTAGGCGGAGCCGACCTGCTGGGCGGGGGTGGACTCGTTCCACCGCTCGGCCAGGACCCGTACCCCGATCTCCATGGAGGAGCGGCCGGTCCAGTTGCACTGGGCCTTCACGTGCACCAGGTCGCCGACCTGCACCGGCTCCAGGAAGACCATCTCGTCCATGGAGGCGGTGACGGCGGGCCCGCCGGAGTGGCGGCCGGCGACCGCGCCCGCCGCATCGTCCACCAGCTTCATGATCACGCCGCCGTGCACCGTACCCAGCAGATTCGTTTCCGCAGCGGTCATGATGTGGCTGAGCGTGGTACGGGACGCGGAGGTGGGCTTGCCCGGAAAGAGATCTTCCGGGGCCTGGGCCTGATCTGTCATGCCCTCTACTTTATGCCGGTGCACAATGCATCAGCTCTGCAACAGCCCTGCCCCGAAATCCCACCCGCCCTGTGAGCCCGCCGCTCCCTGGCCGCACACTGAGGGCATGAGCGACTGGCCCAGTGCACGAAACGACGACCGCGACAACGGGTACGGCCGTGGTGCTGCGAGCCCGCAGCCCGAGGGCCCCCGGGTGATGCGGCATGTGCAGCGCGGCCAGGTACCGCCCCCCGCCGGCCGGCGCCCCGCGCCCCCGGCCCCGTCCGTCCCGCCGCAGCAGGCCCAGCGGTACGACGACCACGGGTACGGCCAGGACCCGGGCCCCCGCCACGACGACGGCTACAACACCGGCCAGGTCTACGGCGGCGGCCGCGGGGGCGGCGGCAACGGCGCGGGCCCCGGCGCCGCCCGCGGCCCGCGCCCCGCGCCGAACTGGGGCCGCCGCCTCAAGGTCGGCGCGATCGCCGTCGTCGCGGTCGTCGCGGTCACCTCCGTCGGCACGTACTTCTGGGCCGACTCCAAGGTCCGCCGCGAGGTCGACCTCGCCAAGGTCATCGACCGGCCGAAGGAGGGCGACTGCACGACGTACCTGGTGGTGGGCTCCGACAGCCGCGAGGGCATGACCGCCGAGGACAAGAAGCGCCTGCACACCGGCTCCGCGGAGGGCAAGCGCACCGACTCGATGATGATCCTGGCCTCCTGCTCCAGCGGCGACACCATGATCTCGCTGCCGCGCGACTCGGACGTGGAGATCCCCTCCTTCGTCGGCTCCCAGTCCGGCAAGCGCTTCGAGAACCGGCACCGCCGCGTCAAGCTGAACGCCGCCTACGCGGAGGACGGCCCCGAGCTCCTGGTGCGCACCGTCGAGCACAACACCGGCCTGCGCATCGACCACTACGCGGAGATCGGCTTCGCCGGGTTCGCCAACATCGTGGACGCGATGGGCGGCGTCGAGCTGGACATCCCCAAGGCCTTCAAGGACAAGAAGTCCGGCGCCGACTTCCAGGCCGGCAAGCAGACCCTCAACGGCGAGCAGGCCCTGGCCTTCGTCCGCACCCGGTACGCCTTCGCCGAGGCGGACCTGGCGCGCACGAAGAACCAGCAGAAGTTCCTGGCGGCCCTGGCGAGCCAGGCGGCCTCCCCCGGCACGCTGCTCAACCCCTTCTCCCTCTACCCGACGCTCGGCGCGGGCCTGGACACGCTGGTCGTGGACAAGGACATGGGCCTGTTCGACCTGGCCGGGATGTTCTTCGCGATGAAGGGCGTCAGCGGCGGCGAGGGCAAGTCCATGAACATGCCCAGCAGCGGCTTCCGCAACGGCAACGTGGTCTGGGACAAGGCGAAGGTGCGTCAGCTGGTCCAGCAGATCCAGAACGACGAGAAGGTCACGGTGACCTCGAACTGAGCGCACGCCGCTCCGCCACGGGGTGGCGGTGTCCCACGCGGGACGCCGCCACCCCGTCCGCGTGCCCCCGGACGCCGCCCCCGCCCCCGGTGGCTCAGGCCTTCGGGCGGCCCATCGCGCGGAAGGTCCAGCCCGCCTCGCGCCACGCAGCGGAGTCCAGGGCGTTGCGGCCGTCCAGGATGACGCGCTGGGCGACGGCCCGGCCCAGCTCCGCCGGGTCCAGGTCGCGGAACTCGCGCCACTCGGTGAGGTGCAGCACGATGTCCGCGCCGCGCACCGCCTCCAGGGCGGAGTCGGCGTAGCCGAGGGTGGGGAAGACCCGGCGGGCGTTGGCCATGCCCTTGGGGTCGTAGACGGTGACCTGGCCGCCCTGGAGGTGGATCTGGCCCGCGACGTTCAGGGCGGGCGAGTCGCGCACGTCGTCGGAGTCCGGCTTGAAGGTGGCGCCCAGGACCGCGACGCGCCTGCCGAGGAAGCCGGCGTCGCCCAGGGCCTCGCGGGCCAGCTCGACCATGTGGCCGCGGCGGCGCATGTTGATGGAGTCGACCTCGCGGAGGAAGGTCAGCGCCTGGTCGGCGCCCAGCTCGCCGGCCCTCGCCATGAACGCCCGGATGTCCTTGGGCAGGCAGCCGCCGCCGAAGCCGATGCCGGCGCGCAGGAACTTCGGGCCGATCCGCTCGTCGTACCCGATCGCCTCGGCCAGCTTCACCACGTCGCCGTCGGCGGCCTCGCAGACCTCGGCCATGGCGTTGATGAAGGAGATCTTCGTGGCGAGGAAGGAGTTCGCGGCGGTCTTCACCAGCTCGGCCGTGGGGAAGTCCGTCACCACGAACGGGGAGCCCTCGGCGATCGGCGTGGCGTAGACCTCGCGCAGGATCTTCTCCGCGCGCTCGCTCTCCACCCCGGCGACCAGGCGGTCGGGGTGCAGGGTGTCCTGGACGGCGAAGCCCTCGCGCAGGAACTCCGGGTTCCACGCCAGCTCGACGCCCTCGGGGGCCTGCTCGGCCAGCAGCCGCTTCAGCCGGGCCGCGGAGCCGACCGGCACGGTGGACTTGCCGACGACCAGCGCGTCGCTGCTCAGGTGCGGGGCGAGCGAGGTGAACGCGCTGTTGACGTAGCTCATGTCGCTCGCGTACTCGCCGTGCTTCTGCGGGGTGTTCGTGCACACGAAGTGCACGTCGCCGAAGGCCCCTGCCTCCGCGAAGTCCGTCGTGAAGCGCAGCCGTCCGCTCGACCCCGGCAGTCCCGCCACGTGCGCGCGCAGCAGCTCCTCGAGACCCGGCTCGTACATCGGCGCGCGCCCGGCGCCGAGCGTCTCGATCTTCTCGGGCACCACGTCGAGCCCCAGCACCTCGAACCCGAGCTCGGCCATCGCCGCGGCGTGGGTGGCGCCGAGGTAGCCGGTGCCGATCACGGTGATCCTGAGGGCCATGGGGTGCTCCTAGCGGTGCGGGCGGGACAACGCGCCCGAGCATATCCGGGCGCCCGTAAGGGGAGGTTCCGCCCGAGCTGTGCACCGGGTGCGCCCCTGTCGGGAAACTCACGTATCCAAGACCGGGCCCGCGCTCTAAAATCTTGGTTACTTAACGGTAGTTAGCAGCCGTGGATCCTTGGGGAGTGAGAAGCCTTGGCAGGTTCGCCCGATTTCGACCTGTACCGGACGTCCGAAGAGCACGACATGCTGCGGGAGTCGGTGCGCGCGCTCGCCGAGGCGAAGATCGCCCCGTACGCGGCCGAGGTGGACGAGCAGGCCCGCTTCCCCCGGGAGGCGCTGGACGCGCTGGTCGCGGCCGACCTCCAGGCGGTGCACGTGCCCGAGGCCTTCGGCGGCGCGGGCGCGGACGCCCTGGCGACGGTCATCGTGATCGAGGAGGTGGCCCGCGTCTGCGCGTCCTCCTCCCTGATCCCGGCCGTCAACAAGCTGGGCTCGCTCCCGGTGATCCTCTCCGGTTCGGAGGAGCTGAAGAAGAAGTACCTCGCCCCGCTCGCCAAGGGCGAGGCGATGTTCTCGTACTGCCTCTCCGAGCCGGACGCCGGCTCCGACGCCGCGGGCATGAAGACGCGCGCGGTCCGCGACGGCGACTTCTGGGTCCTCAACGGCGTGAAGCGCTGGATCACCAACGCGGGCGAGTCCGAGTACTACACGGTCATGGCGGTCACCGACCCGGAGAAGCGCTCGAAGGGCATCTCCGCCTTCGTGGTGGAGAAGTCCGACGCGGGCGTCTCCTTCGGCGCGCCGGAGAAGAAGCTCGGCATCAAGGGCTCGCCGACCCGCGAGGTCTACCTCGACAACGTGCGCATCCCCGCCGACCGCATGATCGGCGCGGAGGGCACCGGCTTCGCCACCGCCATGAAGACCCTCGACCACACCCGCATCACCATCGCCGCCCAGGCGCTGGGCATCGCGCAGGGCGCCCTGGACTACGCCAAGGGTTACGTCCAGGAGCGCAAGCAGTTCGGCAAGCCGATCGGCGACTTCCAGGGCGTGCAGTTCATGCTCGCCGACATGGCCATGAAGCTGGAGGCGGCCCGCCAGCTCACGTACGCGGCGGCGGCGAAGTCCGAGCGCGTCGCCGCCGGCGGCGAGAAGGAGGACCTCACCTTCTTCGGCGCGGCGGCCAAGTGCTACGCCTCCGACGCGGCCATGGAGATCACCCTGGACGCCATCCAGCTCCTCGGCGGCTACGGCTACACGCGGGACTACCCGGTGGAGCGGATGATGCGGGACGCGAAGATCTGCCAGATCTACGAAGGCACGAACCAGGTCCAGCGCATCGTGATGGCGCGCAACCTGCCGAAGTAGTCCGGCTGCGGAACAGCGGGGCGGGGGCGCCGTGCGCGGTGCCCCCGCCCCGCTTCCCGTGTCAGCCGTCCAACTGCTCCAGAGTCGCGTTGGACGGCCCCCGGCGGGTCTGGAGGTCGCGGGCGACCGATTCCGCGTCGCGCAGGGCGCGGACCGCGTTCTGCCAGGTGAGTTTGGCGAGGTCGGCGGTGGACCAGCCGCGGGTGAGGAGTTCGGCGATCAGGTTCGGGTAGCCCGTGACGTCTTCCAGGCCCGCCGGGGTGAAGGCCGTGCCGTCGTAGTCGCCGCCGATGCCGATGTGGTCGACGCCCGCGACCTCGCGCATGTGGTCGAGGTGGTCGGCGACCGTGGCGGCGGTGGCCATCGGGCGGGGGTGGGCGGCTTCGAAGGCGCGCTGGACCCTCATGCCCTCGGCGGTGGTGTCGAGGTGGTGCAGGCCGTGGGCGCGCATGTTGTCGTCGGCGCGGGCGGTCCAGGCGACCGCTTCGGGGAGGATGAACTTGGGGACGAAGGTGGCCATCGCCACGCCGCCGTTGGCGGGAAGCGCGGCCAGCACGTCGTCCGGGATGTTGCGGGGGTGGTCGCAGACCGCGCGGGCGGAGGAGTGGGAGAAGACCACCGGTGCCTCGGTGGTCTCCAGGGCCGCGCGCATCGTGCCGACGGCGACGTGCGAGAGGTCGACGAGCATGCCGACGCGGTTCATCTCGCGGACGACCTCGCGGCCGAAGGCGGTCAGGCCGCCGCAGGCGGGGGCGTCGGTGGCGCTGTCCGCCCAGGGGATGTTGTCGTTGTGGGTGAGCGTCAGGTAGCGCACGCCGAGCGTGTGCAGGGCGCGCAGGGTGGCCAGCGAGTTGTTGATGGAGTGGCCGCCCTCGGCGCCCATCAGGGAGGCGATGCGGCCGTCCTGGCGGGCCGCTTCCATGTCGTCCGCCGTCAGGGCCCGGACCAGGTGCTCCGGGTAGCGGGCGATCAGCTGCCCCACCACGTCGATCTGTTCGAGGGTGGCGCTGACCGCCTCGTCGCCGGTGAGGTCGGTGCGGACGTACACCGACCAGAACTGGGCGCCGACCCGGCCCGCACGGAGGCGGGCCAGGTCCGTGTGGAGGTGGGCGGACTGGTCGGCGGCGATGTCGAGGCGGTCCAGGTCGTAGCGGACCTGTTCGCGCAGCGCCCAGGGGAGGTCGTTGTGGCCGTCGACGACGGGGAAGTCGGCGAGGAGGGCATGGGCCCTGTCCAGCTCGTTCATGGGTGATGTCCTGCTCCCTGCCCGTCGTTGCCCGGGCGCTGTGCTGGTCTACTTCCCGAAGCCGAAGGAGTCCGGGGCGCCCATCGCCTTGGTGCGCAGGCGCTTGCCCTTCTCGGTGGCCTGGGCGTTCAGGTCCTGCTGGAACTCCCGCATGCGGGTCAGCAGGGCGGGGTCGAACGCCGCGAGCATGCGGGCCGCGAGGAGGCCCGCGTTGCGGGCGCCCGCGACGGAGACCGTCGCGACGGGCACGCCGGCCGGCATCTGGACGATGGAGAGGAGGGAGTCCATGCCGTCGAGGTACTTCAGGGGGACGGGGACGCCGATGACGGGGAGCGGGGTGACCGAGGCGAGCATGCCCGGGAGGTGGGCCGCGCCGCCCGCGCCCGCGATGATCGCCTTGAGGCCGCGGCCGGCCGCGTTCTCGCCGTACCCGATCATCTCGTGCGGCATCCGGTGCGCGGAGACGACGTCGACCTCGTAGGGGATCTCGAACTCGGCGAGCGCGGTGGCGGCGGCCTCCATGACGGGCCAGTCCGAGTCGGAGCCCATGACGATGCCGACCAGCGGAGCGGGTGCGTTACTCAACGATCGTTCCTCGGAGGTAGCCGGCGGCGTGGCGGGCCCGGTCGAGCACGTCGGCCAGGTCGTCGCCGTAGGTGTTGACGTGCCCGACCTTGCGGCCGGGGCGCACGTCCTTGCCGTACATGTGGATCTTCGCCTGCGGGTCGCGGGCCATGACGTGCAGGTACGGCTTGTACATGTCGGGGTAGTCGCCGCCCAGCACGTTGCACATGACCGTCCAGGCGGCGCGCGGGCGCGGGTCGCCGAGGGGGAGGTCGAGGACGGCGCGGACGTGGTTGGCGAACTGCGAGGTGATCGCGCCGTCCTGGGTCCAGTGGCCGGAGTTGTGCGGGCGCATCGCGAGTTCGTTGACGAGGATGCCGGGATTGCCGTCGGCGTCGCGGACCTCGAAGAGTTCGACGGCGAGGTGGCCGACGACGTCCAGTTCGGCGGCGATGCGCAGGGCGAGCTGCTGGGCCTCGCCGGAGAGGGCCTCGGAGAGGTCCGGGGCCGGGGCGATGACCGTGTCGCAGACGCCGTCGACCTGCTGGGACTCGACCACGGGGTAGGCGACGGCCTGGCCGTGCGGGGAGCGCACGATGTTGGCGGCCAGCTCGCGGACGAAGTCGACCTTCTCCTCGGCGAGGACGGGGACCCCGGCCCGGAAGGGCTCGTGGGCGTCGGCCTCGGAGCGGACGAACCAGACGCCCTTGCCGTCGTAGCCGCCGCGCACGGTCTTGAGGATGACCGGGTAGCCGTCGCCCTCTTCGGCGAAGACCGTCACGTCCGCCGGGTCGGCGACGATGCGGTGCCTCGGGCACGGGGCGCCGATCTCGGTCAGCTTCGCGCGCATCACCCCCTTGTCGTGGGCGTGGATCAGCGCGTCCGGGCCGGGGCGGACGGGGACGCCGTCGGCCTCCAGGGCCCGCAGGTGCTCGGTCGGTACGTGTTCGTGATCGAAGGTGATCACGTCGCAGCCGCGCGCGAAGGCGCGGAGCGTGTCCAGGTCGCGATAGTCGCCGACGACGACCTCGCTCACCACCTGGGCCGCCGAGTCCTGGGGGGTGTCGCTGAGCAGCTTGAACTTGATGCCGAGGGGGATGCCCGCCTCGTGGGTCATACGGGCGAGCTGGCCGCCGCCGACCATACCGACTACCGGGAACGTCACCCGTCCAGAGTATCCGTAGGCACGTACCACCCCGGACGCCCCCTCCTTCGTACGAACGCACAAGCAGGGTGGCGGGCCGTCCCGCCGGGGTGGCCGAACCGCGACCGGGCGGCGCACGCGCTCGGGCGGGGGCGCGGGGGTGATGGTTAGCATGGCCGGGTTGACGACATCAACCGAACGGGGTCGACACCGATTATGAGCGAGCCTGGCGGTACCGCGCTGCGCACACGTCTCGAACAGCTCGCGCGCGAGGTCGTCAAGTTCGGGGCGGTCGGGGGGCTCGGCCTCCTGGTCAACATGGCGGCGTTCAACGTGCTGCGGAACACCACCGACCTCCAGGTGGTGCGGGCCTCGCTGCTCGCGACGGTGATCGCGGTCCTCTTCAACTACGTCGGCTTCCGGTACTTCACCTACCGCGACCGCGACAAGAGCGGGCGGGCCAAGGAGCTGACGCTCTTCCTGCTGTTCAGCGTGGTCGGCGCGGTTATCGAGAACGGGCTGCTGTACGCGGCGACGTACGGCTTCGGCTGGAACACCCCGTTGCAGTCCAACTTCTTCAAGGTGTTCGGGATCGGGGTGGCGACCCTGTTCCGCTTCTGGTCGTACCGGACGTGGGTGTTCCGGGCGCTGCCGGCCAAGGAGGCGGTCGAGCAGGCCGAGCGGTTTCTCGACCAGGACGAGATGACCGCGGCGGGCGCGGCGCAGCCGGAACCGGAGCCCGTCGCCCCTCGCCTCACCTGATCGCCCCGCGCCGTCCCGCCCCGTTTTGCCCGGTCGCCTCGCCCGGTCGCGCCGCTCCGCCTCACCTGATCGTCTTGCGGGCCTCCTCGGTGTTCCTGCTGTCCGGCACCACCGTGCTGAGGAACAGCGCGAAGACGGCCGGTTTCTGCTGGAGGAGTTCCAGGCGGCCCCCGTCGGCCTCCGCGAGGTCGCGGGCGACGGCGAGGCCGATGCCGGTGGAGTTGCGGCCGCTGATCGTCCGCTCGAAGATCCGCGCGCCGAGGTCGACGGGGACGCCGGGGCCCTCGTCGGTGACCTCGATGACGGCCTGGTTGCCGGTGACGCGCGAGCGCAGGGCGACCGTGCCGCCGCCGTGCATGAGGGAGTTCTCGATGAGGGCGGCCAGCACCTGGGCGACCGCGCCCGGGGTGCCGACGGCGCGCAGGTCCTTCTTTCCGGAGCACACGATCGCCCGCCCGGCGCTGCGGTAGGCGGGCCGCCACTCCTCGATCTGCTGCTTGACGACCTCGTCCAGGTCGAAGGCGACGGCGGAGCCGGTGCGCGGGTCGCGGGAGTTGGTGAGCAGGCGCTCCACCACGTCGGTGAGGCGTTCGACCTGGGTGAGGGCGATGGTGGCCTCCTCCTTCACCGTGTCCAGTTCCTCCGTGAGGGTGATCTCCTCCAGCCGCATGGAGAGGGCGGTCAGGGGGGTGCGGAGCTGGTGGGAGGCGTCGGCGGCGAGCCTGCGTTCGGCCGTCAGCATCCGGGCGATGCGTTCGGCGGAGGAGTCCAGGACGTCGGCGACCCGGTCCAGTTCGGGAACTCCGTACCGCTTGTGGCGGGGGCGGGGGTCGCCGGAACCGAGGCGTTCGGCGGTCTCGGCGAGGTCGGTGAGCGGGGAGGCCAGCCGGTTGGCCTGACGCACGGCGAGCAGGACGGCGGCGATCACCGCCAGCAGGGCCACCGCGCCGATGATCAGCAGGGTGCGGCCGACCTCGCGGGTGACGGTGGACCGGGACTCCATGACGGTGACGGTCTCGCCCCGCTCGCCGGAGGCGCGGCCCTCGATGATGCCGTCGGTGGGGCGGGCGCCGATCTCGATGGGCGGCTGTCCGGGGAGGTCGATACGGGCGTACCGGTGGCCGCCGATCTGCTTGACCAGTACGTCCCGGCTCACGGTGCCCTCGCCGACGAGGCGGCCCTCGACGACGCTCACCAGCCGCAGCGCCTCGGAGTCGACGGACTCCTGGGCGCTGTTGCTGATGGTGCGGGTCTCGACGATGACGAGGGAGACCCCGAAGACGGCGATGACGACGAGCACCACGGCGAGCGTGGAATTGATCAGGCGGCGACGCATGCGTCAAGAATGCACGGTCGCCGGGTACGGCGTGCTGCTCAGCTCTTCTCGAAGCGGAAGCCGACGCCCCGCACCGTCGCGATGTAGCGGGGGTTGGCCGCGTCGTCGCCGAGCTTCTTGCGCAGCCAGGAGATGTGCATGTCCAGGGTCTTGGTGGAGGACCACCAGGTGGTGTCCCAGACCTCGCGCATCAACTGGTCGCGGGTGACGACCCGGCCCGCGTCGCGCACCAGCACGCGCAGCAGGTCGAACTCCTTGGCGGTGAGCTGGAGCTCCTCGTCGCCCATCCAGGCGCGGTGCGACTCGACGTCGATGCGGACGCCGTGGGTGGCCGGGGGCGGGGCGGGCTCGGAGGAGCCGCGCCGCAGCAGGGCCCGGACCCGGGCGAGCAGCTCGGCGAGGCGGAAGGGCTTGGTGACGTAGTCGTCGGCGCCGGCGTCGAGCCCGACGACGGTGTCGACCTCGTCGGCGCGGGCGGTGAGCACCAGGATCGGCACGGTGTGGCCGTCGGCGCGCAGCCGGCGGGCGACCTCCAGGCCGTCCATGCCGGGCAGGCCCAGGTCGAGCACGACCAGGTCGACGCCCCCCTGGAGTCCGGCGTCCAGGGCAGCGGGTCCGTCCTCGCGGACCTCGACCTCGTAACCCTCCCGACGCAGTGCGCGGGCCAGTGGCTCCGAAATGGATGCGTCGTCCTCGGCGAGCAGTACACGGGTCATGGGGGGAATGTTAGTCGGCGCGGCCGGTGCCCCGTCAGTGATCGTCCGGGAACCGACGGCGCCTGTGGCCCAAGGGCCCATTCCCATGAAGGACCTTTGAATATGGGGAATCAGTTCCATGAACGCCTGTGATCCATCTCTCAAGTCCTTCCATATGCCGCACTGTCGTGTCGTAAGGTGGCGAACACGTTTGTTGCACTAATCGGGGGCCTTTGGCGGCAATGACTGCCACGGGCCCTTTTGTGTGCATGATCGGGTCCACCGATCCTGACGGCACGTGAATGACCTAGGGCCGGGCTCCGCGCGCGACGATGCGCCGCGGGGCGTGGATCCCGGGGCGGCGACCCTCCGCTCCGGTGCCGGCTGCCCCCCACCCGGGCGCGTACCCGACAACTCCATCGCGGACGCGTCCCGAGCAAGCAAGGATCGACCATGGCGTCCAGCCTGACGAAGGAAACCCCCGGCGCACCCGCCGGGGACACGGCCTTCTTCGGCCACCCCCGCGGCTTGGCCATTCTGTTCATGACCGAGATGTGGGAGCGGTTCTCCTACTACGGCATGCGGGCCCTGCTCGTGCTGTACCTGGTCTCCGGTGGCGCCGACGCGGCGACCGGCAGCCAGGGCGGCGGCCTCGCGATGACCGCGGCCACGGCCACGGCCATCTACTCCGTCTACGTGGCCATGGTGTACCTCATGGCCATGCCCGGCGGCTGGTTCGGTGACCGCGTCTGGGGCGCTCGCAAGACCGTCCAGATCGCGAGCTTCGTGATCGTCGCGGGCCACCTGTCCCTGGCACTGCCGGGGCAGATCATGTTCTTCGTCGGTCTGTGCCTGATCGCGGTCGGCTCGGGCCTGCTGAAGGCCAACATCTCCACGATGGTCGGCCACCTCTACACCGACCCGACGGACGTCCGCCGCGACGGCGGCTTCACGATCTTCTACATGGGCATCAACCTCGGTGCCGTGCTCGCGCCGATCGCCATCGGCATGATCGGCGAGACGGTCAACTGGCACCTGGGCTTCGGTCTGGCGGCCATCGGCATGGCGATCGGCGCGATCACCTTCACGCTCGGCACCCGCGGTTTCAGCGAGCGGGACAACCGGGTCGCGAACCCGCTGTCGGCGCAGGAGAAGCGCGGCGTCGTCATCAAGGCGCTCTCGAGCGTCGCCGTGATCGCCGCCTTCTACCTGCTGGTGAACTTCACCGACGTCTTCAGGCTCACCCTGAACTGGGTGCTGGTCCCGATCATCCTGGCCGGACTGCTGATCCCGATCGCGGTACTGGTCAAGATCAAGCGCGACAAGGACCTGTCGGGCGAAGAGCAGACCAAGATGACGGCGTTCATCTACTTCTTCGTGGCCGCCGCCGTGTTCTGGATGATCTTCGACCAGGGCGCGTCGACGCTGTCGCTCTTCGGTTCCAAGCAGACCGAGCGCAACCTCTTCGGCTGGGAAATGCCGAACGTGCTCTTCCAGGTCCTCAACCCGGGCTTCATCATGCTGCTCGCCCCGGTCGCCGCCGCCATCTGGCTGGCGCTGGCCAAGCGCAACCGCGAGCCCAGCACCATCGTGAAGTTCTCCATCGCCCTGGCGGTGGCGGGCGCCTCGTTCTTCGTGTTCCTCATCCCGATGAACCTGGCCACCGACGGCACGAAGGTCACCATGTGGTGGCTGGTGCTCATCTTCCTGATGCACACCGTCGCCGAGCTGTGCCTGTCGCCGGTGGGTCTGTCGCTGACCACGAAGATGGCTCCCGCGAAGTACGCCTCGCAGATGATGGGCGTCTTCTTCCTGGCCGTCACCGCGGGTGACAGCGTGACGGGCATGCTGTCCGTCGCCGGTGTCGACCTGAACAGCCCGGGCGTCGTGGTCTTCGAGGCCGCCGCGGCCGTTGCGGCGGGCTTCCTGATCTGGATGTCGCGCAACAAGGTCCGCGCGCTGATGGGCGAGGTGCGCTGACCCGCGCGTCTCCGCTTCCGCGGTCCGTACGGAGGGCCGCCGCACCGGGATCGGTGCGGCGGCCCTCCGCCGTTTCCGCGGTCCGCGCCCGGTGGCTACCGGGTGCCCCTCAGCCGCCGCCACGGCGTGAAGGTGAAGACCGCGCCCCCGAGGAGGACGGCGGTTCCGGCGACCAGGGCCAGGGCGCGCAGGACGCCGTCCGACGAGGCGCCGGTCTCGGCGAGGTCGCCGCCGGCGGCCCCGCCGCCCGAACCCGAACCCGAACCCGAACCCGAACCCGAACCCGAGCCCGAGCCCGAGCCCGAACCGGAGCCTGCGGAGTCACCGCCCCCGGAGCCGGAGCCGGAGCCGCTGCCGCCGCTCGCGCCGCCCGGCTGGGCCGCCGTGTCGAGTTCGAGGGAGACGGGGGACGTGCCCTTGACCGCGCAGGGGATGGCGATCTTCTGGCCGCCCAGGGAGACGTCGATGGTGAGGGTGCCGGGGGAGAGCGTCGCTTTGCCGTCGGCGCCGGGCCGGTAGTTGCCGGTCATGTCGGGCAGGTCGACGGGTTTGCCCTGCTCAAGGGGGTCCTTGTTGCCGGGTCCCGTGACCTTGACGCTGCCCTTGTCGGCGCCGCCGAGGACGAGGTCCAGGGAGGGCTTGAGGGCGCCCGCGGGCAGGGCGGCGGGGCTGTTCATGACGCCCTTGGCGGTGGTGACGGTGAGGCCGTAGCCGCCGTCGTTCTTCTTGGCGTTGACGGTGACCCGGGTCTTGATGGCGGCCGGGCCCGGGGACTGGCAGGCGTACTCGACCGCGACCTCCTTGCCGGGGAAGTCGGTCCCGCCGTCGCCGCCGCCACCGGTGGTGGACGTGCCGCCGGAACCGGAGCCGCCCGTGGCGGAGCCTCCGGAGTCGCCGCCTCCGCCCGTGGTGGTCCCGCCCGTGGCGGTGGTCCCGCCGTTCGTGGACGTGCCTCCGCCCGTCGACGCACCTCCGTTGGACGACGTGCCTCCGTTGGACGACGTGCCTCCGCCCGACGACGTGCCACCGGAGCCGCCGCCCTCCGTCACCTTGATCGTCGCGGCGGGCCGGACCTCCTCCTTCGGTGTGCACTTGGTGTCCGTCGACAGCGGCTTGCTGACGTTGATGGTGTACGCGCCCGGGCTGAGCGTCACGTCGCCCGCCGCGGTCAGCCGCAGCTTGCCCTTCATCTCGGGCAGCACCATGGGGCTGTTCTTGGGGATCGGCGGGTTCTGCCGCGGGCCCTCCAGCTTCAGGTCGCCGGGCTGCGCTCCCCCGACCTCGATCGTGCCGGACGGCTTGACGGTGTCCTTGTCGAGATCGAGGACGTCGGGGTTCCTGGACGCGGCCTCGACCGTCTTCCAGACCACCTCCACCTCGTCGCCGACCTTCGCGGTCGCGGGCGCGGTCACGGACACCTTGGTGGTGCCCTGCACCGGCGGCAGGCCCGAGACGGGCGGCGGTACGCACTCGGTCCGGTACGACACCTCCGCGGCCGTCGCGGGGGGCGCGGCCAGCAGCAGTCCCGCACCGGTGAGCATCAGCGCGACGCCGGTCGCGCCCATCCTCCATTGCGTCTTCACGGATTGCCTTTCGGGGTAGGGGAGTCGGCGGTGCTCTCGTGCGGTGCGGAAACCTGTGCGTGCCCGTGCGCCGCCTGCTCGTACGTCCCCGGCGGCTGCTTGTGCGGGAAGGTCGGCGGCGGCGGTGCGGGCCGCGGCGCCGGGGCGCTGTCCGGGGTGAACCAGGGCAGCGGCAGCACGGCCGTCGGCCCACCGTCCGGCTCCTCGGCGCCCCCGGCCCCGGCCCGTGCCGACGGCCCCGGGTCCGTGGTCTTCACCGGGGCCTTCTGCCGTGCGGTCCTGTGCCGGGCCGGCGCCCGGCGCCTCCCCCCGGCGGCCCCGGCCCCCGTCCGCGGCCGCAGCCGGTCCACCACCGCCAGCCCGGCCCGGAACAGGCCCGCCGGGACCACCACCGCCGCCAGCACCCAGAACAGGACCACCCCCCACGGCCGGTCCACCCCCCAGGGCTGGGCGGCCATCACGGTCGTCCCGTACTTCACCGAGACCAGGTAGTCGCCGTACGCCCCCGCCGGCAGCGTCACGTCGAGCGCGACCTCCGCCTCCTTGCCGGGCCCGATCGTGCCCCGCCACCGGCGTTCCTCCCACAGCGGCGAGAACACCCCGTGCGAGGTGCCGACCTGGAAGACGGGGTCGACGACGGGCGCGGTCCCGAGGTTGCCCAGCTTCAGCACGACCCTGCGCGACTCCGGCGCGCCGAACCAGGTCAGCAGCGACCCCGACCCTTCGAGCCGTACGTCGGAGCGCATCACCGCGAGCCGCCCGGCGTCCGGCGCGGGTTTCGGCAGCGGCGCGACCGGATGTCCGGCGACCCTGAACTCGGCGTCCACGGCGGCCTGCCGCCCCTGCACGGTGGCGACGTGCACCACGCACGGGCAGGGCTTGGGCGGTTCGGCGACCTCCAGCACGCGGGTGAAGCGGCCCTCGGCGTCGGTGGTGACGGCCCGGCCGTCGGCGTTGGCACAGGAGTTGGTGCCGCCGGGCACACCGGCAGCCGGGGACGCCTCGCCGCAGATCAGCAGCATGAGCAGCGCCTCGGGCCGCCAGCCGCTGCCCCGGACGGTGAGCTCGCCGCCCTTGCCCGCCTCGCTCTTCGAGAGCGTGACGGCCGGTTTCTCCGCGGCCGACCCCGGACCGGCCCCGACGCCCAGCAGCAGCACCGCGGTCGCCACCGCCGCCGCCACGGCGGCCACCACACTCCGGCCGGTCCTCATCCGCGCTCCTCCTCCTGTGCCGCCCGCTTCCTGTGCCGTACGACCAGCGGCCCGCCCGCCGCCAGGAGCGCCGCCGCTCCCCCGCCGAGCCCCAGCGCCGGGCCCCAGGTCACGAAGGTCGCCGTCGCGGTGGCCTCCTCGCGGACGCCGGGGCCCGCCGTGACGGTGAGCCGGGCGCGGGCCCGGTCCAGAGCGGGGGTGTCGGTCCAGACCTCGGCGAGTTCGATGCGGCGGCCGGGCGGCAGGTCCCGCATCTCGCGGGCCCCGCGGCGCAGCAGTTCGCCGCCGAGCGCCCCGTCGGCGGCGACGGCGACGCGCGGGGTGAGGGTGGTGTTGCCCCGGTTGACCAGGGCGTAGCGGATGAGGCCGTCCTCGATCCGGACGTCCTCGACGGAGAGGGCCGCCAGGGTCGGGCCGCTGACCCGCAGCCGGACCTCGGTGCGCTGCTCGCGGCCGTCCGCCGAGGAGGCGACGAGCGCGCCGGGGTGGTCGCCGGGCTGGGCGGCGGCCGGGACGGTCACCGTGAAGGGCACGTCCGCCCGGGTGCGCGGCGGCACCCGCACCTGACGGGAGGCGAGCGCGATCCACGTCCCCTCGGCGTCCCGGGCGCGCAGCGTCACCGTGAGCGGGGCGCGGCCGGGGTTGACGACGGAGAGCCGGTCCTCGAAGACGGTGCCGGGCGCGCCCTGCAGGTAGAAGTACGGGCGTCCGCCGCTGCCGGGCCGGCTGCCGCCCCCGGCGGCGGGCGTCGCCGTCCACGCGTCGGCGGCGTGGACGGCGGGGGCGGGCCCGGTGGCGTACAGCAGTCCCAGCAGTGCGCCGGCGGCGAGGACGTGGCGGCGCACGGTCAGTGCGTCGAGCGCTGCTGGCCGCGGCGGGTGAGCCACAGGGCGCCCGCCGCCCCGGTGAGGAGGACGGTGCCGCCGAGGGTGCCGAGCGCGACGGCGGAGTCCAGCGGGCCGGTCCTGGGCAGTTCGCCGGTGCCGGACGGCGTGCCCTGCGAGGCGCTGCCGTCGGAGTCCCCCGACCCGCCGCCCGCTCCCCCGCCGGACGCCTTCACGTCCAGCTCCAGGGCCGGTCCGGGGTTGTTGGAGGGGGTGCAGGTGGTCGTCGTGCCGAGGGCCTTGATGGTGAGGACGCCCGCGGTGAAGGTGACCTTGCCGCTCTTCCTGGGGGTGTACGTACCGGACAGGTCGCTGATCTTGATGGGCGTGTTGGCGGGTATGGCCGCGGAGTTGGCGGGCCCGGCCATGGCGACCCGGCCGCTGTCCGCACCGCCCAGCTCGATCACCGCGCTCGGCTTCATGGCCCCCTTGCCCAGTTCCACCGGGCTGGAGGAGACGCCCTTCTGGAAGGACATGGTGAGGGTGTGGCCGTTGCCGCTGCTGACCGCCTTGATGTCGATCGGGGAGACCGCCCCCTTGTTCCCGATCGGCGTCCTGCACTGGTAGTTGACGTCGACGACGTCGGCCTGCGCGGCGGGGGCGGCGATGAGCACCACCGAGCTCGCGACCGCGACCGCCAGGGCGAGCGCGGCCGGCTTTCGGGTCAGCGTGCGGGTCTGCTTCTGGTACGACACCTCGTGATCCCCTCGTACGCCGGAGCACCGCGGGGCAACGGGCCGGGTACGGTCGGCCAAGTTACTGACGGCGCATCAGATTGGGCGCTCAAGGTACGCCGGTGGCCTTGTGAGGGGAAGACAAAGAGCACGCCGGTATCGACGTGCTCTCCCACTGCTGGGGCCGGCGGGGACTCGCCCGTTCCGGCGGCGGCCCCTAGGCGGGGGCCGCCAGTTCCGCCCAGACCGTCTTGCCGGGCACGCCGTCGGGCGCGCGGGAGACACCCCAGTCCAGGCAGAGGCGCTGGACGATGAACATGCCGTGGCCGCCGGGGCGGCCCGCACGGTGCGGGGTGCGCGGGGCGGGCTCGCCGCCGCTGCGGTCGGTGACCTCCAGGCGCAGCACCTTGCCGTCGCTGGCCACCCGCAGGGACTCGGGGCCCTCCGCGTGCAGGCAGGCGTTGGTGACGAGCTCGGAGACGACGAGGAGGACGTCCTCGGCGGCGGCGCGCCGGTCGGCGGTGGACGCCGGGAGCCAGCCCCAGTCGTACAGCGCCTGCCGGGTGAAGTCGCGGGCGAGCGGGACGATGCCGCTGGCCCCGTTCAGCGGGAGGGAGCGGAGCCGGCCGGAGGCCTCGGCGGCGGCGAGGGTGTCGGCGGCCTCCTCCTCCTGCGTGCGCGTGCCGCTGTCCGACGTACGCGTGTCACTGTCCGGCGCGGGCGTGCCGCTCGCGGTCGTACGCGTGTCGCCCGGGGCCTCGGACGAGCCGCCCCTGCCGGTGTGCGCCGAGCCCTGGGCGGCGGCGGGGCCGCCCGTGCCGCCCGCGGGCACGCCGAAGGAGCCGTCCGTCCCGTCGGGCCCGCCGGACCCCATGGGGTGGCCGCCCCGCACGGGGGCGTCGGCGAGGTGCGTGGCGGCATCGGCCACGCCCGGCGGACCGTCGCCCGGGACGGGCGCGGACGACAGGGGCACGGGCGGCGCTGGCGCGGCGGCCGTGCCCGTCGCCGGTGCAGCCCGCACCCCGGCAGGAACCTCGGACACGCCCTCCGCTGCCGCGGAAGCGTCGCCGGAGACATCGGAGGCGATGCCGTCCGGCTCGGGGCCGAGGTCGCCCGGCGGATGCTGCCGGGTGGTGCTCATCAGCGCTTCACCTCACCGATTCACCAAGTCGTCGTTTGCAGGGTCTGTGATTCCTCCTGCCCGACCGAACCGTGAGAACACCCACGATTCGTCACGGGCCGCACCACGCGCTTCACGCGTGGCGCCCGAGGAGGTCTGGCCGGTCAGCTTCCCGGGGTCGTGGCGAGGGCGTCCTGCAGCGTGTCGTGCACGGTGAAGACGGCCTCCGCCCCGGTGATCTCGAAGACACGCGCCACGACGGGCTGCATGCCCGCCAGGTGCACCTCGCCGCCCGCCGCCTCGGCCTTGAGCCGGGCCCCGAGCAGTACGTTCAGCCCCGTCGAGTCGCAGAACTCAAGGAGCGAGCAGTCGATCACGAGGCGTGTCCGCCCGTCGTCGAGCGCCTGCTCAAGAGGCTCCCGAAGCAGTTCGGCCGTGTGGTGGTCCAGTTCGCCTGCCGGAGTCACGATCTCGTTCCGGCCTTCGGTCCGCACTTCGACCTGAAGCCGGCCCCGGTTCGCGCTGCCGACCGTCCCGCGGTCCATGCCCGTCCCTTTTCGCCGTCGTGGTTCTGCTTGTTACGTGTCCTGCTCGATGGCGGCGGCCTTTACGCGCCCCGCCGATGTGTCCTGTCTAACTCAAGCGCACCTTAAGGCCGCGTCAAGGCTGCGCGGTATGCCCACGACAGCAGCAGAACACTACGCCTTCTTCACACGCACGGGTAGTCGAACAACGTCCTGAACTGGGCTTATTCGGACATAACGCACTTGCAACCGTCCATTGCGAGCAGGTAGGCCTAGGAGCGACACATCCGATCACCGCCCGCCCACCACCGGCTTCGGAGGCGCCGCTTCTCCGCAGGAACACGTATCGGCATCGGCAGCCATATGCCGAGAACGATGGAGGACACCATGTCACCCCGGCTCGACGAGACGCGTACCCACCTCAAGCAGGACGACGCCGCGTCGACACCCCCGCCCGAGCAGATCGAGACCGGAACCGGAAGAAGCACGGTGGCCGCCTGGGCCGCCACGGAGCGGCCCGACAGCCTCTCCGACCTTCCCGAGATTCCGCCGTACGACGAGGTGGGGCCGCTGGATGCCAGGGCCCTGTCGAAGACGCTCTTCGAGCGTCTCGAATCCCTCGAAGAGGGAACCCACGAGCACGCCTACGTCCGCAACACCCTGGTCGAGCTGAACCTGGCCCTGGTCAAGTTCGCCGCCTCCCGGTTCCGCACCCGCAGCGAGCCGATGGAGGACATCATCCAGGTCGGCACGATCGGCCTGATCAAGGCCATCGACCGCTTCGAACTCAGCCGGGGTGTGGAGTTCCCCACCTTCGCGATGCCGACCATCATCGGCGAGATCAAGCGCTTCTTCCGCGACACGTCCTGGTCGGTGCGGGTGCCGCGCCGCCTCCAGGAGCTGCGTCTGGACCTCGCCAAGGCGGGTGACGAGCTGGCCCAGCAGCTGGACCGCTCCCCGACCGTGGCGGAGCTGGCCGAGCGGCTCGACCTCAGCCGGGAAGAGGTCGTCGAGGGCATGGCCGCGAGCAACGCCTACACGGCGAGCTCGCTGGACGCCCAGCCCGAGGAGGACGACTCCGAGGGCGCGCTGGCCGACCGGATCGGTTACGAGGACCACGGCCTGGAGGGCATCGAGTACATCGAGTCCCTGAAGCCGCTGATCGCCTCGCTGCCGACCCGCGACCGCCGGATCCTCTCGCTGCGCTTCGTCGCCAACATGACGCAGTCGGAGATCGGCGACGAGCTGGGCATCTCCCAGATGCACGTCTCGCGCCTGCTCTCGCGCACGCTGGTCAAGCTGCGCAAGGCGCTGACCGTCGTCGAGTGACACCGCCGGCACGGCCGCCCGGTGCGCGTCGGGCGGGAACGTCGGGCTGCCCCAGGCCGTATCCGGGGCAGTCCGACGTTCTGTTGTGCGGGGTGCTGCACGGTCCGCCTACCCAGGACCTCACACCGCAAGCACGCCGTTCCGCCAGACGGCGCGGACCAGCGGAACACCGGGCCGGTAGGCCAGGTGCACGTGGCTGGGGGCGTCCAGCAGCGCGAGATCGGCGCGTGCGCCCGGCGTGACGCGCCCGATGTCCGTGCGCCGCAGCGCCCGGGCGCCGCCGGCCGTCGCCGACCAGACCGCCTCGTCGGGGGTCATCCCCATGTCCCGTACCGCGAGCGCGACGCAGAACGGCATGGACGAGGTGAACGACGACCCCGGATTGCAGTCCGTGGACAGCGCGACGGTGACGCCCGCGTCGAGCAGCCGCCGGGCGTCGGGCCAGGCAGCCCGGGTGGAGAACTCCGCCCCCGGCAGCAGGGTGGCGACGGTGTTCCCGGCGGCCAGCGCGTCCACGTCGGCGTCCGTGAGGTGGGTGCAGTGGTCGGCGCTGGCGGCGTCCAGCTCCACCGCGAGCTGCACGCCCGGCCCGTGGGAGAGCTGGTTGGCGTGGACGCGCGGGATCAGCCCCTCGGCCCTGCCCGCCGTCAGGACGGCGCGCGCCTGGTCGCCGTCGAAGGCGCCCTTCTCGCAGAACACGTCGATCCAGCGGGCGTACGGGGCGCACGCCCGCAGCATCTCGCCGGTGACCAGGTCGACGTAACCGGCCGGGTCGTCGGCGTAGTCGGGGCTGACGATGTGCGCGCCGAGGTAGGTGACCTCCGATGTCTGCTCGCTCGCGAGGCGCACGGCGCGGGCCTCGTCCTCGACGGTGAGCCCGTAGCCGGACTTGGTCTCGAACGTGGTCGTGCCCTGCTGGAGGGCCTCGCGGAGGTACCGGGCGAGGTTCGCGGCGAGCTCCTCGTCGCTCGCGGCGCGGGTCGCGGCGACGGTGGTGCGGATGCCGCCCGCCTCGTACGCCCGGCCGGACATGCGGGCGTTGAACTCCTGGGTGCGGTCACCGCCGAACACCAGGTGGGAGTGGGAGTCGACGAATCCGGGGAGGACCGCGCGGCCCCGGGCGTCGTGGGCGGCGTCGGCCTGCGGGGCCCTGTCGCCGGGGCCGACCCAGGCGATGTGCTCGCCCTCGATGACGACGGCGGCGTCCTCGACCAGGCCGAGGGGGCCCCGGCCGAGGGCGGGGTCGTTGGTGACCAGGGAGCGGATGTTGTGGATGAGGGTGGAGGGCATGTTCCTTGTCCGGGGTCGGGGGCGGGGCCCGGGGGCGGTCCGGGGCACGGATGGGGGGCGCGCCCCGGGTGCCGCTACCCGTGCAGGGCCGCGATGGAGGTGGCGAGGGCGTGCGCCGTGTCCGGCACGGACAGGTGGACCCCGTCGCGGACCACGTGGCGGCCGCCGACGATCGTGTGGCGGACGTCCGCGCCGGTGGCGGCGAAGACGGCCGTCTCCGCGCCCAGTATCGGAGCGGGGCCCGCCGTGCGGACGGTGTCCAGGGCGACGGTGGCGAAGTCGGCCGGCGCGCCGGGCTCGATGACGCCCGCGTCCGCCCAGCCGAGTGCCGCGTGGCCGTCGGCGCAGGCGGCGCGCAGCAGGGCCGCGGCCGTCCAGTGGCCCCGGGTGCGCGAACGCAGGCGCTCGTTCAGCTCCATGGCCCGCGCCTCCTCGAAGAGGTCGATCACGGCGTGGCTGTCGCTGCCCAGGGAGAGCGGGGAGCCCGCCCGCTGGAGGGGGCCGGCCGGCCCGATGCCGTCGGCGAGGTCGCGTTCGGTGGTGGGGCACATGCAGGTGCCGGTGCCCGAGTCGCCGAGGAGGGCGATGTCCGCGGGGGTGAGGTGCGTGTTGTGGACGCCGGTCGTGCCCGGCCCCAGCACCCCGTGGTCGGCCAGGAGCTGGGTGGGGGTGCAGCCGTGCGCGGCCCGGCAGGCGTCGTTCTCCGCCGTCTGCTCGGAGAGGTGGACGTGCAGCGGGGCCCGCCGGGCCTGCGCCCAGGCGGCGACCGTCGCCAGCTCGGCGGCGGGCACGGCCCGTACCGAGTGGATGGCCGCCCCGTGCCGGACGTACGCCGAGTCGGTCAGCGCCGACACCCGCTCCGCCCAGGCCTCGGCCGTGCCGTCGGAGAAGCGCAGTTGGTGGGAGCTGGGGGCCGCGCCGAAGCCGGAGGACAGATAGGCGGTGTCCAGCAGCGTCAGCCGGATGCCCGCGTCCTCGGCCGCGGCGACCAGGGCCTCCCCCATCGCGTTGGGCCGGGCGTACGGGATGCCGCCCGGCGCGTGGTGGACGTAGTGGAACTCGCCGACCGCGGTGATCCCGGCGAGGGCCATCTCCGCGTACACCGCCCGGGCCAGCGCGTAGTACGTGTCGGGGGTGAGCCGGGCGGCGACCCCGTACATGACCTCGCGCCAGGTCCAGAAGGTGCCGGAACCGACCTGCACGGCCCCGCGCAGCGCCCGGTGGAAGGCGTGCGAGTGGGTGTTGGCCAGGCCGGGGAGGGTGAGCCCGCGCAGGGTGACGGCGCCCGGCGGCGGGGCGGCGGCCCCCGGGCGGACGGCGGTGATCCGCCCGTCGGCCACGTCCACGGCCACGCCGGGCTCGACGTGGGTGTCGAGCCAGGCGTGTTCCATCCAGTAAGTCGTGGTGCTCGTCATGCGCAGGCGAGACCTTCCGTGACGTCGGCGAGCGCGCGGACCCCGGCGACGCAGTCGTCCTCGGCCGCGTACTCCGCCGGGGAGTGCGAGACGCCGGTGGGGTTGCGTACGAACAGCATGGCGGTCGGCACGGACGCGGAGAGGATTCCGGCGTCGTGTCCGGCGCCCGTGCCCAGGACCGGAATCCCGCCGCCGAGCAGCCGGCCGAGTTCGTCGCGCAGCGCGTGCTCGAACTCCACGACCGGGGTGAAGGACTCCCGGACGACCTTCAGGTCGATTCCGGCGCGGGCGGCCGCCTCGTGGGCGGCGGCCTCGATGCCCGCGACGACCCGGTCCAGGGTGTCCTGGTCGGCGGCGCGCGAGTCGAGCCAGCCGCGCACCAGCGAGGGGATCGCGTTGACGCCGTTCGGCTCGACGGAGATCTTGCCGAAGGTGGCGAGCGCGCCGGTGAGCCGGGCCTGGGCGCGGGCGGCGAGGACGGTCTCGGCGTACGTGAGCATGGGGTCGCGGCGGTCGGCGAGGCGGGTGGTGCCGGCGTGGTTGGCCTCGCCGTGGAAGTCGTACCGCCAGCGGCCGTGCGGCCAGATCGCGGAGGCGATGCCGACGGCGTCGCCCGACAGGTCCAGGGCGCGGCCCTGCTCGACGTGGAGTTCGACGAACGCGCCGATCCGGGCGAGGCGTTCGGGGTCGGGGCCGATGGCGGAGGGGTCGTAGCCGGCCGCCTCCATGGCCCGCGGGAGCGGGACACCGTCCCCGTCCGTCAGCTCGTACGCCTTCTCGGGGGTGAGCTGTCCGGCCGCGAGCCGGGAGCCGACGCACGCGAGCCCGAAGCGGGCGCCCTCCTCGTCGCCGAAGTTCGCGATGGCGACCGGCTTGGTGAACTCCGCTCCCCGGTGGCGGAGCTCGTCGAGCGCGGCGAAGGAGGAGACGACGCCCAGCGGCCCGTCGAAGGCGCCGCCGTCGGGCACGGAGTCCAGGTGGGAGCCGATGACGACGGCGTCCCCGGCGAGCGGATCGCCCTGCCAGGCCCACTGGTTGCCGTTGCGGTCGGTCTCGTACGTCAGACCGCGCGCCTCGGCCTGCGACCGGAACCAGGCGCGGCAGTCGGCGTCGGCGGCGGTCCAGGCGTAGCGGCGGTAGCCGCCGGAGGCGGAGCTGCGGCCGATCGGCAGCAGCTCCGCCCACAGCTCGTGGAACGAGGAGGTCACGCGCCGTCACCCGCACGCACGTCGTCGCCCTCGCGCATCGGGACGCGGACGCCCTGGGCGTCGGCGGTCCGCTCGGCGATGTCGTACCCGGCGTCGACGTGCCGGATGACGCCCATGCCGGGGTCGTTGGTGAGCACGCGGCGGATCTTCTCGCCCGCCAGCTCGGTGCCGTCGGCCACCGTCACCTGGCCGGCGTGCAGGGAGCGGCCCATGCCGACGCCGCCGCCGTGGTGGACGGAGACCCAGGACGCGCCCGATGCCACGTTCACCATCGCGTTGAGCAGCGGCCAGTCCGCGATGGCGTCGGAGCCGTCGAGCATGCCCTCGGTCTCGCGGTACGGAGAGGCCACCGAGCCGGTGTCGAGGTGGTCGCGGCCGATGGCCAGCGGGGCGGCCAGGGTGCCGTCGGCGACCATGTCGTTGAACAGCTCGCCGGCCTTGTCGCGCTCGCCCTGGCCGAGCCAGCAGATGCGGGCGGGCAGGCCCTGGAAGTGGACGCGCTCGCCGGCCATCCTGATCCAGCGGTGCAGGGACGCGTTCTGCTGGGAGTCGGCCTCCGGGAAGAGCTTGAGCAGCTCGCGGTCCGTCTTGTGGATGTCGGACGCCTCGCCGGACAGGGCGGCCCAGCGGAACGGGCCCCTGCCCTCGCAGAAGAGCGGGCGGATGTACGCGGGCACGAAGCCGGGGAAGTCGAACGCGCGCGCGTAACCGGCGAGTTTGGCCTCGCCGCGGATCGAGTTGCCGTAGTCGAAGACCTCGGCGCCGGCGTCCATGAAGCCGACCATCGCCTCGACGTGCCGGGCCATGGACTCGCGGGCGCGGGTGGTGAAGCCCGCCGGGTCCTTGGCGGCGGCGTCGGCCATGTCGTCGAAGTCGACGCCGACGGGGAGGTAGGCGAGGGGGTCGTGGGCGGAGGTCTGGTCGGTGACGATGTCGATGGGCGCGCCCTCGGCGAGCAGGCGGGGCAGCAGCTCGGCGGCGTTGCCCAGCAGGCCGATCGACAGCGGGCGGCGGGCGTCGCGGGCCTCCACGGCGAGCCGCAGGGCGTGCTCGGGCGAGTCGGCGCGCACGTCCAGGTACTTGTGCTCGATGCGGCGCTCGATGGCGCGCGGGTCGACGTCGACGCAGATCGCGACGCCGTCGTTCATGGTCACGGCGAGCGGCTGGGCGCCGCCCATGCCACCGAGGCCGGCGGTGAGGGTGATGGTCCCGGCGAGCGTGCCGTTGAACCGCTTCGCGGCGACGGCGGCGAAGGTCTCGTACGTCCCCTGGAGGATGCCCTGCGTGCCGATGTAGATCCACGACCCGGCGGTCATCTGCCCGTACATGGTGAGCCCGAGGGCCTCCAGGCGGCGGAACTCCTCCCAGTTCGCCCAGTCGCCGACCAGGTTGGAGTTGGCGATCAGGACGCGCGGGGCCCACTCGTGGGTCTGCATGACGCCGACCGGACGCCCGGACTGGACGAGCATCGTCTCGTCCTGCTTGAGCGTCCTGAGCGTGCGCACCATGGCGTCGAACGAGCGCCAGTCGCGGGCGGCCTTGCCGGTGCCGCCGTAGACGACGAGCTTGTCGGGGTGCTCGGCGACCTCGGGGTCGAGGTTGTTCTGCAGCATGCGCAGGGCGGCCTCCTGCTGCCATCCCAGGGCGCTGAGCTCCGTACCGCGGGGGGCTCGTACGGGTCGGGGTCCTGACATGGATGCCTCCTGGTCGTGACGCATGACGTTGCCATGATGTTGTTATTCACATCCTGAACTTCTGAATAGAACTAGTCAACACCCCCGTCCCGCCGACTCGCGGGCGCCGCGGGCCCCCCCGGGGGCACCGTTCAGCCGGACGCGGCAGGCACCCGAAGTGACAGATGTACATCCCGTACTCCCGGCACACTCGGCGCATGAGCGAGCCCGTCATCGAGTCCATGGCCGAAATCCGCAAGCACCTCGCCGACGCCATGGACCGCGCCCGCCGCGAGGACACCCCCACGGTCATCACACGGCGCGGCAAGGAGGAGGCCGTGCTGGTCGACATCGACGAGTACCGGCGTCTGCGCCGCATCGAGGAGCAGGCCGAGGAGGACTGGCTGAACCAGCTCGCCGACGCGGCCGAGGCCGAGGGCACGGAGGGGTCGGTCACTCTCGAAGAGATGGCCGCCCGGCTCCGGTCGCACCACGGCTGAGGCGATGGGACACGTCACGCGGTTCACTCCGCACGCCCAGCGCGATCTGCTCACGCTGCCCCAGCCCGACGCCCTGCGCGTGCTGCGCAAACTCGCCGACCTGCAGAAGGCCATGGACCGGGGCGACACCTCGGCCTTCGACATCAAGGCCTCCAGGGTCACTCCGCGCGTTGGAGACTGCGCACCGGCGACTGCCGGGCCGTCTACACGGTCGAGAACGGCCGGCTCGTCCTGTGGGTGCTGGCCGCAGCCAACCGCCGCGACGTGTACCGCGGAATGTGAACAGCCGGAGTTCTCCGCGCACAGGCTAGTGCGGAACGGCCCCCTCCGATGGAATATGCCAGAACTCCCCTCCCCCTCCCCCCAGTTGGTTAGTGTCAGCCCCACCACGCAAGCCCGGCGGGGACCCGGGAGGAGGGGAGTTCTGCGTGTCCGGAATCGACGCATGCCTGGTCGAAGCGATGGAGTTGCCCGGCGCACGCGGGGCGGCCGTCGTCGACTGGACCAGCGGACTCGCCCTCGGCACCGCCGGGGAGGCCGCCGGCGGCGACAGCGAGACCGCCGCCGCCGAATCCGCCGAGCTGGCCCGGATGGCCGCCGAGCACGGCACCTTCGCCCCCGGCCCCGGCCGGCACCGGCGCGACGACCCGGGACAGGCCGACAAGGGCCTGCCCGTCGAGGACGTCATCGTCACCACCCGCACCGACTACCACCTGCTGCGCTACGTGGAGACCTCCTTCGACAGCAGCGTCTTCCTCCACCTGTGGCTCGACCGCGAACAGGGCAACCTCGCCCTGGCCCGGCTGCGCCTGGCCGACCTCGCCGAACGGCTGGTGCTGGGATGACCGCCGCCACCCTGGTCCCGCCCCCGCCGCCGCTCTCCCCGATGCTGGCCCGCCTCGCCGACGAGCGCGCCACCGGCGCCCTGCTGCGCGACCACGGCACCCTCTACCTCGACGACGGCCAGGTGGTGCACGCCGAGAGCCCGGCCGCGCCGGGCCTGGAGGTCCTGCTGGACGGGCGGCTGCCCCGGGAGGGCTGGCAGGAGGCGTTCAACCTGGCCGGGCCCGACGGCCGGGTCGGCCGCTACCTGGTGGACAGCGGCCGCCTGGCCGACGGCGAGCTCGAACTCGCCCACCTGGGCGCCCTGTTCGACGCCGCCTACTTCGTGCTCGGCCCCGGCAGCGGACCGACCCGCTTCCGGCACGGCGTCGCGCACTGGATGGGCCCGGTGCGCCCCGTGCCGGCCCGGGCGCTGGCCCGTGAGTGCCTGCGCCGCAGGGAACTGCTGGACGCCCTGTGGCCGTACCCCGGCACCGACGACTCCCCCGTCGTGCGCACCGAGACCGACCTGCCGTACCCCGTCACCCGCCGCCAGCGGGACGTGCTCGACCTCGCCGACGGGGTGCGCACCCCCGCGGACATCGCCCGCCTGCTGGGCCGGGCCGCCTTCCACACCCTGGTCGACGTGCGGCGGCTCGCGGCGGCCGGCGCCGTGGCCACGCCGCACGAGGCCCCGGGCGCCGCCGCCGTCGCCCCGCCCCCGTGGCTGCCCCGGGTGACCGAGGACCCGGACGTCGCCCTGCTGCGCAGACTCCGCAACGCCCTGGAGGCACTGTGAAACGCGCCCTGCGCACGCGCGCGGTACGGGCCGACAAGCGCGCGGAGCGGAGGTCCGCGCCCCTGGACCGGCCCAGGCCCCCGGACCCGGAGGTCCTCGCGGAACTGGGCCGGCTGCGGGCCCGGCTGCCCCAGTTGACCGGCGCCGTCGCCGCCAGCGTGGACGGGCTCGTGCTCGCCGAGGACGCCCCCGGCGTCGAACCGGAGGGCGTCGCCGCCCTCACCGCCGCCGCCCTCGGGGTGTCCCTGCGGCTCACCGACGCCACCGGGCAGGGCGGCTTCCGGGAACTGCTGGTGCGCGGCGAGGACGGTTACGTCGCCACGTACGCGGCCGGGGCCTGCGCCGTGCTGACCCTGCTGGCCGAACCCCGGATCAACGTCGGCCGGCTGCACCTCGAAGCCCGCCGGGCGGGGGCCCGTATCGGCGAGCTCATGGACCGTGCGAACGCCCCCGGACCGGACCGGACCGCGACCGCGCACACCGGCACGGACACGACCACGACCACACGCCCCACCCCCAACTGACCACACGAAGGAAGTGCGAGCACCATGGCCACCACCGAAGCCGCCCTCAAGGAAGCAATGACCACCATCGAGGGCGCCGTCGGCGTCGCCCTCGTCGACTACACCAGCGGCATGGCCCTGGGCACCGCCGGCGGCACCAAGGACCTCGACCTCACGGTCGCGGCCGCGGGCAACACGGACGTGGTGCGCGCCAAGGTCCGCACCATGGAGCTCCTCGGCCTGAACGACGAGATCGAGGACATACTGATCACCCTGGGCACCCAGTACCACCTGATCCGCCTGATGCGGGGCCGCGGCGCCAACGGCCTCTTCCTGTACCTGGCGCTCGACAAGGGCCGCGCGAACCTGGCGATGGCCCGGCACCAACTCCGCAAGATCGAGACCGAGTTGGAGGTCTGAGCCGCCACCGGGACGGGGGGCGCGCCCCGGCACGCCGCCCCCGCCCCCCTGTCCCGCCCCGCGCCTACTCCACGAACAGCCCGCGCGCCGTCGCCCGTACGTCGAACTCCTCCAGCCGCGCCTGCGCCTGCGGGAGCCCGTCGCACATCGCCTCCAGCAGCACCCGCCCCAGCAGCATCGGCGCGCACGCCGTGTCGAAGGCGAGCCCGGTGCCCACGGCCGCCGGAATCAGCAGGTCGCTGTGGCGGGCGACCGGCGCGAAGGCGGAATCGGCGACGGTCACCACGACGAGCCCCTGCTCGCGGGCGTACGCCAGCGCCTCCACGACCTCCTTGGGGTGGCGCGGCAGCGCGAAGCACAGCAGGACGTCCGCCCCCGCCCGCCGGGCCGCGTCGATCCGGTCGGCGAGCATCGAGCCGCCCTCGTCGAGCAGCCGCACATCGGGGTGCACCTTCGCCGCGAAGTACGCGAAGCCGCGCGCCTGCGAGGACGCGGCCCGCAGCCCGAGCACCGGCAGCACCCGTGAGGACGCGAGCAGCCGGCCCGCCCGCTCGACGGGCGACGGGTCGGCGAGGACCTCGGCGAGGTGCCGCAGGTTCTCGATCTCGCCCAGCACGGCCTGCTGGTATTCGTTGTACGAGACCTCCTCGGCCCCCGCGCCGTCCGCCGGGGCGACCTCGCGCAGGTGCCTGCGCAGCGCCGGGTAGCCGTCGAAGCCGAGCGCGACCGCGAACCGGGTCACCGACGGCTGGCTGACCCCGGCCAGCTCCGCCAGCTCCACGCTGGACAGGAACGGCACCTCCCCGGCCCGCCGCACCATGCTGTGCGCGATGCGCCGCTGGGTGGGCGTGAGCCGCCGCCCCTCGAACAACTGCTGGAGCCGCCCGGCGGCGGACCCCGCTCCCCCGTCACCGGTGCCGGACCCGCCGCCCGCGCCGCCGTTCGCGGCCCCGACCGTCTCGCCCATGTCCGACCCCGCCTCCCTGTTCCTATTCAGCCGCCCAGTCGCCTGCATGACCATATACAGGACGCGGTGCGGGGGTGAAGGGACGCCGCCCCGGGCCGGGTTTCCGGGGGCGGCCCCCCAAGCGAAACCGGGGGTTACCCCCACTGCCCCGGCGACCCCGCGTCCGTACCGTCGAAGCATGGACGCAACAGGCCGCGCTCGCGATCCCGAGCTGAAGAAGGACCTCGACGCCACCGTGGACGCCCGGAGGGAACTCGGGGCGGACTACGAGGCGGCCCTGGTCGAATCGTTCCTGGAGAAGGTCGAGCAGCGCCTCGACGCCACGGTCGACCGGCGGGTGCGCCGGCAGCTCGCCGAGCAGCAGACGACCGTCACCCGCCATTCCTCCCGGCCCGCCCGGCCCGCCTCCGGCGACGGCGGCTTCGGCGAGCGCTTCGGCCTCGCCGTCGTCACGCTCGTCCTCGCCGTCCCGCTCTCCGCGATCGCCGTCGCCAACGCCGGGCTGCTCGGCCTGATCGTGTGCTGGCTCGGCATCTTCGGCGTGAACGCGGTGCACTCGACGTGGCGCGCGCCCTGGAGCGAGGGCCGCCGGAACCGCGCCGGGGCCTCCGACTGGGAGTGAGCCGGCGCGCCTAGCCGCCCTTGCGGTACGTGCGGGGAGCGCTGCCGTTCGGGTACGACCGGGTGAGCACCTCGCCCGAGGCCCGCAGGGTGGAGGAGGAGCCCGTCTCGCACCCCTTGGCCGATGTGCGCCGGTCCACCACGGCGGGACCGATGCGGGCGGCGCCGCCGGACGCGGTGAAGAGGTTGGCGTACGACACGCACTTCTTCCCCTCGTCGGAGGCCGAGACCAGGGTCACGGCCCGGGCGCCCGGGGCGGCCTGACGGACGGTCACCTTCTGGGTGCCGCCCGACGCGAGCTCGCGCGTCCACGTCCCGACGAGGTTCGCCGGGACCCTCTCGCTGCCGGGGGCGACGCGGCGCAGCGTGGCGGTCCGGTCCAGCCCCTTCCACACCAGGGTGTCGCCCGTCCCCCGGCGCAGGCTCTGCGCCGTGATGACGTTGCACCGGGAGCGCGGGACGCCGGACACGAAGCTGCCGGTCAGGGTGACGGTCCCCGCGCGCACGGACTTCAGCGTCCCGCTGCTGGTGCACTCGTACGCCGCGTCGATGCTCGTGCCGCGCAGGACGGCGTCGCCCGTCCCGCCCGCGGAGAGGGTGAAGCGGCGGTCCTGGCCGAGCGGCTTGCCGTCCTTGAGCACGCTGCCGATCCAGGTCCCGTGGAACTCCTCCGGCAGCCGGGCCCCGGCGGCGTCGGGGGTCTTCGTGCTCTTCGCGCCGCCGCTCGCGGACGGTGCGGGCGGGTCGAGGGCGGCCCCCGGCAGGGGAGCGGCCTCCTCGCCCCGGCCGGGCGGCGCGGTGGGCGCCGCCTGCGGACCGCGCGCGCCGGCGGGCTCCTCCTCCCCCTTCAGCAGGGGTACGGCGACGGCGGCGCCGACCGCCAGCACCCCGGCCACCGCGCCCCCGACGAGGAGCCCCCGCCGGGCGTGTTGGGCGGGCGGGGAGACGGGGGCGCTGCTGGTGACGACGGGGCCGACGGGGGGCGCGGGGGCCGAGGGCGGCCCGAACCGGCCGCCGTGACCCTGGCCGCCGTGACCCTGGCTGCCGTAGTCCGGGCTGCCGTAGTCCGGGCTGCCGTAGTCCGGGCTGCCGTAGTCCGGGCCGCCGTAACCCCGGCCGCCGGGGGCCGGGCCGCCGTGTCCCTGGCCGCCGTAGTCCGGGCCGCCGTGGCTCTGGTGGGGAGCGGGAGGACCGCTCCGATGCGTCGCGTCCGGCGTCCCCCCTCCCGGCGTCCCCCCTTCCGTCGGCTCCGCGTCCAGGAGCTGCGCCGCGCGCTGGCCCAGGTCCGCGATGAGGGCGGGCGGCAGCCACGGGGAGACGGCGGGGCCCGAGGCCGCCCGGCGGATCAGCTCGGCCGGTTCGGGGCGGTCCCGGGGCTCCTGGGCGCAGCAGGCCCGCACCAGGTCGGCCACCGGCTCCGGGACGCCGGTCAGGTCCGGCTGCCCGGCGGCGATGCGGAACATCACCGCGTGCAGCCCGCCCGTTCCGCTGCCGTCGCCGAACGGGAGCCGTCCGGTCGCCGCGTACGCCAGCACCGTGCCGAGGGCGAACACGTCGCTGGCCGGGCCGAGCCGCTCGTCGCGGATCTGCTCGGGCGACATGCAGCCGGGCGAGCCGACCACGACGCCCGTGCCGGTCGGGCCGGTGGCCGCGAGGCCGGTCCCGGCCATCCCCTTCGCGATGCCGAAGTCGATGACCTTGGGTCCGCCGATGGTGACGAGCACGTTGCCCGGCTTGAGGTCGCGGTGGACGAGCCCGGCGGCGTGGATGTCGGCCAGGGCGTGGCCGAGGCCGGCGGCCAGGGTGCGCACCGAATGCTCCGGCAGCGGCCCGTACGCGCCGACGACCTCGGCGAGCGAGGGCCCGGGAACGTATCCGGTGACCACCCACGGCACCTCGGCGTCGCAGTCCGCGTCCAGCACGGGCGCGGTCCACGCCCCGCCCACCCGCCGGGCCGACTCGACCTCCTGGCGGAACCGGCCGCGGAAGTCGGCGCGCCCCGCCAGCTCGGCCCGGATCAGCTTCACGGCGACGGTGCGCCCGGTCGCCGACCGGCCCAGGTACACGCACCCCATGCCGCCCTCACCGAGCCGCCCGAGCAGCCGGTACGTGCCGACGGCGCGCGGATCGCCGTCCCCCAGGCCCTCCACGACGCGACCGACCCCTTCCCCGAACCCCGAACGTGTGTCCCGCACGCGACAGGCCCGCATCGTACCGTGAGCCCCGGGCCGAGACCTGGGCGGCGCCGGTCGATCCGGGCCCGTGCGCGTGCCGGGAACGGACGGGGCGTCAGCTCTTCGCGAGGAAGGCCAGCAGGTCCTGCCTGCTCACCACGCCGGTCGGCTTGCCCTCGATCAGGACGATCGCCGCGTCCGCGCCGCCCTTGCCGCCGAGGACGCCCATCAGGTCCTCCACCGGCTCGCCGGAGCCCACCTGCGGCAGCGGCGCGGACATGTGCTTCTCCAGCGGGTCGGTCAGCGAGGCCCGCTGGGCGAACAGCGCGTTCAGCAGCTCGCGTTCCACGACCGAGCCGATGACCTCGGCGGCCATCACGTCCGGGTGGCCGGCGCCCGGCTTCACGATCGGCATCTGCGAGACGCCGTACTCGCGCAGCACCTCGATGGCCTGGCCGACGGTCTCCTCCGGGTGCATGTGCACCAGGTGCGGGATGGCCCCGCCCTCCTTGAACCGGAGCACGTCGCCCACCCGCGCCGACGGACCCGCGTCCTCCAGGAAGCCGTAGTCGGCCATCCACTCGTCGCTGAAGATCTTGCTCATGTACCCGCGCCCGCTGTCCGGCAGCAGCACGACCACCACGTCGTCCGGGCCCAGCCGCTCCGCGACCCGCAGCGCGGCCACGACCGCCATGCCGCAGGAGCCGCCGACCAGCAGGCCCTCCTCCTTGGCGAGGCGGCGCGTCATCTGGAAGGAGTCCTTGTCGGAGACCGCGACGATCTCGTCCGTGACGCTCTTGTCGTAGGCGGTGGGCCAGAAGTCCTCACCGACGCCCTCCACGAGGTACGGCCGCCCGGAACCGCCCGAGTAGACCGAGCCCTCGGGGTCCGCGCCGACCACCCGGACCCGGCCCTCGCTGATCTCCTTCAGGTAGCGGCCGGTGCCGGAGATGGTGCCGCCCGTGCCGACGCCCGCGACGAAGTGGGTGATCCTGCCCTCCGTCTGCTCCCACAGCTCGGGTCCCGTGGTCTCGTAGTGCGACCGGGGGTTGTTCGGGTTGCTGTACTGGTCGGGCTTCCAGGCACCCGGCGTCTCGCGGACGAGCCGGTCGGAGACGTTGTAGTACGAGTCCGGGTGCTCCGGGTCGACGGCCGTGGGGCAGACGACGACCTCCGCGCCGTACGCGCGCAGCACGTTGATCTTGTCCAGCGACACCTTGTCGGGGCAGACGAAGATGCACTTGTAGCCCTTCTGCTGGGCCACGATCGCCAGGCCGACACCGGTGTTGCCCGAGGTGGGCTCCACGATGGTGCCGCCGGGCCGGAGCGCGCCGCTCTGCTCGGCGGCCTCGATCATGCGGACGGCGATCCGGTCCTTCACGGAGCCGCCCGGGTTGAAGTACTCGACCTTCGCGAGAACGGTCGCCTGAATTCCTGCGGTCACTCTGTTCAGCTTCACCAGCGGGGTGTTGCCGACGAGGCTGATCATCGAGTCGTGAAAGTGCACGTCTTCTCCGGGGTTTCCGTGATGGTGCCGCCCAGAGTAGGCCCGCGCCGTACGACTGCTCCACTCCCCGTATTCACCGATGGCGGAGATTACGCAGCACCCGTTACCGGGCAGTTAGGAGATGTACGGACTGCTTTCCGTACGGATGTTCCACGGACATCCCCGCGGATGGCTCTACGAGGAGGTGGCTGCGACGGTGTCGAGAGCGAGGGTGGCACGGCGGATCGCCGCCGGCGCGGCGTACGGCGGCGGCGGGATCGGGCTGATCGGCGTCGCGGCGGTGGGGCTGGTGCTGGCGGAGGTGCAGTTGGCGAAACGGTCGGTGGGCGGCGGGGTGGCCCCGATCGCCCCGCCCGCGGACGGTCTGTACGGCACGGCCTTCGCGGGCCGGACCGGGCTGCCGGCGCTGCGGCTGGGCGTTCTGGGCGACTCCACCGCGGCCGGCCAGGGGGTGCGGCGGGCCGGGCACACGCCCGGGGCGCTGCTGGCCTCCGGTCTGGCGGCGGTGGCGGAGCGGCCGGTGGAGCTGCGCAATGTGGCGCTGCCGGGGGCCATGTCGGACGATCTGGACCGTCAGGTCTCGCTGCTGGTACGGGACCCGATCCGGCCGCCGGACGTCTGCGTGATCATGATCGGCGCGAATGACGTGACCCACCGGATGCCGCCCACCCAGTCCGTGCGCCACCTGGCCTCGGCGGTGCGCAGGCTGCGCACGGCCGGGGCGGAGGTGGTGGTCGGGACCTGCCCGGACCTCGGCACCATCGAGCCCGTCTACCAGCCGCTGCGGTGGCTGGCCCGGCGCGTCTCGCGGCAGCTCGCGGCGGCGCAGACCATCGGGACGGTCGAGCAGGGCGGGCGGACGGTGTCGCTCGGGGACCTGCTGGGCCCCGAGTTCGAGGCGAACCCGCGCGAGCTGTTCGGGCCCGACAACTACCACCCCTCGGCGGAGGGGTACTCCACCGCGGCGATGGCGGTCCTGCCCACCCTGTGCGCGGCGCTCGGCCTCTGGCCGGAATCCGATCGGCTGGACGGGGACCGCGAGGAGTCGATGCTGCCGGTGGCACGGGCGGCGACCCGGGCCGCGGCGGAGGCGGGCACGGAGGTCACGGGCGCCCGCGGCCCCTGGGCCCTCCTCAAGCACCGGCGCCGCCGCCGCATCCCCACCGCCCCGGACCCGGCCCACGCGCCGAGCGCGACGGGGTAGGGGGGCGGAGGGGGTGCCGCGAGGCTTGCGGGGCCGCGGGGCCGCACGAGGCCACGGGATGCGGAAGTCGCGGGGCCGCAGGAGGCCACCGGCCCGCACGGGGCCACGAGCCCGCACGGGGCCACGAGCCCGCACGGGGCCACGAGCCCGCACGGGGCCACGGGCCCGTACGCGGTGCGGGCCCCCGCGTACGGCCCCGCATGAGCGCCCGCTTAGAAGTGCGGCCCGTGTCACACCGCGCACCCGGTGACCTGCCCCGGTACGGGCCGGTAACTTCGGGGGCGGACCGGCCACTTCACCCCGCCCGGCCCGGAACGCGCCCCATCCCGCCCGGAACGCGCCCGCACCGCCCAGAACCTGGAGCCCCGATGCCCGAAGCCGTCATCGTCTCGACCGCCCGCTCCCCCATCGGCCGTGCCTTCAAGGGCTCCCTGAAGGACCTCCGCGCCGACGACCTCACCGCGACCATCGTCCAGGCCGCCCTGGCCAAGGTGCCCGAGCTGGACCCGCGCGACATCGACGACCTGATGCTCGGCTGCGGCCTCCCGGGCGGCGAGCAGGGCAACAACCTGGGCCGCGTCGTCGCCGTACGGATGGGGATGGACCACCTCCCCGGCTGCACCGTCACCCGCTACTGCTCCTCCTCGCTGCAGACCTCCCGCATGGCCCTGCACGCCATCAAGGCCGGCGAGGGGGACGTGTTCGTCTCCGCCGGCGTCGAGATGGTCTCCCGCTTCAGCAAGGGCAACTCCGACTCCCTGCCCGACACGCACAACCCCTTCTTCGCCGAGGCCGAGGCCCGTACCGCCGCCCGTGCCGAGCAGGAGGGCGCCGACTGGCACGACCCCCGCGAGGACGGTCTCGTACCGGACGCGTACATCTCCATGGGGCAGACCGCCGAGAACCTGGCCCGCCTCAAGGGCATCGGCCGCCGGGAGATGGACGAGTTCGGCGTCCGCTCGCAGAACCTCGCCGAGGAGGCCATCAAGAACGGCTTCTGGGAGCGGGAGATCACCCCCGTCACCACCCCCGACGGAACCGTCGTGGCCAAGGACGACGGCCCGCGCGCCGGTGTCACCCTCGAAGGCGTCCAGGGCCTCAAGCCCGTCTTCCGCCCCGACGGCCTGGTCACCGCCGGCAACTGCTGCCCGCTCAACGACGGCGCCGCCGCCCTCGTGATCATGTCCGACACCAAGGCGCGGGAGCTGGGCCTGACTCCGCTCGCCCGCATCGTCTCCACCGGCGTCTCCGGCCTCTCCCCCGAGATCATGGGGTACGGCCCGGTGGAGGCCAGCAGGCAGGCGCTGAAGCGCGCCGGGCTGACCGTCGGCGACATCGACCTCGCCGAGCTGAACGAGGCCTTCGCCGCCCAGGTCATCCCGTCCTACCAGGACCTCGGCCTCGACCTGGACAAGGTCAACGTCAACGGCGGCGCGATCGCCGTCGGCCACCCCTTCGGCATGACCGGCGCCCGGATCACCGGCACGCTGATCAACAGCCTCCAGTTCCACGACAAGCAGTTCGGCCTGGAGACCATGTGCGTCGGCGGCGGCCAGGGCATGGCCATGGTCATCGAACGCCTGAGCTGACCCGCCCGCTCCGAGCACGGAAACGCCCCGGCCCGCGACCGCGACGGCCGGGGCGTCCCCGTGCCCCCGGTTGTGGAACAGCTCACGAAACACCCCGATCAGCGAGCGCGCGAGCCCTCCCGAGCGCACAATCGGGTGAGCGCCCGAGGAGCGCGCCTTGCCCGCGCGCCCCTCCACTCGCCTCGCGTCCCAGTCGTGACCCAATCTCCCCCAGGCTGTGACCTGGCCCCGGAGAGGTGGGGAAACGTGCAGGTCACAGCGGGGACGGAGGGCGCACCAGGCCCAAAGACCTGTCCGTTTCGTGACGTTATGCCCTATGGGCGAGCGGACGGGCACGGGAAGCTGAGGTAGGAATTCCGGGGGATCGGTCGGGGGACCGATGCAGGCTGGGGTCCGCCCCGGAGTCCGCCCAGGGGATCGCGATGAATTCAGGAGTACGCACGTGAGCGCCATGTCTTTCGCCCTGCTGCTCGCCACCGCTGCCACGGCGGCCATCGGCGGCGCCGCCCTGCACACCGTGCGCGGTCTCCGCCAGGAGGTCGCCGCCCTGCGCGCCGACCGCGCCGCCGACCGGGCGGAGGCCGCGGAGCTGCGGGCGCGGGCTGCCTCGGCCGTGCTCCCGCAGCAGACCCGCGGCGACGCGTCCCCGGCCGCCGAGATACGGGCCGCGGTGACCGAGGCCCTGGCCGAGGAGCGCGAGCGCGAGCTGGCCGAGGCACGGGCCTTCTGGGCCGCGCAGGAGGCCCGTGACGCGGCCGACGCGCCCTCGCTGCTGGCCGGCCTGAGCACGGCCGAGCAGGAGTCCCTCGCGTACTACCTGCCGCAGCCCACGGACTTCACGGGCCTCAAGGAGAGCGACCTGGAGGCCTTCCTGGCCACCTCGCGCGGCGAGCTGAACTTCGCCGAGGAGTTCGACCTGCCGCCGTACGGCACCGCCCCCGAGGAGGAGGTCGCCACCGGCGACGAGCCGGACGACGAGCCGGAGGAGGACTCGGCCGCCCTGGCCGCCGCCCGCCGCCGGCACCCCTCGCACCCCGACTTCGTACCGGTGCAGACGTCCCGGACGACCGGCGACCACGCGTTCACGATGTCCCGTCTGGAGGACCTGGCCGCGGCCCGCGCCCCGCTCGCGGACGTGCGCCCCGGCCCGCTGGGCACCCTCGACATGTACGTCTTCGCGGACGGCACGACGCTGTGCATGACCCCGGGGCACCGCGAGACGGCGGAGCGGCTCGCCGAGGCCCTGCGGGCCGGCCACACCCCGGTGCTGCTGGGCGGCTCCGGGATCTCGGGGGCGTACGCACTGACCTTCTCCTGCGGCACGGAGAACGTCTACATCCTGGCCGACCGCGTCATCGCGTCGCTCCCGGACTAGGCCCTCAGGTCCTCCGGAGCCCGCGCTCCGCCGCTTCGACCAGCCGCACGGCCTCGTCCAGTTCCGCGGGCGGGGCCGTTCCCACGGCCAGCGCCAGGTCCCGGCCCGCGACGGCCAGTTGGTCGGCCACCGAGAAGAGGCCGGCGTCCGGGAGCACGCGCGGCGCCCGGCCGGGGAACTCCAGCCGCTGAGCGCGCAGGGCGAGTTCGCGGGCGAGGGCGAGTCCGTCGGCTGCGGCGCCGCGCCGCAGCCGGCTCTCGGGGGTGGACCGCAGGCGGTCGGCCAGCCGTTCGACGGCGGTCAGCAGGGGGGTCGTATCCAGCACGCCGCGACCCTACGCGCCCGTCCCGGACTGTTGCCAACGGGCCCTCGCTCAGGCACGGTGCAGTGGAGGACCTTCCGCCGAGCACAGCCTTCCGGAGGCGCCGATGTCCCAAGTCTTCTCCGACGAGACCCATCGCAACCTGCTCTCCCGCATCCCCCACTGCACCGGTCGTGAAGTGTCCGACTGGTTGCGCACCGTCGAGGACGGTCCCTCCCTCTTCCGCTTCGAGGAGAAGGTGAGCTGGCTCCGCAGCGAGCACAACCTGGCCCACGGGCACGCCAAGGCGATCATCCACGAGTACGACCTCAGGCGCGCCGCCCGCAACCTCCGCTGACCTCCACTCCTCCGCCCCCCTGTCGACGCGGAAGGGCCCGCGGACCGGATGAATCGGTCCGCGGGCCCTTCCCGTGCGTCAGCCGGTGCTGCCCGTCGGCTAGTCGTCGCCGCTCAGGATCGAGACGAGACGCAGCATCTCCAGGTAGATCCACACCAGGGTCATGGTGAGGCCGAAGGCCGCCATCCAGGACTCCTCGCGGGGCGCGCCGTAGGCCACGCCGTCCTCGACCTGCTTGAAGTCGAGCGCCAGGAAGAAGGCGCCGAGCAGGACGCCGACGAGGCCGAAGACGATGCCGAGGCCACCGCTGCGGAAGCCGAGGCCGTCACCGCCGCCGAAGACCATGAACAGCAGGTTCACGGCGGTGAGCACCATGAAGCTGATCGCGGCGATCATCAGGTAGCGGGTGAAGCGGGCGGTGACGCGCACGATGCGGGTCTTGTAGAGCACGAGCATCGTGGCGAAGACCGCCATGGTGCCCAGAACCGCCTGCATCGCCGCGCCGGGCGCGACGAACGTGTTGACGTAGTTGCTGAGCGCGCCCAGGAAGAGGCCCTCGAAACCCGCGTACGCCAGGATCAGCGCCGGGTTGGGCTTCTGCTTGAACGACTGGACCAGGCCGAGCACCATCGCGACGAGCGCGGCGCCGATGGCCAGGCCGAGGCCCATGTTGGTGATCCACGCGACGGCCGCGCCCGCGACCACGAGGCCGAGCGTGATGGCCGTGCGGGTGACGACGTCGTCCATCGTCATGACACTGCCGCGCGGCGGCGCCACGGGGGCGCCGTACTGGTCCTGCTGTGCGTACGGGTTCGTCGCGTACGGGTTGGTCGCGTCCTGGGCGTACGGGTTCCCCTGGGCGTAGGGGTTGCCCTGCGTACCAACGGCGGGGCCCCCGGCCTGCGGCTGCTGGGCGTTGAAGCCCGCGTGGCCGTTGTCGCGGCCGAACCCCCGTCGCGAGAAGACCGGGTTGCTGCTCCTCATCTCACTCCTCCATGGCCACCGTGTGCGACCTTGCTGTCAAGAGTAATGGGGTAGCAAAGAAACCACCCCTGTACCCAAGGAGGATCTTTCCCCGATCGTGACGAACCGGGGAAGGCCCGGAAATGTTCCGGCGGAGGAGTGCGCCGACCCGTTCGGCCCGCCCCCGCACGCCCGGCGCCCCGCGCTCGGACGCACTCGTACGGGGTCGAATCGCCTCCGGGGCATTAGCCGGGGCCATTCGCGGGGACCTGAGGGAGATGAACGTCAACCACGAAGGGCCGACCCCGGCCCACCAGCGCCCAGAGGGTGTCAGCGACGCGACGGTGGAGGCCCTGGGCTCCGTGTCCAAGGCCCTGGAAACGGTCGAGCGGGCCCGCGGCCACCTGTACGAGTTCCACCAGCTCACCGGCACCGCCGATCTCGAACTCGGCCGGGCGGTCGAACTGCTGCGCAAGGCCGGGCACGAGGACTGGGCGGACCGCGTCGACCGGGAACTCGTCGGCCGCAACGTCCTGGAAGGACGCTGGACCTTCCAGGTGGTCGAGGAGTACGACGCCGGTTTCTACGAGCCGTACAAGAGCGTGGAAGCGGAGCTGCGCGAGGACCTGGCGCAGGGCCGCAGCCACCTGTACGAGGCCGAGATGAAGGAGGCCCGCCGCACGAAGGGCGCTGCGCACCACGCGGCACACCCGTAGCACGGGCATCCCCGCGCGAGGGGCGCGTCCCCGGGGGGGGACCGGGCGTCACAGAACTGAGCCGGCCGCCGCCGGGGCGGCGCACGGGGAGGACCTGGCCGGTCGGGCCGAGTACCACGGGCCCGACACGGCCCGGGTCGCCGGCTCCGGGCGGCAGGCGCCCGTGACGGTCCGACATGGTGGTGCTGCTCTCGTGGCCCGAGGTGCACGAGTGGTGCCCGGAACCGGACTCGAACCGGTACGCCCCCGAGGGGCAGCGAGGTTTAAGCTCGCCGTGTCTGCATTCCACCATCCGGGCAGGCGCGCGGGCCGCGACAATGGCTCAGAGCCTATCCGCAGGCGTCCCCCGAACAGCGGTACTTCCGGCCTCATGCTGTCTTATTTTATGGGCGCTTGATGGTGCGTCAGCGATGCGACCGGTCCATTGGCACATGCCGGAGCAGGTGCGGAGTCGTGTCGTCCGGGTGTCGCAGCGTGCACGGGATTGACGGAAACTCGACGTCTTGTGCACGGCTGATCGCTCTTCGCGCACACCCGCCGGGTCCTCGGGGTCGGCGTCATCCTCAGGTAGGACGGCGGTGCGCACGGGTCAGACCGCAGACTGCCCCAGGACTGCCGTGCGGAGGGACTCGGGGACGTAAAAGCGCCGTGAGGATGGAAAGCGTCCCCCCAAGCGTCCCGACAGGAGCTCCACCGTGACCACGTACCCGTACCCCGCCGCGCACCAGACCACCGCGGTCGCCGCCCGCGCCACCGAGCTGTCGAAGGTCTACGGTCACGGCGAGACGCAGGTCGTCGCGCTGGACAAGGTGTCCGTCGACTTCCGGCGGGGCGAGTTCACCGCGATCATGGGCCCCTCGGGCTCCGGCAAGTCCACGCTGATGCACTGCGTGGCCGGACTGGACTCCTTCTCCTCCGGTTCGGTGCGCATCGGCGACACCGAGCTCGGCGCCCTGAAGGACAAGCAGCTCACCCAGCTCCGCCGGGACAAGATCGGCTTCATCTTCCAGGCGTTCAACCTGCTGCCGACGCTGAACGCCCTGGAGAACATCACGCTCCCCATGGACATCGCCGGCCGCAAGCCCGACGCGGCGTGGCTGGAGAAGGTCATCGAGATGGTCGGCCTGTCCGGGCGGCTCAAGCACCGCCCCTCCGAGCTGTCCGGCGGCCAGCAGCAGCGCGTGGCGGTGGCCCGCGCCCTGGCCAGCCGTCCGGAGATCATGTTCGGCGACGAGCCGACCGGAAACCTGGACTCGCGTTCCGGCGCCGAGGTGCTGGGCTTCCTGCGCAATTCGGTACGGGAACTGGGCCAGACCGTCGTCATGGTCACCCACGACCCGGCGGCGGCCTCCTACGCGGACCGGGTGGTCTTCCTGGCCGACGGCCGGATCGTGGACGAGATGCTGCACCCCACCGCGGACGGCGTCCTGGACCGGATGAAGGACTTCGACACCAAGGGCCGTACGAGCTGACGCCCCCGCTCCCGCCCTGCCCCCCGCCCTCTCTTCCTCACCCCAGGACGTAACCCCCATGTTCCGCACCGCCCTGCGCAACGTGCTCGCGCACAAGGCCAGGCTGCTGATGACCGTGCTCGCCGTCATGCTCGGCGTCGCCTTCGTCTCCGGCACCCTGATCTACAGCGACACCCTCTCCAACGCCTTCACCAAGCAGGCATCCAAGAGCCTCGGCAACGTCGCCGTCGGCGTCGAGACGTACCACAACAAGAACGACTCCAAGGGCGTCCCCGGCGTCAGCGAGGCCCTGGTGAAGAAGATCGGCGGGCTCGACGGCGTCGAGACCGTCACCCCCCGCGTCGACGGCTTCGCGGGCGCCGCCTCCCGCAAGGGCGAACTGCTCGCCCAGGGCTGGTCCAACCGGGGCGGCAACTTCGCCCCCGGCAAGGACGGCAAGGACCCGGCCTACACCTTCCGCGACGGCGCGGGCCCGGCGAACGGCACCGAGATCGCCCTCGACGCCAAGACCGCCGAGAAGGGCGGCTACAAGGTCGGCGACAAGGTGCGCGTCGCCACCAACCAGCCCGCCAAGGAGTTCACCCTCTCCGGTGTCTTCACCACGGAGGACGGCGAGGTGAACGCGGGCGGCTCGCTGGTGCTGTTCGACTCCGGGACCGCCCAGCGGCTCTTCCTGGAGCCCGGCTACTACGCGAACCTGACGCTCACCGCCCGGCCCGGCGCCGACAACGACAAGCTGGTCTCCGAGATCAAGCCGCTGCTGCCGGAGGCCGCGGACATCAAGACCGGCGCGGAGCTCGCCGCCGAGCAGACGAAGCACATCAAGGAGGCCACCAGCGGCCTCACCCAGGTGCTGCTCGGCTTCGCCGCCATCGCGCTGTTCGTGGGCGTCTTCCTGATCTCCAACACCTTCACCATGCTGGTCGCCCAGCGCACCAAGGAGGTCGCGCTGATGCGCGCCGTGGGCGCCTCGCGCAAGCAGATCACCCGTTCCGTACTGGCGGAGGCCCTGATCGTCGGCCTGATCGCCTCGGTCGTCGGCTTCTTCATCGGTGTCGGCATGGCCGCCGCCATGGGCCCGCTGCTGGACTCCATGGACGCGCAGATGCCCGCCGGGGACATGGTCGTCGGCGTCACCCCGGTCGTCTCCGCGCTGGCCGTCGGCGTGCTGATCACGATGCTGGCCGCCTGGCTGCCGGGCCGCCGCGCCGCGAAGATCCCGCCGGTCGCCGCGATGAACAGCCTGCACTCCACTCCCACCACCAAGTCCCTGGTCGTGCGCAACTCCATCGGCGCGGTCCTGGCCGCCGTCGGCGCGGCCCTGATCGTGCTCGGCTCGACCATGGGCGGCGACGGCAAGACGGTCATCGGCGGCGGCGCGTTCCTGGCGCTGCTCGGCGTCATCGTGCTGATCCCGCTGCTGTCGCGGCCGGTCATCGGTCTGGTGCAGCCGCTGCTGAACCGGGTCTTCAAGATCTCCGGCAAGCTGGCGGGCCTGAACTCGGTGCGCAACCCGCGCCGTACCGGCGCCACCGCCTCCGCCCTGGCGATCGGCCTGACCCTGGTGACCGGCCTGTCCGTCATCGGCGTCACCGTCGGCAAGTCCATCGACCGCTCGACCACCGAGCAGATCAAGGCCGACTACACGGTCCAGATGGCCAACCAGTCGGAGATCAGCCAGAGCGTCGTCGACGCCCTCGCCAAGGCCCCCGGCGTCACCGTCGCCACCCCGAAGCTGACCGCCGGTCTGGAGGCCGAGGGCGGCTACCTGGTCACCGACGGCGTCAACCCGAAGGCGCTGGGCCCGGTCCTGTCCTTCACGGTGCTCCAGGGCTCCGAGGACGCGCTCACCCGCGGCGAGGTCGCCGTGAACAAGACGCTCCGCGACAAGCAGGGCCTGCGGCTCGGCCAGCAGATCCCCGTGACGTACGAGGACGGCAAGAAGGACACCCTGAAGGTCGGCGCGGTCTTCGAGGACAGCGACAACTTCAACGAGGTCGTCATGGACGTGCGCACGCTCGCCACGCACTTCAAGACGCCGATGTACTACGCGATGTACGTGCAGATGGACGGCGGCGAGTCCGCCGCGAACAAGCAGGCGCTGGTCGACGCGACCGGCAAGAACCCGGCCATGGTGATCATGGACCAGGAGCAGGTGCGCGCCCAGGTCGGCGGCATGATCAACCTGATGCTGAACATCATGTACGGCCTGCTGGCGATGGCCCTGGTGATCGCGGTCCTCGGCGTCGTCAACACCCTCGCGATGTCCGTCTTCGAGCGTCAGCAGGAGATCGGCATGCTGCGGGCGATCGGCCTGGACCGCAGCCGGGTGAAGACCATGATCCGGCTGGAGTCCGTGGTGATCTCGCTGTTCGGCGCGGTCGTCGGCGTCGTCCTCGGCACCTTCATCGCGTGGGCCGTGGGCGAGACGTTCAAGGACAAGATCCCGGCTTACGCCCTGACCATCCCGTGGGACCGCATCGGGGTCTTCCTGCTGCTGGCCGGTGTGGTCGGCGTGCTGGCCGCCATGTGGCCGGCCCGCAGCGCGGCGAAGCTGAACATGCTCTCCGCGATCAAGGCCGAGTAGCCGGGGGAACGGGACGAGGGGGCGGCCCCGCCACGCACGACGTGGTGGGGCCGCCCCCTTTCTCGCGGTCCGCGTCCCAGGGGGTCATCCGCCCCACACGCGGGACCGCAGCGGCAGCCCGGACGCCCCCGAGGCGGCGGGCTTCACGGCGAGGACCTGGTTCACGCCGATCTTGTTGTGCTCGAAGGAGAGCGCGGAGGCGGCCATGTACAGCCGCCAGACGCGGGCCCGGCCGGGGGTGACCGTCTGCACGGCGGCCTCCCAGTTCTTCTCCAGGCGGGCCACCCAGTGGCGCAGGGTCAGGGCGTAGTGCTCGCGGATCGACTCCAGGTCGCGGACCTCGAACCCGGCCTCCTCCAGCAGGGCGACCGTGCGGCCGACCGGCGCCAGTTCGCCGTCGGGGAAGACGTAGGAGTCGATGAAGGCGTCGACGTGGTACGTCTCCTCGCTGGTGAGCGGGCGCCGGGCGATCTGGTGGTTGAGCAGCCTGCCGCCGGGCTTCAGCAGGGCGTACAGATCGGCCGCGTACTCCCCGTAGCGGACCGCTCCGACGTGCTCGGCCATGCCGATGGAGGAGATGGCGTCGTACGGGCCGAATGGGGCATCCCCTGCTTGAGCGGAGCCGAGAGCTTGGGGAAGGACGTCGCGGTAGTCCTGCACCCGGATCTCGACGCGGTCGGCGAGGCCCTCCTCGGCGACGCGCTCGCGGGCGTGGGCGGCCTGCTCGGCGGAGATGGTGATGCCGGTGACGTGGACGCCGTAATGGCGGGCGGCGTGCAGGGCCATGGAGCCCCAGCCGCAGCCGACGTCGAGGAGGCGCTGCCCCCGCTTCAGGTCCAGCTTGCGGGCGACGAGGTCGAGCTTGTCGCGCTGGGCGTCTTCGAGGGAGGCGTCGGGGTCGGGGAAGTAGGCGCAGGAGTAGACCATGGACGGCCCGAGGACCAGGGAGTAGAAGTCGTTGCCGACGTCGTAGTGGTGGCTGATGGCCTCCCTGTCGCGACGCCTGGTGTGCAGCCGGCCGGTGTGCCGGCGCAGTTCCTCGGGCGGCGGGGGCGGCGGCGGACAGGGACCGCCGAGCTTCAGCAGCTCGCGGGCCGCGGCGCGCAGGCGGGGGTCCCGCAGCGCACGGACGGCGCCCGGGCCGTCGCCCTCGCGCTCCCAGATGAGGTCGGCGAGCAGGTCCAGGGCCTCGTAGAGGTCGCCCTCCACGTCGATCTCGCCGGCCACCCACGCGCGGGCGAGCCCCAGTTCGCCGGGCTTCCACAGCAGGCGGCGCACGGCCCTGCGGTCGCGGATCGCGAGGACCGGGGCGCCCGGCGGGCCCGCCTCGCTGCCGTCCCAGGCCCGGATGCGGACGGGGAGCGGGACGGAGAGGAGTTCCTCGGCAAGTCTGGTCAGCCGCAGTGCGGCATCGGCCATGGTGCACACCTCCAGGATTCGCGATGACGTACGGGCATCGGCGTACTACCCGACATAACACCGGGGGGAGGGCGCCGCATCCCGGGTCCGGGTCACGGGAGGGCAAAGCGCATGGCCGCTACACCTGGTTGGGCGCGGAAACGCCGAAGGGGCCGCCCGCACCACGGATGGCGGGCGGCCCCTTCGGACCGGACGTACGGAGCGCGACTGCTGACGAAGCGTCAGGAGGCGTTCGCTTCGGCCTTCTTCGGCTCGGCGGCGGCCGGCACCTTCACCGCGTCGACCGGAGCCGGCGCGGGCTTGGCGGCCTCGTAGAACTCCTCGCGGGGAGTCTCCATGGCGCCGAGCGAGACGACCTCGCGCTTGAGGAACATCCCCAGCGTCCAGTCGGCCAGCACGCGGATCTTGCGGTTGAACGTCGGCATCGCCATGCCGTGGTAGCCGCGGTGGGCGTACCAGGCGAGACGGCCCTTGAGCTTGATCTTCATCTTGCCCATGACGATCATCGCGACGCCCTTGTGCAGGCCGAGACCCGCGACCGCGCCCTTGTTGGCGTGGCTGTACTCCTTCTGCGGGAAGCCCCGCATGCCGGAGACCACGTTGTCGCCGAGGACCTTGGCCTGGCGCAGCGCGTGCTGGGCGTTGGGCGGGCACCAGGCGTTCGGGTTGCCGTTCTTGCGGCCGACCAGGTCCGGGACCTGGGCGTTGTCGCCCGCGGCCCAGATGTAGTCGCTGCCCTGCACCTGGAGGGTGGCCTGGGTGTCCACGTGACCGCGCGGGCCGAGCGGCAGACCGTAACGCGCGAGAACCGGGTTCGGCTTGACGCCGGCCGTCCACACGATGGTGTTGGAGTCGACCTCGAGGCCGTTCTTCAGCACGACGTGGCCGTCGACGCAGGAGTCCATGGAGGTCGAGAGGTGGATCTCGACGCCGCGGGACTCCAGGTGCTCCTTGCCCCAGCGGCCCAGGTCCGGGCCCACCTCGGGAAGGATCTTGTCGGCGGCGTCGACGAGGATGAACCGCATGTCGTCGCGCGAGACGTTGGAGTACTGCTTGGCGGCGTCGCGGGCCATGTCCTCGACCTCGCCGATGGTCTCCGCACCCGCGAAGCCACCGCCGACGAAGACGAAGGTGAGCGCGCGGCGGCGGACCTCTTCGTCGTGCGTGGAGTCGGCCTTGTCGAGCTGCTCGATGACGTGGTTGCGCAGGCCGATGGCCTCCTCGACGCCCTTCATGCCGATGCCCTGCTCGGCGAGGCCGGGGATCGGGAAGGTGCGGGAGACGGCGCCGAGCGCGACGACCAGGTAGTCGAAGGGCAGCTCGTACGCCTCGCCGACCAGCGGGGAGATCGTGGCGACCTTGCGGTCCTGATCGATGGTGGTGACCCGGCCAGTAAGCACCTCGGCCTTGGGAAGGACGCGTCGCAGCGGTACGACGACGTGCCTCGGCGAGATGTTGCCGGCGGCGGCTTCGGGCAGGAAGGGCTGGTAGGTCATGTACGAGCGCGGGTCGACGACCGTGACGGTCGCTTCCGCATAACGCATCTTCTTGAGAATGCGCTGTGCCGCGTACAGGCCTACGTACCCACCGCCTACTACGAGGATCCTGGGACGCTCCGTGGTGCTCATGGAATCGAGTATCCACCCCGCCACGGGGGTCCCCTCGTGAGCCCCTTCACAAGGTCTTCGGCACCCTCTGCTACACTGCGCGGCCCACGTGACCCAGGTCATGCCCCGGGCGGGGAACCACTCCTCCTCCCGGCGCGTTGGAAACCCCTTCCCAACTGGCCCGATGGCCCCTTCCGGCGGGTGAACCACTTATCCGCCCCCTACCTCGGCGGCGCGCCCTGAAGCGTCCGTTATGCACACCCCCGGGCCCGAAGGCCCACCCCTTCGGCCCTCCGGCGCGAAAAAGGGGCCCATCGGGCCCCTTTTCCTTGTGAAGAACTTCACGAACTTCGTTCCGCGCCCGGCCGCGCCGCCCTCCGCAGGCGCCCGGATCAGGCGATGGACCAGCCGATCCCGTCCAGGATGTCGTGCTCGGAGACCACCACTTCCGAGGCCCCCACGCGCTCCATGAGGGCCAGCAGGATCAGGGCGCCGGGGACGATGACGTCGACGCGGCCGGGGTGCATCGCGGGCACGGCGGCCTTGTCGTCGTGCGTGGCGGACACCAGCCACTCGGTGATCTCGCGGACCTTCTCGTACGGGATCCGGGAGCGGTGGATGGCCTCGGAGTCGTACTCCTCCAGCCCCAGCGCGATCGCGGCGACCGTCGTCACCGAGCCCGCGAGGCCGACCAGCGTGCGGGGGCGGCCGGTGAGCGGCACGGTCTCGGCGGCCAGGTCCAGGGCGGCCGCGATGTCCGCGCGGATCGCGGCGACCTGCTCGGGGGTGGCCGGGGCGGACGGCTGGTGGCGTTCGGTGAGGCGTACGCAGCCGATGTCGACGGAGCGGGCCGCCTCGACGCCCTCCCGGCCGACCACGAGCTCCGTGGAGCCGCCGCCGATGTCCACGACGAGGTAGTCCTCGCCGGAACCGGTCAGCTCCTTGGTGGCGCCGGTGAAGGAGAACGCCGCCTCCTGGTCGCCGGTGATCACCTCGGGCTCGACGCCCAGGATGTCCAGGACACCGGCGACGAACTCGTCCCGGTTCTCGGCGTCGCGGGACGCGGAGGTGGCCACGAAGCGGACCTTCTCGGCGCCGTGCGCCGTGATGATCTCCGCGTACTCGCGGCAGGCGGCGAACGTCCGCTCCAGGGCCTCGGGGGCCAGCCGGCCGGTGCGGTCCACGCCCTGGCCCAGGCGGACGATCGTCATGCGCCGGTCCAGGTCGACCAGCTCGCCCGTCCTCGGGTCGGCGTCCGCGACCAGCAGGCGGATGGAGTTCGTACCGCAGTCGACGGCGGCGACCCGGGTCACCGGGCGGCCTCCGTGTCGGCGCACGGCGTCACGCAGGGGCCCTTGGCCCACCACTCCGGGAGCAGGGCCAGCGCCTCGTCGCCGAAGGGGTTCACGCCGGGGCCGGCCACCAGGGAGTGGCCGACCAGCACGTGCAGGCACTTCACCCGGTCGGGCATCCCGCCCGCGCTGGGGAAGCCCACCAGCTCCTCGATCGCGTCGCGCCGCTCGAGGTAGTCCTCGTGAGCGGCCCGGTACTGCTCGGCCAGCTCCGGGTCGGTGGCGAGCCGCGCCTGCATCTCCTTCATGAGGCCGGAGCCCTCCAGGGTGCCGATGGCGCCCGTGGCCCGCGGGCAGGTCATGTAGTAGAGCGTGGGGAACGGCGTGCCGTCCTCCAGGCGCGGGGCCGTCTCGACCACGTCCGGGTTGCCGCAGGGGCAGCGGTGCGCGATCGCGCGCAGCCCGCGCGGCGGGCGGCCGAGCTGGAGCTTGAACGCCTCGATGTCCCTCTCGGTGGGCTCGGTGCGCGGCGTGGTCGGGGGCGGGGTCTGCATGCGTGCCTTCTGTCGGTCTGTTCCGGTGACGTTCTGCGGTGCGGGTCTACGGTTCGCCGCGGTCGGCCCGGTCGACGCCGTCCCACACGTTGGAGTACCAGGGCCGGTCGGCGGCCCCGTTCCCGTCGGGGCGCCGGGCCGTGCCGGGGGCCTGGGGGTCGTACATGGTGAAACCGGTCTCGCCCGGCTTCACGTAGTGCAGGTGCTCGCGGGAGAGGCGGACGACGTACGCGTCGTCCATCAGGCGGGCCTTGGCGTCGCGGAGCTGCTCCACCCGCCGGTGCGCCTCGTTCCTGGCCCGCTCCTGGTCGGCGATCTCGGTCGCCTGCGAGAAGTAGCTCCGTATCGGATACGCGAGGGCCACCACCAGCGTGCACAGCACGAGCACCAGCAGGGCGGCCCGGCCGGTGAGCCGGGAGCGGCGGGCCTGGCGGCGGGTCTGGGAGCGGTAGACGCGGGCGGCGGTCTGCTCGCCGAGCAGCCGCAGCCGGGTGGTGGTCGAGAACCGGTCGCCCTTGTTGCGTGCGGCCATCCTTGAGTCCTCCCCGTTACGCGCCGACGTCCCCGCACACGGTACGGGACCGGGTACGGGGACGTACGGAGGCGTGGACCCCCGGCGGGGGGCCGGCCCTCGCCGCTGCTACTGGTTCGCGGCGCGGAACCGCGGGAACGCGGAGCGGCCGGCGTACACCGCGGCGTCGTCGAGGATCTCCTCGATGCGCAGCAGCTGGTTGTACTTCGCGACGCGGTCCGAGCGGGCCGGGGCGCCGGTCTTGATCTGGCCGCAGTTCACGGCGACGGCGAGGTCGGCGATGGTGACGTCCTCGGTCTCGCCGGAGCGGTGGCTCATCATGCACTTGAAGCCGTTGCGCTGCGCGAGCTCGACGGCGTCCAGCGTCTCGGTGAGCGAGCCGATCTGGTTGACCTTGACCAGGAGGGCGTTCGCGGAGCCCTCCTCGATGCCGCGGGCCAGGCGCTCGGGGTTGGTGACGAAGAGGTCGTCGCCGACGATCTGGACCTTGGAGCCGATGCGGTCGGTGATGACCTTCCAGCCCGCCCAGTCGTCCTCGTACAGCGGGTCCTCGATGGAGACCAGCGGGTACGCGGAGACGAGCTCCTCGTAGTACTCGGTCATCTCGGCGGCCGAGCGGGACTTGCCCTCGAACTCGTACTTGCCGTCCTTGTAGAACTCGGAGGCGGCGACGTCGAGCGCGAGCGCGATCTGCTCGCCGGGGATGTAACCGGCCTGCTGGATGGCCTCGACGATGAGGTCGAGGGCGGCGCGGTTGGACTCCAGGTTCGGCGCGAAGCCGCCCTCGTCGCCGAGGCCGGTGGACAGGCCCTTGGTCTTCAGCACCTTCTTGAGGGTGTGGTAGACCTCGGCGCCCCAGCGCAGGGCCTCGGAGAAGGACTCGGCGCCGATCGGCGCGATCATGAACTCCTGGATGTCGACGTTGGAGTCGGCGTGCGACCCGCCGTTGAGGATGTTCATCATCGGGACGGGCAGCAGGTGCGCGTTCGGGCCGCCGAGGTAGCGGAACAGCGGCAGGTCGCTGGCCTCGGAGGCGGCGTGCGCGACGGCCAGGGAGACGCCGAGGATGGCGTTGGCGCCCAGCGAGCCCTTGTTCTCGGTGGCGTCCAGGTCGAACATCGCCTGGTCGATCAGGCGCTGCTCGGTGGCGTCGTAGCCGACGAGCTCCGGGCCGATCTGCTCGATGACGGCGAGGACGGCCTTCTCGACGCCCTTGCCCAGGTAGCGGTTCGGATCGCCGTCACGGAGCTCGATGGCTTCGAAGGCACCGGTGGAGGCGCCGGACGGAACGGCAGCACGACCCGTGCTGCCGTCGTCGAGGCCGACCTCGACCTCGACCGTGGGGTTGCCTCGGGAGTCCAGGATTTCCCGGGCTACGACGACGTCGATGGACGGCACGAGCATCTCCTTATGGGATGTGACGCGAAGGTGGCGGGCCCCCGGAAGGGGCACACGGCGCAGGGTCTCTTTCGGCCTTGCGACAAGAGCCTAACCGGCTCCGGGGCATCGGCCAGCCGATCGACCGCACGCTGGGACGAAAAGATGCCCGAATGCCTGTAATACAGGACGAAGGACCCCGGTGACCTCACCGAGGGTCACGGATCCGTTCTCCCGCGAGCACGGCCCGTGCGCACGCCTGAGTGCTGACGCGCACGGGTGAGCCCTGTCGGGCCGACGCGGCCGGCGGCGCCCGCCCGTACAGGGGACGGCCCCGGCGGGACGCGTTCGGGGGGAAGTCGCGTCCGGCCGGGGCCGGGGGTGCGGAAGGGGGCGGGGGTGAGCCGCCCCCTTCCGCTGCGGACTCCGGGCGGGGGTGGGCCGCCGGAGGTCCGCGGTGCGGGAACCGGGCGGGGGTGGGCCGCCGGGGTTCCCGCGGGGCGGGGACGGACGGGGGTGGGCCGTCGGTCCCCGCTGGATCAGCGCAGGTGGAGCTGCTGACCCGGGAAGATGAGGTCGGCGTCGGAGACGACGTCCTCATTGAGGTCTGCGATGTGCTGCCAGCCGCCCTTGACGTTCTTCGCCTCGGCGATCTTCGACAGGGTGTCGCCGGCCTTCACCTGGTACTCGCCGTCACCCTTCTTGATCGGGCCACCGGCCTTGGACTCGACCTTCGGCACCGAGCGGGTCTGGCTGCGGGAGGCGGCCGGGGCCTCGCGCTTCTTCTCCGCCTTGGGGGCGGACTTCACGGACTTGGTGGACTTCGCGGACTTCTGCGAGGAGCCGGAGCCCGTGCTGACGCCCGGGTCGACACCGTCGTTGCTCAGGTTGCCCGCACCGGCGCAGGCCCAGGCGCCGGGGCCCTGGATCTTGAGCAGCTTCTCGGCGGTGGCGATCTGCTGGCCCTTGGTGGCCAGGTCGGCGCGCGGGGCGTACTTGGTGCCACCGGCGGCGGCCCACGAGGAGTTCGTGAACTGCAGGCCGCCGTAGTAGCCGTTGCCCGTGTTGATGGACCAGTTGCCGCCGGACTCGCACTGGGCAACGGCGTCCCAGGTGTCGACGGAGGCGGCGGAGGCCGAGGTGGCCCCCATCAGCGGGGCGGCGACCGCGACACCGGTGACGCCGGCGATGGCGGCGGCACGGGTGGCCTTGGACGGACGGCGGTGCTTGCCCTTGCTGCTGAAAAGCGACATGGATATTCCCTCACCGACGCCTTCGAGGTGAGCTGTCGGGTTCGGGCTGTGAGTTCGCCCGGCCTCCGGTCCGGATTTCCGCACACTGCTTGCTGCGGCATTCCGTTTCGGCGGCTTCACCCCAAGCCGTTCCCGTCACGTCTCTCAACGTCCGGGCCCGGCACTTACCTTGGGTCCCCCGCTCCTGCCTACGGCGCTTTCGCGACGACTGCTGCCGAGGCCCGCCGGCAGGATTCGGCGTGCGGGCTCCGGTGCTCACCGGTGGCGAGCGATGACGACCGTAATCACAGGTGCCCCGGATGTTCAAAGAGGCACATCCGGGACATCTGCCCCGTACTTGCCCTCTCCTCCCTTGCGTTTACGCAGGTCAGAGGGGGCTTACCGGGAGTCGCCCGAAGGGACGCGCCAGTTGGGGCGAAGAGACTCATGTCTCACTTGCGCAAATGTGGACACAAGCCCCCCAACCACCCCTACTTTTCGCTCTTCTCCGCGGTCTGACCCTCGCTCAGATCCAGGTGCTGACCAGGCTTGATGAGGTCGGGGTCGGTGCCGAGGGACTTCTTGTTGGCCTCGTAGAGGGCCGACCAGCCGCCGGGGACCTCCGCGGCGTCCGCGATGTGCCAGAGGTTGTCACCGGGGCGCACGGTGTACGACTCCTGCTCGGGCGCGCCGCCCGGCCCCTTCTCGCCGCCGCCCCGCGAGGCGTGCCGCCCGGCGTCCCGCTCGGCGAGTTCCCCTTCGGGCGAATCGTCCGGTACGAGGGAGGAGTTCTCCGGCGCGGGCACGCCGCGGTGCTTGCCGGTGCCGGACGTGCCCCGGTCCTCGGCGCCCGGGGCGCCGGTGGCGTCGGGCACGCCCGGGGGCGTGGTGGCGTCGCCGCCCGGCCCGGTGCTGGGCGAGACGCTGGAGCCGGGGGTGGGCTCGACGGGGACGGCGGTGCCGGCGTCGGGCGTGCCGGCGTTCGGGTCCGGGGTCGCGGAGGCGTCGCCGCTCGGGACGGCGCCGGGGGTCCGGTCGCCCGGGGCCTGGTCGCCCAGGGGCCGGTCGCCCGCCGGGGTGTCGTCGCCGGGCCCGGCGTCGGCCGCCGCGCCGTCCGCCGCGTCCGGCTTCGCGGAGTGCGCCGGGGGCGTGGGAGGCGTACGGGAGTCGATGCCGGCGATCGCGCCGGGGTCGGCGGCGTCCACTCCCGCCCCGCCGGAACCGGAACCGGACTGCCCGCCGCCGCCCGGGGCGAGCCCGGAGATGACGGCGCAGCTCGGCCAGGCCTGCGGGCCCTCGGCCCGGAAGACCTTCTCGGCCACCTCGATCTGCTGCGAGCGGCTGGCGAGGTCGGCCCGCGGGGCGTAGGCGTCGCCGCCGTACTGCTCCCACTTGTCCTGGGAGAACTGGAGCCCGCCGTAGTGCCCGTTGCCCAGGTCGGCGCTCCACGCACCGCCGCTCTCGCACTCGGCGACGCGGTCCCAGGCACCTGCCTCGACCGCTCCGGCGCTGGTGGCGCCGAGAAGCGGAATCGCGAGCGCGGAGCCGGTGACCCCGGCGGCGACGACGAGTGCGGGGGCCTGACGCGGGCGGCGGTGTTTACCGTTCCCGGAACGCATGCGGTTGCCTTTCGCTGACGGTGACTCGGCTTCTGGCGAAACAGCCGGGTCGCCCGTGAACGTAGCCGCAGTCGAACACCCGTCACAAGTCGGTGCAGCGGAGATCACGTAAAGGTCACATCGCTGCCGACCGGTCATTTCCGGTGCCCCGCACGCCGCTTCCGAACTCCACCGGCAGCGTGCGCAGTCCGCGCATGATGAGCCCGCCGCGCCACCGCAAATCAGCAGGTTCCGCCGCGAGTCGCAGGTCAGGAAGACGGGTCAGCAGGGTCGCCAGCGCGGTCTGCGCTTCGAGCCGCGCGAGGGGGGCGCCGAGGCAGTAGTGGATGCCGTGCCCGTACCCGAGATGCTGATTGTCCCGACGGCTGAGATCGAGGGTGTCCGGATCGTGGAACCGCTCGGGGTCGCGGTCGGCGGCCGCGAGCACGACGAGCACGGGGTCGCCCACCGCGATCGGCTGCCCGCCGAGGGTGAGCGGTTCGGTGGCGTACCGCCAGGTGGCGAGTTCGACGGGCCCGTCGTAGCGGAGCAGTTCCTCGACGCCGGTGGCGAGGAGGGCGGTGTCGCCCGCGGCGAGGGCCGCTTGGAGCCGCTCGCGCTGCTCCGGGTGGCGCAGGAGGGCGTACGTTCCGTTGCCGATCAGGTTGACGGTCGTCTCGAAGCCCGCGAAGAGCAGGATGAACGCCATCGCGGCGGCTTCGTTCTCGGTGAGGTGCTCGCCGTGGTCGCCGGCCCGGATGAGGTCGGAGATGAGGTCGTCCCCGAGGTCCTCGCGCTTGCGGTGGATCAGCTCGGCGAGGTAGTCGCGCATCTTCTTCACCGACCGGGCCACGCCCCCGCGCGGCCCGCCGCCGTGCCGGATCATCATCCCGGCCCAGTCCCGGAAGTCGTCCTGGTCCTCGCGGGGCACGCCCAGCAGGTCGCAGATCGCGTAGATGGGCAGGGGGAAGGCGAACTCGTGGATGAGGTCGGCGGACCCCCGGTCCGCGAAACCGTCGATGAGCCGGTCGGTGAGCTCCTGCACGCGGGGGGCGAACTCGGCGACCGTGCGCGGGGTGAACGCCTTGGACACGAGGCGGCGCAGCCGGGTGTGGTCCGGCGGGTCGATGTTGAGCAGGTGCGTCATGAGGTCGGCACTGCGCTCGCCGGGGATGCCCGTCTTGCCCTTGGCGTGCGCGGAGCCGGCGTGGTTCGCCGGGTTCTTGCTGAGCCGCTGGTCGGCGAGGGCCTGCTTGGCGTCGGCGTACCGGGTCACCAGCCAGGCCTCGACCCCGCTGGGGAGCCGGGTGCGGTGCACGGGCGCGTGCTCGCGGAGCCAGGCGTAGGCGGGGTAGGGGTCGGTGGCGAACTCCCAGGTGAAGAGTTCGGGGGCGGGGTCGGCGGGGGGTGCGGTGCTCACCCGTCGACGGTAGCCCCTGGCGTCCCCCGGGCGTTTTCCGAGCCCGGCGGGGCGGTCCCGGCAGCGCCGGGCGGGTCAGGCGGCCCCGGCCTCCGCCGCGAGGATCGCGTCCCGGTACGCGCGCGCGGCGGCGCGCAGGGCGGTTTCGGGGTCGACGCCGTCCGCCTCGGCGCGGGCGGCCAGGGCGAGGAGCTGGTAGCCGATGCCGCCGTCGCCCGGGGGAAGGGGGACGGCGAGGCCCGCCGTGCGGGTGCGGGACGCCAGCTTCGCGGCGAGGGCGAGGGCGGGCTGGGCCAGGGGGACGCCCTCCGTCACCGAGGTGCGCTGCTTCTCGACGGCCTTGGTGCGCAGCCAGGTGGCCTTCACGTCGGCCGGGGTGGCGGCCGTCTCGTCGCCGAAGACGTGGGGGTGGCGGTGGATCAGCTTGTCGATGAGGGTCGCGGCGACGTCGTCGATGGAGAAGGGGCCCTGGTCCGGGTCCGCGTCCGGGTCGGCGTCCGCGTCCGGGTCGGCACCGGCGTCGGCGGGGGCCGGGTCGGCGTCCTCGGCGATGCGGGCGTGGAAGACGACCTGGAGGAGCACGTCGCCGAGTTCCTCGCGGAGCTCGGTGCGGTCGCCCGCCTCGATGGCCTCGACGAGTTCGTACGCCTCCTCGATGCCGTACTTGGCGAGCCCCTCGTGCGTCTGCTGCGAGGACCACGGGCACTCGCGCCGGATGCGGTCCATGACCTGGACCAGGTCGAGGAGGCGGGCGCCGGGGAGGTCGTAGGAGCCGGGGAGCAGTTCCAGGTCGGGCATCTGGACGCGGTGGGAGCCCGCGAGGCGGGCCAGTCCGTCGGTGAGCCGGGCGTCGCCCTCGCCGGAGCCCTCGGAGGAGGGGACGACGACGACGGTCCGGGCGCCGTCGGCGCAGTAGGCGACCAGTTCCTCGGCGTCCGGCGTCTCCCGCGAGACGCGCACCCCGGCCTCGTACAGGTACGGCAGCTGCGGGTGCGCGGGGTCGGCGCACAGCACCCGGTCCGCGGAGCGCAGGGTCTGCCAGGCGGGCCAGGACAGCAGGCCGGGGGCGACCCGGTGGCTGGCGGTGAGCAGGACGATGCGGCCGGGGGCGGCGGGTGCGTCGAGGGGTGCTTCGGTGGTCACCCCACGACCGTACCCGCGCCCGCTCCCCCGCCGCCGCCCCGGTGCCGGGACCGGCCACCGCACCCGTCGCGGCACCGGTCGCCGCTTCGGCTACGGCACCTGCTGGGCCCCGGCGTCGGCGGCCGCCTGGGCCTCCTTGTCCTTGGTCTTCTGGACGATCCACGGCGTCTTCTTCGCGACCAGCATGATCTGCTCGTCGTTCCACGCGCCGAAGCGCGGGTTGACGTTGATCTTCAGGTCCTTGGACGCCTTCGCCAGGACGGCGGTCATCTTCTGCATGCCCTGGTTGGTGGAGAGGTCCGCCCGGTGGCGGGCCGCGAGCTTGGTGAGCTGGATGTCGCGGCGTACCGCGGACTCGATCTGCTCGGGGGCGTACCCCTGGCCGAGGAGGTCGGAGCGCAGGCGCTCCTCCGAGCCCTTCTGCTGCACGGCGGCGGCGCGGGCCTGCTGGACCTCCTTGCGGCTGACCGTGATGCCCGCGTCCTCGGCGGCGCGTTCGACGACCCGGCGGAAGAGGGTGATCTGCAGTTCGGCGCGGGTGAGCTGGCCGGTGCCGCTGATGACCTCCTTGCCCTGCGGGGTCTTCGCCTGGGCGGCGCGTACGGCGTTGGCCTGGCCCTGGAGGGCGGACACCTCGATCCGCTCGCCGCCGACGAGGGCCGCGGCTCCCGGGTGGGACTGGCTGCCGCAGGCGGTGAGGAGGGGGCCTGCGGCGAGCAGTCCGGCGGCGGCGAGGAGGGTTGAGCGGGTGCGCGTACGGCGGTGCAAAGGGTGCCTCCCGGGGGCGGTGATCGTGCGGCGTTGCACAACAGCCTTGCGGTTGTCGATGTTAGGCAGCCGGAGTGGTCCGGGCCACTGGTTCGACCAACGAGTCGCGGGTGAGGGGGGATGCGGCGGCGGGGGCCCCGGGCGCGTTCCCGGCGTCGGCGTCGGTCTCGCCGATGAGGAAGTGCGGGCGGCGCTTCGCCTCGTAGTAGATGCGCCCGACGTATTCGCCGACGACGCCGAGCAGCACCATCTGCACGCCGGAGAGCGCGGTGACGGCGACGAGCAGGGTGACGTATCCGGGAGTTTCCACGCCGTTGACGAGCGCGTCACCGACGATCCACGCGGTGTACGCCAGCGCGACGGCGAGGAGAAGGAGGCCGAGGTAGAGGGCGGCCCGGAGTGGTTTGTTGTTGAAGGAGATGACGCCGTCGAGACCGTAGTTGAGGAGTTTCCCGAAGGTCCATTTGGAACGCCCCTCTTCGCGCACCGCGTTCTCGTAGGCGAAGGTCTCGGTCGGATATCCGATCCAGGCGAAAATGCCTTTGGAGAAGCGGTTGTACTCGGTGAGGCGGAGCACGGCGTCGACCGCCCGCCGGGAGAGCAGCCGGAAGTCGCCGACGCCGTCGACGAGTTCCACGTCGACAAGTCGATTCACGAAGCGGTAGTAGGCACGGGCGGTCAGGGTGCGGGTGACGCGGTCGCCCGCCCGGGTGCGGCGGGCGACGACCTGGTCGTTTCCCCGTACGTGCAAGGTGATCATGCGGGCGATGAGCTCGGGCGGGTGCTGGAGGTCGGCGTCCATGATGACGACCGCGTCGCCGCGCGCGTGCCGCAGGCCGGCGAGCATGGCCGCCTCCTTGCCGAAGTTGCGGCTGAAGGAGACGTACCGGGCGCGGGGGTCGTCACCCGCGAGGGACCGGAGATGGCTGAGCGTTTCGTCACCGCTGCCATCGTCCACGTACACGAATTCAAAAGAGATCTCGAAGGGAAAGGCGGGCGCGAACGAGGCGATTTCCCGGGACACGTGCGCGTGGAATCGGCGCACGACTTCCGCCTCGTTGAAACAGGGCACGACGAGGGAGATGAGCATGTGCCATGGGAGCGCGGCCAGATGACGTTCTCTCAGGAGTCGGATGACGGGGAAAGGGCGGTTCGGTTAACGGAATCGCAGGGTGGTGGTGAAAGGGCCGGTGGCGTGTTTACGGTCGAGCCATGCTGAATCGGCTCCGGTTTTCCCGCCCGCGTGTTCGTCCCGCCGTCGCGTCGTCGCTGCTCGCCGCCGTCCTGGCCGCGTTCGCGCACTGCCTGGGGTCGGCGCTGGCGGGCAGCCGGCCCTTCGGCGCGATGAACCGGAACGTGAACGACCTGGGAACGCAGTTCGTCCCCTTCCACGCGCACCTGTGGGACGTGTTGCACGGGCGGGCGGACGGCGGCTGGCTGATCAACTGGCAGTCGGGGTACGGCTCCAGCTTCCTGCCCGACGTGGGTACCTACCTGTCGAGCCCCTTCTCGTGGCTGGTCGCCGTCTTCCCGCGCGAGGAGATCGATCTCGCGGTGTACGTGACGTCGGTGCTGCGGATCGCGGTGGCGGCGGCGGTGATGGCGTGGCTGCTGCTGCGCGTGCGGCCGGGCGGGCGGTGGTGGCTGGCGGGCACGCTGGGGGCGGCGTACGCGCTGTGCGGGTGGTCGGTGATCGAGGCGTCGTACAACCCGATGTGGCTGGACGGGCTGATCGCGTTCCCGCTGCTGTGCGCGGTGGGCGAGGCGATACGGGACGGCCGGCGGCCGGTGCGGTGGTTCTTCGGCGGCGTGCTGCTGGTGGCGTACGTGTGGGTGGCGAACTTCTACACGGCGTACATGGCGACGCTCGGCGCGGGCCTGGTGCTCGCGGCGCGCCTGCTGATGGACGGCGGCCCGTGGCGCCCCCGGCTGCGGGTGGCGGGGAAGGCGTGCGCGGTGGTGGGGCTGGGCGTCGGGCTGTCGGCGCCGCTGCTGCTGACGGTGTACGCGGGGACGCGGCACGCGTACCCGGGGATGGGGCTGACGTTCCGGCCGGCGGGGTGGGAGGACCTGCTGGGGCGGCTGCTGCCGGCGACGTACTCCTTCAGCTCGCCCGCGATGTACGTGAGCGGGGCGGTGCTGGTGCTGGCGTGTGCCCTGCCCTTCCACCGGGGGTTGGCGGCACGGGTGCGGGTGGGGTGGCCGGTGCTGGCGGTACTGGTGGTGCTGTCGATGCAGTGGGGGCCGACGCACTTGGCGTGGCACGCGTTCGCGGAGCCGAACGGGAGCCCGTACCGGCAGACGTTCGTGCTGAGCGGGGTGCTGGTGCTGGCGGGGTGGGCGGCGGTGGGCGAGGGGGCGCTGCCGCGCCGGGTGCTGTGGGGTGGCGTGGGGTGCGTGGTGCTGGTGGGCCTGGCGGGGGCCGGCAGTGCCTTCGTGGTGCGGTGGTCGTGGGCGGGCGCGGCCCTGGGACTGGTGGCGGTGGCGGGGGCGCTGGTGCTGCTGGGGCGGGAGCGGGGACAGGGGCGGGCGCGTCGCGGGTATGCGGTGGCGGCGGCGGTGCTGCTGATCGGCGTCACGGTGGGGCAGTCGGCGCTGACGACGGCGTGGGGGGCGAAGCGGAGGGTGGCGGCGCAGGACGACCACGCGCCGTACGGGCCCCGGCAGGTGGCGCACCGGGCGACGATCGCGGAGGTGGACGGCTGGCCCCGGTACCGGACGGACCCGGGCCGGACGCAGACGGTGCACAACGACGCGATGGTGGTCGGCGGCCAGGGCGCTTCGTACTACAGCAGCGTCACGTCGGCGGTGCTGACCCGCACGCTGTCCGCGCTGGGCGACGGCTGGAACGGCAGCGGGCGCGCCCCGCACAGCCTGGACAACCCGGTGACGGACGCGCTGTGGGGGGTGGGGGCGCGGCTGCGGTCGACGTACCGGCAGGGCGCGGACACGGAGTTCACGGTGGTGCGCGGGGAGGCGGCGCCGCTGGTGACGGTGCGCGACGCGCTGCCGGCGGGGGCGGGGTACGGGCGTTCCGCCTTCGCCAACCAGGAACTGCTGCTGGGGGCGCGGGTGTACGAGCGGGTGCCGGGGACGGCGGGGACGTGCACGCCGGGGGCGCCGGTGTTCGTGTGGGCGCCGGGGCTGAAGGGTTCGGCGCGGCTGGGCGCGGGGCAGCCGGTGGGCTTCGACGCCAGGCGGGGCCGGGTGCGGGCGCCGATGCAGCAGGTGGGAGTGGCCCCCGGGGACGGGCGGGTGCGGGTGCGGCTGGAGGGGTCGGGGAAGCGGGGCGCGGAGGTGGCGTGCCTGCGCGGGGACCGGCTGGCGGCGGCGGTGCGGGAGCTGCGCGGCGCGCCGGAGGTGTCGGGCGTCTCGTTCGGTGACGGAACGGTGGAGGCGCGGGTGCCGGGGGGCACGGGGAACCGGATGGCGGTGGTGGCGGCACCGAGGATCGCCGGGTGGCGGTGCGGCGTCGCGGGGGCGGAACCCGTCCCGGCCGCTTCCTACTTGGGGATGCTGGCGGTGCCGGTGGGACCGGGGGGCGGACTGGTGCGGTGCGAGTTCCACCCCCCGGGGCTGCGGGCGGGCTCGGCGGTGGGGGGTGCGGCACTCGTGGGTGCGGCGGGGACCGGGGCGGCGATGTGGTGGCGCCGGCGGCGGGGCGGGGCGTGGGGGACGGAGACGCGGACGGGGGCGGCCCCGGTGCGGGAGGGGGAGGTCGCGGGGGTGGGTGCGGGGGGCTGAGGGGGCTCCGGGGGCGGTGCGCACCGTCCGGCCGGGGCGGGAGCCGCCCTGCGCAGGGGGGGGGCGGCCGGTCAGCCGGGGCCCGGGCGGCCCGGCGCGGGGGTGGGACGGGCCGGTTCCGCAGGGGTGTCCGGGACGTCGGCGGCCGGGTCGCCCTCCGTCAGGAGGATGCGCCGGGACAGTACGTACGTGACCGGGATCGCGGCCGCCGCCGCCAGGAGCGGCGCGATCCGCTCCCCCACCCCGCACCACTCCACCAGCACGAACACCCCCACCGACGTCACCACGAAGTTCGTGAGGTTCGTCAGCGGGAAGAGCAGGAACTTCCGCCAGGTCGGGCGGGTCCGGTACGTGAAGTACGTGTTCAGGAAGAAGGAGCCCACCATGCTCACCCCAAACGCCAGCACGTACGCCGGGTAGTACGGCAGCCAGGCGTGCAGCGCGAGGTAACAGCCGTAGAAGGTGCCGGTGTTGACCCCGCCCACGAGGGCGAAGCGCGCGATCTGGAGGAGTTGCGGGTTCACTGTCCGGGACGCGCCCGCAGGAAGGCCGAGGTGGCCACCCGGCCCAGCAGTTCCAGGCGGGAGCCGCCGTCGGCGAGATGTTCCGCGAGGGCTTCGCCGACGCCCGGCCAGGCGGTGTCGCCGTAGTCGTCGAGGACGACGACGCCTCCGTCGGCGACGACCTCCTCGGCCCAGCGCAGGTCGGTGCGGACGCCCTCGCGGGAGTGGTCGCCGTCGACGATCACGACGCCGTAGCGCCGGTCGGACACCGCGGCCCGTACGTCCGTGTCCTGCGAGAAGCCCCGTTGGATACGGAAGTCGGCGTCGGCGAGCGCGAGGTTCGCCCGTACGACGTCCTCCCGGACGGGAGTGCCCGTGGGGTCGTCCGCCTCCCGCGCGGCGTCCGGCTGGAGCTGCGAGCCGATGAGCGGATCGATGACGGTGAGCCGCGCCTCGACGCCCTCGCGGTGCAGCATCCGCGTGAGGGCGGTGGCGAACAGGCCGTACAGGGTGCCGATTTCGAGTACGTCGGGGTGCTTGGGCGGTGCCAGCAGGGGGATGGTGGCGAGCTTGCCGCAGACGTTGGACGTGCCGCCCGCCATCCGGCCGACGCCGAGGGCCTCCAGGGCGACGACGGTACGGAACGCCGAGGTCACCGCCCGCCGGGCGTGCCCGCTGCCGCTCACGTCGGCCACCTGGGCGACGAGGATGTCGATCTGCCCGGCGGAGGGCATCCGGTGGGCGCCGCGGCCGGTGCGGTCGAGGAGCAGACCGACGGCCGTGCTCTGCTTCTTGAGGGCGTCCACCTCGGCCCGCAGCGCGTCGAGTTCGGCACGGGCCCCCCGCGTCTGGCTGCGTACGCGCTGGTCGACGAGGTCCGCGAGGGGGCGCAGGGCGCGCCGGGCGAGGGGATGCGTCAGCAGGGGCATGGCGGGGACGGTAGGGGATGCGGGGGTGCGGGGCGTGGCGGGCGGCTGTCGACGGGGCGAAGGGGAGGTGTCGGGGCGGGTCGCCGCACCGGGCCCCTGCGGGGGGCTCCGGGACGCCTCCTGGAGGCAGCCGCGATGCTCCCCGAGACCGCCGCGGCTCCCACGGGTCCCACGAGCCTCCCGGTGGGCACCGCGATCCTCCCGGTGGGCACCGCGACCCTCCCGGTGGGCGCCGCGCCCCACCCGGGGATCTCCGCACTCCTCCCGGAAGCGGAGGTTCCTCGACGGGCGCGGGGACCCGCGCGACCAGCCACGGCGCGTCCGCACGGCCCGGGGCCCGCCCCCCTCCGCTCAGCGGGGACCGCCGAACTGCCGCTGCCGGTCCAGCCCGCGCCGGATCTCGCCCACCAACGGGTGGTACGAGCCGTACACCCGCTCCACGTCGTGGAGCAGCGCCTGCGACTGCCGCCCCGCCTCCCCGTGGTCCCCCATCGCCAGCAGCAACTGCGCGATCCGGTGCCGGAGTTCGAAGGCCCGTGCCGGGTCGCCCCCGGAGACGTAGCCGTTCTCGTAGTACGGGAGCAGCACCCGGTACTCGCCGAGTGCCGCCGCCGGTTCGCCCAACTGCTCCAGGCACTGCGCCGCGTCGTACCGGAACTGGAGCGCCTGCGGGTCCGCCGGCCCCGATTCCGCCGCCCGTTCGTCGGCCAGGCGGCGCAGCTCGGGCAGCGCGCGCCGGTACTGACCGTCGTCCAGCAGGGTCGCCGCGTACTGCTTGCGCAGGATGCGCACCACCGGGGAGCGCTCGCCGTGCTCGGCGGCGGCCGCCGGGAGGATGTTGCCGAGCAGGTCGACGGCCTGGGTGATGCGGCCCTCGCCGAGGAGCTGCTTGACCTCGTCGACCGCTCCCGCCACGTCGGGTTTCGCGGGAGTCGGCGGCTGCACGGGCGGCGCAGGGGGCGGGGCCGCCGCCCGGTCCGGCCAGGGCGCCTGCGGCCGCAGGAAGGGGCGGGTCGGGTCGAGCGGCCCGGCCGGCAGGCCCCGCGCGGGCAGCAGCGGCGCCAGCCGCTCGTACACCTCGTGCACCGAACCGGGCCGGTGCTGCGGGTCCTTGGCGAGCAGGTGCAGGACGAGCGCCTCCAGGGCCGGCGGCACTTCGGGGCGCGTCCGCCGCACCGGCGCCGGCGCCTCGTACAGGTGCCGGTGCAGGATGCCGAGCGCGGTCGTCCCGGCGAAGGGGACGTCGCCGGTGAGCAGTTCGTGCAGCAGCACGCCGAGTGCGTACAGGTCGGTGTACGGCCCGACCGCGCCGCCCATCGCCTGCTCCGGCGCCATGTACGCGGGGGTGCCGATGGGAGTGCCGGTGTGGGTGAGGCGGGTGGTGTCGGTGTCGAGGACGGAGGCGACGCCGAGGTCGAGGACGGTGAGGGTGCCGTCGGGCTTGACCATGACGTTGCGCGGCTTGAGGTCGCGGTGGACGATCGGCACCGCGTGCACGGCGGCCAGCACCGCGCACAACTGGGCGGCGACGGACACGGTCCACTGCCAGGGGTACGGGTCGTCGTGCTCGGCGAAGTGGTCGGCGAGGTCGGCGCCTTCGACGTACTGCATGACGAGGTAGAGGTCGTCGTCGTCGCTGCCCGCGTCGTGCACGGTGACCAGGCCCGGGTGGTCGACCTGGGCGGTGACGCGGCACTCGCGCACGAAACGGCGGCGCATGTCCTCGGCCTCGGTGGCGGCGTGCATCCGGTCGGGGCGCAGCAGTTTGACGGCGACGCGCCGGTCGAGGCGCTGGTCGTACGCCGTCCAGACCTGGCCCATGCCGCCCTGGCCGATGAGGGTGGCGAGCTCGTAACGGCCCGCGATGACACGGCCGTTCACGGACGGCGTCCCCCGCCCTGGCCGTCCTGGCCGCCCGGACCGCCCTGGCCGTCCCGGGGGTCCTTGCGCAGCAGCTCGCTCAGTTCGTCCAGTTCGGCGCGCACCTGGTTGATCCGGGGCTGCGGCTGCCCGGACGGCTGGTACGGCTGCGGCTGCGACTGCCCGGACGGCTGGTACGGCTGCGGCTGCGACTGCGGCACGGGAGGCTGCTGATGCACGGGAGGACGTTGATGCACGGGAGGCTGCTGATGTGCGGGGGGCTGCTGGTGCACGGGCTGTTCCCGTACCGGCGGATACCCGTACGCGGGACCGGCGGTGGGCTGCTGCTGCGGGTATCCGTACGGGCCGGCCGGGTGCCCGGGGCCGGCGGGCGGCGGGGTCCCCCACCCGTACGCCGGGGCCGGCGGCTGCCGGAAGTGCTGGACGTCGGCGATCAGGAAGTGCGTCGCGGAGGCGATCGACACGGCGATCAGGATCGCCAGGCAGACGTAGTCGACGCCGTTGGACTGCGTCGGCACGTCCGGGTCGTCGGACGGCGGCGCGCCGAACGCCCCCATGACGATCACCGTGGTGATCACCACGACCAACTGGCCCGCGAACAGCAGCCAGTCCGAGGTCCGCTTGCGCAGGACGGCGGTGCGCAGGGGGGCCGCCCAGGAGAGCAGTCCGCAGGAGCCGAGGGCGAGCACCGTGAACACCACGCGGAGCGTGATCAGCCCGGCGGGCGTGGGCTGGCTGCGCGGCGGCGTGAGGCCGGGGCCGTGCATGGCTGCTCCTGGGGTGACGGCACGTGGCGGAACGTGCTGGGGGACGGACGACGAGCGTATACAGCGACTCCGACAACGGCCCCGGGGTTGTACGGATCGGACCACTATTCCGGGCGGCCGTGCCGACGGCAGCCCCGAGGCCCCCTACTGCTGCTCCGACGGCTGCTCCGGCGGAACCGTCCCGTCCGCCAGCCCGTCGTACCACCGCTGCACCAGCCGCTCCCCCAGCCTTCCCGCCAGCCGCAGCGCGTCCTCGAACGCGGCGAGCGCGCGGAAGCGGTCGCCGTAGCGGCGCTGGTCGGCGAGCGGCAGCCGGGGCAGTTGGAGGCGGCGCACGTCGAGCCGGGCGGCGGTGGAGGCGTAACTGCTGGCCTGCCGGTTGTTGGCGGTGCCGCGCAGGAACCCGGCGAGGAACCACGGGTCGAGGGCCGCCGGGTCCGGCCGCAGCAGGTGCAGGTTGCGCCCGAGCACGGCCCCCGCTCCCGCCCGGTCGATGACGCGGGCCACCGCGCCACCGCCCAGCACGGGTACGACGACGTCACCGGGCTCGGTCAGCACGGCGTCGCCGTCCCCGGCGTCGGCGGACGTACCGGACGCCGCGCTTCCGGTGAGCACGTCCTGCTCGGTGAGCACCCGCGCGCCGTCGGGGCCGCCACCGGCCGATCCGGTGCGCAGCACCAGCGCGCCCGCGCGGGCGAGTTCGCCGACGGTGGTGACGGGCCAGTGCGCGGGCGGCGCGCCCGCACCGGCTTCGGCGCCGGCCCCCGTGCCCGTGCGCGGCGTCAGCTCGGCCGTCAGCCGCAGGGTGTCCGCCAGTTCCTCCGTTGCGGTCGCCAGCTCGGCGGCGCCGCCGTCGGCGGCCGGGGGCGGCAGGTGCCGGGCGGGGGCGAGGTCGACGTCGTCGTCGAGGAGTTCGATGACGGGCACGGCGCGGCTCACACCGGGGCGTTCCTCGACGGTGCCCGCGCTGTCGAAGGCCTGCCAGGTGCCGAGCACGGCGGTGTGCAGGGCGGCCCAGTCGAGCCGGTCGCGCCCGGCTTCGGACAGGTCGGCGGTGTCGACGACGAGGAGTTGCGGGGCGTTGCGCGCACCGGGGCCGGTGCCGGCGGCCGGCTTGCGCAGGACCCACAGGTGCAGTGGGACTCCGTACGGCGGGGCCGCGCCCGCGGGCAGGGCGACGACGGCGCGCAGCGCTCCCCGGCGCAGCAGGTCGGCGCGGACGCGGCGGCCGGAACGGCGGGAGGCGGCGGCCGGGGGCATCAGCAGCACGGCGGTGCCGCCCGGACGCAGGCGGGCCAGCGCGTGCTGCACCCAGGCGAGTTCGGACTCGGTGCGGGCGGGGAAGCCGTACTCCCAGCGCGGGTCGTAGGCGAGTTCGTCGTGCCCCCAGTTGCGTTCGTTGAACGGCGGGTGGCTGACCACCGCGTCCACCGCGACCTGCCGGAACACGTCGGCGCGCAGGGTGTCGGCGGCGGCGGCCCGCACCTCGGTGGCGCGGGCGTCGGCGCACAGGGCGAGCCGCAGCGCGGCGAGGGCGGCGAGGTCGGGGTCGGCGTCCTGCGCGTACAGGGTGCTCGGCCGGTCCGCCTCGCCGCCCGCCTCCAGGACGGCGCGGAGCAGGGAGGCGGTGCCGCAGGCGGGGTCGAGGACGGTGCGGGGGCGGCCCGCGAGGGCGGCCATGAGGGCGGCGGGACCGGCGGGGGTGAGCGTGTACTGGCGCGGGTTGGCGTCCAGGTGCCGGCCGAGCAGGAACTCGTAGACCTGCGACGGCCCGTCCTGCGCGGCCAGTTCGGCGGCGGCCCGCAGCAGCGGCACGGAGGAGGCGAGAGCGGCCGGGTCCGGTGTGCGCACGGCCCGCAGCCACTCGCCGCCGAGCCGTCCGTCGAGGACCTGGGCCACGGCCAGGGGCAGGAGTTCGGCGCACCGGGCGTCGGATCCGGCGGCGGCGGTCTTCCACGCCGTCGGCCTCTCCCGTACGAGGAGGAGCGCGCATCCGGTGTGCACCAGGGCGGTGTTGGCACCGGCGGGGTGGCCCGCCACCTGCTGCCAGACGCGCTCGCGCAGGGGGACCTCGGCCAGCTTGCCCTGGGCGCGGAGCCAGGCCTCGACCTCGGCGAGCGCGAAGGAGGGGCTGGTCTCGGTGCCGCCGACCGGCTTGGGGAAGTCGCCGTGACGGCGCCGCCAGTTGCTCACGGCGGCCCTGCCGACTCCGGCCAGCCGGGCGATTCCGGCTGCGGTCACCTCTGTTGCGTTGTCCGGCACCGCGGTTGCCCCTCTCGGCGTATGAGCTGTGTTCCGAGCATACCGACAGTCGCGTTCACACCTCACTTCACAGCGTGAACACTCCCTTTCTCGTGAACTTGGTTGACTCGGTTCACAGCTTCTGTTGTCATTGACCCAACGCACCCCGTCCCCATCGAGGGCCACCGCCGGAGGGCATCCCATGTCTCAGTACTCGCACCAGCCGACGCACCCGCAGGGCCCCGAGCCGCAGTACTACGGCACGCCCGGAAGCCATGGCGGAGGCCACGACGGCGGGCCCTACGGCGATCACGGCGGCCCCGGCGGTCACGGTGGCCCCGGTGGTCACGGCGCGCCCCGCGCCGCCCGCAACGGCCTGGGCACCGCGGCCCTGATCCTCGGCATCGTCGGCGCGCTGTCGGGCCTGATCCCGCTGATGTTCTGGCTGGCCGGAATCCTCGGCCTGATCGCGCTGATCCTGGGCCTGACGGGCCACGGCCGGGTCAAGCGCGGCGAGGCGACGAACAAGGGCGTGACCCTGACCGGCGCGGCGCTCGGCCTGGTCTCGCTGATCCTGTCGGTAGTGGGCGCGGTACTGCTGTTCAAGGCGGTCGACGAGGGGATCAAGGAGGTGGACAAGGCCCTGTCGGGGCAGGAGGCCACCAAGAAGGACGGCACGGCCGGCGGGGCGAAGGCCGACGGCAAGGGCGGGGACGACGGCACGGGCGGGTCCGGCGAGAAGGCCACCGACAAGGCGCTCGGCGCGGGCGACTCCGCCGAGTACGGCGACAAGCTGACCGTCACGGTGTCGGCGCCGGTGAAGTACACGCCCAGCGCGTACGCGGCGGGTCACACCAAGGGCAACAAGGCCCGTCTGGTGACGGTGGTCATCCACAACGCGGGGACGAAGAAGTTCGACGCCACGGGCGTGCTGGCGACGGCCCGCGCGGGCAAGGACGGCACGCAGGCCGAGCAGATCTTCGACGAGAACGCCGGCACGATGTTCCAGGGCGGCATCCTGCCCGGCAGGAAGGCCACCGTGAAGTACGCCTTCAGCGTCCCGGCCGACGCGAAGAACCTGACCGTCGAGATCACCCCGGGCTTCGAGCACAAGGCGTCGCAGTGGGAGCTCACGCTCTGAGCTCCGGCGGCAGCACGCGCCGCGCTCCGGCAGGGCCCCTGGAGGGGGGCGGCCCTGCCGGAGCGCAGTGCGTGCGTCACCGTCCGGCGGGGGCCTCGGTCGGGTTGCCGCCGCTGGGCAGCCCCTGCCGCGGGCAGTCCTTGAGCACCGCCTTCATGGCGTCGCGCTCGCCCGGGGTCACCCACAGCCCGTACTTCTTCTTCACCGCGACCTGCGAGGCGACGTACGCGCACCGGTAGCCCTTGTTCGGCGGGAGCCAGGTGGCGGTGTCGCCGTCGCCCTTCCTGCGGTTCGCGGAGGCCTCGGCGGCCAGCAGGTTCAGCGGGTCGTTGGCGAAGGCCAGCCGCTTGCCCTTGCTCCACTGCTGGGCGCCCTTCTGCCAGGCGTCCGACAGCGCCACCAGGTGGTCGATGTCGACCTTGCTCGCACCGCGCCGGTATTCGACGCGGGTGCCCGTGTACGGGTCGTCGGCCAGCACACCGGAGGAGACCTTGCACTTCCTGGCGTCGCCGAAGGCCACGTCCTTCAGATCGCGCTTGAGGATGTCGTCGCGGGTTCCGCAGCCGTTGTCGTCGGTGTCGGCCCAGGCGCGCCCGAACGAGGCGCGCTGGTAACCCGTCTTCGGGGCCCGGCCCTTGACGGCGAGGTCGTCCACGGCGGCCAGCGCGGAGCCGGGCTTCCCGACGGTGCCGCCCGGCCCAGAACCCGAACCCGCCCCCGAACCGGGCCCCGTGCCGGACCGCACGGCGTCGCAGCCGACGCCGCCGAGCAGCAGGGCGGCCCCAAGTCCCGCCGCGGACACGGCTTTCCAGGCACTCCTGGACGTACGAGCTGTCACGACGAACCCCACCCCACGACTTCTTCGGCTGTTGCGCACCGGCGGACGGCCCACGCGCTGTCGCACACCGCGAACGGCCCACGCGCGGTCGCACTCCGGCGAGCGGCCCACCTTAGGAATGCCTGCCCCGAACGGACGGACCGACCCGCGACGTACCACCGAAATGTGTCCCGCTCCACATGTCGCGCCGGCGGCTCCCGGCGCGCGTGATCCTGTCCCCGGGCGTAGCGTCTGAAAGGTCCCGTTCGTCCGCACCGCAGGCGTCCGGCACCGGACGGCACCTCCGGACCCCCGCCCGCGAGGCCGCTCTTCGCGGTCTCGCGGGCGGTGTCTTGCCCGGCCCCCCTGCGGGGGCGGGCCGGTCAGCCCAGGATGGTGGTGAGGAACTCGCCCGTCCAGGACAGCAGCTCGCGGCCCACCACCGGCTTTCCGCCGATCTTCCCGCCGGTCGGCCGCGGCACCAGGATCTGGTGCGCGGTCGGCTTGATCACCGTCCGCGGGTACAGCCGCTTCAGCCGCAGCTCCTGCGACTCCCTCAGCTCCACCGGCGCGAACCGGATGTTCGGGCCCTGGAGGACGATCTCCCCGACCCCGCAGGCCCGGGCCAGCATCCGCAGGCCCGCGACCAGGAGCAGGTTCTCCACCGGCTCGGGCAGCTTGCCGTAACGGTCGGTGAGTTCCTCCCGCACCGCCGCGATGTCCGCCTCCGTCGTCGCCGCCGCGATCGCCCGGTACGCCTGGAGGCGCAGCCGCTCACCCGGCGCGTAGTCGTGCGGAACGTGCGCGTCCACCGGGAGTTCGATCTTGACCTCCAGCGGGGCCTCTTCCTCCTCCGTCCCGTCGACCGCCGCCCGGTAGTCGGCCACCGCCTCGCCGACCATGCGGATGTAGAGGTCGAAGCCGACGCCCGCGATGTGGCCGGACTGCTCGCCGCCGAGCAGGTTGCCCGCGCCGCGGATCTCCAGGTCCTTCATCGCCACGTACATGCCCGCACCCATCTCCGTGTGCTGGGCGATCGTCGCGAGCCTCTCGTGCGCGGTCTCCGTGAGCGGCTTCTCCGGCGGGTAGAGGAAGTACGCGTAACCGCGCTCGCGGCCTCGGCCGACGCGGCCGCGCAACTGGTGGAGCTGCGAGAGACCGAAGTTGTCGCCGCGCTCCACGATCAGGGTGTTCGCGTTGGAGATGTCGATGCCGGACTCGACGATCGTCGTCGACACGAGCACGTCGAACTTCTTCTCCCAGAAGTCCACGACGACCTGTTCGAGCGCCGTCTCCGACATCTGGCCGTGCGCGGTGGCGATGCGCGCCTCGGGCACGATCTCGCGCAGCTTGGCCGCCGCCCGGTCGATGGACTCCACCCGGTTGTGGATGTAGAAGACCTGGCCCTCGCGCAGCAGTTCGCGGCGGACGGCCGCGCCGATCTGCTTCTCCTCGTACGGACCGACGAAGGTCAGCACGGGGTGCCGCTCCTCGGGCGGGGTGGTGATGGTCGACATCTCGCGGATGCCGGTGACCGCCATCTCCAGCGTACGGGGGATGGGTGTGGCCGACATGGTCAGTACGTCGACATTGGCCCTGAGCTTCTTGAGCTGTTCCTTGTGCTCGACGCCGAAGCGCTGCTCCTCGTCCACGACGACCAGCCCCAGGTCCTTGAACCTGGTCTCCTGGGAGAAGAGCCGGTGCGTACCGATGACGATGTCGACCGAGCCGTCCGCGAGCCCCGCGAGGGTGGCCTTCGACTCGGTGTCGGTCTGGAAGCGGCTCAGCGCCCGCACGTTGACGGGGAACTGCGCGTACCGCTCGGTGAACGTGCCGAAGTGCTGCTGCACCAGCAGCGTCGTCGGCACCAGCACCGCCACCTGCTTGCCGTCCTGCACGGCCTTGAAGGCGGCGCGCACCGCGATCTCGGTCTTGCCGTAGCCGACGTCGCCGCAGATCAGCCGGTCCATGGGGACGGACTTCTCCATGTCCTCCTTCACCTCGGCGATGGTGGACAACTGGTCGGGCGTCTCCACGTACGGGAAGGCGTCCTCCAGCTCGCGCTGCCAGGGGGTGTCGGGGCCGAAGGTGTGGCCGGGCGCGGCCATGCGCGCGGAGTACAGCTTGATGAGGTCGGCGGCGATCTCCTTGACGGCCTTCTTGGCCCGCGCCTTGGTCTTCGTCCAGTCGGCGCCGCCGAGCCGGTGCAGCGTCGGGGCCTCGCCGCCGACGTACTTCGTCACCTGCTCCAGTTGGTCGGTGGGGATGTACAGCCGGTCGCCGGGCTGGCCGCGCTTGGCCGGCGCGTACTCGACGAGCAGGTACTCGCGGGTCGCGCCCTGCACCGTGCGCTGCACCATCTCGACGTACCGCCCCACACCGTGCTGCTCGTGCACGATGAAGTCACCGGCCTGGAGGGTGAGCGGGTCGACGGACTTGCGGCGGCGGGCGGGCATCCGCCCGAGTTCCTTGGTGGCGGTGCGCTGGCCGGTCAGGTCCGTCTCGGTGAGGACGGCGAGCTGGAGCGCCGGGTCGACGAAGCCGTTGTCGAGGCCGCCGCAGGCGACGTGCACGACGTTCGGGGAGAGCTCGGCGAGGCCGGATTCCAGGCGTGCGGCGATGCCCTCCCCCGACAGGACCTCGACCGTACGGGCGGCGGTCCCGTGCCCCTCGGTCACGAACACCACGCGCCAGCCGTCGGCCAGCCACCCCTTGGTGTCGGCGAGGGCCTTGGCCGTGTCGCCCCGGTACAGCTCGGGGGCGTGCATGCCGAGCTTGAGGGTGTCGTCCTCGAACTCCGCGTCGTCGGCGGCGAACGGCGAGACCGACCACCACATCATCCCGAGCTCGCGCGCCCGGTCCCGGACGTCGGCGATGCCCCACAGCGAGGCCGCGCCGACGTCGATCGGCGCCTCGCCGCCGCCGGCGGTGGCCGCCCACGACGCCTGGAGGAACTCCTGGCTGGTCGCGACGAGGTCCGCGGCCCGCGTCCGCACCCGCTCGGGGTCGCAGACGACCGTCATCGAGCCGCCGGGCAGCACGTCGAGCAGCAGCTCCATGTCGTCGACGAGAACCGGGGCGAGGGACTCCATGCCCTCGACCGCGATGCCCTCGGCGATCTTGTGCAGCAGCTCGCCCAGCTCGGGGTGCTCCTCGGCCAGCGCGGCGGCCCTCTGCCGCACGTCGTCCGTCAGCAGCAGCTCCCGGCACGGCGGCGCCCACACCCCGTGCTCGGCGACCTCCAGGGACCGCTGGTCGGCGACCTTGAAGTACCGGATCTCCTCGACGTCGTCGCCCCAGAACTCCACCCGCAGGGGGTGCTCCTCGGTCGGCGGGAACACGTCCAGGATTCCGCCCCGTACGGCGAACTCGCCGCGCTTCTCGACCAGTTCCACCCGCTGGTACGCGGCCGCCGCCAGCGCGTCGGTGACCGCTCCCAGCTCGGCGGTCTGCCCGGACCTGATGGACACCGGCACGAGATCGCCGAGCCCCTTGACCTGCGGTTGCAGCACGGACCGTACGGGAGCCACGACGACGCTGACGGGTCCCGCAGCCGGGTCGTCGGGGCTCGGGTGGGCGAGCCTGCGCAGGACGGCGAGCCGCCGCCCCACGGTGTCCGACCGGGGGGAGAGCCGCTCGTGCGGCAGGGTCTCCCAGGCCGGGAACTCCGCCACGGAGTCCTCCGGCAGCAGGGTCCGCAGGGTGGCGGCCAGCTCCTCGGCCTCCCGCCCGGTGGCGGTGACGGCCAGCACGGGCCGCCCGGCGTCACGGGCGAGGGCGGCGAGGGCGAAGGGGCGGGCGGCGGAGGGTCCGACGAGGTCGACGTGCATGCGGTTGCCGTCGACGGCGGCCTTGACCGCTTCGGCGAGCGCCGAGTCTCGTACCACTGCATCCAGCAGGCCGTGCAGGCTCATGAAAGGCATCCATCCGAACGCTTGGATCACTGAGGTGGACCGCGCACGCCCGGGGGCCGGGGGCCGAAGGGGCAACGCGAGCCGCCCGACACGTCGCACGGGCCGGGGCCTCCCAGCCTACGACGCCGTCCGCCGGCCCGCTGGCCGAAGCGGGCCGGCCCTCCGGGGCGAGGGCGCTAAGGCCCTGGGCCCCTTGCGGCACGGGCGCTGGGGCGGGGCGGAGCCCCGGGGGGGCGGGAGCGGGCGGGGCCGCCCCCCTCGCCCGCCCCTCCCCCCCCGGGGGGACCCCGGTGCCGGGGTCAGTCCGTGGCGATGGCGTTCAGGATGTTGAGGCGGCCGGCGCGGAAGGCCGGGACCAGGGCGGCCAGCAGGCCCACCAGGGCCGACGCCGCGAAGACGGCCAGGATGGTGTTCCAGGGGATCTCCAGGATCCCGATCCCCTCCAGCGCCAGCAGCTTCTGCGCCGCCGTCCCCCACGCCAGCCCGAGCCCGAGCCCCAGCACCGCCCCGAACAGGGCGATCACCACCGACTCCAGCCGGATCATCCGCCGCAGTTGCCGCCGCGACAGCCCGATCGCCCGCATCAGCCCGATCTCCCGGGTCCGCTCGACCACCGACAGGGCGAGGGTGTTCACGACCCCCAGCACGGCCACCACGATCGCGAGCCCCAGCAGCCCGTACACGATGTTGAGGAGCTGATCGATCTGCGCCTTCAGGTCCTTCTTGTAGTCCGTGGAGTTCAACACCTTGTACTGCGGGTACGGCTCCACGGCCTTCTTCATCGCCGCGTACGCCGCGTCCGCCTGCCCGTCCGCCGCCTTCGCGAAGAGCATCATGTCCTGCGGCATGGACCGGGCCGGTATGTGCCGGGCGGCGGTCGCGATGCTCAGATACATCGCCCCCCTGTCGACATTGACGTCGTCCGACGTCACCGCCGCCACCTTCAGCCGCACGCTCCCGCCCCCGGGGAAGACGACTCCCAGCTCGTCGCCGACCCGCACCCCGTGCCGTTTCGCGTACTCCTCGCCCACCGACATCGCCCCGGGCTCGTACGCCTTCGCCAGCTCGCCGGAGACCGTCGCCCGCTTCAGGTCCCGCAGGTAGGAGGGGTCGGTGGCCGACAGCACGTGCCGCCCGGAGGTCCCGTCCGGGGCGGTGACCCGGGCGTCGACGCCCTTGTAGTGGGTGACGTGGGCGAGCCCGGCCACCTTCTCGACGGCCTCGCGCGCCTGCGGCAGCACCGGCTGCCCGTTGGTGGACCGTACGGTGAAGTCCGCCCCCACCGAACGGTCCAGCTCGTCCGTGGCCGAGGCGACCATCGAGGACGCCCCCACCGACAGGCACGCCACCAGCGCGAGCCCGATCATCAGTGCGGACCCGGTGGCTCCGGTGCGCCGGGGATTGCGCAGCGCGTTGCGCTCGGCCATCCGCCCCACCGGCCCGAACACCCGCAGCACCACCGCCGACAACCCCTTGACCAGGAACCCCACCAGCAGCGGCCCGATCACCACGAACCCAATGAGGCTGCACACCACGCCCACCCCGAGCAGCAGCGCGCCCTCGCCCGACTTCGTCGCCTGCGCCGCCGCGTACAGCCCCGCGCCGCCCGCGAGGGTCAGCACCGCGCCCAGCACGGTCCGTACCCGGCCGGACTTCCCGTCCGCCGGCACGCCGACCTCCCGCAGGGCCGCCATCGGCGACACCTTTCCGGCCCGCCGCGCGGGCAGGTAGGCCGCCACGACGGTGACGACGATGCCCAGCACCACCCCGATCACCGGGGTCGGCCACCGGAAGGTGAGGTCGGTGGTGGCCAGCCTCATGCCGATCGCGCCCATGAACTTCATCAGTCCGACGGCCAGCCCCACCCCGGCGGCGACGCCCAGCAGCGAGCCGACGACGCCGAGCAGCAGCGCTTCGAGCAGCACCGACCGGTTGACCTGTCGGCGGCTCGAACCGAGCGCCCGCATCAGCCCGATCTCCCGGGTGCGCTGGGCGACCAGCATGGAGAAGGTGTTGATGATCAGGAAGACGCCGACGAGGAGGGCGATCCCGGCGAAGCCGAGCATCGCGTACTTCATGACGTCGAGGAACGAGGCCAGGTCGCTCTTGTTCGCCGCCGCCTCTTCCGTCTTGGTCTGGTACGTGTACGTGCCCGCCCCCAGCGCGGCGCTCACCGTGGCCTTGAGCCGGGTCTCGGAGAGGCCGTCGCCGGCGGTGACGTTGATCCCGGTGAACCGGCCGGTGCCGCCGAGCAGTTGGCGCTGCGCGGTCGCGGTGTCCAGGAAGACGAGGGTGGCCCCCGGGTTGGTGGTACGGAAGGTGGCTATCCCGCTGATCCGCGCGGTGTGGTCGCCGGTCACGGCGATGGTCCGCAGTTCGTCGCCGAGCTTCAGCCCGTGCTTGTCGGCGGTGTCGGCGTCGACCATGACCTCGGTGGGGCCGCGCGGAGCGTGCCCGGAGGTGATGTCGAGGGAACGGGCGTCGCTGGAGGACCAGTTGCCCGCGAAGGTGGGGGCGCCGCTCTCGGAGCCCACGTTCTTGTTGTCGCCGTTGACGACGGTGACGGAGCCGCTGCTGACGGTGCCTTCGGCGTCCTTCACCCCGTCGGTCCGCTTCAGCGTGTCGACGGCGGCGGCCGGAACGGTGAGCGGGCGGCCGGCGTTCTCCGCGGACCGGTCGCCCTTCTCCTTCTTCGGCGTCACGGTGACATCGGCGGTGGTGCTCGCGAAGAGCTTGTCGAAGGTGGTGTTCATGGTGTCGGTGAACACGAGCGTCCCGCAGACGAACCCGACCGACAGCAGGACGGCGACGGCGGAGAGCGCCATGCGCCCCTTGTGCGCGAAGAAGTTGCGCAGCGAGGTCTTCCAGACGGTCATGACGTCCGCCCCCGCCCGTCGAAGGCCTTCATGCGGTCCAGTACGCGTTCGGCGGTGGGCCTGCGCATCTCGTCGACGATCCGGCCGTCGGCGAGGTACAGCACGCGGTCCGCGTACGAGGCGGCCACCGGGTCGTGCGTCACCATCACGATGGTCTGGCCCAGCTCGTCCACGGACAGCCGCAGGAAGTCCAGCACCTCGGCCCCGGACCGGGAGTCCAGGTTCCCGGTCGGCTCGTCACCGAAGATGATCTCCGGCTGGGCCGCCAGCGCCCGCGCCACCGCGACGCGTTGCTGCTGGCCGCCGGAGAGCTCGGTGGGCCGGTGCTTCAGCCGGTCCCCCAGCCCCACCGTCTCCACGACCCGCCGCAGCCACGCGGCGTCGGGCCTGCGCCCGGCGATGTCCATGGGCAGCGTGATGTTCTCCAGCGCGTTGAGCGTGGGCAGCAGGTTGAACGACTGGAAGATGAACCCCACCCGGTCCCGCCGCAGCCGCGTCAGCCGCTTGTCCTTCAGCCCGGTGATCTCGGTGTCGGCGAGGTGGATCTCGCCCGAGGTCACCGTGTCCAGTCCCGCGAGGCAGTGCATCAGTGTGGACTTGCCCGACCCCGAGGGGCCCATGATCGCCGTGAACTCCCCCCGCACGATGTCGACGTCGACATGGTCGAGCGCCACGACACGGGTCTCCCCCGTCCCGTACGCCTTCACGACCTGCCGTGCCCGCGCGGCGACGGCCGCGTTCCCGTGTGCGTCCCCCTGCTGGGGTTTGCCTACCGCCGTTGTCATGCCGAGTCCCCCTGTGCGCTCCCGAACTTCACCTGAAACCAAGCTAGGGAGGGGACCGTCCGGGCACGTCGCCCCTGGGTACCAAGCACGGGCTGGACCCAAGGGGGGAATCCGGCCCCTGCTTCTCAACCCTGGGGTGGAGCACGGGGTCCGGGGTTCTCCACCCGCTGCGCGCCCTCCCCCGCCCGACCTGCGGGTGAGACGCTGTGCCGAGAAAATACGTGCAGGGGGAAGGGAACGCGGTGGCCGACAAAGATGTAAGTGGCACGGGCAACGCCCCGGCCCGCGGCGGCACTTCGGGCATCGACGGCAACGCCCCCGACGGCGCTCCGGGCGTCGACGCCACCACCCCCGACGGCGCTCCGGGCGGCAACGACAATGTCCCCGCCGGTGCCCCCGGAGCGGACGCGGGCCGTCGCGGGCCGGTCGTCGCCGCGCTCATGCTGGGCATGGCGCTGGCCGCCCTGGACGGCACGATCGTCTCGACCGCCGTACCGCAGATCGTCGCCGACCTGGGCGGTTTCACCGTCTTCTCCTGGCTCTTCGCCGGCTATCTCCTCGCGGTCACCGTCACCCTCCCCGTGTACGGCAAGCTCTCCGACACCTTCGGCCGCAAGCCGGTCCTGATCACCGGCACAGCCCTCTTCCTGCTCGGCTCCCTGCTCTGCGCGCTCGCCTGGAACATGCCGGCACTGATCGCGTTCCGCATCGTGCAGGGCCTGGGCGGCGGGGCGATACAGGGAACCGTCCAGACCATCGCCGCCGACCTCTACCCCCTCAAGGAACGCCCCAAGATCCAGGCCAAGTTGTCCACCGTCTGGGCGGTGTCGGCGGTGGCGGGCCCGGCGGTCGGCGGCGTCCTGGCCACGTACGCCGACTGGCGCTGGATCTTCCTGGTCAACCTGCCGGTGGGGGCGCTGGCGATATGGCTGGTCGCGAAGTACCTGCGGGAGCCCGGCCGGGTCCGGGAACCCTCCGCCGCGCCCGTCCGTTCTCGTGTCGACTGGCCCGGTGCGCTCGCCGTCTTCGCCTGCGGCGGGCTGCTGCTGACGGCGCTGGTGCAGGGCGGGGTCGCCTGGCCGTGGCTCTCCGCCCCGTCCCTCGCGCTGCTGGCGGCGAGCGCCGTGCTGGTGGTCGTGGTCGTGCTGGTGGAACGGCGCGCCGCCGAGCCGATCCTGCCCGGCTGGGTGTGGCGCCGGCGGACGATCGCGGCGGTGAACGTCGCCCTGGGCATGCTCGGGCTGCTGATGGTGGCCCCGATGGTCTTCCTGCCGACGTACGCCCAGTCGGTGCTGGGGCTGGGCCCGACGGCGGCCGGCTTCGTGCTGTCCGTCATGACGCTGAGCTGGCCGTTGTCGGCGGCGCTGAGTCAGCACGTGTACGGGAGGATCGGCTTCCGTCAGACGGCGGTCGTCGGGATCTCGCTGGCGACGGTGATCCTGCTGGCGTTTCCGCTGCTGCCCTTCCCCGGCTCGGCGTGGATGCCCGCGCTGATCATGCTGCTGCTGGGCGGGGCGCTCGGCCTCTTCCAGCTCCCGTTGATCGTCGGGGTGCAGTCGACGGTGGGCTGGTCGGAACGGGGGACGGCGACGGCGTCGATCCTCTTCTACCGGCAGTTGGGCCAGAGCGTGGGGGCGGCGGTCTTCGGGGCGGTGGCGAACGCGACGCTGGCGGGGCGGCTGGAGTCCGCGCCGGCGTCGCTGCGGGACGGGCTGCCGGGGGACCTCGACTCGGTGTCCCACGCGTTGAGCGACCCGGACTCGACGCTGGGGGCCGGGGCGGCGGAGTACCTGCGCAGGGCGGTGGACGCGGCGGTGGACCACGTGTACGTGGGAGCGGCGGCGGCGGGGTTCCTGGCGCTGGTGGCATTGCTGGTACTGGCGCCGAGGAGGTTTCCGGTACTGGGGGACGGGGCGGGGGGCCCGGGGGCGGCCGAGGGGAGCCGGCCGGGGGCGGTCGACGGGGCGGGTGCGGGGTAGGGGGTGCGGGGCGCTGAGGGCCGGCGGCCGGGCCGCGGCCTCGTTGCGGAGGTGCCCGGTGTCGGGGTGGGGATTTTCCCCTGCCCGCCCCTTCCCGTAACCCTGCGGGGCTGGGAGGGGGCCTGGGCGGTGAGCGGTGTCGTGCGGGTGCATCGTGGCTGGTCGCGCGGTTCCCCGCGCCCCTTGCAGGGGCAGCCCAGCAGGGGGCCCAGCAGGGAGGGCGGGCAGCCGAGCGGGAAACCCAGCCGCGCAGCCGTGCATCGTGGCTGGTCGCGGCAGTCCCCCGCGTCCCTTGCAGGGGCGTCCCGGCAGGGGGCCCAGCAGGGGTGCCCCGTCAGGGACGCGGGGGACCGAGCGGGAACCCCCGGTCGTGCGGCCGGCGGAGGTCAGCCCTCCGTGGTCGCGCGGCCCGTCAGGGTCGCCAGGCTGTTGCGGACGTGGGCCATGTGCGCCTGCACCTCCTCGCGGGCCTCGTCGTGCTCCCGCAGCACCCGCTCCGTCTCCCGTTCGATCCGCGCCTCGACCCCCCGCGCCTCCGCCACCAGTTCCGCGGCCCGCGCCTCCGCGTCCTCCTGACCGTGGCGGGCCTCCTCCTCGGCCTCCGCCAGGTCCTTGCGGGCCGCCGCCAGCACCGCCTCCGCCCGCGAGGTGAGCGCCGCGAAACGTTCGTCGGCCTCCGCCTCGCGCTCGGCGACGGCCCGCTCGGCCGCCTCCCAGCGTGCGGCGTGCTCCTGCTCCTGATCGGTACGGATGCCCTCGCTCCGCTTACGGGTCTCCTTGAGGGCGGCCTGCGCCTCGGCCCCCCACTCCTCGGCGTCCCGGCGGGCGGCGGTCCGTACCCCGTCGGCCGCCGTGGCCGCCTCCGCCAGCAGCCGCGACGCCGTCTCCTCGGCCTCCGCGCGGACCCGCTCGGCCGCCGCCCGCGCCGCTTCCCGTACCGCCGAACCCTCCGCCACGGCCGTCGCCCTCAGCTCCGCGGCCTCGTCCTCGGCCTGCGTCCGCAGCTCGTCCGCCGACTCGCGCGACAGCGCCAGGATCGTCTGCGCCCGCTCGCCCAGCGACTCGTACGTCTGCGGCGGCAACTGCGCGACCCGCTCCCGCAGGGCTGCCGCCTCCGCCTCCATCTGCTTGGCCAGCACGGTCAGCCGCGCCGCCCGCTCCCACGCGTCGTCACGGTCGCGGAACAGCGCGTCGACACGGCGGTCCACCTGTTCCGGACGGTAGCCGCGGCCCCGCACCGTGGTGAAACCGTGGGGTGACGTCGATGCGTTCATCCTGTTTTCCCCTTTTCTCTGCGGCGACCAGGAAACAGGCCAGCACATTGCGACAGATCCTGATGTATCGGACTCAAGTGTCCGTAACCGAACACTCTGCCTGATGGCCACCCCCGTTCGAGAGAGGAGAACGACCGGGGCGTACGACCCGGTTCCTCAGGTCGTACGCCCCGGTCCCGCGACGGCCGCGCCCTACAGCAATCCGTCCCACATCTGTTCCAGCAGCACCGACCACCAGCTCTCCGGCGACGCCAGCGCCGCCGGGTCCAGCGCCGCCAACTGTGCCTGGAAGTCCACGGTCCAGCGCCCGGCCTGCTCGGGATTGAGCCCGAACCGCAGCCGCCACATCCGTCCCAGCAGGGCAAGCGACCGTACGAACTCGGGCAGGCCGGTGTTCACGAACTGCGGCGGCACCGGCGCACCGCCGGGGCCCGCCTCGACCGGCACGGCCACGATGTTCGCCGAGCCGTACTGCACGCACAGCGCACGCCCGAAGTCCGACCCCATGACCAGGTACGACCCGGCGTCCGACGCGGGCTGCACCCCGCGCTGCTGGGCCAGCTCGGCCAGCGTCGGCACCGGCTGCCCCGGCACGGCCTGCGCCCAGAAGAACGGCCCGAAGTCGACCGGCAGCCCGGCCCACATCAGCGTCACCGCCACCGCCTCCGGCACGCCCTGGCGCGACACCGCGTTCTGGTCGAAGCGGAAGACCGCCTGCGGCCCGAACGCCGAGACCAGCTCGTGCGCCACCCCGTCCGGACCCACCGGCGGGATCTGCGGCAACTGGCTCGGGTGCGGCAGCGGCGCCCGCACAGGGGCCGGCCGCGCCGGACCGTCGGCGACCTGGTGCAGCTCGCCCTGGTGGGTGAGCAGGTGCCGCATGCCCTGCTGGCGCGAGGTGTGGTCCGTACCGTACGGAGCGACGCTCGTGATCCGCACCTGCGGCCAGGTCTCGCGGATCATCCGCGCGCAGTAGCCGCCCGGCAGCTCGCAGGACGCCAGCTCCGTGTGCAGTTCGAGCACCTGCTGCGGCGGGACCTGCATCGCGCGCAGCTCGTGCAGCATCTGCCACTCGGGGTGCGGGGTGCCGGGCGCGCTGCGGCGGATGAGCTGCTGCTCGGAGCCGTCCTGGGCGCGGTAGCGCAGCACCGCCTGGTAGCCGGGGCCGACCGTGGGCAGTCCGGGCGGGGGCTGCTGCGGGTAGCCGTAGGCGGGCGGCGGCTGGTGCACGGCGTGCGGGGGCGGCATGTTCGGCGGCGGCATGTTCGCGGGCGGCGGCTGCAACGAGCCGTGCGGGGGCGGCATCGCACCGGGCGGGCCGGGCGGCTGCGGAGCCCCGGGACCGCCGGGCGGCGGACTGGCCAGCATCGTCGCGGCGTGGTGCACTCCCCCGCCGGGCGGCGGCGTCGACCCGGGCGGGCCGGGAGGCTGCGGCGCGCCCGGAGCGCCCGGAGCGCCGGGCGGGCCCGGAGGCCGCATCCCGCCACCGGCGGACGGCGGACCGGCGAGCATCGTCGCCGCGTGGTGCACTCCCCCGCCGGGCGGCGGCGTCGACCCGGGAGCGGCCGGGGGGCCGGGCGGACCGACCGGACCCGGCCGGCCGGGCTGCTGCGGGGAGCCCGGTCCGCCGCCGGAGCCCAGATGCGGAACCAGGGCCGTCGGTACGTAACCGCCCGCCGGAGCGCCGGGAGCCCCCGGTGCCGAGGGCGGAGGCATCGCGCCGGGACGGGCGCCCGGGGTACCGGGCGCGCCGGGCGGCGGCGGGGTCGTCGAGGCGCCGCCGCGCCGGGCGCCGGGCGGCAGGGTGGCCTTGCTGGTCGCGGCGTCGGCGATGTCCTCGGCCCCGGCGGGAAGACCAGGACGACCGGGGGCACCGGGGGCCGCAGGAGCCCCAGAGGCCCCCGGGGCTCCAGGAGCCGACGAAGCGCCCGGCGGCGGCGTAGCGGAACCGGCTGCGGGCCCCGAAGCGGAACCCGCTCCCGGCAGCGGCTGGGGGGCCGACGGGTCGGGCACCACCGGTGCCACGGCGGTGCTGGGGAGCCGGCTGCCGCCCTGGATCAGCGAGGTCTTGGCCTCGGGCCCGACGCCGGGCGGCGGGGTGTCGTCGTCGTCCGCCCCGACCAGCGGGGGCGCGAACACGGTGGCGGGCAGCGGAACCCCGCCCGCGTCCGAGGAGTTGGTGTCCGTCCCGGCCCACGGGGTCGCCCCGGCGGGAGAAGCGGGAGATGCGGGAGGAGCGGGAGTACCGGAAGCGCCGGGGCCCGAACCGGCCCCGGCGGGCGACCCCGCACCCGTCCCCGTACCCGAAGCGGAACCGCTCTCCGTACCGGAAACGGAGGAAGAAGCGGAGGCCGAAGCCGCCGCGGAACCGGACGTCCGGGATGCCTCCCCGGAACCGGCCGACCCCGAACCGGACGACCCCGAACCGGCCGACCCCGACGGCCTCCGGTCCGGTACGCCCGCCCGGTCCGCCGCCTCCTGCAACCACTCCGGCGGCGTCAGCAGGAAGGACGTCTGTTGCAGGTCGACGCGCTGCGGCGGTGCCGGAACAGGCTCGTCCGGTTCGCCCGCCGGGCTGCCGTAGGCCTCCTCGTACCGCCTGATCACCTCGCCCACCGGCATCTCCGGCCACAGCGTGGCCTCACCGCTGTCGCGGGCGATGACCAGGCGCTGCCGGCCGCCGTCGGAGACCGGACCGTTCTCCCGGTCCTCCGCCCACACCACGAACCCGAGGTCGAACTCCCGCACCCGCACCTCACGGTGCTGGTACGCGGGCACGTCCCCGTTGACCCACTCGTCTGCGCGCTCCTGCGCCTGCGCGAACGTCACCATCGGACCGTCACCCCCGTCGTACTCGTACTCGTCACGTCACACCTCGTCGGCGACGGGGACCACGCGGGCGAAACCGCCGTCCACCATCAGGTCGGCCACCGTCTGCAACTCCGGCGGGCTGCCCGCCAGCCGCTGGAGGAATTCGTCGAAGTCGTCGCCGCAGGGCAGCAGCAGCCGCTCCACCCGCTCCTGGACCGACCAGCCGTCCTGGTCCCGCGCGTCGTCGTACGCGCAGAACCACACCGAGCCGGTGTTCTCGCCGCGCACCTTCACGGCGAGGATCCCGCCCTGCACGAAGGTGACGCCGAGGTAGTCCTTGGTCAGGTGATCGCGCAGACACTTGTTGACGTACACCAGGTCGTTGACGCCCGCCTCGTCGCGCACCGTGAAGAACGGCTGGTCGACCAGCAGGCCCAACTCCGCGTCCAGCGCCGCCCCGACGGGCGCGCAGCCGCCCGCCGCCTTCAGGAACGAACGGTAGGCGCCGGGCAGCCGGTAGCCCAGGTCCTCCTCCACGCCCAGCACCTGGGACTCCGACACCGCGACCGTTCCCTTCGGCAGCCCGAAGTGCACGGGCCGCGTCTCCGCGAGCGGGCGGGTGCCGCGCTTGTCCTGGTCGACCGCCGTCGTCGCGAGTCCGCCGTGGTGCCGCAGCAGCGCCTTCACCTCGACCGGGACCAGGTGCATGCGCCGGGTGTGCGGTACGTGGTGCCAGGTCCAGCCGTGCGGGGTGGCGACCGGGTCGAGGGTCTCCCACAGCTCGTGGCCGTCGGCGTGCAGGGCGGCGTTGGCCGACACGTAGTCGGTCAGCCGCAGCTCGTCCACGCCGAAGCCCTCGGGGGGCTCGGCGATCTCGGCGGCGGCGCGGGCGTAGGGCGAGAAGTCCGGGAAACCCTCGTCGTCCACCCGCACCCCCTGGGGGTGGCGGGCGGCCCGGACCGGGTCCGGGAAGTTCACGAGCTGCCCGGCGTAGGCCGCATTCGGTGGCGCGGCCTCGTGCCCGAGCCGACCTGTCGTCATGGCTGTTGCCCCCTGCTGCGTCCGGCGGATTCACCACAGCCTATGCGGTGGGGCAACAGGGGGACCGCCCCCGTGGGGCGGGTGTGACGCTCGTACGAAAGGGCCGTGACCGGCGGTGGACCGCCCCTCCACGGGCCGTCACGCGCAGGCGTCCCGGGGTCCCCGCACGCCCCGCCCGCAAGCCGTCCGCACCCCGTCCGCGCCCTGCGGAAAAGGCGTGCGCAATCACCCGCACCGGGGTCTCTCAGGGGGGCGCGCACAAGGGCCCGGATCGGGGCACTAGGCCGAACCGGTGCCCCAGCTTCCCCACGACAGGGCACATTTGGCAGGCTGTCCCCGCAACTCGGGGGATTGCAGGGAGGGAACGCACCACCATGCACACTGCACAAACAGGAAACCCGCTCACGATGCGGGCAACGGGGACAACAGAGACGTCAGGAGTCGCGAGCACACCAGGAAGCGCCACCACGCATCCCACGATCCACCTCACGGGCAAGCGCGACGCGACGCCACCGGCACCGGCACCACCCACGCCGTCGGCATCAGCGGCACCCCCGGCGTCCCCGGCGGACCGCCCCTCCGGCGACCCCCGGCTCAGTTGGAGCAGCACCGGCGCCCCGCCCGCGCCGCCCACCCTCCGGCACCGCCGCGACGGCATACTGCCCACCGTGGCCGCCGCCCTGTCGGTGCGCGGCGCGAACACGCTCACCTGCACCGCGGGCAAGGGCGACCAGCCGCCCGCCCTGCACCCCCTCGTCCAGGACTTCCTGGACACCCTCACCAGCAACCAGCGCACCCGCGCCACCGGCCGCTGCCCCGAGGCGATCCTGCTCTCCCGGCACATCACCGCCGCCGAGTCCAGCCGCTCCAAGCGCGCCGCCCGCAAACCGCTCACCGCGAACGAGGCACGCCGCTCGCTCAAGCACTCCAAGCTCACCGCACGCCGCATCCGCGAGGACGGCGACCCGCTGCACGGCAGCTACGCACCGCCCTGCCGCTCCTGCGCACCGCTCCTCGCCCACTTCGGCGTACGTCCGGTGGACCCCACCGCCGAGAAGGGCTGATCCGCACCCCATGCCCCCCACCGCCCCCAACGGGCCCGCACACCTCAACACCAGCACCACCCGCTTCCCGGTCGCCGTCGACGCGGCACTGCGCGACGCGGGCTGGCAGCCGGGCCGCTGGGACATAAAGCAGGCCGAGCACTGGGCCGACACCCTGCGCGCCCACGTCTCCCCCGCCGGCCACCACCACACCGTCTTCCCGGCGGCGGTCGAGGCCTGGGCGGAATTCGGCGGCCTGCACATCAACCCGCCGGGGGCGGGCCGCCAGATCGCCCCCAGCGCGGTCCACCTGGACCCCCTCCACGGGCTCCACCTGGCCCGCACCTTCGCGGACCTCGGCCGCGCCCTGGACACCGGGATCTGCCCCCTGGGCCAGGAGGCCACCCCCGCCGGCGTCCCCCAGGCGACCCTGGCCATCGACGCGGAGGGCCGGGTCTACAGCCTCGACCACACGGGCGACTGGTACCTGGGCCACACCCTCGACGCGGCCCTCGCCACCCTGATAACCGGCACCCAGCCGCCCCGGCTGACCACCTGACACCCCGGGGCGGCACGGGCGGGCCGGGGCCCCCGCCCGCCCCGGCCCCGGACGCCCGCCCCGCCGGGGCCGAGCCACCCCGTACCCCCCACAGCGGCGGCGCCCCCCCTACTACCGCGACACCCCCACCACCGCACCCCTCCCTACAACGGCAGCACCGCCGACACCCGGAAGCCGCCCGCCTCCGTACCCCCCGCGACGAACACACCCCCCAGCGCGTTCACCCGCTCCCGCATCCCCACCAGGCCGTTCCCGCCGCTCGGCAGGCCGACCTCGACCGCCCCCGCGTCCGACACCCCGTTCTCCACCTGCATCGCCACCTCGCCCTCGCGATACGCCAGCCGCACCCGGACCTTCGCCCCGGCCGCGTGCTTGTGGACGTTCGTCAACGCCTCCTGCACCACCCGGTACGCCGTCTGCTCGACCAGGGCCCCGCACTCGGCCGGCTCCCCGTCCACGGACAGCTCCACCACCATCCCGGCCGCCCGCGACTGCTCGACCAGCGCCTCCACGTCCGCCAGGCACGGCCCGCCCTCGGCGGCCGCCGCGGCAGCCGCCGCCGCGGCCCCGACCGCCGCCAACGGCACCGGCCCCTCGGCGGCGCCCGGCCCGGCCGCCGCACCGCGCACCCCCTCGCCCGACCGCAGCACCCCGAGCATCTCCCGCAACTCGGTCAGCGCCTGCCGGCCCATGTCCCCGACCAGGGCGGCGTTCTTCACCGCCTTCTGCGGGTCCTTCAACGCCACCGCCTGCAACGCCGCCGCGTGCACCACCATCAGGCTCACCCGGTGCGCCACCACGTCGTGCATCTCGCGCGCGATCCGCGTCCGCTCCTCCGTACGCGCCCACTCCGCCCGCTCCTCGGCCCGGTCCGCGAGCAGCGACAGCTCCCGCTCCAGCGAGTCCGCCCGCTCCCGCAGACTCTCCATGAGCCGCCGCCTGGCCCCTATGTACAGCCCCAGCAGCATGGGCGGCGCCGCCATCCCCAGCGCCAGCACGAACGAGATGACCGCCGTGTACCCGACCCCCGGGTCGAACTCGGCGGCATCGTCACCCGCCAGCGTCCGCAGCCGCACCCACGACGCCACCAGCGTCCCCACGAACGACATCGACGCCAGCAACGCGGTGATCCGCCGCGGCACCTCGGACGCGGCGAGCGTGTACAGCCCGATGATGCTCAGCAGGAAACCCATCTCGGCCGGCGACACCGCGATCGACACCAGCACCACCGCGATCGGCCACCGCCGCCGCACCAGCAGCGACGACCCGACCACCAGGCCAAGCAGCACGCCGAGCACCGTCGGCACCCCGGTCTCGTTCGCGAACGAGAGCCCCTCGACCACGCACTCGCCCGCCGACACCACGGCCAGCCCGGCATCGAGCACGACACCGCGCCGCCGCTCCCACCACCAGAACCGCGGACTGGTCAGGTCCGCGTCGCCCCGGCTCTCCCCCGTAACGGTCATGCGAACCAGCCTACGGGCGACCCCCGCCCCGTTTCCTGCGACTTCTCCAGCCCGGTCAGGCACAGAAAAGATCACACGGCCACCGGAACACCCCCACACCACCCGGACACATGAATCCCCACCGAACCCGGCACACACGTCCACTCAGCGAACAAAGCTGCCCGCATGGCGACCACACCCTCGCGCAACAAGTACGCGGACTTCGAGGAACTGCGCACCCAGGCCATCGCCCTGCGCCGCGACGGCCTCAGCCGCCGTCAGATCCGCGACCGCATCCACGTCGACAACAACGACCTCCTCAACCGCCTCCTCGACGGCGAACAGGCCCCGGAGTGGACCAAGCGCCCCCACCCGAAGGACGACCTCCGCGAGAGGGCGCGCGAACTGCGTCTGGAAGGCATGACGTACGACGAGATCCAGGTCGAGCTGGGCTGCTCGAAGAGTTCGATCTCGCTGTGGGTACGCGACCTGCCGAAACCGGATCGCGGCACCCCCTCGGAACGAGCCAGGCTCGCGGGCCAGAAGCGCTGGGAACACGAGAACGCCGTCCGCGAAGCAGAGAGGGCGCGCACCAAGCAGGCCGCCCGGGACGAGATCGGCACCCTCACGGATCGTGAACTGTTCCTGCTCGGGGTCGGGCTGTACTGGTCCGAAGGCACCAAGGACAAGCCCTACGCACGCCGCGAGACCGTCGCCTTCATCAACAGCGACCCGGGGATGATCCGGGTCTACCTGGCCTGGCTCGCCCTGCTGGGCATCGCGAGCGAGCGCATCCAGTACCGCGTGATGATCCATGAGCTGGCCGACGTGAGCGCGGCCGAACGCTACTGGGCCGACCTGGCGGGGGTCGAAGTCTCCGCTCTGGCCAGGACGACCCTCAAGAAGCACAACCCGAAAACGGTCCGCAAGAACGTGGGCGACGACTACCGGGGGTGCCTGGTCGTCCGCGTCGCCAAAGGGGCACAGCTCTACCAGCGCATCGAGGGCTGGTGGGCCGGGATCATTGCCAACTACCCGGGAGTCCTCGGGTAAGGTCTACGCAATGATCCGCCGTGGGGTAGCGGCATCCCGCAGGCCTTTGGAGCCTTGAGACGCTGGTTCGAATCCAGCCGGCGGAGCAGCAAGTTCGGGTCCTGGCCTCTCGGTCGGGACCCGCACTCGTTTCCCCCTCGTAACCCCCCGGTATCCTGCGGAAGTCCACCCCCCGTAGTAGCCGAAGGGCACCACCGTGAGCGCCAACAGCCCGGCAGCCGTCGTCGTCCTCGCAGCGGGTGAGGGCACCCGCATGAAGTCGGCCACCCCGAAGGTCCTGCACGAGATCAGCGGGCGCTCGCTCGTCGGTCATGTCGTCGCCGCAGCGCGCGAGCTGGACCCGGCCGACCTGGTCGTCGTCGTCGGCCACGCCCGCGAGAAGGTCGTCGCCCACCTCGGCGAGATCGACGCCGACGCGCACACCGCCGTGCAGGAGCAGCAGCTCGGCACCGGTCACGCGGTGCGCATGGGCCTGGAGGCCCTCGGCGGCAGCCCGTCCGGCACGGTCGTCGTGGTCTGCGGCGACACCCCGCTGCTGACCGGTGACACCCTCACCGCCCTCGCCGCCACCCACTCCGCCGACGGCAACGCCTGCACCGTGCTGACCGCCGAGGTCCCGGACTCCACCGGGTACGGCCGCATCGTGCGCGACCCGCAGACGCAGGCCGTGACGGCGATCGTCGAGCACAAGGACGCCACCGACGCCCAGCGCGCCATCCGCGAGATCAACTCCGGCGTCTTCGCCTTCGACGGCGAGCTGCTCGCCGACGCGCTCGGCAAGGTGCGCACCGACAACAGCCAGGGCGAGGAGTACCTCACCGACGTGCTCGGCATCCTGCGCGAGGCCGGCCACCGCGTCGGCGCGTCCGTCGCCGCCGACCACCGCGAGATCCTGGGCATCAACAACCGCGTGCAGTTGGCGGAGGCCCGCCGCCTGCTCAACGCCCGCCTCCTCGAAGCGGCCATGCTCTCCGGCGTGAGCATCATCGACCCGCAGTCGACCTTCGTGGACTGCACGGTCACTTTCGGCCAGGACGCGATCGTCCACCCCGGCACCCAGCTCCTGGGCGACACCCACATCGCCGCCGACGCCGAGATCGGCCCGAACACCCGCCTCACCGACACCACGGTCGGCATCGGCGCGCGCGTGGACAACACCGTCGCCGTGCGGGCGGAGATCGGCGCGGCCGCCAGCGTCGGCCCGTTCGCGTACCTGCGTCCGGGCACCAAGCTCGGCGTGAAGTCGAAGATCGGCGCGTACGTCGAGGCGAAGAACGCGACGATCGGCGAGGGCTCCAAGGTGCCGCACCTCTCCTACGTCGGCGACGCGACGATCGGCGACCACACCAACATCGGCGCGGCCAGCGTCTTCGTGAACTACGACGGCGAGGCCAAGCACCACACCACGATCGGCTCGCACTGCCGCACGGGCTCCGACAACATGTTTGTGGCGCCTGTCACTGTCGGGGACGGCGCGTACACCGCCGCCGGGTCCGTGATCACCAAGGACGTGCCGGCCGGTTCGCTGGCCGTGGCGCGGGGCCAGCAGCGGAATATCGAGGGTTGGGTGGCCCGCAAGCGCCCCGGCAGCGCCGCCGCGCAGGCCGCCCAGGCCGCCTCCGCCGAGTCCACCGACGAAAGCTGACCGGAAACGGGTGCTCCGCGCACCGCGTACCGTGATAGACGCACACCATTTCGGCTGGCTCGCAGGCTGCGGCGGCCAGAAACACTCTGAGGAGACCGTGCTGTGACCGGGATCAAGACGACCGGCGAGAAGAAGATGATGCTCTTCTCCGGCCGCGCACACCCCGAGCTGGCCGAGGAGGTCGCACATCAGCTGGGCATCGGCGTCGTGCCGACGAAGGCCTTCGACTTCGCCAACGGTGAGATCTACGTCCGCTTCCAGGAGTCCGCGCGCGGCGCCGACTGCTTCCTGATGCAGAGCCACACGGCTCCCATCAACAAGTGGATCATGGAACAGCTCATCATGATCGATGCGCTGAAGCGGGCCTCGGCCCGTTCGATCACGGTGATCGTTCCGTCGTACGGCTACGCCCGTCAGGACAAGAAGCACAAGGGCCGCGAGCCGATCTCGGCCCGGCTGGTCGCCGACCTGCTGAAGACGGCGGGCGCGCACCGCATCCTCACCGTCGACCTGCACACCGACCAGATCCAGGGCTTCTTCGACGGCCCGGTCGACCACCTCACCGCGCTCCCGGTCCTCGCGGACTACGTGGGCGCGAAGGTGGACCGCTCCAAGCTGACGATCGTCTCCCCGGACGCCGGCCGCGTGCGCGTCGCCGACCGCTGGTGCGACCGGCTGGACGCCCCCCTGGCCATCGTGCACAAGCGCCGGGACAAGGACGTCGCCAACCAGGTGACCGTCCACGAGGTCGTCGGCGAGGTCAAGGGCCGCGTCTGCGTCCTGGTCGACGACATGATCGACACCGGCGGCACGATCTGCGCCGCCGCCGACGCCCTGTTCGCGCACGGCGCGGAGGACGTCATCGTGACGGCCACGCACGGCATCCTGTCGGGCCCGGCCGCCGACCGGCTGAAGAACTCCAAGGTGAGCGAGTTCGTCTTCACGAACACCCTCCCGGACCCCTCCGACCTGGAGATGGACAAGATCACCGTGCTGTCCATCGCCCCGTCGATCGCGCGCGCGGTGCGCGAGGTCTTCGAGGACGGTTCGGTGACGAGCCTCTTCGAGGAGCAGTCCTAGTACGCCGTAGCTGTTCCTGGTACGTCGTAGCTGTACGGAGAAGGGCCGCCCGGTACGCCACCGGGCGGCCCTTCCCCGTACGGGGCGGATGATCGATTGGGCTGTCCGGGGCAGGCCCGGGTACAGTGGCGAGGTTGCTCGGCGAGGGAGGCCCCGGAGGCTCTCCGTTATCGACGCGCTCTTCGTAGCAGGCTCCGCAGCGGGCCGTTCGTGTGGCCGGGTGACGACCTACCCCGTTTCCACCATTTACGAGGAGCGCAATCATGGCTGAAGTCAAGATCGCCGCTGAGGTCCGCAACGACTTCGGCAAGGGTGCCGCCCGCCAGACCCGTCGCGCCGGCAAGGTTCCCGGTGTCATCTACGGTCACGGCGCCGAGACCGTGCACATCACGCTGCCGGGCCACGAGCTCATGATGGCGCTCAAGACCCAGAACGTGCTCATCTCCCTCGACATCGACGGCCGCAACGAGCTCGTCATCCCGAAGGCCGTCCAGCGTGACGCCATCAAGCGCACCCTGACCCACGTCGACCTGCTGGCGGTCAAGCGCGGCGAGAAGGTCACGGTCGAGGTCGCGGTCATCTCCGAGGGCGACCTCGCGCCGGGCTCCAACCTCCTGGAGAACGTGCTGAACACGATCTCCGTCGAGACCGAGGCCACGCACATCCCCGAGTCGGTCACCGTCTCGGTGCAGGGTCTGGACGCCGGTGACGCGATCCACGCCAAGGACATCACGCTGCCCGAGGGCACCACGCTGGTGACCGACGCCGACGCCGTCGTCATCCAGGTCGTCTCCGCGCAGGCCGAGGAGCCGTCCGCGGACGCCGACGCCGAGGGCTCCGAGGCCTGAGCCCCGTAGCTTTCCGTTGTACGGTTTCGGCCGCCGCCGCGCGCCCTTCGGGGTGCGGGGCGGCGGCTTCCGTATGTACGGGCCACCGGCAGGACGTAAGGAGACATGCAGATGACGACCCCGAGCCGGGCCGCCTCCCCGGCTTCCCCGGCCGCCCCTGACCCGTCGGCCCCCTGGCTGGTGGTGGGCCTGGGCAATCCGGGCGGCGAGTACGCGGCGAACCGCCACAACGTGGGCTGGATGGTCGCCGACCTCCTGGCTTCGCGGATCGGCGGCAAGTTCAAGTCCCACAAGGCGCGTGCGCAGGTCCTGGAGGGCCGGGTCGGTCCCCCGGGCCCGTTCAACCGCCGGGTGGTCCTCGCCAAGCCGCTCTCGTACATGAACCTGTCGGGCGGCCCGGTGACGGCGCTGCGTGACTTCTACAAGGTGCCCGTCGCGAACATCGTGGCGATCCACGACGAGCTGGACATCGACTACGGCGTGCTGCGCCTGAAGCTGGGCGGCGGCGACAACGGCCACAACGGCCTGAAGTCGATGACGAAGTCGCTGGGCCCCGACTACCACCGGGTCCGCTTCGGCATCGGCCGCCCGCCGGGCCGGATGCAGGTCGCCGACTTCGTCCTGAAGGACTTCTCCGGCGCGGAGAAGAAGGAGCTGGACTACTTCGTGGACCGCGCGGCGGACGCCGTGGAGGCCCTGGTGATCGAGGGCCTGGAGCGGGCGCAGTCGACGTACAACTCGTGAGGTGCTGGGGCCCTTCGACTCGCGTCAGAGGGCTCCACTCTTCACTGCGTCGACGAACAGGGCCCAGGTGGGGCGGGTGTGCTGGAGTACGGGCCCAGTCCGGTCCTTGGTGTCGCGGACGGGGATGTGGGTGGGGTGGTCGTCCTGGATCTCGACGCAGGCACCGCCGTCGCCGTTGGTGTACGAGGAGGTCCGCCACGTGCCGTGTTCCATCTGGGCTCCCTGGTCGGTCAGTTGCCGGTGAAGGGTCCGTTCTTGACGGCTGCTACGAAGGTGGCCCACTGGCCGATCGGCAGAACCAGCGCGGGCCCCTGTGGGCGCTTGCTGTCGCGTACGGGCATGACGCCCGGGAAGCCCTCCGCGATCTCGACGCAGTTGCCGCCGTCGGGGTTGGTGTACGACGACTTCCGCCATACGGCGTTGCTCAGATCAAGTGTGGTGCTCATGTTTCGCGAAGTCCTCAGCCATTGATGCGATCCGGTCGAGAGACGCCTCCAGTGGCAATGCGACGGCCCTCGCCAGATCGTATGCCGACTGGTATCGACCCACCACCGGTGATTCGTCCAGGAGTTGGCCGGTGTACGGCGCTTCTACATACGCGACGGGGGGTGCGTCGTGGAACGTCATGAGCGAGACGAGTCCGTTCATGAAGATATGGGGACCCGCTTCAAGGGGGTGTACCTGCACCACCACCTGCAACTTCTCGACCACTTGGAGGATGTGCTCCAGTTGCTCGCGCATCACTTGCGGTCCGCCGACCGGCACCATAAGCGCGGCTTCGTGGATGATCTCCCACAACAGCAGCGCAGTTGGTCCCTGGAGGATCTTCTGCCTCTCGATTCGCGCTGCGACGTTCCGGTCGATCTCCTCGTCCGTGGCGAACGGCATCGTGGTGCGCGCGAGGGCCCGCGCATACGCCTCGGTCTGCAATAGGCCAGGCACCAGCATCGGCGTGTACTCGCTGATGGTCAGCGCGAGCTTCTCCAGCTCCGCCGCGTCCGCGAAGTAATCCGCGTACTTCGACTTCCGCGCCAGCTCGCAAAGCCGCTGCATGTGCCTGCCCGTGCCGAAGACCTCGTCAAACATCCGGGACAGGTCCGGCTGCGGCCTGCGCACCGCCGCCTCGAACTGTCCGATGTAGGTACCGGAACAGAAGCACCGTTCCCCCAACTCCGTCTGCGACATGCCCGCTGCCTCGCGCAGGCGGCGCAGTTCGGACCCGTAGAAGGTCTTCGGGGAGGTGTACGGATCGGGCCCGGCGTTCTGGTCGTGCTGTGCGGTCATCGCGCACCCCTCCACCCGCAAAATCACTGTTGGCTACGAAGCACTACTCACCGTAGCCCCGCTCGTCCAGGCTTGAGGCATGAACCAGGAAAACAGGGAACTCCCCTCCCCCTCGGACGCGTTCAGCGACAACCCCACCGCCGAGGCGTACGCCCTCACCGACGAACTGGCTGAAATCCTGGCCCGGCACGGCATCACCCTGCCGTCCCTGCGCGTCGACCTGCCCTCCTGCACGGCGGTCCCCGCGCGCCCGCTCATCGAGCTGGGCCGGGCCAACGCGACGACCGTCCGGCTGCTCGTCGGCGTACTGGACAAGGCCGCCGCGCGGTGACCCCCGCACCGGGAACCGTCGTCGTGGACGAGCGGGACGGCCGGGTCGGGGTGCTCATGGGCCGCAAAGGCCCGTACGTACGACTGCGCCCCCTGGCCGGTGGCCGGGAGTGGGACGTGCCGCCGGAACGGGTGCGTACGGCCTCCACGACGGAACGCATCCGCGCGGGCGTCGCGGCGGCCAACGAACACAGCAGGGCGCTGCGCTGAGCAACGCGAGAAGGGCGCCTCCGGAGCATTCCGGGGGCGCCCTTCTCGCGTGTCGCCGAGTGATCAGCCGGTGTTGCGCAGGCCCGCCGCCACGCCGTTGACGGTGAGCAGCAGGGCGCGGGCGAGGAGCGGGTCGGGCTCCTGGCCGGCGGCCGCCGCGTCGCGCTGGCGCTTGAGCAGGGCGACCTGGAGGTAGGAGATCGGGTCCAGGTAGGCGTCGCGGATGGCGAAGGTCTGCTGGAGGACCGGGCTGGTGTCCAGCAGCTCGCTGCCGCCGGTGATCCTGAGCACCTCCTGCACGGTGAGCGCGTGCTCGGCCTCGATGCTGTCGAAGACGTGCTTGAGCTCGTCGGGGACGAGCGTGTCGACGTAGTGACGTGCGATGCGCAGGTCGGTCTTGGCGAGGGTCATCTCCACGTTGGAGAGGAAGTTGCGGAAGAAGTGCCAGCGCTCGTGCATTTCCTCCAGGACGCTCTCCAGACCGGCCTCGCGCAGTGCCTTGAGGCCGGAGCCGACGCCGTACCAGCCGGGGACGATCTGGCGGGACTGGGTCCAGCCGAACACCCAGGGGATGGCGCGCAGGCCGTCGAGGGAGACGCCGGAACCGGGGCGGCGGGAGGGCCGTGAGCCCAGGTGCAGGTCGGCGAGCTGGTCGACGGGGGTGGAGGCGAGGAAGTACGTCGGCAGGTCGGGGTCCTCGACCAGCTTGCGGTACGCGGTGTGGGCGGCCTCGGAGACGGTGTCCATGGCGGCGTCCCAGCGGGCGAGCGCCTCGTCGGACTGGCGGGGGGCGGTGTGCAGGGCGGACGCCTGGAGGGTGGCGGCGACCGTCAGCTCCAGGTTCTCGCGGGCCAGCGAGGGGACGAGGTACTTGTCGGAGATGACCTCGCCCTGCTCGGTGACCTTGATCTCGCCTTCCAGCGTTCCCCACGGCTGGGCGAGGATCGCGTCGTGGGAGGGGCCGCCGCCGCGGCCGACGGTGCCGCCGCGGCCGTGGAAGAGGCGCAGGCGCACGCCGTACCGGTGGGCGACGTCGCGCAGGCGGCGCTGGGCGCGGTGGATCTCCCACTGGGAGGTGGTGATGCCGCCGAACTTGGAGGAGTCGGAGTAGCCGAGCATGACCTCCTGCACGTCACCGCGCAAGGAGACGAGTCGACGGTACGAGGGGTCGGCGAGCATCTCGTCGAGGATGACGTCGGCGGCGCGCAGCTCGTCGGTGGTCTCCAGCAGCGGCACGATGCCGATCTTCGCCCAGCCGGCGTGCAGGTCGACCAGTCCGGCCTCGCGGGCCAGCACGGCGGCGGCGAACACGTCGTCGGCGCCCTGGCACATGGAGATGATGTACGACTCGATGACCTCGGGCCCGAAGCGCTCCAGGGCCTCCCTGACGGTGAGGAACACCCCGAGGGTCTTCTCGCCGTCCTTGTCGAGGGGCGCCGGCACGGGGGCGAGGGGCCGCCGGGAGCGGAGTTCCTTGGCGAGGAGCTTCTGGCGGTACTCGCGGGGCATGTCGGCGTAGCGCCAGGACTCCTCGCCGAGGCGGTCGAAGAGCTGGCCGAGGGCGTGGTGGTGGGCGTCGGCGTGTTCGCGCACGTCCATGGTGGCGAGCTGGAGGCCGAACGCGGCGAGCGTGCGGATGGTGCGGTCCATGCGGCCGTCGGCGAACAGGCCCGCCTTGTGCTCGCGCAGCGAGGTCTGGATGAGGGTGAGGTCGTCGATGAGCTGGCCGGTGCCGAGGTAGTCGCAGCCGGGGCGGTGGGGCGCGCCCTTGGCGAGGCGCTCGCGGGTGTTGACGAGCTTCTGCCGGATGCAGGTGGCCTTGAGCCGGTAGGGCTCCTCGGCGTTGAGGCGCTTGTAGCGGGGGCTGATCTCGGGGAGGTGCTCCAGGTCCGCCCGGAGGGACTCCAGCAGTTCGTCCGTGGCGCCGGTGTAGCGGATCGAGTTCGACAGTTGTCCGCGCAGCTTGTCGACCAGTTGCAGGGCGTCCTCGATGCCGTGCTCGTGCTGGAGGATCAGGACGTCCCAGGTGACGGCCGGGGTGACGTTGGGGTTGCCGTCGCGGTCGCCGCCGATCCAGGTGCCGAAGGTGAGGGGGCGCGTGCCGGCGGGGAGCTGGACGCCGACGCGCTCCAGTTCGGCGGCGAGGTCCTCGAGGACGTCGCCGACGGCGTTGGCGTGCAGTTCGTCCAGGTAGTAGATGGCGTTGCGGGCCTCGTCCGCGGGTTCGGGACGTACGACGCGCAGCTCGTCGGTCTGCCAGATCAGGTCGATGTTCTCGGCGAGGCGGACGTCCTGGCGGCGGCGGTCGGAGGCGATGACCGGGGTTTCCAGCAGTTCGGCGATGCGGCGCAGCTTGTTGAGGACGGAGCGGCGCGCGGCCTCCGTGGGGTGGGCCGTGAAGACGGGCCGCACGTTCAGGTTCTTGACGGTCTGCTGGAGGTGCTCGGGGTCGGCGTCCTTCAGCAGGTCGGCGGTGCGGGCCAGCAGCCCGCCCTCCTGGGCGCGCAGTTCGCGCATCTCGCGCCCGCGGTGCACCTGCTCGGTGACGTTCGCAAGGTGGAAGTAGGTGGAGAAGGCCCGCACGAGGCGCGCGGCGGTTTCCAGGTCGGTGTCGCCGAGCAGTTCTGCTGCGGCTTCGCCGTCGGTACGGGTCAGGGCCCGGACCCGCTCCACGAGCTCCAGCAGCTCGGGGCCCTCCTGCCGCACGAGCGTCTCGCCGAGGAGGTCGCCCAGTCGGCGGATGTCGGCGCGCAGCTCGGGGCTGGTGTTGGGGGTCTGGTCGGCACTGCTCACAGGTGCGGCTCCTTGCAGTGGGGATTACGCGAACGGCAGGAACTCGGACCGCGCTGTCCGACGCGTCCAGGATATGTGTCCACTCATTCGGGTACTCGCCGACCTCGTGTGGCGGGCCGCACATTCCGGTGCGGGTCCGGCCGCGCGATTCCGGGCCCCGTCGGCCTCGTGCGGCGGGCTTCACCGCTGCCATACTTACGATGCCGTAGGTTACGGAACCGTAGCCAAGGCGTCAGCCGCTTCCTCACCCCCCAGGGGACCTTCATGACCCTCAGCCCCGGTCTACTCAATGAGGACCAGGAGTCTTCCGACGGCAGCACGCCGTCCGCCGGCTCCTCCACCACTTCCGTCACTCCGGTGCCGCTGGCGACGCGCGGCGGGGAGTCGAAGCGCTCCATCGAACAGATCGCGTTGCTCCTGTTCATCATCGTCCCCTTCGTGGCGCTCCTCGCGGCGATTCCGCTCGCCTGGGGCTGGGGGGTGAGCTGGCTCGACCTGGGCCTGCTGGTGTTCATGTACTACCTGGGCTGCCACGGCATCACGATCGGCTTCCACCGCTACTTCACGCACGGCAGCTTCAAGGCCAGGCGTCCGCTGCGCATCGCGCTGGCGGTCATGGGGTCGATGGCGGTGGAGGGGCCCCTGGTCCGCTGGGTGGCCGACCACCGCAAGCACCACAAGTTCTCGGACGCGGAGGGCGACCCGCACTCGCCGTGGCGCTTCGGCGAGGACCTGCCGTCCCTGATGAAGGGGCTGTGGTGGGCGCACATCGGCTGGATGTTCGACGAGGAGCAGACGTCGCAGGAGAAGTACGCCCCGGACCTGATCAAGGACCCGGCGATCAGCCGCATCTCGCGCGACTTCATCTACTGGACGATGCTCTCGCTGGCGATCCCGCCGCTGGTCGGCGGCCTGGTCACGATGTCCTGGTGGGGCGCGTTCACCGCGTTCTTCTGGGGTTCGCTGGTGCGCGTGGCGCTGCTCCACCACGTGACGTGGTCCATCAACTCCATCTGCCACGCGGTCGGCAAGCGGCCGTTCAAGTCCCGGGACCGCTCGGGCAACGTGTGGTGGCTGGCGGTCCTCTCCTGCGGCGAGTCCTGGCACAACCTGCACCATGCGGACCCGACGTCGGCGCGGCACGGCGTGATGAAGGGTCAGGTCGATTCCTCGGCGCGGCTCATCCGCTGGTTCGAGCAGGCGGGCTGGGCGTACGACGTCCGCTGGCCGACGGCGTCGCGGCTGGCCTCCCGGCGCAAGGGACAGGACGCCCCGGACAAGACCAACGCGACAGAAACGGCATGATGGAGCCTGTGGCGACCGAAGGCAGCAGCACCTCAGGTACGAATCCGAGCGCGAGCGGCGACAAACCCCGCACCGTGCCGCGGCGGGCCCGCCGTGTCCGCATGACGGGCGCGGAACGCCGCGAACAGCTGCTGGACATCGGCCGCACCCTGTTCGCGGCGAAGGGCTTCGAGGGCACGTCGGTGGAGGAGATCGCGGCGAAGGCCGGCGTCTCGAAGCCGGTCGTCTACGAGCACTTCGGCGGCAAGGAGGGCCTGTACGCGGTGGTGGTCGACCGCGAGATGCGGTCCCTCCTGGACATGGTGACCGGCGCCCTGACCGCCGGCCACCCCCGCGAGCTCCTGGAGCAGGCCGCGTTCGCCCTCCTCGACTACATCGAGACGTACACGGACGGCTTCCGCATCCTGGTCCGCGACTCCCCGGTCGCCCAGTCCACCGGCACCTTCGCCTCGCTGATCTCCGACATCGCCACCCAGGTCGAGGACATCCTCGGCCTGGAGTTCAAGGCCCGCGGCTTCGACCCGAAACTGGCCCCGCTGTACGCCCAGGCGCTGGTCGGCATGGTGGCGCTCACGGGCCAGTGGTGGCTGGACGTCCGCAAGCCGAAGAAGGCGGAGGTCGCCGCCCACCTGGTGAACCTCTCCTGGCACGGCCTGGAGAACCTGGAGTCGAAGCCACGGCTCATAGGACACCGCAGGAACTGAGCGGTGTCGCTCGACGCTCGTGCTTGTGCTCGTGTGCTCGTACGAAGGGGCCGCGCCCGGTGTGCACCGGGGGCGGCCCCTTCTTCTTTTTCTTCTTTGCGCTCACGCCCCGGTGAGGTCGCTCCCGATGACGAAGCCCTCGGCGGGCCCGGACGGAACGACGGCGTCCTTGCCGTACGGGACGCGGTGCTCGTCGGTGTACGCGGCCTTCGCCGGGTCGGGCGAGGTGAGCACGACGACCGCCCCGTCCCCGTCGAAGTCGTCCACGAGGACGTACACGGAGATTCCGGCACGGGCGTACTCGCGGCGCTTGCGGACGCGGTCGCGCTGGGTGTTCTGGCGGCCGGGGGAGACGACCTCGATGACCGTGCGGACACCGGACGCCGTGATTCCGTAGCCGTCCTCGTCGCCGACCGCTTCCATGTCAATGGGGGCGACCACGAGGTCGGGCTGCCAGGCCTTGCGGCCGTGGAGGACGATGACGCCGGCCCAGACCTGGTGGCCCTGCCCGGTCAGGTGTCCGTCCAACGCGCGGCAGAGCCGGTTGAGGAGCACTCCGTGCCGCAGGCTCCCGACCGCCGAGATCTCGATGGCGCCCTCCACGACCTCGCCGCGACAACCCTCCGGAAGGTCCATGGCCTCCCAGGCCCGCCACAGGACTTCGTCCGGTTCGGCGGCGGAGCCGTCGCTCATGACCGGAGACTCCTCGTGTGCGCGTACGTCATCCTGCGCCCCCTTCCGCCAACCGAGGCTAGGCGTCGGAGCCGACGTACGCTCCGGAACGGCCGTCCTCCATCCGCACGAGGGAACATGCCCCGGGCATATCCCAGCCCACTCACTCCCGGCCGAGCACGCCCTCCAGGTGGTACCCGAGCACCGTCTCCGCCGCCTCCACCGTCCGCAGGCCGAGGGCCACGTCGACGCCCAGGCCGGTGGCCAGGGCCCAGCAGATGTCCGCGTCGACACGGGGGTCGCCGATGGCCTGCTTTCCCCGTTCGGCGCGGGCGCCGGCGATCAGGCCGGCCGTGAGGTCGAGGAGTTCGCCGTCATCGGGCGCCATCGCCCGCGCCAGCGCCGGATCGGAGACCGCCCGCCCGAAGACGGCCACCGACAGCCGCAGCAGCCTGGCTCCCTCCTCGTCCCGGCCGAGCATCGCGTACAGGCACTCCCGCAGGATCACCTCCGCGGACGCCTCCTCCCCCGCCGCGGCGGCCTTCACCGAGGTCTCGATGCGGGCGTTGAGCGCGGCCACCGCCCGGGTGACCGCGTCCCGGACCATCTCCTCCCGCGAGGCGTGGTAGTGCTGCACCTGCCCCATGGACACCCCGGCCTCGGCCGCGACCTTCCGCAAGGTCACGCCCTCCAGCCCCTCGCGCAGCGTCAGCTCCCACACGGCCTCGGCCAGCCGCTGCCTGCGGTCCTCGTGGTCCACCACCTTGGGCATGAACGCACCCACCTCCTTTTCCCATGCGATCGCATTGCATCCGCCCCCGCCGCTCAATACAATGCAAGCGCATTGTATTGGCCGCGTGTCCGCGCAGGGAAAGGCAGTACGCCATGAAGTTCGACATTCTCCAGATCATCGGTGCGGTGCTGGTGGTCGTCGGTGGCCAGGGCGCGATCCGCCTGCTGATCGACCACGACAACACCGGCCTCCTCGGCGGCCTGGGCGCCCCCTTCACCGTCAACCTGGTCACGTACCTGACGGCCGTCCTCTTCGGCGTGATCCTCGCGGGCTGGGCCCACGACCGCGCGAAGGCGCTGGGCCGCCGCGGGTGACGCCGCCGCGCGTCCGCCAGGCGTGATCGCCCCCATGGACAGCCCCGACCCGCAGCTCACGAGCGTTTCGGAGAGCGGGGCGCGTCACTCTTTGTGAGTACGTGCCGCGATCTCGGCCGCTACCGTGAGGGAGCAGGCCCAGAATCCCGTCCATGGGAGGAATCACCATGACCGCCGAGCCGATCGCCGAGTCGTCGGGTTGCCGTTGGCCGGTGCCGCCGCAGGACGGCTACACCGTGGACGACCTTTTCACGCTGCCCGATCTCCCGCCGCACACCGAGATGATCGACGGGAGTCTGGTTTTCGTGAGTCCGCAGCGGGATTTCCACAGCACGATGATCGACCTGCTGGTGACCGGCCTGCGCAGCAGCGTTCCCGCCGATCTGAAAGTGCGACGGGAGATGACCGTGGTGCTCGACCGCCGCAACGGTCCCGAGCCCGACGTCTCGATCGTCCGGGCCGAAGCCGTCACCAGCACGGAGCAGACCCGTTACCAGGCGGCCGACCTCCTCCTCGCCGTCGAAGTCGTCTCCCCCGACTCCGAGTCCCGCGACCGCGACACCAAGCCGCACAAGTACGCCGCGGCCGGCATCCCGCATTTCTGGCTCGTCGAGATGACCGGCGCCGACCAGCACCCCGTCGTCCGCGTCTACGAACTCGACCCCCTGACGAAGACGTACGCGCTGACCGGCATCCACCACGACCGGCTCAAGGTCGGCGTGCCGTACGGGATCGACGTCGACATCTCGCTCGACGCCCTCAGGACGCTGTGAGCCGTTCCAGGAACTCCAGCCGGTTGCCGGCCGGGTCCTCGGAGTAGAAGCGCCTGTGGCCCGGGAGGCCGTCGTCCCAGAGGACCGTCGCCCCGTGCCCGGCCAGGCGCGCGCCGTACGCCTCGATGTCCGTGACCCGGATTCCCGGGTGGGCCTTCTTCGCCGGGCGGAAGCCGTCCTCCACGCCCAGGTGGAGCCGCACCCCGCCCGCCTCGAACCAGCAGCCGCCCCGCGCCGCCAGCAACGGCGGCTTGGGGATCTCCCGCATGCCGAGCACCGTGACGTAGTACGCGCGCAGCTCGGGCTCCGAGCCGACGGGCGCGGCGAGTTGGACGTGGTCGAGGGCGGCGATCACCGGCGGGTTCCGATCGCGAAGATGCGGCGGAAGGGGAAGACCGTGCCGGCGGGGGTGGGCGGGTAGGCCGTGCGGAGGGCCGCCGCATAAGAGGCGGTGAAGGCCGCCGCCGCTTCCGGGTCGTCGGCCAGGGCGGTGAGGACCGGGCGCAGGGCGGTGCCCTTGACCCAGTCGAGGACGGGGTCCTCGCCGGGGAGGAGCTGGAGATAGGTGGTCTCCCAGACGTCCGCCGCGCAGCCCAGGGAGGTGAGGAGGGAGAGGTAACGGGCCGGGGTCTCCACCGCGCCCGACCGGTCGCCGACGCCCGACAGGCGGGAGCGCCAGCGGGGCGACTCGCGCAGCTCCGCCAGGATCGTGTGGCTCGGGGCGTCGAAGTTGCCGGGGACCTGGAAGGCAAAGGTGCCGGTGGGGGTGATGGCCTCCAGCCAGGCGGGGATGAGCGCGGTGTGGCCGGGGACCCACTGGAGGAGCGCGTTGGAGACGATCAGGTCGTACGAGGCGGGGGCCGGCGCCCACGTCGTCGCGTCGGCACGGGCGAAGGTCAGGCGGTCGGTGGCGTGCTCGGCCGCGCGGGCGAGCATCTGCGGGGAGTCGTCGAAGCCCGTCACCCGGGCGTTCGGCCAGCGGTCGGCGAGCAGGCGGGTCACGTTGCCCGCCCCGCAGCCGAGGTCGGCGATGCGGGCGGGGTCGCGGGGCGGCGCGATGCGGGCCAGGAGGTCGAGGAAGGGGCGGGTGCGGTGGCCCGCGTGGCGGAGGTACTGGGCGGGGTCCCAGACGGGGGAGGAGTCACGGGCGGTCATGCCGGCAAGCGTGACCGCAAAAGTGTCTTGATGTCAAGAGACTTGATCTGAAGAGACTTCATGTCGACAGACCCCCTACACTGATCCGCATGGAGGACGAGGTCGACCGACTGGTCGCAGCATGGCGCCGAGAGCGCCCCGACCTCGACGTGGAGCCGCTTGAGGTGCTCAGTCGGGTGTCCCGTCTGGCGCGCCATCTCGACCGGGCGCGCCGGCTGGCGTTCTCCGAGCACAGCCTGGAGCCGTGGGAATTCGACGTCCTGACCTCGCTGCGGCGGGCCGGGGACCCGTACCAGCTCTCCCCCGGGCAACTGCTGACCCAGACGCTCGTCACGTCCGGGACGATGACCAACCGCATCGACCGGCTCGCGAAGAAGGGCCTGGTGGAGCGGCTGCCCGATCCCAGTGACCGGCGGGGCGTACTGGTGCGGCTGACCGACGAGGGGCGGGACCGGGCCGACCAGGCGCTCGCGGGGCTGCTGGCGCAGGAGCGCGCGATCCTGGGCGAGCTGTCGCGTGCGCAGCGGGGTGAACTGGCCGGTCTGCTACGCCAGTTGACCGCCCCGTTCGACAACGTCCCCGGGAACTAGGTCCGCGGGTCCGACCCCGGCGCGGCGCGCCAGGGCGACGGCGGCGAGCGTGGAGTGGACGCCCAGTTTGCCCAGCACGTTCTGCATGTGGGTGCGGACCGTGTGGGGCGAGAGGAAGAGGCGTTCGGCGACGGCCTTGCGGCCGAGGCCGGCGACCATGCAGCGCAGGACCTCCCGCTCGCGCGGGGTCAGGGACTCCACCAGGCGTTCGCTCTCCGTGCGGTGCTTGCGGGCGGCGGTCAGCTCGCGGAGCACTCCGGTCAGCAGGGCGGGCGGCAGATGGGTCTCGTCGCGCAGGACGCCCCGGATGACGGCCAGCAGGCGTTGCAGCGAGCAGTCCTTGGCGACCCAGCCGGACGCTCCGGCCTGGAGGGCGAGGGCGGCCCGGCGCGGGTCGTCCTTCTCCGCGAGGACGACGGTGCGCACGCCCGCGTGTCCCGTACGGACACCCGCGACCAGGGAGATGCCGTCGACCAGGCCGTCCTGGTCGGCGCCCGGGTGGTCGGGGACGGCCACCGGATGGTGGTTCGGGTGACCGCTCAGCGGCAGGGCGGCGCCGAGGTCGGCGTCGATGAGCATCACGTCGAAGGCGCGGCCCTCCGCCGCTCCCCGTTCCAGACAGCGCAGGGCGGCGGGACCACTGCCCGCTGCCGCCACGTCGACGTCGGGCTCCGCCGCGAGGGCGGCAGCCAGCGACTCGGCGAAGATGCGGTGGTCGTCGACCACCAGGACCCGGATTCGAACCACTGCCTCAGACACCCCCATGGGTCGGAGGACGGACATGCGCGGACGCGGCGCTCGGGAAGGGACTCGGGTGGTGCGGGTGCGTGCACGGCCGCCGCCGTGCGGTGCGATCCCTACCCCTGCCCCGGGCGCCGTATCCGACTGTCTCGCCCCCTGATCAGCACCGGCCCCCACCGGTGCTCAAGCCTCAGAGTACGGGCGGGGGCGTTGATCGGAAGGGTATTTGCAGAAGTGTTTGGCCTCGGGGGCCGACGTGGGATCGGCGTGTGGGGTTGTGGCGGAAGGAGAGAGGAGATGGCCCTTCCGTGCACGGGTCCCGACCCTTTCCTGTCGTACTCCCGGGGCTGGTCGAGGTCAGTGGACGCGGTGCGCGCCCCGTGACGGCGCCGCCGGGAAGATCCCCGGGGCGGCATGGCCCGCCGCGGCGAACGCCGAGGTGAGGGCCTCGGTCACGGCCGGGGCGGCGGCCGTCTCGGTGAGGACGACGGCGGAGCCGCCGAAGCCGCCCCCGGTCATCCGCGCACCCAGCGCCCCGGCCTCCGCCGCCGCCGAGACCACCAGGTCCAGCTCCGGGCAGGAGACGCGCAGGTCGTCGCGGAGCGAGGCGTGCCCCTCGGCCAGGATCTCCCCGAGACCGTGCGGGTCGCCCGCGTCCAGGCAGGCCACCGCCCGCTCCACCCGGTGGTTGTCGGTGACGACGTGGCGCACGTAGCGGCGCACGCGCTCGTCGCCCAACTTGCCGAGGTGTGCGTCCAGTTCGTCGTACGGGACGTCCCGCAGCCGGGACACGCCCAGTTGCCGCGCACCCTCCTCGCAGCCCTCCCGGCGTTCCGCGTACGCCCCGTCGCCCAGCGCGTGCTGGACCCGGGTGTCGACGACCAGCAGCTCCAGCCCCTGGGCGGCCAGGTCGAAGGGCACCTGGCGCCGGGTCAGGTCCCGGGTGTCGAGGTGGAGGGCGTGACCGGCCTCGCAGCACGCGGAGGCGGTCTGGTCCATGATGCCGGTCGGCACTCCGACGAAGCGGTTCTCCGCCCGCTGGCAGAGCAGCGCCAACTCGGGCCGCGACACCGGCAGCCCGTGGAGGTCGACCAGGGCGAGGCCGACCGACACCTCCATCGCCGCCGACGAGGAGAGGCCCGCACCGGTCGGCACGGTGGAGCGCAGGTGCACGTCCGCGCCGCCCGCCACCTCCTCGTGACCCGCTTCGAGCAGCGCCCAGACGACTCCCGCCGGGTACGTCCACCAGCCGCCGCCCGGCCGGGGGGCGAGGTCGGCGACGCGCACCTCCGTGACGCCCGCCTCGATGTCGCCGGAGTGCAGCCGCAGCAGCCCGTCCGTGCGGCGGGCGACGGCGACCCGGGCGGTGTGCGGGAGGGCGAACGGCATCACGAAGCCGTCGTTGAAGTCCGTGTACTCGCCGATCAGGTTGACCCGGCCGGGGGCCGCCCAGACGCCCTCGGGCCCGGAACCGTACAACGCGGCGAATTCCGCGACGGGTTCGGCCGTGCTCATACCCGCTCCCCCTCGCTCCGCCTGTCCTGGGCGAAGCGCCACGCGTCGCCGATGATGTCCGTCAGTTCCGTGCGGGAGGGCCGCCAGCCCAGCAGGGTGCGGGCCCGGTCGGCCGAGGCGACCAGGGTGGCCGGGTCGCCGCCGCGGCGCGGGCCGACGACCTCCGGGATCGGGTGGCCGGTGACTTCGCGGGCGGCGTCGATGACTTCGCGCACCGAGAAGCCCGTGCCGTTGCCCAGGTTGCAGATGTGGTGCGTGCCCGGCTGGGCGGCGGTGAGGGCGAGGAGGTGGGCCTCGGCGAGGTCGGCGACGTGGATGTAGTCGCGGACGCAGGTGCCGTCGAGGGTCGGGTAGTCGTCGCCGTGGACGGAGACGGAGTCGCGGCGGCCCTGGGCGACCTGGAGGACGATGGGGACGAGGTGCGACTCGGGGTCGTGGCGCTCGCCCGAACTTCCGTACGAACCGGCGACGTTGAAGTAGCGCAGCGAGACGGCGGCCAGGCCGTGCGCCGCGCACTCACCGGCGATCATGTGGTCCACGGCGAGCTTCGAGGCGCCGTACGGGCTGGTGGGGGCGGTCGGGCAGTCCTCCGTGACGGGCGTGACGGCGGGTTCGCCGTAGGTGGCGGCGGTGGAGGAGAAGACGAGGCGGCGCACGGCGGCCTCCCGCATGGCGGCGAGCAGGTCCAGGGTGCCGCCGACGTTGTTGCGCCAGTACTTCTCCGGGTCGGCGACGGACTCGCCCACCTGGGAGAACGCGGCGAAGTGCAGGACCCCGTCGTAGGAGGCGTCCAGCACCCGCCCCGCGTCCTGGACGCGGCCCTCGACGAACCGCACACCGGCGGGGACGCCCGCGCGGAAACCGGTCGAGAGGTCGTCCAGGACGGTCACCTCGTGGCCGGCCTCCAGCAGGTGGGCCGCCACCACGCTTCCGACGTATCCGGCGCCCCCGGTCACCAGGTACTTCACTCAGCTCGCCACCTCTCGGATCCGCTGCGCCGCGCTCTCCGGCGACACGTCGTTGATGAAAGCACCCATTCCGGATTCGGAGCCCGCGAGGACCTTCAGCTTGCCGGTGGTGCGCCGCACGGTGAACAGCTCCAGGTGCAGGGCGAAGTCCGCGCGCAGGGGGTGCCGGAAGGGGGCCTGGTGCCAGGCCGAGATGTACGGCGTCGGAGGCTGGCCGGGGCCGAAGATGCGGTCGAAGCGGCGCAGCAACTCCAGGTAGAAGGACGGGAGTTCGGCGCGGGCGGCGTCGTCCAGGGAGCGGAGGTCGGGGACCCGGCGCAGCGGGTAGAGGTGGACTTCGTACGGCCAGTGCGCGGCGTACGGGACGAAGGCGACCCAGTGTTCACCCGCAAGGACGACGCGGCGGCCGTCGGCGCGTTCACGGGCGACCACGTCGTCGAAGAGGTTGGCGCCCGGGGTGCGCTCGGCGTGCGCCGCGAGGGAGCGGAGCATCAGGGAGGTGCGCGGGGTGACGTAGGGGTAGCCGTAGATCTGGCCGTGCGGGTGGCCGAGGGTGACGCCGATCTCGGCGCCCCGGTTCTCGAAGCAGAACACCTGTTCCACGGCGGGGAGTCGGGCGAGTTCGGCCGTACGGTCCGTCCAGGCCTCGACGACGAGGGCGGCCTGTTCCTCGGTGAGGTCGGCGAAGGAGGCGTCGTGGTCGGAGGTGAAGCAGACCACCTCGCAGCGTCCGGAGTCGCCGGCCAGGGAGGGGAAGCGGTTCTCGAAGACGGCGACCTCGTAGTCGGCGGCCGGGATCTCGCTCTCGTGGCCCGGCCGGGTGGGGCAGAGCGGGCAGGCGTCGGCGGGCGGCAGATAGGTGCGGTCCTGGCGGTGCGAGGCGACGGCGACGCTGTCGCCGAGCAGGGCGTCGTACCGGATCTCGGACGCGGTGGCGACGGGGGTGAGGGGGCGCCGGTCGACGGCGTCGCGGACGCGGCCGTCCGCCGTGTCGTAGTAGAGGAGTTCCCGCCCGTCGGCGAGCCGGGTCGACGTCTTCTTCACTGCCACCTCATCCACCCACACCCACCAACAGAAACGAACACAACAAACCACAGGCGCACAGCATCGTCAATGCAGTGCGCCCGTGGGCACGTCGGTCGGCGCGTCGGGCCCGGCCGGGCGGCCCCGGCGGACGGCACGGAACCGCTAGGACTCCCGCTGCGGCAGGGTCGCCCGGTCGAGCAGCCCGGTGCGGGCCGCGAGCGCCGCCGCCTCCAGCCGGGACCCGACGCCGAGCTTCATCAGGACGCGCTGGACGTGGGTGCGCGCGGTGCTGGGCGCGATGCCCATGCCCGCCGCGATCAGCCGGGTGTCCTCCCCGTCGGCGACCCGCACCAGCACCTCCACCTCGCGCGGGGTGAGCAGGTGCAGCAGCCGCTGCCCCTCGTCGTCGGGCTGGGCGGCGGGGTTGAGCAGTTCGGCGAAGGCCCCGTGCAGGAGGCCGGGCGCGATCGCCGCCTCCCCCGCCCGCGCCTTCACCATGGCGCGCTCGACGCCCTCTATGCGCTCGTCGTGGCGTACGTATCCGGCCGCCCCGGCGGCGAAGGCCGCGGCGATGCCGCGGGGGCTGGGAACGGGTCCGAGGACGACCACCGCGACCTGGGGGCGCTCGCGTCTGATCCGTACGATCGGGTCGAAGGCGCCCGGCGCCGCCGGGGTCGCCGTGCCGAACAGGCAGACCTCCGGGGCCCGGCTCACCACGAGTTCGGCCGCACCCGCGGTGGGCGCGGCGGCGGCGAGCACGCGGTGCCCGCGGAGCTTGAGGGCGGAGGCGAGCGCCTCGGCCAGCAGGCGGTGGTCGTCGACGACCATGAGCCGCACACCCATCGGACAACCCCCACTTTCCCCCAGAAGCAGGCCCCCCGGCCTCCTGACCCGGCAAGCTACACGCTTGTTCGACGTTGCGCGCCCCCTACCCGCGAGAAGCCACTCGAAGTTGCCAAATGCCCGCGTTCGGCGTGCAGTTGGACTGATCACGCGGTAGCCGCAGGTCGCGCGGTCCTCCGGGCCCGGACGGCGGAAGGGGGGGGGGGGGGTGTTGGGCCCCCCCCCCCCCCGCCCCCCCCCCAAGACCCCCCCCCGACGGCCCCGCCCCCCAAAAACAGGAGGGACGCCGGGGCGGGCGGCTAA
>NZ_JBIVLB010000001.1:142577-191992 GCF_044751045.1 Streptomyces sp. NPDC088745
GCCCCCGTTGGGGGTGACGTTGTAAGCACCCGGCGGGCGCCCCTGGGCGGGGGGCCCGCCGGCCCCGGTCGGCGGCTGGGGGGGGGGGGGTGGGCCCCCCCCCGCCCCTCCTGCCACCGCCTACTTCGCCGGCACGAAGGCCAGCGCCAGGAACTTCCTGGACGACGACGGGTCAGCGCTGATCAGTTGGGTGCCCATGTACAGGCGGCCCTTGTGGAACTTGACCTCTTCCAGCTTGATCGTCATGCTCTGCTCCGCGTCCCGCACCGCGCGGTCGGCCGGGTTGTCCAGCAGCACGGTCTGCTTGCCGGAGCCGCCGTCGATGCTGGCGACCTGACCGCCCTTGTCGTACGGCGGGAACTTGTAGACGAGCAGGTTTCCGCCGTCCATCCGCAGCGGCACCATCGTGTACCGCTCGCCCGACGCGAAGTTGTCGGTGGTGGGCTTGCCGGTGGCGAGGTCGAAGGAGACGATCTCGTTGGTGCGGCCGGTCTCGGCCTGGCCCTTGTGCTCGACGGTGGACAGGTAGACGCGGCCGTTGCCGACGGCGATCTTGGTGCAGTTGCCGACGTCGTCCAGGTCGCACTCGATGGTGAACTTCGAGCTGTCCACGCCGATCTGGGCACGCTGCTTGCCGGTCTTCTCGTCGATCGAGAAGAGGTGGCTCATGCGGGTCTTGTACTCGCCCGACTCACCGACGTTGGCGCCGACGACCAGCGGCTTGGTGGAGACCACCGAGACGTACTTGGACGCCGCCGGCATCTTGAAGGTGCTGATCGGCGCACCGGTCGCGGTGTTGAGGTTCTGGATGAGGTACGACTGGTCGTCGAAGTTGCCGCACTGGCGGACCGCGATCAGGTTGGCGCCGCCCGCGTAGCCGACGTCGTTGCACTGGTCGGCGGAGGCCTTGGGGGCCCACCGCACCGCGCCGTCGGCCAGGGCGAGGCCGCCGCCGCCGGACACGCCGGCCGCGGCCACCGTGTCGCCGGAGATGGTGACCATCTCCAGGCGCTCCTTGCGGTCGCCCTCCGGGAAGCTCTTCTGCCAGAGCAGCTTGCCCGCGTTGAGGTCGATCAGGCCGACCTCGGTGCAGGAGGCGATCTTCTCGCCGGGCTGCTTCTTGCCCTGGAAGACGATCGCGGCCTTGTTGTCCGGGGTGACCTGGAGGGAGCCGCCGCAGGGCGAGCCGTCGAGCGGGAGCTTCCACTTCTCGGTGCCGTTCACCGGGTCGTACCCGATGACGCTGTCCACGGCGCTCTTGGCGTACACCGTGTCGGTCGCCCAGGAGCCGCGGACGGTGGTGATCTCCTTGACGACCGGCAGCGGGACCTGGAAGCCGACCTTCGCCGTGGTGACCGGCGGGGCCTGCTCCTTGCCCGCGCCGTCCGGGGCCTTGGGGGAGTCGCCGCCCTTCGCACCGCCGCCGCCGGTGGAGTTGCCCGCGACGTCCTCGGGCTCGTCGCCGCTGGTGGCCTTGTAGACGACGCCGACGGCGACGATCACGACGACGGCGACGACCGCCGCGATGATGATCTTGAGCTGGTTGGACAGGCCGCCGCCGTTGCCGCTGCCGCCCTGGACGACCGCGCCCGGGGCCGGGCCCTGGGGCGGATGCATGCTGTACGAGGCGGGCTGGCCGGGCTGCTGGCCGGGGTAGCCGTAGCCGGGCTGCTGCTGGCCGCCGTACGGGTTCGGCTGGGGCTGGCCGGGCTGTCCCGGGTAGCCGTAACCGGCCGGCGGAGCCTGCGGGGGCCGGCCCGGAGCGGCCGGCGGCGGCGCGGGAGCGCCCTGCGGGGGCTGGCCGGGGGACTGGGGGTAGCCGTAGGCGGGCTGGCCGGGCTGCTGGCCCGGCGGGGGCGGGGTGGGTGCGCCGAAGCCGCCGGCCGGCGGCGGGACGGGGGCACCGAAACCGCCCGCGGGCGGCGGGGTCGGGGCGCCGAAGCCCTCCGCCACGGTGGGCGGCGGCGACTGCGGCGGCGTGTCCTGCGGGGCGGGCCGGTGGCCCGGCTCGGGGGACTTGCCGAACGGGGAGGGCTGCGGTGCCCCCTCCCCGTTCTGCGGGGGCTGGTTGGGCGGTTGCGTCATGGTGGTTCTACCTCTGGGCCGGTGGGGACGAAGGGGGGTGGCAGGTCGAAGGCGCGCGGGCCTTCACACGTCGTGGCGGGCGCGGGCCCCGGACGTCGGGAGGGGTACGGGCTCCCGGACGCCGGGACGGGCGCGAACCCTCGGACGCCGGGACGGGCGCGGGGCGGGGCCGGCCGCGAGGGGCCGCGCTCCCGCCCCGCGCAGCTCAGTTGCCGAAGGCCAGAATGGCCTGCGGCTTCTCGTCGTCCTTGCCGGAGATCCGGTCGGAGGACATGAACAGCCGGCCGCCCTCGTAGGCGATCCGCTTGGAGAACATGGTCCGCTCGATCGCCGACACCGACGCCGGGTGCCTGAGCACGGGAGCCGGGCTGCCGCCCGCCACCGGGACCTTCACCAGGCCGCCGGCCTTGTCGTACGACGGCTCGGTGTACGCGAAGACGCTGCCGTTCTCGACCTTCAGCGGCGTCATCGCGACGCCGTCGCCCTTCGAGGTCCACTTCCGCTTGCCGGTGCTGACGTCGTAGGCGCGGATCTCGTTGCTGCGGCCGGAGCCGAGGCCGCTGCCGGACTTGGGCTCGCTCGACACGTACAGGGTGTTCTGGTCGGCGGCGACGCCCGAGCAGTCCTGGAGGCCGGACTTCAGGATGGCCCAGCCGCACTGGAGGTCGGGCAGCTCCTCACCCACGGCGAGCTGCGCGCCCAGCGTCCCGTTCGGCTTGATGAAGGAGATGTTGCCCGCCTCCTTCTTGCCCTTCTCCAGGTAGAGCACGATCGGGTCGACCGACAGGACGCGCTTGATGGTCCACTTCGGATCGACCTTCCAGGCCCACTTGGTCCTGCCGGTGACCGGGTCGATCTCGCTGAGCTGCGAGGTGGCCTGGTCGGGCTTTCCGCAGGCGTCGACCGTGAGCATCTTGGCCGCGGAGGAGGCGAACCCGTCCCTGCGGCACCCGGCGGTCCGCACGTCGCCGAAGAGCTTCGAGCCGTCGCTGATCCGGAAGGCGCTGGGGAAGGTGCGCTCGGCCACGACCGTGTCGCCGGAGACCACGAGGTCCTCGACGTCGCCGTCGAAGAGGTTCTCCTTCGCGACCTCCTTGCGCCACCCGGCCTTGCCGGTCTTCAGGTCGACCTGCTGGAGCTGGTTGCAGTCGCCGCTCTCGCCGTTGGTCTTCTTGACCCCGATGACGATCTTGTCGTCCTTGCCGACCGTCTTCGGCGCGACGCACACCTCGGTCGGGAACGGCAGCTCCCAGCGCTTCTTGCCGTCGGCCGCCCCGTACGCCGTCATCTTCTTGTAGTACGTGTGGATGACGGTGTCGCCGACGAACCACATCGGCATCACCTTCCCGCCGCCGCTCGGCAGGTCGACGTCGTTGGCGTGGTTCCACAGGACCTTGGAGTCGCCGGGCTGGCGGCCCGCGTTGAGGTCCGCGCCCCCGTCGCGGCCCGGGGCGTCGCCGCCGTTGCCCTTGCCGTCGCCCTTGTCGACGCTGGGGGCGGCGGAGGGGTCGGCCGCGCCGGTGGGCTTGGCGACGGGTTCCTCCTCGCCCCCGGAGACCAGGTAGACGCCGCCCGCGATGACGATCAGGGCGGCCACGGCCGCGCCGACGATCAGCATCAGCTTCTGCTTGTTCTGCGGGCCACCGCCGCCGCCCGGACCGGGCGCGCCCGGGTAGCCGGGAGGCTGCTGCGGCGGCTGGCCGGGGTAGCCGTAGCCGGGCTGGGGCTGCTGGCCGTACGGATTCGGCTGGCCGGGCTGGCCGGGGTAGCCGTAGCCCTGCGTCGGCTGCGTCGCGTACGGATTCTCCGCGGCCGGCGGCGGCGTCTGCGGGTAGCCGTAACCGGGCTGGACGCCGGGGGGCGGACCCTGCGGCGGCTGCGGCGCGCCGGACGGCGGTCCCGGAGGCGGGCCCTGCGGAGCCCCGGCGGGCGGGGTCTGCGGGTCCTGCGGTGCGCCGAAGCCCCCCTGCGGCGGCTGGTTGGGCGGCTGAGACATCAGCACTTACCTCTTCACACGGGTGTCCCGCCGCCCGGTCGGTCTCCCCCGCGATTCCGGGCGGTCAAACCCCCCGGAAAGGAGCGAATCGGGCTTGGGTCCCGTAGATCTACGACAGTCGAGCGGGGCTTCTTTCTATCACCGGAGTCACCTCGAACAAGGGGCCGGTCCGCCCCTGTTCCCAAGGGAGGACCGGCCTGTGATGCGCTCGTTATGAGGTCTGTACGTCTTCTCTACGACCGGCCCGGACCCCGGAACCACCTGACGGAATGCCAGATTTCGGGACCCCGCGGACCCGGCGGCTCAGGCGTCCTCGGCCAGCTCCAGCCAGCGCATCTCCAACTCGTCGCGCTCGCCGATCAGTTTGCGCAGCTCGGCGTCGAGCTCGGCGACCTTGCCGAAGTCGGTGGCGTTGTCGGCGATCTGCGCGTGCAGCACGGTCTCCCGCTCGGACATCTTGCTGAGCTGCCGCTCGATCCGCTGGAGTTCCTTCTTGGCGGCCCGCTGGTCGCCGGAGGACTTCTCCGGCTTCGCGGCGGACGCGGCCACCGGGGCGGGGGCCGCGGCGACGGCGGCCGCGACGACCTGCCGGCGGCGCTCCAGGTACTCGTCGAGGCCGCGCGGCAGGTTGCGCAGGGTGGCGTCGCCGAGCAGCGCGAACACCTTGTCGGTGGTGCGCTCGATGAAGAACCGGTCGTGCGAGATCACGACCATGGACCCGGGCCAGCCGTCGAGGAGGTCTTCGAGCTGGGTGAGGGTCTCGATGTCGAGGTCGTTGGTGGGCTCGTCGAGGAAGAGGACGTTCGGCTCGTCCATGAGGAGGCGCAGGATCTGCAGCCGACGGCGCTCACCGCCGGAGAGGTCGCCGACCGGCGTCCACTGCTTCTCCTTGGTGAAGCCGAACTGCTCGCAGAGCTGCCCGGCGGTCATCTCCCGGCCCTTGCCGAGGTCGACGCGGTCGCGGACCTTCTGCACGGCCTCCAGCACGCGCAGGTTCGGGTCGAGCTCGCCGACCTCCTGGGAGAGGTACGCCAGCCTGACGGTCTTGCCGACGACGATCCTCCCGGCCGCGGGCTGCGCGTCGCCCTGGGTGCGGGCGGCCTCGGCGAGGGCGCGCAGCAGGGAGGTCTTGCCCGCGCCGTTGACACCGACCAGGCCGACGCGGTCGCCGGGGCCGAGCTGCCAGGTGAGGTGCTTCAGGAGGACCTTGGGGCCGGCCTGGATCGTCACGTCCTCCAGGTCGAAGACGGTCTTGCCGAGGCGGGCGTTGGCGAACTTCATCAGCTCGCTGGTGTCGCGGGGCGGCGGCACGTCGGCGATCAGCTCGTTCGCCGCCTCGATGCGGTAGCGGGGCTTGGAGGTGCGGGCGGGGGCGCCGCGCCGCAGCCAGGCCAGCTCCTTGCGCATCAGGTTCTGTCGCTTCGTCTCCTCGGTGGCGGCGATGCGCTCGCGCTCGGCGCGGGCGAAGACGTAGTCGCTGTAGCCGCCCTCGTACTCGTGGACGGCCCCCCGCTGCACGTCCCACATGCGGGTGCACACCTGGTCGAGGAACCAGCGGTCGTGGGTCACGCAGACGAGCGCGGACCGGCGCGACTGGAGGTGCTTGGCGAGCCAGCTGATGCCCTCGACGTCGAGGTGGTTGGTGGGCTCGTCGAGGACGATGAGGTCCTGGTCGGCGATGAGCAGCTTCGCGAGCGCGATGCGCCGGCGCTCGCCGCCGGACAGCGGACCGATGACGGTGTCCAGGCCCTGCCCGAAGCCGGGGAGGTCGAGACCGCCGAAGAGTCCGGTCAGTACGTCGCGGATCTTGGCGCTGCCCGCCCACTCGTGGTCGGCCATGTCGCCGATGACCTCGTGGCGGACGGTGGCGGCGGGGTCCAGGGAGTCGTGCTGGGTGAGCACGCCCAGCCGCAGGCCGCCGACGTGGGTGACGCGGCCGGAGTCGGCCTCCTCCAACTGGGCGAGCATGCGGATCAGGGTGGTCTTGCCGTCGCCGTTGCGGCCGACGACGCCGATCCGGTCGCCCTCCGAGACGCCGAGGGAGACGCCGTCGAGCAGGGCGCGGGTGCCGTACACCTTGCTGACTGCCTCGACATTGACCAGGTTGACGGCCATGAGTGGGTGCTCCAGGGGGCGGGGACGGATAGACCTCCCAGCCTAGTCGGCACGGGGAGGTGCCCCGGGGAGCGGGGGCGGAGGCCGTGGCCGGGCGGGGGCGGAGGGCGCCCGGGGGGCTGTGGCGGCGGCGCGGGGAGCGGGGGCGGGAGTGCCGGACAGGGACACCCGAACGGGCGTATCGAAGGCTCCCCGGCAGGCCGGAGCCGCCCGCCGGCGTTCTGCTGGTTCCGTACCCCCGGTACCGACCCAGAGGCAGGACGTCATGCACACCTCCACCTCCACATCCCGTACCGCCGCCGCCACCGCCGCCGCAGCCCTGCTGCTGGCCCTCGGCGCGGGCGGCGGGGCCGCGTACGCGCTCGACTCCCCCACCGACCCCGGTGAACTGACCGTCATCGACACCTCCGAGGGCAAGGCCCTCGCGGACAAGGACGGCAACGCCCTCTACGCCTGGGCGGGCGACGAGAAGGACAAGTCCCACTGCACCGGCGACTGCGCCAAGACCTGGCCCGCCGCGACCGGTTACCCGACCAAGTCGTCGGACGTCACCGGGGAGACGAACCAGATCGACCTCGCGGGCAGCGACAAGAAGCAGGTCGTGCTGGACGAGAAGCCGCTGTACTACTTCAAGGACGACGCCAAACCCGGCGACACCAAGGGCAACGGCGTCAAGGGCCCCGACGGCAAGGTCTGGAGCCTGGTCGGCCCGGACGGCAGGGCCCTCGCCGCGGCCGCCGCCGTACCGGACGCCGGCGACTCCCCCTCCGCCGAGGCGAGCGCCTCGCCCTCGGACGCGGCGTCGGCGTCGGCCTCCGCGTCGGCATCGGCTTCGGCTTCGGCTTCGGCTTCGGCTTCGGCTTCCGAGTCCGCCTCGGCGTCTGCCTCCGAGTCCACGTCGGCTTCGGCGTCTGCTTCGGCTTCGGCAAGCCCGAGCGAGAGCGCCACGGGCACGGCCGAGCCGACCGCTCCCGTCGCCCCGGTCGTCCCGGGCGAGACCACCAAGCCGGGCAAGCCGACGCAGCCGGACCGGGCGACGCCGTCCGGCGCGGTCAAGGCGGGCGCGGAGGTCGCCGACCGGGACGACGGCGCGACCGGCGCCCTGCTCGGCCTCAGCGCCGCGACGGCGCTCGCGGCGGCCGGCGCGGTGTACGGCGTACGACGCAGGAACGCGGGCCGGCACTGACCCCCACCGGCCCGGTCCGGGGCGGGGGCCGCGAAGCCCCCGCCCCGCTCCCCAGGGGCTCCCACGAGCGCTAGAGCACCACGGCGCCCGGCGCCGGCGCCACCGCCACCCGGGCGGCCACGCACGTCCCCGACGCCAGCAGCGCCTGCGCGACGCGGTGCGCGCCCTCGGCGTCCTTCGCCAGGAAGGCGGTCGTCGGCCCGGAGCCGGACACCAGTGCGGCCAGGGCCCCGGCCCGCGTCCCCTGCGCGAGGGTCTCGGCGAGGGAGGGGCGCAGGGAGAGGGCCGCGGCCTGGAGGTCGTTGCTCAGGCCCGCCGCGAGCGCGGCCGTGTCGCCGGTGCGGAGCGCCGTCAGCAGGGCCGCGGAGGCCGCCGGCTCCGGGACCTCGGTCCCGGCGGTGAGCCGGTCGAACTCCCCGTACACGGCCGGTGTCGACAATCCGCCGTCCGCGACCGCGAACACCCAGTGGAACTCCCCGCCCACCTCCAGCGGCGTGAGCTGTTCGCCCCGCCCGACGCCGAGGGCCGCTCCGCCGACGTACGAGAAGGGCACGTCGCTCCCCAGCCCGGCGCAGATCGCCAGGAGCTGTTCGCGCGGCGTTCTCGTCCCCCACAGCACGTCGCACGCCAGCAGCGCGCCCGCCGCGTCCGCGCTGCCGCCCGCCATGCCGCCCGCGACGGGGATGTCCTTGTCGATGTGCAGGTGCACGTCGGGGGCGAGGCCGTGCAGCTCGGCGAGGGCGATCGCGGCCCGGGCGGCGAGGTTCGTCCGGTCGAGCGGCACGTACTGCGAACCGGGTCCGCTGCACGTGACGCGCAGTTCCCGCGCCGGGGCCGCCGTCACCTCGTCGTACAGCCCCACGGCGAGGAACACGTTCGCGAGCGGATGGAAGCCGTCGCCCCGCACGCCGCCGACGGCCAGTTGCACGTTCACCTTGGCGGGCACCCGCACGGTGACCGTCATGCCTTGGCCTCCGCGATCCGCGCGAACTCCTCCACCGTCAGCGCCTCGCCGCGCGCCTGCGGCGAGATCCCGGCGGCGACGAGCGCAGCCTCGGCGGCGGCGGGCGACCCGGCCCAGCCGGCGAGCGCGGCGCGCAGCGTCTTGCGCCGCTGGGCGAAGGCGGCGTCGACGACCGCGAACACCTCCCGCCGGGTGGCGGTCGTCGCGACCGGCTGCGCCCGCTTCACCAGCGACACCAGCCCGGAGTCGACGTTCGGCGCGGGCCAGAACACGTTCCGCCCGATCGACCCGGCACGCTTGACGTCCGCGTACCAGTTGGCCTTGACGGACGGCACCCCGTACACCTTGTTGCCCGGCCTGGCGGCGAGCCGGTCGGCGACCTCCGCCTGCACCATGACGAGCGTGCGCTCGATGGTGGGGAAGTGCTCCAGCATGTGCAGCAGGACGGGCACGGCCACGTTGTACGGGAGGTTGGCGACCAGCGCGGTCGGCTCGGCGGGGAGCTTCTCGACGAGCATGGCGTCCGAGTGCACGAGGTCGAACCGGCCGGCCCGCTCCGGCATCCGCGCCCGGACGGTGCTCGGCAGCGCCGCCGCAAGCACGTCGTCGATCTCGACGGCGACGACCCGGTCGGCCGCCTCAAGCAGGGCGAGCGTCAGCGAACCGAGCCCCGGCCCGACCTCGACCACGACGTCGTCGGGACGCACCTCGGCGGTGCGGACGATGCGGCGGACGGTGTTGGCGTCGATGACGAAGTTCTGCCCGCGCTGCTTGGTGGGGCGCACGCCGAGGACTTCGGCCAGCTCGCGAATGTCTGCGGGCCCGAGGAGGGCGTGCTCCGGGGGCGCGGGGGGTTCAGGGGTGCTCACCGCACCAGCGTAAAGGGGCCGGCCGCCCGGGACGGCCCCCGCCGGTCCGCTACAGCCTGCGGCCGCAGTGCGGCCAGGGGCTCGCGCCCCGCTGGACGTAGAGCTTCTTCGCGCGGAAGGTCTGTTCGGCCGCCGGAGCCTCGTGCGCGGCACCCGTTCCGCCCAGGGACTGCCACGTCTGGCGGTCGAACTGGTACAGCCCGCCGTACGTCCCGGTCGGGTCGGTGGCGTTCGCCCGTCCGCCCGACTCGCACTGCGCCAGCCCGTCCCAGTTGAGCCCGTCCGCGCCCGCCACCGACGACGGCATCGTCTTGGTGCCGACCCGGATCACCTGGTCGACGGGCTCCCGGGCGATTTCCTCCGAGAGCCTCTTCGGCTTCTGCTTGACCCCGTTGACCGTCCTCAGGACGTACGTGACCCGGCGCGACCCCTTCACCCCGGCCCGCTCGACCTCCTCGGTGCCCTTGAAGAGCGAGGCGTCGTTCCTGCGGATCACCCTGAAGTCGATGGGCTCCTCGCGGACCTCCTTGCTGCCGGTGATCCGCATGACGGTGACGGTCTGCCCGTCGCGGGGGAAGCTGTCCAGGGGGACGGACAGGGTGTCCTCCGCGCCCAGGGTGATCCCGGCCTCGCCGACCGCCTCCTCGACGGTGGCCGCGTTGGTGCGGATGGTGTGCTCGCGTCCGTCGGCCATCACCGTCAGGGTCCGTTCCGTGCGGACGTCGAGCGTGAGGCCCTTGCGGCCGATGGCCGACGACCGGGACGCCGACAGGTAGGCGCCCTCCGCCCGCACCCCGAACTGCTTGAGGGCCCCGCCGACGGTCTGCGCCGTCGTCCACACCTGCCGCCGCCGGCCGTCGAGGGTGAGCACGACGGGCCGGCCGTAGCGCACGACGACCTCGTCGCCGCTGGCGAGCGCCTGCCCGGGGCCGGGGGCCACCAGGTCGTGCTCGCCGATGTGGACGCCCTCCTGCTCCAGGAGTTCGGTGACGTCGTCGGCGAAGGTGTGCAGGGTGCGCGGCGCGCCGTCGACGCTCAGCTCGATGGCCTTGTCGTTGGCGACGAAGGCGGAGGTGCCGCCCGCGAGGAACGCCACGACCAGCGCCTGCGGCACCAGCTTGCGGAGGGTGTCGGGCTTCTCCGCCCCCGGTACGGCCGCCGTGCCGCCCCTGCGCCGACGGGCCGTCCGCCGGCCGTCGCCGTCGCTGTCGCCGCCGGGGCGGCCGTCCTGGGGCCCGGCGGGCAGGGGGTGCTGCCGTGGCAGGAGCGGCTCGTCGGTGGCGACGGCGGACGGGGCGAGGTCGTAGAGGCCGAGTGCGGGGCCGGACGCGGGGGCGGGGTTGCCGGCGTACTGCGCCGTGTACGTGTCGTACGCACCCGGCGTCTCTGGCGGGTATACGGCGTACGGGTTCCGCACGGCGGTGGCGTGATGTCCGTACGGGTCGTGCGGGTCGTGCACGGCGGTCGCATGACGTCCGTACGGGTCGTGCGGGTCGTGCACGGCGTGCGCGTCAGAGGCGACTGCTGAGTCCTGCTGCCCGGTGTCGTACCCGTTTTCCGCACCCTGCCGACCGGCGTCGTACGCCGTATAAGAGGCCGCCGTATACGAAGCCGCCGCGTACGAAGCCTCCCCGTACCCGGGCCCCCCGAACGGCCCAGTCCCGTACGCCGCCCCGTCGTACCCGGCGGCGTACGGCTGCGGCTCGTACGACGTCCCGTACTGCGCCTCGTACGACAGCGCACCACCCTGCGTATTGCTCACGTCGCTCCCGGTCCGCGCGAATCCGCCCGACGGGCAGACCGGTGTCCCGGCCTGCCACTGCTGCGGGCCGGGACACTAGCGGAGCGGCCGTCACTCTCCAAAGCGGCGCGGCTACGCAGGGTCGCGCGACGAACTCCCGTGCGAAGCGGGCGGAGCCCGGGCTCAGTAGCCGAACGCGCGTGCCGTGTTGGCGGCGATCGCGGTCGCCATGGCGTCCTCGTCGACGCCCTTGACGGCGGCCATCGCGCGCACCGTGATCGGGATCAGGTACGGGGCGTTGGGCCGCCCGCGGTAGGGGGCGGGGGTCAGGAACGGCGCGTCGGTCTCGACCAGCACCCGGTCCAGGGGGGCGACGGCGAGCGCGTCGCGCAGCGGCTGGGCGTTCTTGAAGGTGACGGTGCCGGCGAAGGACAGGTAGTAGCCCTCGGCCGCGCAGATCCGTGCCATGTCGGCGTCGCCCGAGTAGCAGTGGAAGACGGTGCGCTCGGGGGCGCCCTCCTCGTCCAGGACCCGCAGGACGTCCGCGTGGGCGTCCCGGTCGTGGATGACCAGGGCCTTGCCGTGCCGCTTGGCCATCTCGATGTGGGCGCGGAAGGAACGCTCCTGCGCGGCCTTGCCCTCCGGTCCCGTACGGAAGAAGTCGAGGCCGGTCTCGCCGACGCCCAGTACGTGCGGGAGGGCGGCGAGCCGGTCGATCTCGGCGAGCGCGTCGTCGAGGGCGGCCTCGCCGCCGCCGGGGCGGGCCCCCTGGCGGGACCAGCCGTCGGGGTCGCCGAGGACGATGCGCGGGGCCTCGTTGGGGTGCAGGGCGACGGCTGCGTGGATGTCGTCGTACGCCGCCGCGGTCTCGGCGGCCCACTGGGAGCCCTTCACGTCGCAGCCCACCTGCACCAGGGTGGTCACTCCGACGGAGGCGGCCGTGGCGAGGGCCTGCTCGACGGTGGTGTCCTGCATGTCCAGGTGGGTGTGCGAGTCGGCGACCGGCACGCGGAGGGGCTCGGGTGCGGGCGGTGCTGTCTTCTTGTCGACATTGTCGCCGACAGGGCGGGGGCTCATGCGGTCGATCCTACGAAAGCGCCGCCCGGCCCCGGCCCGTGCGTCCGTTACGGCTGCTTGCGGTGGAAGGGGTGCAGCAGGTCGGCGAGGTGCCAGTGGTGCGGCTCGCGCGGCTGGGGCGCGCCGGCGGCCGCGGACTCCGCGGGAACGGGTCCGGCGGCGGAGACCGTCTCCGCGTTGCGCCGCTGGAGGTCCTGGACCGAGGACACCTGGCCGGAACGCATGATGCGCACCACGGTGCCGCCGCAGTTGAGGCAGGAGGGGCGGGACAGCGGGGAGGGCACGCGCTCCCCGTCGGCGCGGTAGACGACGAAGGGGTGACCGGAGCCGTCCGTGTGGTGCTCTATCTCGTACGCCTGCTCCCAGCCGTGCCCGCACTTCATGCAGGCGAAGGCGTACGCCTCCCGGACCGCCCCATGTGCCGCGTCGTGCGTCGTGCCCCGTGCGGTGCCCTGCATGGTGCCCTGCGCCGTGCTGCTGCCGGCTGCGCCCTGCGCGATCTCGCTCATGCCAGCTCCTTTCCACTCACCTCCAGTGGACGCCTTTTCGGGCACAAGCGCGACAGACCTGTCAAAACGTGGAGAGCATTTGGCGTCCGCCCGAGAAAGTTGGCTTATGCACGGGATTCGCTTTGCCTTTCAGGGCTTTCCTTTGCCTTCGCCCGCCCCCGCGGCCTGCGAACGAGCCGCGTTCTTTGCCGCGACGACCGCATCGAACACCTCCCGCTTGGGCAGTCCCGCCTCGGCCGCAACGGCGGCGATGGCCTCCTTGCGCCGCTCCCCCGCCTCCTCGCGCACCTGCACCCGGCGCACCAGCTCCCCGGCGTCCAGCTCGGCCGGACCCGCCTCGGGCGCGCCCTCCACGACGACGGTGATCTCGCCGCGCACCCCCTCCGCGGCCCACTCCGCGAGCTCCTTGAGCGGCCCGCGCCTGACCTCCTCGTACGTCTTGGTCAGCTCGCGGCAGACGGCGGCCCGCCGGCCCTCGCCGAACACCTCGGCCATCGCGGCGAGGGTGTCGTCGAGCCGGTGCGGGGCCTCGAAGTACACGAGGGTGCGCCGCTCGTCGGCGACCTCCCGCAGCTTGCCCAGCCGCTCGCCCGCCTTCCTCGGCAGGAACCCCTCGAAGCAGAACCGGTCGACCGGCAGCCCGGACAGCGCGAGCGCGGTGAGCACGGCGGAGGGCCCCGGCACGGCGGTGATCCGCAGGTCCTTCTCGACGGCGGCCGCCACCAGCCGGTACCCGGGGTCGGACACCGACGGCATGCCGGCGTCCGTCACCAGCAGCACGCGCGCGCCGCCCTCCAGGGCCTCGACCAGCTCGGGCGTGCGCGCCGACTCGTTGCCCTCGAAGTACGACACGACCCGCCCGGTGGTGAACACGCCGAGCGCCTGGGTCAGCCGCCGCAGCCGCCGGGTGTCCTCGGCGGCGATCACGTCGGCGGCCGTCAGCTCCTCGGCCAGCCGGGGCGGGGCGTCGGAGACGTCGCCGATGGGCGTCCCCGCGAGGACGAGCACCCCGGCGGAGGAGGCGGACGCGGGGGCGGGGGCGGCGGACGCGTGGGGTGCAGTCGATCCAGTCACGCCCCCATCCTCCCAGGGCCCGCCCCCGGCGGTGCCCGGCGTGCGTCTGCCCGCCGACCCGCCCGCACCGCGCCCGGCCTGACAGGCGACGCGCACAGCCCCGTTACCTACGATGGCGCGGTGACGAGTACTGCGCCCCCAGCCCAGCACGGACGGGCCCCGCACGAGGAGCCGCCCTCCTGGCAGCGAAGGCTGCGCCGGTTCGGCTACGCGCCCCGGACCACGACGGGGCTGCGCGAACGCCTGGTGCCGCCGTACGCCGTCATGCCCTACCGCGCGCACGTCTGGCAGTTCCTGCGGGTCTCCCCGGCCGTCTTCTACGCTGTACGGCGCACGCTGCCGTGGGTCGGCCCGCTGCTGGTCACCCTCCTCGCGGGCGTGCTGCGGTTCTGGAACCTCGGCAACCCAAAGGCGGTGATATTCGACGAGACGTACTACGCGAAGGACGCGTGGGCGCTGGTCCACCAGGGCTATGAGGGAAGCTGGCCCAAGGGCGTCGACAAATCGGTTCTGTCGTCTCCCGACGCGGTTCCGATCCCCACCGACCCCGGTTACGTCGTCCACCCCCCGGTGGGCAAGTGGCTGATCGGCTGGGGTGAACAGCTCTTCGGCTTCTCCCCCTTCGGCTGGCGCTTCGCGGTGGCGGTGCTCGGCACGCTCTCCGTCCTGCTCCTGTGCCGCATCGGCCGCCGCCTGTTCCGCTCGACCTTCCTGGGCTGCCTGGCGGGCCTGCTGCTGACCGTCGACGGCCTGCACTTCGTGATGAGCCGCACCGCGCTGCTCGACCAGGTGCTGATGTTCTTCGTGCTGGCGGCGTTCGGCTGCCTGCTGGTCGACCGCGACCGCAGCCGCCGGCGACTGGCCGAGGCGCTGCCGGTGGACGCGGACGGCGTCCTGCGCCCGTCGTCGGAGGTGGCCTCCCGGCTGCGGCTGGGCCCGCGCCCGTGGCGGCTGGCGGCCGGACTGTGCCTGGGCCTGGGCTTCGCGACGAAGTGGAGCGGCCTCTACACGCTGGTCGCCTTCTGCCTCCTCACCGTCCTGTGGGACGTGGCCGCGCGCCGTACCGCGGGGGCCCGCCGCCCGTACGCGGCGGTCCTGAAGCGGGACGTGCTCCCGGCCTTCGTCTCGACCGTCCCGGTGGCGGTGCTGACGTACATCGCCTCCTGGACGGGCTGGATCCTCACCTCGAAGGGGTACTTCCGGGACTGGGCGAAGGGCCGGGCCGGCCTGTCCCCCGACCACATCGGGCCGATCCCGCTCCCCCGGTTCGACATGACGTGGGTGCCGGAGTGGCTGCGCAGCCTGTGGCACTACGAGAGCGAGGTCTACACCTTCCACATCGGGCTGACCTCGGGCCACACCTACCAGTCCAACCCCTGGTCGTGGATCCTGGCCGGCCGTCCGGTCTCGTACTACTACGAGTCCCCGAAGCCGGGCGCCGCGGGCTGCCCGCGCACGGAGACGGAGAAGTGCGCGAGCGAGGTACTGGCCCTGGGCACCCCCCTCCTGTGGTGGGCGGCGGCCTTCGCGCTGCTGTACGTCCTGTGGCGCTGGTTCTTCCGCCGCGACTGGCGGGCGGGGGCGATCCTGGCCGGGGTGGCGGCGGGCTGGCTGCCCTGGTTCCTCTACCAGGAACGGACGATCTTCTACTTCTACGCGGTCGTGTTCGTCCCCTTCCTGTGCCTGGCGGTGGCGATGCTGATGGGGGCGGTGCTGGGCCGGCCGGGCGCGGACGAGCGACGCCGGGCGACGGGGGCGATCGGGGTCGGGGTCCTGGTGCTCCTCATCGCCTGGAACTTCATTTATTTCTGGCCGATCTACACGGGCCAGACGATCCCCATCGACGAGTGGCGGCAGCGGATGTGGCTCGACACGTGGATCTGACGGCGGGCGGCGATCGGCCCCCGCACGTCACCGACCGTATTCATTCCGAGAGACCCGGGAAGGAGTCACCGATGAGCGTCGAAGCGATCATGCACACCCAGTTCCCCGCCGGGCACACGGTCTTCTTCGGCATGGGCGGAGAGGTGATCACGACTCCGCGGAGCGAGGAGCATTCCAGCACGACTCCTGATCGCCGAGGTCGTCCCAGTCCCTTCGGCGCGCAAGGACTACGACGAACGCACCGCCGAGTACGGGCGCTGCGGCATCCCGGTCTGCGTGGTGGTCGACCCGTACGCCGCTAAGGCCGTCGTCCGCACCCGGCTACCACGCCGCTGACCGCCACTCGTACGGCACGGGCGAGCTGCCCATCGAGTTGGCCGACGGCCGCACCCGCACGCTCGACCCGGACGAGCTGCCCCGGGCCGGGGCGCAGGGGCCCTTGCGCCGGCCGTTGTCGCACCCCTGTACCAGTCCCGTAACGCAGTAGCACTCCTGTCACCCCGACCCCGTAGAGTCACTCCCCGACAACTCCGGGCAGCATTCCGCGCTCCCGGCGAGCTCCTGGGAGAGGACCGCGTCATGCGCAGCGGAGCCAAGGTCGCCGTCGTCGGCGGCGCGTTCGTCCTGGTCGCCGGTGGTGTCGGCTACGGCGGTTACAACCTGTACACCGGCCTCACCGGCGGCAGCGGCCCCGGCGGCTCGGGGCAGGGCGGGATCAACACCCAGAACGCGCCCGTCAGAACCGGTCCCCCGGCCCCCGAAGAGGTCCGGTCCGCCTCCGATGCCTTCTTCGCCGCCTGGGCCAAGGGCGAGCCCGGGACCGCCGCGCAGCTCACCAACAACGCGGCCGACGCCACCGCCGTCCTCGCCTCGTACGCCGACGAGGCCCACATATCGGGCCTGAAGATCACCCCCGGCACGGCGGTCGGCACGAAGGTCCCCTTCACCGTCACCGGCAAGGTGGGCACTGAGGACGCCGCCAAGCCCCTCTCGTACGAGAGCTCGCTGACCGTCGTACGCGGCAGGACGACCGGCAAGGCACTCGTCGACTGGCAGCCGACGGTCGTCCACCCCGAGCTGAGGAAGGGCGAGACGCTCAAGACGGGCACGGCGTCGGCGCCCCCCATCGAGGCCGTCGACCGCAACGGCAAGGTGCTGACCCGGGAGGACCACCCCTCCCTCGGCCCGGTCCTGGACCAGCTCCGCAAGAAGTACGGCGAGAAGGCCGACGGCAAGCCGGGGGTCGAGCTGTTCATCGAGCCCGCCGAGGCCGACCAGCCGACCCGCACTCTCCTCACGCTCTCCAAGGGCGTTCCGGGCAAGCTCAGGACGACCCTGGACGCGGGGGTGCAGGCGGCGGCGGAGAAGGCGGTCAAGCGGTTCGAGGGGGGCTCGGTCGTCGCGCTCAGCCGCCAGAGCGGCGCGATCCGGGCGATCGCGAGCAATCCCGCATCGGCGTTCAGCCCGGCCGTCAGCGGCACCAAGGCCCCCGGCTCCACGCTCAAGGTCATGACCGCCGCGATGTTCCTGGAGAAGGGCGTCCTGAACCCGGGCACGACCGTCGAATGCCCCCCGGACGTGACGTACGAAGGCCGCAAGATCAACAACCTCAACCACAAGGGTTACGGGAACATCCCCTTCTCCCGGGCCTTCGCCGTCTCCTGCAACAGCGCCTTCATCAAGCAGATCCGCAAGGTCGGCGACGACGGCGCGCTGCCCGCCTTCGCCGCGTCCCACTTCGGCATCGGCCCCGAGTGGCAGACCGGCATCAGCACCTTCGACGGCAAGATCCCGGCCGGCCAGGGCGGCGAGGCCGCGGCCCAGTACATCGGCCAGGGCCAGACCCAGTTCAACCCGCTGAACATCGCCTCCATCACCGCGACCGCCACCACCGGCACCTTCCGCCAGCCGTACGTGGTCCCCGCCGACCTCGACGGCCGCCCCTTCGCGAAGGCTCCCTCCAGCCTCTCCGCCGCCACCGTCCAGGGCATCCGCTCGATGATGCGCCTGACCGCGACCTCCGGCACGGCCGCCAAGGCGATGGCCTCCGTCGGCGGCGACAAGGGAGCGAAGACCGGTTCCGCCGAGCTCGACGGGCAGGAGGCGTCCGACAGTTGGTTCACGGGTTACGCGGGTGACCTGACGGCGGCGGCCATGGTCCTCAAGGGCGGCCACGGCGGCGACGCCGCCGGCCCGATCGTCGCGAGCGTCCTCAACGCCCGCTGAGACCCCGCGACATACCGGCTCATCACCCCCGGCCGCGCTCCGGCCACCCCCCGGGCCACCCCTCGGAACGCACTCGCCCGGCCCGCACGCGCAGCAGTAGCGTGCGGGCCATGAGCACTTCACCAACGCCTCCCGTTCACCCGCTGTTCGCCGAAGCCCTCCGGGAGATGGGGCTCGCCGGCCTGGAAGCCGAGGTGCGCCGCTTCCCGGACGCCACCCGCACGGCCGCTGAGGCCGCCGCCGCCATCGGCTGCGACACCAGCGAGATCGTCAAGTCCCTGGTCTTCGCGGCGGACGGCGCACCGGTCCTGGTCCTGATGGACGGCTCCTCGCGGGTCGACCTGGATCTCGTGCGTGCCGAACTCGGCGCGACCGCGGTCAAGCGCGCCGACGCCGACCTGGTGCGCGCCACCACCGGCTACGCGATCGGCGGCGTGCCCCCCTTCGGCCACCGCACCCGCACCACCGTCCTCGCCGACCGGGGCCTGCTCACCCACCCCCTGGTCTGGGCGGCCGCCGGAACCCCGCACTCCGTCTTCCCCATGGCCCCGAAGGACCTGATCGCCCACGCGGGGGCGGAACTCGTCGACGTACGCGAGGAAACCGCGTCGTGACCCCGCTCGTCATATCCGCCGTCCTGCTCGCCGCCGTCACGCACGCGAGCTGGAACGCCATCGCGCACCACATCAAGGACCAGCTCGTCTCCTTCACGCTGATCTCCGGCGGCGGCCTGCTCATCGGCCTGGTGATGGCCGCGTTCGTGCCCTTCCCCGCCGCCGCGGCGTGGCCGTTCCTGGCCCTCTCCGCCGCCCTGCACGTCGCGTACATGCTGCTGCTCATGCGCTCGTTCACGCTGGGCGACTTCGGGCAGATGTACCCGATCGCGCGCGGTACGGCGCCGCTCGCGGTGACCGCGCTCGCGGCGGTCTTCGCCGACGAGATCCCCACCGGGTGGCAGCTCGCTGGCGTGGCGGTGGCCTGCACGGGCCTGGTGGGCGTGGCGCTGTGGGGCATCCGGGGCTCGGGCAGGAAGCCCCAGTGGGCGGCGATCGGGGCGGCGTTGGCCACGGGTCTCGCGATCGCGCTCTACACCACGGTCGACGGCCTGGGCGTGCGCGCCTCGGGCACCTCGCTCGGTTACGTCGCCTGGCTGATGGTCCTGGAGGGCATCGCGATCCCGGTGTACGCGCTGTACCGGCGGCGCGGCCGGCTCGCCGCCCAGGTGCGCCCGTACGCGGTCCGCGGCTTCGCGGGCGCGGCCCTGTCGGTCGCGGCGTACGGCCTGGTCCTGTGGGCCCAGACCCGCGCGCCGCTCGCTCCGATCGCCGCGCTGCGCGAGTCGAGCATCATCGTGGGCGCGGCGATCGGCGCCATCTTCCTGAAGGAACGGTTCGGCGGCCCCCGGATCGCGGCGGCGGGCCTGATGGTGGTGGGCATCGGCCTGATGCTGCACACCAGTTGACCGGCGGGACCCGGCGACGGCTCCCGGGAGGCGCCGCAGGGGGCGCCGTTCCCGGATGTGGGCCGTTCAGGTTGAGGTTTGGTAAAGACTGCGGTCGCACCACATCCATTTGCCCTTCACCGGCGTCACACGTGCAGGCGGCCCCCTCATACGGCCCCCCTTTCAGGGCATTTGGAGCATTCACGGTGAAAACTGGAATCAAGGCGATCTGTCGCATAACGGCGACTCTCGTCACCGCCGGTTCGGTCATGACCGCCGGCGCGCTCGTCGCACCCGCCGCGCAGGCCGCACCGGCCGCGGCCCCCAAGGTGCCGTCGATCGTCGCCAAGGGCGGCTTCCTGATGGACAGCGCGTCCGGCCGCACGTACTTCTCGAAGGCCGGCGACACCCGGCTCTCCACCGGTTCCACGACGAAGATCATGACCGCTCAGGTGGTGCTCGCCACCAAGGGGCTGAACCTCGACACCAAGGTCACGATCCAGAAGGCGTACAGCGACTACATCGTCCGCAAGGGCGCCTCGTCGGCGCGGCTGATCGTCGGCGACAAGGTGTCCGTGCGCACGCTGCTGTACGGATTGATGCTGCCGTCGGGCTGCGACGCGGCGTACGCGCTGGCCGACAAGTTCGGCTCGGGCTCGACGCGGGACGCGCGGGTGAAGTCGTTCATCGGGAAGATGAACACGACCGCGAAGAACCTGGGGATGAAGAACACCAGGTTCGACTCCTTCGACGGCATCAGCAACGGGTCCAACTACTCGACCCCGCGCGACCTCGCGAAGCTCGCCACGGCGGCGCTGAAGAACGGCAGCTTCCGGGCGATCGTGAAGACGAAGTCCACCTCGCAGCGGACCACCACCAAGAACGGTGGCTACCGCACCATGCAGTGGACCAACACCAACAAGCTGCTGGGCAGCTACAACGGTGCGATCGGCGTGAAGACGGGTTCCGGCCAGCAGGCGAAGTACTGCCTGGTCTTCGCGGCGACGCGCGGCAAGCGGACGGTCGTCGGCGCGGTGCTGGCCTCCACCAACGAGGCGAACCGGACGGCGGACGCCAAGAAGATCATGGACTACGGCTTCAAGCGGTAGTTCCGGTACGGACACGGGCAGGGGCCGGCCTTCCGGGGCGGCCCCGGCAGTTCCGGTACGGACACGGGCAGGGGCCGTCCCTCGGGGCGGCCCCTGCGGCGTTCATCCCCGCGCCAGGCTCTCCTTGACCGCCGCGATCAGCGCGAGCGCGCGCGGGTCGGCGGTGACGCCCTTGCGGAGGCCGTTGGTGACGTAACCGAGGGCGATGCCCGACTCCGGGTCGGCGAAGCCGAGCGAGCCGCCCCGGCCGGGGTGCCCGAACGAGCCGGGGCCCAGCAGCGGGGAGGCCGACCCGTGCAACATGAAGCCCAGGCCGAAGCGGGTGTTGACGACCAGCACGCGGTCCGGACCCGCGGATTCCTCGGTACGGGCGAGGGTGAGCGTCGCCGGGGCGAAGAGCCGGGGTCCGTCGTCGACGGGGCCGATCATCGCCGCGTAGCAGCGGGCGAGGGCGCGGGCGGTGGAGATGGCGCCGGAGGCGGGGAGTTCGGCGGCGCGGTAGGCGGGGTCGTTCTCGTCCGGGAGCGGGTCGATGGCCCCGAAGGCACGCCGGGTGAGGGAACGGGGGTCGGCGTACGCCTCGCTGACGGCCCGCTTGGGGCGGAGCCTGAGGCCGGAGGCGGACGGCGGCTCCTCGACGGGCCCGAGCCGGCCTACCCGGTGGGCCTCCTCCCTCGGCAGCCCGATCCAGAAGTCGAGCCCGAGCGGACGGGCGATCTCCTCCGCCACCCAGCGGCCGATGGTGCGCCCGGTGACCCGGCGGACCAGCTCGGCGACGAGGAAGCTGTACGTCTGCGCGTGGTACCCGTGGTCGGCGCCGGGCTCCCACACCGGGGCCTGGGCGGCGACCGCCCGCGCCCCGGACTCGCCGTCGCAGGCCTCGGCGGCGGTCAGCGGCCGGTCCAGCACCGGGAGCCCCGCCCGGTGCGAGAGCAGGTGACGTACGAGGACCCGCTCCTTGCCCGCGGCCTTGAACTCGGGCCAGTACGTGCTCACCGGCGCGTCGAGGTCGATCTGCCCCCGCTGGTGGAGGAGCAGCGGAACGGCCGCGGCTATGCCCTTGCCGGCGGAGCGGACGACCTGGGCGGTGTCGAGGGCCCAGGGGACGCCGCCGTCGACGTCGCGGGTGCCGCCCCAGAGGTCGGCGACCTTGCGGCCGTGGAGGTAGACGGCGACGGCGGCCCCGCAGTCGCCGCGGGTGTGGAAGTTGCGGAGGAAGGCTTCCCTGACGGGCTCGAAGGCGGGGGCGACTGAGCCTTGGACGTCCACGCGAGGGCTCCGCTTCCTGGGTGCTGGGGGACGGGGTCGGGGTGGTGCTGACCACCATGGTGCCGGGTGGGGGACGACCGCCGCGGGCGGGGTGCCCTTGAGCGGCCGCACCGGCTCGTAGGGGCGCGTCGGGGGCGCGTGTTGGGGGCGCACGGGGAACGGGCAGGGAGTACGCGAGCGCAAATGTTTTCGGCCCGGCGTGACGTTATGGGACATTGAGTGTCTATTAATCGTGATTGCGAGTGTTGCGTACATACGAGGTGAGGAGGCGGGCATGTCCCGCACCGTTGAGGACCGCCCCCTCGGGGGCTCCGACGCCGAGAGCGCCGCCGCCGGGGCCACGGCCGCCGAGAGCCCGGCCGGACGCCCCGCCGAGGCGCGGCCCCCCGCGGAGGCCCGCCTGCGCGCGAACCTCGTCACCGACGCACCGGTCCCCACCTGCCTGCCGGTCGTCCTGCGGTACGCCCCGGCGGGCGACCGGCGCGATGTGAGCATCGAGCTGCCGGTGCCGGGCCCGCCGGGCGGCACGGGCGGCCGCCCCACCTGGACCTTCCCGCGCGCATTGCTGGAGGCGGGGCTGCGCGCCCCGGCCGAGCAGGGTGACGTGCGCATCTGGCCGTGCGGGCGGGTGCAGGCGGTGCTGGAGCTGCACGCGGAGCAGGGGGTGCTGCTGGTGCAGTTGGACAGCGCGCCGCTGGTGCGCTTCCTGCGGCAGACGTACGCGTAGGCGTCCGCGCTTGACGCCGTGGGCGGTGTCGCGCGCGGCCTGCGGCGATACGGGCGGGGCCTGGTGGTGCCGGACGCGGCCTGCGGCTGTGCGGGCGGGGCCTGCCGGTACCGGACGCGGCCCGCGGTCGTGCGGGCGGGGCCTGCCGGTGCCGGACCCGAAGATCCAGTCGTACGAGTTGCCGCACCCCCCTGGCGCGGAAAGCATGAGGGCATGCGAGTGCCCACAGACGCGACCGCCCAGGAGCCCGGCCTCCCCCACTCGGCCCAGTCCGAGCCGCCCGCCTATCTCCGCTTCCCGCACCTGCACGGCGACACCCTCGCCTTCGTGGCCGAGGACGACCTGTGGGTGGCGCCCCTCGCCCCGGCCGGGCACACGCCGGGACGGGCGTGGCGGCTGACGGTGGACCGCACCCGCGTCGGGCACCCCCGGTTCTCACCGGACGGCCGTCAACTCGCGTACACGACATGGCGCAGCCTGGACCCCGAGGTGCACGTCGTCCCCGTCGCGGGCGGGCCGTCGCGCCGGCTCTCCCACTGGGGGTCGGTGGACGCCCGCGTCTGCGGCTGGACCCCGGACGGCCAGATCCTCGCCGTCTCCTCGCACGGCCAGCCCTTCTCGTACTTCTCGTGGGCGTACACGCTGCCCACCGACGGCAGCCCCGGTCGCCGCCTCCCCTGGGGTCCGGTGTCCGCCATCGCGATCTCCGACACCCTCCCCGGCTGCAACGGCGAACGCCGCACCCTGCTGCTCACCGGGAAGCCGCCGCACGAGCCCGCCGCGTGGAAGCGTTACCGGGGCGGGGCGACGGGCCGCCTGTGGCTGCACGGCGAGCGCCTGCTGCCCGAGCTGAACGGCCATCTGGACACGCCGATGTTCGTGGCCGGCCGGATCGCGTTCCTCTCCGACCACGAGGGCATCGGCAACCTCTACTCCTGCCTGCCCGACGGCTCCGACCTGCGCCGTCACACCGACCACGCCGACTTCTACGCCCGGCACGCCTCGTCCGACGGGACGCGGGTGGTCTACCAGTGCGCGGGCGAGCTGTGGCTCGTCGACGACCTGTCGCCGACGGGGGCGCCGCGCCGGCTGGACGTCCGCCTGGGCGGACCGCGCTCCGGGCGCCGCGTCTACCAGGTGCCGGCGGCGGGCCACGTGGGCGGGCTCGCGGTCGACCCCACGGGCCGGGCGAGCGCCGTCTCCGTGCGCGGCAGCCTGTACTGGCTGACCCACCGCGACGGCCCGGCCCGCACGATCGCGGACACTCCGGGGGTACGGGTGCGGCTCCCGGAGATGCTGGGCGCCAGCGGGCAGGTCGCGTTCGTGACCGACGCGGAGGGCGAGGACGCGGTGGAGATCGCGTACCTGCCCCGGGCGGCCGGGGCGCGCGCCGCGCGCCGGCTCGCCGCCGGTCAGCTGGGGCGCGTACACGAGCTGGTGGCGGACCCGGACGGGGCGCGCACGGCGATCGCGTCGCACGACGGGCGGCTCCTGCTCCTCACCGTCACCGAGGGCGAGGAGTCCCTGACCGAGGTGATCCGCTCGGTCAACGGGCCCGTCCGCGACCTGGCCTTCTCGCCCGACGGGGCGTGGCTGACGTGGTCGCACCCGGGGATCGGGCGGTCGCTGCGGCAGATCAAGATGGCGCGCATCCATTCCCCGAGCGCCGCGAAGGACGCGGGGACCGCCCTGATCGTGGACGTCACCAACGGCCGCTTCGAGGACGAGAACCCGGTCTTCACCAGCGACGGCCGCTATCTGGCCTTCCTCTCCTGGCGCGGTTTCGACCCGGTGTACGACGTCCACACGGGCGACCTGTCCTTCCCGCTGGGCTGCCGGCCGTACCTCGTACCGCTCTCCTCGGCGACCCCCTCCCCCTTCGCGCTGTCCCCCGACGGCCGCCCGGCGGCGGGCGGCCTGGACCCGGACGAGGCGTCGGAGGGCGACGGCACGGTGACGGTGGAGGTGGAGGGCCTGGCCAACCGGGTGACGCCCTTCCCGGTGGCGGCCTCCAAGTACTCGTCCCTGTCGGCGGTCGCCGGGGGCGGCCTGGTCTGGCTGCGCTGGCCGATCTCGGGCGCGCTCGGCGAGACGTTCGCGAACCCGGCCGACACCTCGGGCCGCCCCACCCTCGAACACTTCGACCTCGCCAAGGCCCGCAGGACGGAACTCGCCGACGACCTGGAATGGTTCGCCGTCAGCGGCGACGGCAGCCGCCTGGTCGTCGTGGAGGACGGCGAACTGCGCGCGGTCCCCGCCACCGAACGCGGCGACGGCGACTCCACCGTCCACCTGGACCTGCGCCGCATCCTGCACGACGTGGACCCGGCCGCGGAGTGGCGGCAGGCGTACGCGGAGGCGGGCCGCATCGTCGACTCCTACTTCTGGGAGCCGGACATGGGCGGCATCGACTGGCCGGCGATCCTCGACCAGTATCGTCCGCTGGTCGAACGCGTGGCCTCCCCCGACGAGTTCGCCGACCTGCTGCGGGAGGTGCTGGGCGAACTGGGGACCTCGCACGCGTACGTCGCCGGCGCGCGCCGCAACGAAGGACCCCCGCACTACCAGCGGGCGATGGGCCTGCTGGGCGCCAACTTCTACGTCAAGGACGGCAACTGGACCGTCTCCCGGATCCTGCCGGGCGACTCCTCCGACTCCAAGGCGCGGTCGCCGCTGGCGGGTACGGGGATCCGGGTCGGGGCGGTGCTGACGCACGTGGACGGCCGGCCGGTGGACCCGGTGACGGGGCCCTTCCCGCTGCTGTCGGCCGCCGGCGGCACGACGGTCGAGCTGACGTTCGTGCCGGAGGGGCCCGCCGGGGAGGTGCGGCCGCGGCGGGTCGCCGTCGTCCCGCTGGTGGACGAACGCCCGCTGCGTTACCAGGACTGGGTGGCCAAGCGCCGGGAGGTGGTTCGCGACCTGAGCGGCGGCAAGTGCGGCTATCTGCACATCCCGGACATGGGGGGCTCGGGCTGGGCCCAGTTCAACCGCGACCTGCGGCTGGAGGTCTCCCGCCCGGCGCTGATCGTCGACGTACGCGGAAACGCCGGCGGGAACATCAGCGAGCTGGTCATCGAGAAGCTGACCCGCCGCATCCTGGGCTGGGACCTGACGCGGGACGCCCAGCCGGTGTCGTACGCGTCCAACGCGCCCCGGGGCCCGGTGGTCGCCCTCGCCGACGAGGCGACGTCCTCCGACGGCGACATGATCACGGCCGCCTTCCGGCTGCTGTCGCTGGGGCCGGTGGTGGGTCAGCGGACCTGGGGCGGGGTCGTCGGCATGACCGGCCGTCACCCGCTGGGCGACGGCACGGTGATCACCGTGCCGATGAACGCGGCCTGGTTCGACGCGTACGGGTGGGGGGTGGAGAACCACGGGGTCACCCCGGACATCCCCGCCCTGCGCACCCCGCTGGACTGGGCGGAGGGGCGGTACGCGGTACTGGACGACGCGGTGAAGGTCGCCCTGGACCTGCTCGCGTCGACCCCGGCGGCGGCCCCGCCGGACTACTCCGCGGTCCCGGACAAGCGGCGGCCGAAGCTGCCGCCGAGGGGGTGAGGGGAGGGGTCCGGGCGGGGCGGGGCCGGGGCGGCGAGCGGCGGGGCTCCGGCCGGGGGTCAGGTCCGCACGCCCCGGGTGGACTCGTCCGCGGCGCCTCCCGCGCCGACGAGCCCCTTGCTCACGCCCGCCAGCCTCGGTGCGAACCGCTGCATCTCCCGTCGGCCGGCCGTCCCGATGACCGCGGGCAGGTAGCCCCGCACCGACTGCATCCCCCGCAGCCACCACTGCGCGTACACGTGGTGGCTGCGGCGCTCGATGCCCGCGACGATCCGGTCCACGGCCGGCCCGAGCGGGTACGTGCGGTTGGACGGCCACGGCAGCCGCTGCCGCAGCTCGCGCATCACCTCGTCCTGGTCGGCGCCGCGCACCATGTCGGTGTCGGTCCACGACAGGTAACCGACGCCCACCCGCACCCCGCGGTACCCGACCTCGGCGCGCAGACAGTGCGCGAACGCCTCCACACCCGACTTCGACGCGCAGTACGCGCTCATCATCGGCGCCGGGGTGATCGCCGCCAGCGAGGCGATCTGGAGGAAGTAACCGCGGCTCTCCAGCAGCACCGGGAGGAAGGCGCGAGCGGTGACCGCGCCGCCCACCAGGTTGACCTCGATGACCCGCCGCCATGCCTGCGGGTCGGAGTCGACAAAGGGACCTCCGGAGGCCACGCCCGCGTTGGCGACGACAATGTCGACTTTCCCGAAGCGCTCCTTGACCTCGGCGGCGACCTGCGCCATCGCCTCGTGGTCGGTGACATCCGCGTGCCACCAGTCGCTCTCGGTGTGCAGCCTGCCGGTGACCTCCTTCAGCAGCTCGGGCTCCAGGCCCACCAGCGCCACGTTGGCCCCGCGCGCGGAGAGCTTGCGGGCGAGCAGCTCGCCGACGCCCCGCGCCCCTCCGGTGACGACCGCGACCTGTCCCTCAAGGCTGTACGTCATGCCACTTCCTCCCCAACTCCCACACCAGCACCAGCACTCGCACTCGCACTCGCACTCGCACTCGCACTCGCACTCGCACTCGCAACGACATAGCTGTCCATCAGCTCGCGGATCCTCCCGTTCACGACTTCCGGTGCCTCCACGGGCGTCATGTGCCCGACCCCGGTGAGCAGCGTCAGCCCCAGCGACTGCCGCAGCGCCGCCTCGATCTCCCGGGCGTGCACCGGCGGCGTGAGCCGGTCGTCCGCACCGGCGACGACCGCCACCGGCACGCGCAACTCACCGACACCGCGCACCAGGTCGAGCCCGGCCAGCACGTGCGACCACCCGACCCGTGCCTGCCTGGGGCACGCGTGCACGATGCGAGCGCATTGCGAAACCCGCTCCGGTGACGTGCCGCGGCCCATCGTGACGTACTTCAGCACCGCCCGGGAGACGGGCGTGACCGGTCCGAGCGGAGCCGTGGCCCCCAGTACGGCCCGGGTCAGCCGGGTCCGCAGCCGGCCCGCCCGCAGCGGCAGCACCAGCGACTCGGCGGCCAGTCGCGCACTGCCGGTGCTGCACAGGAGCACGGCCGCCGCGTGTTCGGCGACGGCGGGCCGCCCCGCCGCGGCCATGATCGTCATGCCGCCCATGGAGTGACCGGCCAGCACCGCCTTCTCGCCCGGCGCGAGCGTCGCGGTGAGCACGGCCTCCAGGTCGTCGGCGAGCCCCTCCACCGCGTACACGCCCGAGTCCGGCGAACGGCCGTGTCCCCGCTGGTCGTACGCGACGACCCGGAAGTCGCGCGACAGTTCGCGGATCTGGGCCGCCCAGAAACCGATGGAACACGTCCACCCGTGCGCCAGCACCACCGCCGGCGCGCCTTCCTCGCCGTACACCTCGACGTGCAGCCGTGCACCGTCGCGCGAGGTGACGGTCAGCTCCCGTACGTCGAGCCCGAGACCGCGCCCCGGCCCGCGTCCGCGCCCGAACCCGCGTCCGCCCGTGACCCGGCTCACGCGACGGCCCCCTCGACCTCGGCCGGAGCGGGGACCTCGGCCCGCACCACGTCGTACTCCGCGAGGTTGACCTCGCGCGTGGCCCGCCGGAACTCCGAGGTGGTGCCCGGCCAGACGGTCGTGTTGCGGCCGTTGGCGTCCAGGTACCAACTGTCGCAGCCGCCCGTGTTCCACACGGTGCGCTTCATGCGCTCCTGCACCCGGCGGTTCCACGCGCCGACCGCCGAGGGGCGCGCGGCGAGGGCGACCCGTCCGCCCAGCGTGTCCAACTGCCGCAGGTAGTCGGCCAGGTAGTTGAGCTGCGCCTCGATCATGAGGATCATCGACGAGTTCCCCAGCCCGGTGTTCGGGCCGATGATCGTCATCCAGTTCGGGAAGCCGACGGCGCTCGCACCGCGCAGCGACTCCATGCCGCCCTTCCACGTCTCGGCGAGGGTGATGCCGTCGGCCCCGACGACGCGGTCGGCGATGGGCATGTCGGTGACGTGGAAGCCCGTACCGAAGATGATCGCGTCGACCTCCGTCTCCGTACCGTCGGCGGCGACCACGGTCGACCCGCGCACCTCGCTCAATCCGGACGCGACGACATCCACGTTGGGCTGCGCGAGCGCCGGATAGTACGTGCTCGACAGCAGGATGCGCTTGCAGCCGATGCGGTAGTCGGGCGTCAGCCTGGCGCGCAGCGCGGGGTCCTTGATGGACTTCGCCATATTGGCCTTGGCGATGGTCTCGATGAAGCCGAGCTCGTTGGGGCGCTTGGTGAAGGCTTGCACCTGGAGTTCGCGGATGCCCCACAGCAACCCGCGCCGGGCCTTGCCGGTCGCCGGCACCGTGCGGTGCAGCCAGCGCTCGGCGCCGCTGATCGCGCGGTCGGCACGCGGCATCACCCACGGCGGCGTGCGCTGGAAGAGGGTGAGTTTGTCGACTTGTGGCTGAATGGCCGGCACGATCTGGATCGCGGACGCACCGGTCCCGATCATCGCGACGCGCTTGCCCGTGAGGTCGTAGTCGTGGTCCCAGCGCGCCGAGTGGAAGACCCTGCCGGGGAAGGTGTCGAGCCCGGGAACGTCCGGCGTCTTCGGGTCCGACAGCGGCCCGGTCGCCGACACGACCACGTCCGCGACGAGCGTCGTGCCGTTCGCCGCCTCGATCTTCCACCAGAGCTTCTCGGCGTCCCAGGTCATCATCGTGACCTCGTGGTTCAGCCGGATGTGCGACCGCAGCCCGAAGGTGTCGGTCACGTGCTCCAGGTACGCCCGGATGTGCTCCTGGCCGGAGAACGTGCGCGGCCACTCGGGGTTGGGCGCGAAGGAGAACGAGTACAGGTGGGACGGTACGTCGCAGGCGCACCCGGGATAGCTGTTGTCGCGCCACGTCCCGCCCACCGCGTCCGCCCGCTCCAGCACGACGAAGTCGGTGACCCCTTCCCTGCGCAGCCGGACCGCGGCCCCCAGGCCCCCGAACCCGGACCCGATCACCGCCACTCGTACATGCTCGTGCTCGAACTCGGCCATGCCCGACGCCTCCCGCACTCAACAACCCAACGACACGTGGTGACACGCTGCGACCATGCCAGCAATCACTGGCATGGTTGGGAGAGTAGAGCAGTGGCGTACTGATCGGTAGGGGTACGACCGAGGAAAGTTACCGGTGGTACGACATAGGCTTCCGGGCGTGGAAGAGGCACCGGAACCCCCCGCCCAGGACGGCATGTCCACCGGCACGCAGGACGCGACGTCCCACCGCGCGCAGGACGCGATGCCCGGCGCCGACCAGGCCGCGATGCCCGGCGCCGGCCAGGTCGCGACGCCCGACGCCGGGCAGGACGGCGCACCCGTCGGCACGCGCCCCACCGAGCCGCGCCGCCCGTACCGCGAATACCGCATGGAGGAGCTGGCCGACGCGGCCGGCATCCCCGTGCGCACCCTGCGCTTCTACCGCGAGCGCAAGCTCATCGGCCCGCCGCGCCGCGAGGGCCGCATCGCCTGGTACAACGACCACCACCTGGCCCGGCTGCGCACCATCGCCGCCCTGTTGGAGCGCGGCCACACCCTCACCGGCATCGCCGACCTCGCCTCCACCTTCGACAGCGGCCGCGACATGGGCGACCTGCTGGCGCTCGGCACCCCGCCGGAGCCCACCGAGGAGACCCCCGTCCGCCTCACCCCGGAGAACCTCGCCGACTACTTCGAGGGCGAGGTCACCCCCGAAAACCTCGCCTCCGCGATGTCGCTCGGCTACCTCACCGTCGACGGCGACGAGATCGTTCACATCAGCCGCCGCCTGCTGGACGCGTCGGCGGCCCTGGTCCGCGAGGGCGTCCCGCTGTCGGAGGTGATGGCGGCCGGCCTCCAGGTCCGCGAACACGCGGACGTCCTCGCCCGCATCTTCATCTCGCTCGTCACCACCCACCACGCCGACCCGCAGCGCCTGCGCCCGCTGGCCAAGAGCGTGGTCGAGGCGGAACTCTCCATGGCCCTGGACCGCCACCTGCCCCCGACCGGGCCCACCACCGCCGAGCGGCCCCGCCCCTGAGACCGCCCTGTGCGCGTGCAGCGCCGCGCCCCCGCACACGCACGCATGCACGTACGCCCTACTGCTTCTCCTCGTATGCCACCGTCACCGGCGCGTGGTCACTCCACCGCTCCCCGTGGCTGGCCGCCCGCTCGACCCAGCCCTTGACCGCGCGGTCGGCAAGTCCGGGGGTCGCCACCTGGTAGTCGATCCGCCACCCGCTGTCGTTGTCAAAAGCCCGCCCCCGGTACGACCACCAGGAGTACGGACCCTCCACATCCGGATGCAGTTTCCGCACCACATCCACATATCCGGCCTCCTCGAAGACCCGCCCGAGCCACTCCCGCTCCTCGGGCAGGAACCCGGAGGACTTGCGGTTCGCCCGCCAGTTCTTCAGGTCGGCCTCCTGGTGCGCGATGTTCCAGTCACCGCACACCACGACCTCGCGCCCGTCCGCCGCCGCACGCGCCTTCAGCGTGACGAGGTAGAGCATGAACTCGTCCATAAATCGATATTTCTCGTCCTGCTTCTCGGTCTCGACCTCACCCGACGGCAGATACAGGCTGGCGACCGTCACACCGGGCAGGTCGATCTCCACGTACCGCCCGCTCGCGTCGAACTCCTCGCTGCCGAATCCGATCTGCACCCGCTCCGGCTGCTGCCGCGAGTACACCGCGACCCCGGCCCGCCCCTTGGCCGTCGCGGGCGCGAGCACCACGTGCCACCCCTCGGGCGCCCGCACGTCCGCCGGCAACTGGTCGGCCTCGGCCCGTACCTCCTGGAGGCACACCACATCGGCGTCGGTCCCCGCCAGCCACGGCACGAAGCCCTTCTTGGCGGCGGCCCGCAGGCCATTCACATTCACGCTGGTCACAGTGAGCATCCAAAAACCCTACCGACCCCGCACGCCCTCCCCGCTCGCTCGTACGCTCGTACCCATGGATTTCCGTCCCGTCGCCTACGACCACCCCGACGCCGTCAAGCTCCAGGCCGACGTCCAACTCGAATACGCCGAGCGCTACGGCGAGGGCGACCTCACCCCGCTCGATCCGGCGATGTTCACTCCCCCGCGGGGCCTGTACCTGATCGCGTACGACGACGAGGGCTTCCCCGTCGCCACCGGCGGTTGGCGCGCCCAGCGCGCGGACGAGGAGAACTACGCCGACGGCGACGCCGAACTCAAGCGCATGTACGTCGTCCCCGCCGCCCGCGGCAAGGCACTCGCCCGCCGGATGCTGGCCCTCCTGGAGGCCGACGCCCGCGCCGCGGGCCGTACCCGCATGGTCCTGGAAACCGGCACCGAACAGCCCGAGGCCGTCGCCCTCTACCTCTCCAGCGGCTACACCCCGGTCCCCCTGGCCGACCGCTTCGGCCTCTACCGCCACACCGACGAAAGCCGCTGCTTCACCAAGCCCCTGCTGTAACCCACCTCACACCGGAACACACACAGCAACTCACACAGCAAAGGGAGCCGGCGCTCACCCGGCTCCCGAAGACCGCTTCCCGATGCCGCGATGATCGTTCCCCACCCGTGAGCTCTGCCGGGCCGGGGAACGACCCTGGTCTGCCCGCTACAAGTGCTTGATCTTCTCGAAGGGACAGCCGCCGGCGACGACAACCACCAGCCCGTACGCCGCGAGGCTGTTGGCCCGTCGGCACAGCTCCGGATCGGACGCCACTCCGGCCGGCACCTCATAACCGACAGAGGGACTGAGTTGTCCGAGCAACAAGCCGCCGCCCAGCCAGGAATCGACCCTGCGGGCCACCGCACGGCGGGCCCCATGTTCGCCGCCTTTCATGGCGCTCTGGCCCCGCACCCGTGGCGCGACCCGGAGTCCGAGCACGACGCGTACCAGCTCTTTCACCAGCGGTCCGCTGCCATGGGGTGGCTCGACGACCGATCCAGCGCCGCTGGAGACGAGCGGGCGGCCAAAGCGCCGGGCCTGTGGGCCATGAACAACGCCACCTATAACAACCACCCTGCCGATACCGAGCCCTTCGCCTGGTTCCAGGTCGAGTGCAGTACGCCGGCGAGTGACCGCCCGCTTCCCGTGCAGCCGTTCCTGCGCTGCGCCGAGGACACCCTCGCGCGCATCGGCACGGCACACCTGTCCGCGGTGCAGATCCTTCTGCCCCTCCAAGGACTCGCCCCCGCCTCCCGCCCGCACAACGCACTCATCCCCTCCATGGAGACCTGCGACTGGTTCGCCGAGCGCGACCCGCAGGCCGTGACTCCCGTGATGATCAGCATCAACAGCGGGCGCGACACTGCGATCCCCACCGTCGCTCGACAACTCACCAGCCGCCTCGGCCGCCTGGAGCAGAAAGTGTTCCTCCCAAGCGGATCGGAAAGCACCGGCAAGGACGTCACTCCGCCCCCACCGTTCGCCGACGAATTCCGGAACGGGCCGCCCCTGCACGGCCTGACCCTGCGAGGCGAGCTCGCCGAATGGTCCTGCGACGCGGTCGGCTGGCTGGCCGCGACCATCGCCGACTCCGCTGCCCAGCTCGGTGTACGTACGCCACTGCTGCTCTCTGTCGTACGAGATCGCAGGACAGGTGAGTGACTGCCCACCCAGCCGAGCCCGGCTTCCCCGAGCGGCATCCGCGTCGTACCGAGCCTGAGAAACACGAAATCCCGTCCAGTTGAATCAACTGGACGGGATTTCGTGAACCGATCCCGAGTTGACTCGCGAACGGTTCGTTGTGTGGGCCGTTCACGAGTGGGTCTGACCTGCTGCGATGCAGCGCCTCCACCACACCCTTCCCGCGAACCGAAAGATCACTTCCCGAATAGTCATGCCCACATCACTAGCATCACTCGCCCGCCACGCCGGGCTGGCTATTTAACTAGCCGCAGGAGAGCCTTCGAACATGGGCCACCTGCCAGCTCCACGCTTGCGCCGCATCGCGAAGGTCATTGCCATCGACCTCACACACCGCATCGCCCTGCTCCCCCAAGAGACTGACCATCCAAAGTGGGCCCTACCTCAACAGACGGCCTTGCTGGACGAGACCTACACGGACACCGTGTCCCGACTCTGCGAAGACCTGTTCCCTACGTATCCCACAAGGAACGGCACAGTCGTAGGCCGCCGCTGGGCCACCGCCCCCGAGGGCCCCACGCTGCGAGTGGAGACACACTTCCACATCGTCCGAGTGGACGCGGAGCCAGCCGACGACATTCCGAGCCAGCGCATCCTCTGGGCACCCCGAACCATCATCGGCCTATGGCTGCAAGCTTCGGAGACCGAGACTGCGAAGATCCTCATCGATGGCTATCTTGACGGCTGGCTTCCTGACGGGCCGATCACTCTGGACTGAGCAGCTAGCTCACCTGACCGTGGACGCTTTACCCATGCCCGATCAGGTGTCCCCGCGGAAACGTGTGGTCCGACGGCTCTGTGCGGTACGCGGGCTGCTCCGAAACCCCCACCGCAGTATCAGATAGATGAGTACGGCGACAACACTGGGGCCACACAGAATGCCCACCATGTTGCCCACCTCGGTGCCGCCCAGTGCGTAGGCGGCGGCGGTACCGGACACGGCTAGGGCCAGCAGCCAGGGGGCCAGGAACCTGGTGCGTTCGGCGAACAGGAGAACGATCGGCCCTCCCCACGCCAGGAGGATGACGGCGAATGCAATGAAGGGAGCAAAGGACATCAGATCTCCAGTATGAACCCGTGCAAACGATGCCGTCCGGACAGGCATCGAATCCCGGACACCCCCGGAAAGGCTGCCGAGCCTCTCCGGGGGTTGCCGAAGTACGCAGTGACGCATCACATGGAATCAGTGAGAGCGCCTGGTTGCTGGACTAGCTGCTGTACTGCGGGTCCGGGGTGGTGCTGGGCCAGGAACAGAACTTCCCGGGCGGATTGGCTCCCGCACCGGTCAGTACGTCCATGGCCCAGGGATTGGCGCTGTGGCCAGTGAGCGGGCCGCAGGTTCCGTACCCCATGCCGTGACCGGTGAGGTCGAGTACGGCACTGAACGGGATGAAGCTCCCCTCGTACACCGGAGCTTTACTGCCGGTGAAGTTGCCCTCCTGGTTGATGGCCTTGCCGTCGACGTATAGGTACTGGCTCGGCATGTGGCTGGAGCGCAGGATCGGGTCTCCGTCGTACGGCTTGACCTTGCCGTCGGCGCAGAGTTGGAAGCTCAGTTCCTGCCAGATGGGCGGTGCGTTGTTGAAGAGCGAGCCCGTCTTACCCGGCTTGAAGAAGGCGTTGTAGATCTCGCCGGCCACCTGGGCCACCGCGTCAGGTACCACCGGCGAGGAGTCCAGCGCGTTCTTCCAACGCTCGGCTGAACCGGTCGCGCCCTCATCCGCGAGCATCGGCCGGTAGCCGATAGAGCCGCCCGAGGTGTAGAGGGATCGGACGCAGGTGTTGTTCTCGGTCAGCTGCGGTGCGATGCCCATCGCCGCGTAGGCGCGGCCTGGGAGGATGCCGGTGGTGCTGGTGGTGGTAGTGGTGGTGCGCCCGTCGTGCTCGTTGAGGTCCTTAGTCGTGTAGTTGAGGTTGGGTCTGTTGATCTTGTAGTCCTGCTCAACTGTCTTGAAGAAGTCCATGATGAAGGGCGGCAGATGCGTGTCGGCGGTACGGTCGTCGTATTCGACGAACTCGCTGCCTTCTACGATCTTGCCGCTGGCATCCTTGACGAAGGAGACGGTCGCCTTGTTCCGGATCTTGTACGCCGAGTCATCCGTATCGAATCGGGACGGCTTGCTGTCGCTGGTAGGGCGGTCGGTGTACGCATTGGAGTAGCGCAGCCAGCTGGCCATGCTCTTGCCATCAGGATGATCGGTGGGGCTGGTGCCAGCCGCGCGTATCGAGTCGTTCCACCGGGTCATCGAGGCACCGGTGTTCGGCATCACGCAATTCGGCGATGGCTGACTGGCGCAGCTGGGAAGTTTGATCACGTCGCCCGAGGTCTTCATGCCCCAGTCATAGATCTTCTGGCGGTTCTCGAACGGACTGTCGATCAGGAGGCTGGACTCGGGGTCCGTATCGAGGTTCTGGTTCTCGTCGAAGAACCCGACCGCCTGCACTGTCCGTTCGACGAAGGTGCCGTTGATCGGGACGACGGCGATGGCGTCGAACGCGATGTCCTGGTCCCCTGTGCCATCGGGGGTGATGGTGTCGAGGCTGACCTTCGGCACGCCGTCGAACATGAACGCGCCGATGTTCTTCCACCGGTTGGTATCGCCGGGTTGGGAGACGACCTTGGTGCGGACGCCCCGGCTGCCTGTGTCGATACGGTAGCGGGCCTGCTTGGTGTGGGCACCGTGGTCGGGCAGGTGGACCATTACCGTTGCCGCACCGTTGAACGCCTTGTTTAGTGTCCAAGTCCCGGTGAACTTCAGCCGTCGGCCCTTCTCATCATTCGGGCGAGTATGCCCAAAGTAGAAGTGACCGCCGAACCCGGCACCGAGCTGGTGCAGATCTACCTTGGACGGCCAGCGGTTGATGCCGCCGGTTCCGGGGTGTACGCCGTCCCCGTTACCGAAGTCGATGGAGAAAGAACCTTGGTTGGTCCAGCCGCCGTTAGCGCAGCCCGGGCGGATTACCGGGGTGCCCTGAGGGAGGTCGTCGATGATCATCGCATTCGCGGGCAGGCCACCGGTGGAGCAGTTCGGCGGGTACGCGGTCCCGTCGGCCTCCTCCGGGTAGGTATCGTCGAACCGCATGAACTCGTTGCCGCAACTGTACGCACAGTCGGTCTTCCACTGCACTGACTGGTGCCACCAGCACTTGGAGTCAGTGCGCTGACAGGGCCCGGTCGAAGGGCTGGAATTTGAGGCGCCGTCGGAGATCTTTGACGGGTCGCACTCGTTATAAGGACCGCAGAAGGTGTCCTCCGGTGGCTTGAGCTGCGCGCGGTTCTGCTTGGCGCTGCCCTTGACCGTGGCATCCTCTCCCGTGCCGTTCCACCACGCGGGGCGGAAGGCGCCTACCAGCTTGCCCGGGGATTCCAGGAAGGACGGCGGGTGTGCGGCGAAGCCAAGGACCTTCTCGGGGTATGGCCAGTGCTGCGGGCGGGCGGCGGCAGAGGCGTCCTCGTTGCCAAGCCGGTTCTCCATGAACGGGAGGCGTCCGGCATCCCACTCGGGGTTGGCGGGGTTGTTGGCCCAGCCGACGCCCCAGGGGCCGTTGCCGTTGACGTTCTCGTAGAAGCCCGAGTTGTACGCCCACAGCGCGAAGAACCAGTTCTCGATACGCTTGGGGTCACCGTCATGGACCTCCACGCCGGCCCTCTTGGCCTGATTCCACTTCTCTACCAGAATCTGTAGCCCAGCAGCGATGTTGGCGGTGTAGTCCAGGGCGACGGCACGCTGCTTCTGGTATTCCCAGGCTGCGCCGCCCTTGTCGCCCTCGCGGCCGGCCATCCGCATGTGGTCGGTGACCTGCGTGATCCCATAGCCGCAATCAGCCTCGTCGAAGTTGATGTCCCAGTCGTTGGACGTGTCGCCGTCGTAGAGGTCGATGCCGTAGTAGTTGCCGATCAGCGGGCTGGCGGTGACGCCAGGCACGGCGCTGCGCGCCGCCTGCCACATATTCGACTCCTGCGTGGTAATGCCGAGCAGGATCTGGGCCGGGACTCGACCGCCGCCCTGGAGAACAGGGTTGGGGAAGGACACTTGTGGGCTGTACGCCGGCATACCGAGGTTGCGCCAGTTGGCAGGTCGCGAGATGTGTTTGTTCAGACCACCGATGACGGCCTGATCGACGGCCCACTCGACCTGGCGCGGCTTAGGCTGCATCGCTTGGTTGCGGGGGTCGTTACGAGGTACGGAGCAGGTTCGCTCCGACTCCACGATCTCGTTGCGGGGATCAACGGCCGCCCGGGGGCCGAGCTGGGCGGACTTGCCACCCTCAGCGGACGTCGCCAAACCCTTGGACGCGCCGGCATCCTTGGCAACCTGCTTGCCTTTCAAGCGTGGTGACGGGGTACGGCTCTCCTCCCATTGCGGTGAACGTGTAGCCAGCGGCTTCACCGTGAAGTGAGCTTTCTCGCCGGTGTCGCGGACGGTGGCGATGATGTTGACTGGACGGGCGTCCAGCGCGGACTGAGGCGCCAGGTGCGCGGGCGAACCCTTGCCGTCGGCCCACACCGTACGCTCGACGACAGCCCCAGCGTGGCTGGAGACCAGCGCGTCCTTGCTTGCGCCGACCAGGTGCTGAACGGTGCGCGGCTGCGGTCCCTGTGGGGTGACGTCGCCGGTGACAAAGACGTCCTTGCCTGCTCGGGTCAGGCCGGTCGCGGAGAGCTTGCCGTGGCCCAGCAGCGCGGGCTTGGCAGGCTTGGTGACCTGGGGTAGGCGCTTGACGTAGGTCGTTGCTTCGGTGTCCTTGGTGGGGCGCTTGGCCCGGTCCAGGAAGACGACGCCGCCGTCGCCGTCGGGGCTGATCCGGTAGGCGGTGTTCGCGGTCCGGGTCAGGATCTTCTTTTTGCCCTTGGAATCTATGGACACCAACTGGGTGCCGAAGGCGGCGACAATGCCCTCGCCAGTGCGCACCGCTGAGGTGACCTGCCCACCCGTGACGATCGCGGAGCCCAGGGTGCCCTTGGCCGCGTCGAGTGGGATCAGGCGGGTGGCGCCGAGGTCCTCGCCCGGAGACTGGGTAAGGACTGCGGTATCGCCGGTGCCGCAGCCCGGGTTGTAGTACGACAGCGAGGCAGTGACGGAGAACTTGGTGACGCTGCCGTTGCTCAGGTCCACCACGGCGGTGAAGCCGCCACGGGCCATCAGCTTCGGCTTGTTGGTGAAGGTGCGCGGCGCGTACACGACCACCGCATACCGGCCCGAGCCAGTCACACAGGCGTTACCAATCCACTGGTCCGCGTCCAGGCCAGGCTCGGCCAGACTCGCCGTGGTCTGCCACTGATAGCCAGCCGACTCGCGGGCTGTCATGAGGTGGAAGCCCTGAGCGTCACCCGTGGTGGTCCAAGCGACGTCACCAGACTTCTGCCAGTCCTTACCAAGCTTCTGGGCACGCTCGGCCGATGGCACCGCGGCCGCGGACTCCCGGGCGATGTCCGGATCGGCTGGAGCAATCAGCGGCGTGGTCTCGTTCGCTACGACGCCAGCCGCGGCCGGGACCTGCACCAGACCGGTCATCGCTGCACTCGCCACCAGGATCGCCAGTGACACCCGCGCCGTTCTTCGGTGACGCGGAACTCCTAAGGTTCTCAATTCAGTTTCCTCTTCGGTTCACGGCTCGCCATATAAAGAAGCGACGAGCATTTCAGGCAGGTACATGCCAAACGCATGCAATGGCTCAGCGGCTTACGGATAGCACCTCAGAAAGGAGAAGCATCGAGCCGAGAAAAGAAACGCGCACGAACAGTTGGACCGTAGGGACCGCTACGCATATGGCGCAGACCTCCCGCAGCTTGCGAATATGTCGGCAATGGGGATACACTCAGCTACTTTTGGAACTAGCGAGATATTTTTAAAGCGTGGCCGCTCCCCATCAAGGTTCAGGCCTGTGCCTGCAGGGTCTGCAGGCACAGGCCTGATAAAAATTCTCCACGTTCCGAGCCTGAGGGCTACAGTGGCACCAATTGCGTGGTGATTCTCACTCAGAATCTCTTACTCGAAGCATTCTGATTCTTGAGCTTGGTTATCAGATTTGCCGCTGGCCAATATGAGCCACAGTTCGGCGAGAACGCCTGGCTGGTTCCTTGGTGGCCAGAATTAAAGTAGATGCGATGAGTGGCCGTGCACTCACCATTAGAAGCTGAAGCTGCAGCATTCTTCACTGCGGCACCGTTGCCATATTTTGCACCACCCATGACACACTGGGCCGTGCTCTTAGACATTTGCATTGCCTCAAAGACATAACGCACCACGATCGTTCCGCCGTTTACCGTCTCACCCCAATGATCCCAGTTGCTTCGATTCGTAACGAAACATGCACTCAGCGAGTAATTGGACTGCTCGCTCCTACTGTTGTAGTAGATGGCGAAACAGTAGTTGTTTCCGGAGGAGGAACAAGTGTCCGACTCATAGGAAGTTCCTGCTGAAGCTGGAGTTGTCGAGAGCCCGAGTCCCGCGAGGGTGACCAGCATGACCGCTGCACGCCTAAAGTGGTTTCGCATGGTTTACTTAGCTCCCTTTTTGTACGCTTGGACAAATTTCGCTACTGCAGATTCCTTTTCCTTCTTCACCTGGGACAACTCGCTTTGACGTTTGGTGATCTCGATCCCCTGCATAGCTTTTTCTACACCATGCCAAGTAGGAATCAAGTTGCTCTGCTTCTTGCAGTTCACATCCGCCGTAGCCAAGCGAATTTCCTCAGCTGCAGGCTCCGTGGCAGCGAGTGAATCCCGAACCAGATCCGGCGCCTTCAGGGGACTCGCGACCGTGAACCCCTTGCTCTTCATGCATGAGGACCAGGCCGTCATCGCCTTGACGGTCCGCGGATCGCTTTGAGAAAGGCTGAATGCCTGCGCCTCGGCCTCCTCAGCCTCTGTGCTTTGCGGCATTGGGAACATTCGCGCCGCCTCACCCCGGCATCCCCCCTCAGGCACAGGTCGGCCTTCGTACTTTCCCTCGCTAATTTCTGGTCCGTCCCCGGTGAAAACGGCTTCTTCGGCTCCCGGTGTCGGCTCCCATCGAGGCGATTCAGGCGTGTCCGCATCGAGGTGATACCCGTTCTTCTGGACCGAGGAAAGGTCGGATACCCCATACCGCCGCCCCATTCCGGTTTCAACTTGGGCCACAGTAGACTCAACTAGCGGAGCTGGGGGATTAAAGCCTTCGAAACTAAATCCCTTCATGCATGAACGCCACTGGTCCTGGGTGGCCACCTGCCAGGCGTACCTTTCCTGGGCACTGTAGAGGTAATTGTTCAACGGCAAGGTGAGCCCTTTAGCGAGACCCTTCGTCGGCGCTGTCGGCACACTGCCCAGCGAGAGCCGGTCAGTCTTTTCATCACCTACAGCACCTTTCGCTACACCTTGGCTTGCTGATTCATTTGCCGACAATGTCCCGCAGCCAGCAACGGCCAGCAAGAGGAGAGCCGCGCCCAACACTTTCCCCGACTTCGATGGAATTTCCTTCAGCACATTCTGCATGATCATGATCCCCTTACATTCAAACGGCAACCCCTCCGAGGGGGCCCTATTTACCGTTCTGGCGAATAACTAGTTCGACATCTAACCGATTTTGAGTTAGGAGCCATCGAGAAGACTTAACGTCGATCATGGAACAGTCAAGGCGACCGCGATACCAGAAGATCACCACATGCTGAAATCGACATCAAAGAACGGAATCGCTTTCCAGATCGCACTTAAGCTGCTGCTCATTTCATGACCTGCCTCCTCGGAACACCCCTCCTCCCTCAACCAGTTCTCTGCACGGGCTCTGATCTCGCAGCGAACGATGTCCGGGCGCCAGAGGGCCAGCCAGGGATTGGCCCAGACCATACGCAGAACAGACACTTCACACGCACAAATCGATCATCTTTGGCTGTATTCCGTTTGCGTCAGAGACCCGACAGAGCAGCCTCATCGGCTGCCACCTGCGCAGATGGCGTGATGCGCTGCACTCCGCTTCGCCAACGGAGTCGGCTGGTTTATGTCGCAGAAGGCACACTCACCAACCGCGTCATGGGCCAGCAAGTAAGGTGCCCACGCACTCAACGGGCCTTGCATGCGGTGGTGCCGTACCCAAATGGTGTTACACAAGGCCGTGTTTGAGCAGGTCAGGGCCTGTGATGACAGTTCTCCGGCCATGATGCGAGCGCAAGGTTGTGCACGTGGGCGACAGCCTGGACAGGGTGGTAGAGGCCGTCGCCGTGCTGCCGGCAGGCGCGGAGGATCTTGTTGTTCTCCATCCGGCCGATCACATGCTCCACCCGGGCACACACCTTGCGATGAGCTGCGTTGTCCGCCTCCTCGCCCGCCAACAGGGGGCGGCGCAGGCGTTTGCGGTGGGGCACGACCATGCCGCAGTTGAGGTAGGCGCCGTCGCCCAGCACGGTCACGCCCTGGCAGTACTCGGCCAGCCGGACGCCCGCCAGGCATGCGCGTCCGCGGTAGTGCTTTGCACCGAGTTGATCCAAGCCGAATCCTGCCACGCCCACGTGGGCGTCAAGCAGATGTCGTTCCGCCCTGTGGATGTCCAAGCCACCGAGAAGTAGGTTGCTGCCCCTACCCTCCCCTCTCCCGACGACGATGCCGCTACCGTTCAAACCCCTGCCGATCCATCCGAGTTGAGTTCCGAGTTCCGTCACACCTAGACTCTCGCCGTTGGCTTGGTCCATCACTGATCGCCTCGGTATCAATGAGCACGCTTCTATCCGACTAGCAGCCAGGAGCGATACATCCTCGCCGCCTGACGGCGGTCTCAAGGACAAGGCGCCCAACCCGGATCGCCCTACACGACTCCATGCCGCAGGCGAAAGACATCTCCTCACGCCGACCCAAACCTGTCGTGTGCGTATCGAAATGAGCACTCTATGTAGCGCTCCTTGAGAATGGAATGCCATGTTCCGTTCTGCCTGGCAAACCCCGTAGGGTGTGCCTGTCAGAAACGCCAGGCACGGTAGATCAATATGAGCAACAGAGCAGATAGGCGCTCTGATCTGCTTGTCGAGGCATTGACGCTGATTCGTCAGGACCGGGATGAACGGCGAGCGGATTGCTCGGCACTGCGTGGGGAGCTCACTCAGGCTCTCAATCGAGTTGCCGAGTTGCAGGACCGACTCTCGGAAGAGGAATGCGGGCTTGAACAGGCCGAAGCGCGATGCCAGTTCGTCGAAGCTTCCCTGTCCACACCCGAGTCCACTTCGTATGCCGCTCCTGTGCCCGATGCTGCCCCTGCTACCCCGCAGCCCGTTCCTGCACCTGCACCTGCACCTGCACCTGCACCTGCACCGAACTTCGTCGCAGCGCGTACCTCATTCCCAGCGTTCCTCGCTCCGGCATTGCCCGCCCAGGGGCCCTCTGCTCCTCGTCAGAGCCAAGACGAGTCCCAGGAACTCGTGCAATCGAGTGTGACGCAGGCTCCGCTGGATGAGCTTCAGGACGACGACTCCAATAGCCTGCAGGACTTCATCATCACGATCCTGGCTACCTCTGACCGTGCCATGCACGTCGACGAGGTAGTCGAGACCATCGACCGCCTGCGGACCAAGGGCCACACCGAGAAGCTCGGGAATTCCAAGCGTCCGAACGAGGATGTGCGCACCGCCATGAACCGGCTGGTCACTAAGGGGCACGTGGAAAAGGTCGCCGCCGGCACCTATGCCGTGGTCCGCACTGTGCCAGACAACTCGGAAGGCGAGGCTGCCTGACCCAGACACACGCCTCTGATCATTTGTGAGAGGGGTGGTGCCGCCGGATTGCCCTCCGGCGGCACCGATACGTGCCCCTGATCATGATTCACGTGCATCCCAGTCTAGTCGACGACTACCGCTGGGATCGCGTGGCCTATTCCTGTATGCCATTTCACTTATTGGTGGCATGGAAAGTAGGCCCTTGTGCCGGTTATTCCGTCGGCATCATCAGCATTCCGCCGTGGCGGGGCTCTCAGCCCCCGGCCAGAGTGCGACAGCGAGCCCGTCTTCGAGCAAGCTCACCGTGACGACGTCGGGCCAGCTGATTCCGCTGAGCAGGTTCACGATCGCCTGCCGGTTGACCCCGGTGAGAGCGGCGGCCTGGCGAAGGCTCAGCCCTTGTTCGTCCAGCCTCTCCCGCAGAGCGCGCGCAATTGCTTGGACGACCCTCGCCTGGGGGTGTCCGACCACGCTCGTATAGGGCCACGCGTCCGGGTCCGCGGCCAGGTCCCGCGGCGTCGTACTGCGCTGGGTGCCACCGGGCATCGAGATGCGCTCCTCCAAGTTGATGTGCACTATGTCGAGCAATGCGGCTATTTGTTCAGCCGCTATTCGTGGTGCGTCGCACTGGAGACCAAGATGAGTCAGGCAATCCTGCGGTACCGCCCCAAGGACGCCCCTCCCGAGTGGGAGGCGGTGGCCGACGGCGTGCGGATGGTCGTCGCCACCGTCGCCGACCACGTCCCCTACCGGCTCACCACCGTGCTCGGCGTCATGGCGACCCTCGCCATCAGCGCCGAGCGCGCTGGCCTGGCACGCGATCCTGCTGTCTGGCTGGAGCAGGGCACCATCACCCGCTCGCTGCTGCTGAACACCGACATCGCCCCGAACAGCACGCAGACCTACGCATCGATCCTGGCCCGCGTAAGGGAGACCCTCGTCTGGGTCGAGCGCGGTGAAGCCCCACGGCCCCACCTGAGCGGGGACCGCTCCCGCGCGGAGCCCTACAGCACCAGCGACCTCACCCGTCTGGACGTCTGGTCCGACAACCTTCCGCCCGCCCCTACAGGCAGGGGCAACGCCAAAGCACTGCTCACGCTCGGTGCCGGCTGCGGACTCACGCCCAAGGAGATCCTCGCGGTCCGTGGCAGCGACGTGCACATCCTCCCGAGTGACGCCGTCGTCGTGGGAGTCCCCGGCACCGACCGCCTCATCGTGTGTCGCTCCCTGTGGGAGGAAGCGCTCGCCGGGCTCGCCTGAACCGTCGGCGACAACTACCTGTACGCACCCGACAGGCAGGTCACCTACCCGAAGAACGCCATCAGCAACTGGACCAGACGCAACAGGCTCGGCGACCAGAAGGTCCCCGTCCTGGATACCCGGCGCTTGCGCGCCACCTGGCTCGTCGCGCTTCTGCGCGACCATGTTCCGGCCGACCTCGTGGCCCGCGCCGCCGGCATGAAGACGACCGCCGCGCTCGCTCCTTACATGGCCTGGGTACCGGCGATCTCCCGCGACGCGGCCGTGCGCATGCTCCGGGGATGGGCGTGAAGCGCCGGGGCGGGCAGCACCGGCCTGCCCCTTCACCGCACCCCTCCCATCTGAACGACCGTCTGGTGCGCCAGGTCGTCGACCTCGTACGTGCCAGCGGAGTCCTGGAGGAAATCGCGGTACTGGAAGCCCGCCGTCCTGGCCCTCGTGGTCTCCCTACAGAGACCGTGCTGGTCGGCATGGTGCTTGCGGCACGGGAGTTGCGCAGTACCAACGTGGACGATGCCTGGGAGTGCGTGCAGTTCCGCCTGCGCAAGCACTGGCTGACGTACTTCGGGCTGAAGGACGTCGACCGTACGGACATTGAAGTCACCCGGGCGTCGGCGAAGCGGTTCTACGACGCCTGGTCGCGCATCACGACAGTGCTTGACCCGGCCCGCCACGACCGCCGTACGCGCATGCAGCGGGACCAGGCCGTCATCTACCGGCGTGCCTGGCTGCACCGCACGCACCACGACTCGACGCCGACGCTGTCGCGCATCGCCAACAAACTGGTGCTCACGCCCGTGCGCACTGCCGTGGCCCGGGGTCTCATGGATGACTGGGCCGGTGACCTCTCGGTGGACGCCACTGCCATTCCGACCTGGGCCCGCCACAGCACCCGTCGCCGTGCCTCGCTCGAAGTGAGCGCGGGCGTTCATGTTTCCGGCGGTGGCCACAAGACCTTCGGTTACAGCGCCACCCTGCTGGTCGCCGGTCACGCCGAGCCGTCCCTCGCCGGCCGGTACCCCCAGCTGTGCATGGGCTTGTCCCTGCACACGCCAGGCAAGCAGATCGGCCACCAGGCCGTCCGCCTGCTGCAGGTCGTCAAGCGCCTGTGGCCCGTCCAGGGTTACCTGGCAGGTGACTTGGCCTACGCCGATGCCAAGGTCGAGAACTTCCACGACCCGGTACGGGCTGCCGGGTACAAGCCGGTCCTCGACTACAAGACGACCATGGTCCGCAAGGACAAGAACGCCGTCGAAGGCACGCTCGCCATCGCAGGCGACCTGCTCTGCCCCCACACCCCACAGCGGATCATCGACACCTACCACCGGATGGCCGCTGCCAAGCAGAGCAAGACCCGCGAGGAGCTCCTGCCCGACATGCTGGAGGCAGACTCCTACGTCCTCCCGCTGAAGCAGTCCGCCGACCACCGCGGTCTGGAACGCTGCCAGTGCCCCGCCGCTGGCACCAGTCCCCGTGTCACCTGCCCCTGGGCACAGGAACGCGATGCCTCCGGCACACACCGGCGCCGCAGCCACACACCGCGCCGCCCCGTCCGCGCCCAACCCCAAACCATCGACCTGACCAACCGCCGTGCCAGGCAGGCACATCCGGACGCCAGGCCGACGGTGCGACCTCCGGAACGGCCCGTCCATCAGCGTCCGGCGATCTGCCAGCAGTCCACGATCACCGTGCCGGTCGACGTCATGCCCAAGCTCCGACAGGAGCTGCCCTGGGGGCGCGAAGCCTGGCAGCGTGCGTACCGCAGCCTGCGCAGCCACGTGGAAGGCCTCAACGGCCGGGCCAAGAACGTCGAGACGTTCCTGCACTCCCGTGAGAAGCGCCAGAGCAGAGGACGAGTCGCTCAGACCCTGCTGAGCGCAATCCAGCTCATGGTCGAGAACCTGAGAACCATCGAGTCCTTCCTGCGCGATCAGCGCCTGTGGAAGGAAGAGAACTATACCCTCGGCGACATACCCGAGACTCCGGACCCGTACGAGAGCCCGGCCGAGGAGATAGGGGAAGACAACTCCGCCCCGCCGCCCGAACCGTAGAAGCTGCATCGGCGAGACAGGCGCAACAACCGCACAACCATCAGCGCGCCGCAGGACCACCCGAGTCCTGCGGCCGCTTCGCCATGCCCGCACAGCCACAGCCAGCTCCGCTCACCGTGCCCACGGAACCGAACCGGGCTTCCCCGAGCGGCATCCGCGTCGTACCAAGCCTGAAAACCACGAAATCCCGCCCAGTTGATTCAACTGGGCGGGATTTCGTGAACCGATCCCGAGTTGACTCGCGAACGGTTCGTTGTGTGGACCTGTGGGGATTTGAACCCCAGACCCCCTCGATGCGAACGAGGTGCGCTACCAGACTGCGCCACAGGCCCTTGCAACGAGATGAACTCTAGCACCTCTTCCGGGGTGCTCGGTAATCCGTTCCTTCCACCCCCTCAGGCCCCCCACCTGCGGCGGGTCACTCATTGGCCGCGCGTGGGCGGTCGTCCTCGTCGTACTGGTCGAAGAGCGGGGTACGGCCCCGGTCGCGGGAACGGCGGCCAGCCGGGGGGCGGCGGGCGCCCGGCGTGGGCAGGTCGTCCGTGGCGGGCTCGGCGGGGGCCGCCGGGTCGGCGGTGCTGGAGCGGGCGGAGCTCCAGGTGCCCGGGGCGCCCAGGTCGAGTTCGCCGGTGGCGCGGGGGGCGACGGGAGCGGTGACGTACGTCGGCAGGGGGACCGGGACGGGCTCCCAGCTCTCGCCGCGGGCCGCGCCGCGCTCGCGTTCGCGCTGCTGGTCGACCCACTCGGCGTGGTCCGTCTGCTCGACCAGGGCGCGCCGTCCGGCCTCCTGGGGGGAGACGACGGGGGCGGGCTCGGGCTCCGGGCGGTCGTCGTCCTGCTCACCGTGGGACTGCGAGGCGTGGGAGTGCGGCTGGTGGCCCTGATGGGCGGGGTGGCCCTGGTTCGCGTGGGGTCCCTGGTGTGCGTGGTGGCGCTGCGGGTGGTCCGGCGACGGGGCCGGCACCGGGCGGCGGACCTGCTGGGTGCGCTGCTCGCGCAGGCGCTGCGCGGCGAGTTCCGCGCGGCGGCGGTCCATGGTGAAGGCGAACCGGCGCTTCTCCTGGTTGCGCAGATGCACGATGTACGTACTGAGGAGCACGGCCGGGATTCCGGGGGCCCACAGGTAGCGCAGCCCGCCGACGGCGGCGACGATCGCGCCGAACGTGAAGGCGGCGAAGAGCAGCACCGTGGTGCGCCGGCGGCGGGCCAGGACCTTGGACCGGCGGGCGCGCTCGACCGCCGCTGGCGAGGGCTTGGCGGGGCGGGGCCGCTTCCGCTCGCGCACCGGCTGCGACTCGCCCGGAGCGGCGGCCTCCTCGCGCTCGGCCCCCTGCTGCGCCGTGCGTCCGGCCCCGGAGGCGGCCTTGCGCTCGGCCCTGGAGGAGGGCGCGGCGAAGGCGCGGACGTCGACCGAGTCGGTCACCGGGTCCGCGTCGGACGGGGCGTCGGGGTCGCTGGGCTCCGTGCCTTCGGTGCCTTCCGCGCCGTCGGCGCGCTGCTGGAGCTCCTTGGCGTACCGGCGCTCCATGGCCGCGCGTCCCGACAGCAGTCGGATGGCGGTGCTGAAGCGTTCCGTCGGACGAGCCTCGTTGAGTTCGTCCTGCCTGCGGAGCCACATCGGCACCAAGTAGGCGGCCCAGGCCCCGACGATGACTGCGTAGATCAGGCCGCTGCTGCTCACACCCCACACCGTAGAGGGGCCCGGAGGGGGGCATCCGCCAATTGGGCCGGTGTGTCGGGCGTATCTGTCTGATATTCCGAACTTTTTTGACGCGAGAGCCGGTAGCCTCGGTCAAATTCGAGCACTTGTTTTATTTTTGCGAGGCGGAGCGGCGCCGCCAGCGCCCCAGGACGCCTTCGGGGACCTCCTCCGAGGTCAGGGCGAAGACGAGATGGTCGCGCCAGGCGCCGTCGATGTGCAGATAGCGCGGGCGCAGGCCCTCCTCGCGGAAACCGAGCTTTTCCACCACGCGACGGCTGGGCCCGTTCTCCGGGCGAATGCACACCTCCATGCGGTGCAGCCCGACGGTGCGGAAACAGTGGTCGACCACGAGCGCGACGGCGGTCGGCATCACGCCGCGCCCGGCGACCTCACGGTCGACCCAGTAGCCGACGTGCGCCGAGCACATCGAGCCCCAGGTGATCCCGGCGACCGTCAGCTGCCCGACCAGCTCGCCCCGGTACTCGATGACGAACGGCAGCATCCGGCCCGCGTTCGCCTCCGCCCGCAGGTGGCGCACCATTTGGCGGTACGTCGGACGGTGGGCGACCGGGCCGGTGGGCGCGGGCGGCGGGATGGTCGCCTCCCAGGGGCGCAGCCAGTCCCGGTTGCGGCGGTTGACCTCGCGCCAGGCCCGCTGGTCGCGCAGCTTTATCGGGCGCAGGACCACGTCCCCGTCCCTGAGCTCCACGGGCCAGGCGGCGGTGTTCAGTTCGTCCCCCCGGAAGTACCGGTGGGCCCGGGGTGGTCGCCGCCGCGGAGCTGGTCGACGGCGTGCAGCAGGATGCGGTCGAGGACCGCGAGGCCGTCGCGGACGCCGCCGGTGGAACCGGGCAGGTTGACGATCAGTGTGGTGCCGCCCGCGACGCCGGCCAGCCCCCGGGAGAGGGACGCGGTGGGCACGTGCGGGCGGCCCTCGGCGCGGATGGCCTCGGGGATGCCGGGGATCTCGTAGTCGATGACCCGGCGGGTGGCGTCGGGGGTGCGGTCGGTGGGCGAGATGCCGGTGCCGCCGGTCGTCACGATGACGTCGTACGCGAAGAGCACGCCGTCGCGCAGGGCCGCTTCGACGGGGTCGCCGTCGGGGACGACCTCGGGTCCGGTGACGGTGAACCCCATCCGGGTCAGGCCTTCGGCTACCAACGGGCCGCCCCTGTCCGCGTACACCCCGGCGGAGGCGCGGTTGGAGGCGGTGACGACGAGCGCGCGGTAGGGGCGGGTGCCGGGGCCCGCGTGCAGGGGCTCGCCGGGGACCTGGGACTCGTAGCCGGGCTCGGAGACCGGGCCGGGTACGGCGTCGGGGCGGGCGTGCGCCTCGGAGTGGCGGTCGGCCTCGGTGTCGGCGGGGGTGTCGGGGGCGAGGGCGGACGCCGGGTGCCGGGTGCTCATGCGCGGGTCCAGTCGCCGGACTTGCCGCCGGTCTTCTCCTCGACCCGCACGTCGGTGATGACCGCGCCCTTGTCGACGGCCTTCACCATGTCGACCACGGTCAGGGCCGCGACGGTGACCGCGGTGAGGGCCTCCATCTCGACGCCCGTACGGTCCGTGGTCTTCACTGTGGCCAGGATCTCCACGGCGTCGTCGGCGACGGTCAGCTCGACCGTGACGCCGGAGACGGCGAGCGGGTGGCAGAGCGGGATCAGGTCGGGGGTGCGCTTGGCTCCCATGATCCCGGCGATGCGGGCGGTGGGGGGGGGGGGGGCGGCCGGGGGGCCCCCCCCCCCCCGGGGGCCGGCCCCACCCCCCGGGGGCCCCCCCCCACCCCCACCCGCCCCGGGGGGGGGGGGTTGTGGATTTGATTCGGGGAGAGCACC
>NZ_JBIVLB010000001.1:192002-769249 GCF_044751045.1 Streptomyces sp. NPDC088745
GGGGCCGGGGGGGGTGCGGGGGGGGGGGGGGGGCGCCCCCCCCCCCCCGGGCGGGGGGGGGGGGGGGGGGGGGGGCGCCGGGGGGCCCCCCCCCCCCACGGAGGAGTTCGATCACGCGCGGGGCCACCCGCACCCGGCCACTGGCCCGGGCGGTGCGGTGAGTGACGTTCTTCTCGGAGACGTCCACCATCCGGGCCGCGCCGGCCTCGTCGATGTGCGTCAGGCTGCTGTGCGTACTCATGTATCCGCCTCGCGATCAGGCGCCGGTCCGTCGCGGCCCGGCAGTCGTTGCCTTCGGCCGTTGCCTCGGCGCAGCGGCAGACACCGTACCGCCACGGGCACGTCAGCGCGTGAGCAGGACCACGTCCACCTCGCTTCCGGGGGCCAGTGCCGTGGTGTCCTCGGGGACGACGAGCAGGCAGTCCGCGTGGGCGAGGGCGGCCACCAGGTGGGAGCCGGCGCCGCCCACAGGGGTGACCGTGCCCGTGTCGGCGTCGTGCGTACCGCGCAGGAACTGGCGCTTGCCGGACGGGGAGGTCAGCTCCTTGTCCGCCTTCAGCGTGGCGCGGACCACCGGCCGGTGGACGTCCGGGAGGGCCATCAGGGCGCGGATCGCCGGCCGTACGAACAGTTCGAAGGAGACGTACGACGAGACCGGATTGCCGGGGAGGGCCAGCAGCGGGGTGTGGTCGGGGCCGATGGAGCCGAAGCCCTGGGGCTTGCCCGGCTGCATGGCGAGCTTGCGGAAGTCGACGCCGCTGCCGGGCTCGTCCTCGTCGCCGGCGTGCGCGAGGGCTTCCTTGACGACGTCGTACGCGCCGACGCTGACGCCTCCGGTGGTGACCATCAGGTCGGCGCGGACCAGTTGGTCCTCGATGGTGTCGCGCAGGTGCTCGGCGTCGTCGGTGACGGCGCCGACCCGGTAGGCGATGGCTCCGGCATCGCGGGCGGCGGCGGCCAGGGCGAAGCTGTTGGAGTCGTGGATCTGGCCCGCGGACAGCTCCTCGCCGGGCTGGACCAGTTCGGAACCGGTGGACAGGACGACCACGCGCGGACGCGGGCGCACCAGCACGGTGGCCCGGCCGATCGCGGCGAGCAGCCCGATCTGGGGCGGGCCCAGCACCGTACCGGCTGCGAGGGCGGTATCTCCGGCCCTGACGTCGCTGCCGGCCGCGCGGACGTGCGCACGGGCCGTGGCGGGGCGGTGCACGCGCACCTCCCCGGCGGAGTCGCCGGGGTTGGCGCCGGCGGAGCGGAAGGCGGTGGCGGGGCCGCCGCCGCTGCCGCCGTCGGTCCACTCGACCGGGACGACGGCCTCGGCGCCCGGGGGCAGCGGGGCGCCGGTCATGATGCGGGCTGCCTCGCCGGGGCCGACGGTCGGCCCGGCACCACCGGAGCCCGCCGCCACGTCACCGATCACGGTGAGCACGGCGGGGAACTCCGTGCTCGCGTCCGCGATGTCGGCCACCCGGACCGCGTAACCGTCCATCGAGCTGTTGTCGAAGGGCGGCAGCGAGACGGGGACGGTGACGTCCTCGACGAGGACGCAGCCCTGGGCGTCGAGGAGTTGCAGCTCGATGGGCTCCAACGGGTGGATCGCGCCCAGGATGTCGTCGAGGTGCTCGTCCACCGACCAGACGCGGTCGGGGCCGCCCCCGTCGCCGACGGTGGCGGGCGGTGCTTCGGTGGTGCTCACGTGCTACATCTCCTCGGTGACGTAACTGCGCAGCCAGGTCTGGAAGTCCGGGCCCAGGTCCTCACGTTCGCACGCGAGTCTGACAATCGCCCGAAGATAGTCTCCGCGGTCCCCGGTGTCATAGCGCCGGCCCTTGAAGACCACACCGTGGACAGGCCCGCCGGCCTTCTCGTCGGCCGCCAGTTTCTGGAGGGCGTCGGTGAGCTGGATCTCGCCGCCGCGGCCGGGCTCGGTCTCGCGCAGTATCCCGAAGACCGCCGGGTCCAGGACGTACCGGCCGATGATCGCCAGGTTGCTGGGCGCGTCGGCGGGCTCCGGCTTCTCGACCAGGCCGGTCACCTTGACGACATCGCCGTCGGCGGTGGGCTCGGCGGCGGCGCAGCCGTAGAGGTGGATCTGCCCGGGGTCGACCTCCATCAGGGCGATGACGCTGCCGCCGTGCTGCTCCCGGATCTCCACCATGCGCGCGAGCAGGGGGTCGCGGGGGTCGATCAGGTCGTCGCCGAGGAGGACGGCGAAGGGCTCATCGCCGACGTGCGGGGCGGCGCACAGGACGGCGTGGCCGAGGCCCTTGGGGTCGCCCTGGCGGACGTAGTGCATGGTCGCGAGGTCGCTGGATTCCTGGACCCTGGCCAGGCGGCCCGCGTCGCCCTTCTTGGTGAGGGCGGACTCCAGTTCGTAGTTGCGGTCGAAGTGGTCCTCGAGCGGGCGCTTGTTGCGGCCGGTGACCATCAGGACGTCGGAGAGGCCGGCCGCCGCGGCCTCCTCCACGACGTACTGGATGGCGGGTTTGTCGACAACCGGGAGCATCTCCTTGGGCGTCGCCTTGGTGGCGGGCAGGAAGCGGGTGCCGAGTCCCGCTGCCGGGATGACAGCCTTACTGATCCTGGGATGAGCCTGAGTCATGCGCGGAACGATATCGGGTGACCCTTCACGGAAGGTCGGCTTCCGGCCTTTTATTACGGTACGAGCGAATTGCGAGGGTGAAGTGGCCGTGGGCGCTGAGGAGATGCCGGACCGGGCCGCACAGAAGCAGGCGCTGCGGCGTGAACTCCTGGAGCGCAGGAAGCTGTTGTCCCCGGAGGACGCGGCGGCGGCCGCCGCGGTTCTCGCCCGGCGGGCGCTGGAGCTGCCGGAGCTGGTGGGCGCGGGGACGGTCGCCGCGTACGTCTCGGTCGGCCGCGAGCCGGGCACCCGTGCGCTGCTGGACGCGCTGCACGCGCGCGGGGTGCGCGTACTGCTGCCGGTGCTGCTGCCAGACAATGACCTGGACTGGGGGGCGTACGAGGGCGCGCAGGGGCTCGTACGGGCCGGGCGCGGGCTCCTGGAGCCCGCAGGGCGCCGACTGGGCGTGGACGCCGTGCGGGAGGCGGACGCGGTGCTGCTGCCGGGGCTGGCGGTGGACGCGCGGGGGATGCGGATGGGGCGCGGCGGCGGGTCGTACGACAGGGTGCTGGCGCGGCTGGCGGGGAGCGCCGCGCACCGGGTGGTGCTGCTGTACGCGAACGAGGTGGTCGCGCGGGTTCCGGTGGAACCCCACGACCACCCCGTGCACGCGGTGGTGACGCCGGACGGCGTCCGGCGCTTCGGGCCGGGCGCGCGCGGTGGGCCTTGTGGGCCCGGTGCGCCTGGTGCCTCCGGTGGGAGGCCCGTCAGCCCGCCGGGCCCGGCTTGAGCACCAGGGTTTCGGCAGTCGACTTGTCGACGGCCGCCTTGCTGAAGGACCAGTCGAGCAGTTCGCCCTTGGCCCACTTCTCCGTCTGGTCGCTGTAATTACTGTGGTAGGCGTGCCCGGAGGCGCCGGTCAGGTTGATCCAGCGGGACTTGTCGAGGTCGCTGAGGTTGACGACCATGCGCATGGACGGCACCCAGACGACCTCGTAGCCGCCGGCCGCGTTCCAGCCGGTGGCGTTGACGGCCGCCTCGCCGCCGCCCAGGTTCCAGGGGCCGCGGTTGAGCAGGTGCTGGATGAAGCCGGGGCCCTCGGTGCCCAGCGTCTGGTTCTTCAGCGTGAGCTGGTGCAGACGGCCCCAGTTCCAGGTGTTGATGTTCTTGCCGAGCTTGGCGGTCAGCTCCCAGCGGGCGTCCTCCATGGCCCGCGCGAACAGTTCGTCGCGGGTCGTGGTGGCCTTGTCGGTCCGCGAGGCCGGCGAGGACCACCAGTCGCTCTTCTCGTCCTTCACCAGGTTGCGCACGACCTCGAACCAGCGGTCGCCGCCGTCGGGCTGCGCGGCGTCCGCGTCGCGCTCGCCGCACTCGCGGGTGGGCTTGGCCAGGTCGTCGACGGGGCCGTCGGCGGAGCGCACGTACAGGCACTGACCCTCGACGCGCAGTTCCTTGGGCATCTTGTTGCCGAAGGCCAGCTTGAGGATGTTGCGCCAGACGCCGTTGAAGTAGGCGGCGGCCGCCGAGTCGGACTCCTGGGTGTAGTCCCAGCCCTCCAGCAGCTTCTGTGCCTCACGGATCTGCGGGTCGTCGATGTCGATCTTCAGCAGGTAGGGCGTGAGCAGCTTGGCGATCTCACTGCTGTTGTCCATCTGCATGGTGCGCATGTCGTCCGTGCTGATCTTGCCGCCGTCCTTGGTCTTGGACTCGATCAGATCGTTGATGCGCTGCGAACGGGCGCCGTAGCCCCAGTCCTCGGTGAGCTTGAGGTCCGGGTACTTGCGGGAGTCGACGACGGCCTGGTTGGCGGTGACGATGTAGCCGCGCTTGGGGTTGTACTCGTACGGCATCCGGCTCTGGGGGATGAAGCCCTTCCAGTCGTTCCTGGAGTCCCAGCCGGCGACCGGCATGCGGCCGTCGTGGCCGTTCTGGCGGAGCGGGACGGTGCCCGGGGCCTGGTAGCCGATGTTGCCGGCGGTGTCGGCGTAGATGAGGTTCTGCGAGGGCACCTCGAAGTGCGCCGCCGCTCCGCGGAACTCCTTGAAGTTCTTGGCGCGGTTCATCTCGAAGACTGCGTCCATGGACCTGCCCGGCTGCAGGGCGGTCCACTTCAGGGCGACCGCGTACCCGTTGCCGCGGTCGGGGGCGGCGTTGGACACGGGGGCCTTCTGGCCGACCGACTCCATTTCGGCGTTGCGGTCGGAGACCAGCGGGCCGTTGTCGGTGGAGCGAACAGTGATCTTCTTGCTGCCGCCGCCCGCGACCTTGATGGTCTCGACGCGGGTCTTGAAGCTCTTTTCCTTGTTGTCGTAGAGGTACGTGTTGTTGGGGCCGACCTTCTCCAGGTAGAGGTCCGAGACGTCGGCGCCCAGGTTGGTCATGCCCCAGGCGATGTCCTGGTTGTGGCCGATGACCACGCCGGGCATGCCGGAGAAGGTGTAGCCGGCGGTGTCGTACTGGCACTGCGCGGAGATCTCGCGGCAGTGCAGGCCCATCTGGTACCAGAGGGACGGCATCTGGGGGGCCAGGTGCGGGTCGTTGGCCAGCAGCGGCTTGCCGGTGGTGGTCTTCGAGCCGGCGACCACCCAGGAGTTCGATCCGATGCCGTTGCCGTTGGGGCCGAGCAGCGCCGGGATCTTGTCGAGGTTGGCGGAGATGCGGGAGAGCTGGGCCTGGAGGCCCTGGGCGGAGCCGACGCCGTTGTTGCCGCCCGTACCGATGCCGGAGCCGGGGTTGCCGGTGTTACCGGGAGTGCCGGTGTTTCCGGGGGTGCCGGTGTTGCCGGGGATGCCGGTGTTGGAGGAGCCGCTCTTGGCGAGGTTCTCCTCGACGATCGGCTTGTGCCGGTCGAAGGGGTACTTCGGGTACAGCTCGTCGATCTGCTTCTTGTCCAGGCGGCTCGTCATCAGCGAACGGTCGATCTCGTCCTGCATGTTGCCGCGCAGGTCCCAGGCCATCGCCTTGAGCCAGGCCACCGAGTCGACCGGGGTCCACTCCTCGATGGTGTAGTCCGTGGTGAAGCCGAGGGCCGCGTACTCGACGGAGATGTCCTTGCTGGAACGTCCCCTCAGGTACTCGTTGACGCCCGCCGCGTACGCCTGGAGGTACTTCTTCGTCTCCGGCGACAGCTTCTTGTCGTACTCCTGCTGCGCGACCTGGCGCCAGCCGAGGGTGCGCAGGAAGGCGTCCGTCTCGACCTGCCCCGAGCCGAACATCTCCGAGAGGCGGCCCGACGTCATGTGCCGGCGGACGTCCATCTCCCAGAAGCGGTCCTGTGCCTGGACGTACCCCTGGGCGCGGAAGAGGTCGGCGTCCGTGGAGGCGTAGATCTGCGGAATGCCGTGGGCGTCGCGCTTGACGTCGACGGGCTTCGTCAGCCCGTCGAGCGTCAGCTCACCACTGGCCTGGGGGAAGGAGGCACGTACGGTGCTGACGCTCCAGTACGTGCCGTAGCCGACGCCCGCGACGATCGCCAGCACCAGCACGATGACGAGCAGGCGGGCGCGCCCCCTCTTCTTTTTCTTGCCTGCGGAAGCAGCGGAAGGGGCGGTGGGGGTGGCGGGCATCGCTGTCCTTAGAGGGGCAGGGTGGTCCTGGAGTGCTGGAGCAACCATAGGCGCAGCCCCGTGCCGCTCCCGACTCGGTCTCCGGAAGCCCTCTTTGCGGCAGTTGGGGAAACGCGTTAAGAGAGCGTCAAAGATTAGGTAAGGTAATGAAACTACCTCTCCCGTATGCCCTGCCGCTGGAGGAACGATCCGGCTGGCCCCAGGAAAGGACCGGCCCCTGACTGTCCACCAGCTCAATGAACTCCTGCTCATCTGCGCTGTCGTGCTGCTCGTCGCCGTCGCGGCGGTACGGCTGTCCTCGCGCAGTGGGCTTCCCAGCCTGCTGATCTACCTCGGGATCGGCATCGCGCTGGGCCAGGACGGCATCGGCAACGTCGCGTTCGACAACGCGGAGCTGACCCAGGTGATCGGCTACGCCGCCCTGGTCGTGATCCTGGCCGAGGGCGGCCTGGGCACGAAGTGGAAGGAGGTCAAACCCGCGCTGCCGTCGGCAGTCGTCATGTCGACACTCGGCGTTGCGGTGAGCGTGGGCATCACCGCTGCCGGTGCGCACTACCTGGTGGGCCTGGACTGGCGGCAGGCGCTGATCATCGGCGCGGTGGTGTCGTCGACGGACGCGGCCGCGGTCTTCTCGGTGCTGCGCAAGGTGCCGCTGCCCTCGCGGCTGACAGGCGCCCTGGAGGCCGAGTCCGGCTTCAACGACGCCCCGGTCGTCATCCTGGTCGTGGCCTTCTCGGCGGCCGGCCCGGTGGACCACTGGTACGTCCTGGTGGGCGAGATAGCACTGGAACTGGCGATCGGCGCGGCCATCGGCCTCGCAGTCGGCTGGCTCGGTTCACTGGGACTGCGCAGCGTGGCGCTGCCGGCCTCGGGCCTGTACCCCATCGCGGTGATGGCGATCGCGGTCACCGCGTACGCGGCGGGCGCCATGGCGCACGGCAGTGGGTTCCTGGCGGTCTACCTGGCCGCGATGATCATGGGGAACTCCAAGCTCCCGCACTGGCCGGCCACCCGTGGTTTCGCCGACGGGCTCGGCTGGATCGCGCAGATCGGCATGTTCGTCCTGTTGGGCCTGCTGGTCACCCCGCACGAGCTGCTGGACGACATCTGGCCGGCGATCGTCGTCGGCCTGGTCCTGACGATGGTGGCCCGCCCCGCGTCCGTATTCATCAGCCTGCTGCCCTTCGGCACCTCCATGCGTGAGCAGGCGCTGCTGTCCTGGGCGGGGCTGCGCGGGGCGGTGCCCATCGTGCTGGCCACCATTCCGATGGTGGGCGGCGTCGAGGGCAGCGACCAGATCTTCAACATCGTCTTCGTGCTGGTCGTCGTCTACACGCTGGTGCAGGGGCCGACGCTGCCCTGGGTGGCCCGGCGGCTGAAGCTGGGGGACGGAACGGAGGCCGCCGACCTGGGCATCGAGTCCGCGCCGCTGGAGCGGCTGCGCGGACACCTGCTGTCGGTGGCCATCCCGGAGAAGTCCCGGATGCACGGGGTGGAGGTCGCGGAACTGCGCCTGCCGCCGGGTGCCGCCGTCACCCTGGTGGTGCGGGACGGCACCAGCTTCGTACCGCTTCCGACGACGGTGCTGCGGCGCGGGGACGAGCTCCTGGTGGTGGCCACCGATCCGGTACGGGACGCCGCCGAGCGCCGGCTGCGGGCCGTCGGCCAGGGCGGCAAACTGGCGGACTGGCTGGGCACGGGCGGCGAGCCGGCACCGCGGCCGGCGACGGGCCGGGCGTCCAGGTCGATGTCGGCCAAGCCGTCGGGGCCCGCGGCAGTCGCGACGGGGCCGGTGTCAGCGAAGTCACGGCGACCGGCGGATGCGAAAGCAAGGACAACCAGGCGAAAGCCCCTGTAGCATGAAGGTGAATTGATCGACCAACTCTGCCTGACGCAGGGCTGGCGCGACCGCACGGCGGCCTGCCCCCACTACTAGGGGCGCCTGGTATCTACCGCCGGTCCTGCGCAAGAGGACAGCTCTCGGCGGCTTCCGCACGCACTGCGTGCCCGCGTACGACGTACGCGCAAAGGGATGCGCTACCAGGCGGCAGAAAGGCAAGGGCCGTGACGAACACGGTCACGACCGACGCCACGAAGACCGGCAAGCGCCCCGGGTACGGGCAGCTGCTGCGCACCCCCGGGGTCTGGTCCTACCTGATTCCCGGGTTCCTGGCCCGGCAGCCCTTCGCGATGCTGACCATCGGCATCGTGCTGCTGGTGCAGCACACCTCGGGGTCCTACGGCACGGCGGGCATCGTCGCCGCCGTCACCGGTGTCTCGATGGCGCTGTTCGCGCCGCAGAGCGGCAAGCTCGCGGACCGTTTCGGGCAGCGCGCGGTGCTCGTGCCCGGCGTACTAGTGCACGCGGCGGCCGTGAGCGCCCTCACCGCGCTGGCACTCGCCGGCGCACCCCTGTGGGCACTGTTCGCGGCGGCCGTCCCTGCGGGTGCTTCGGTGCCGCAGGTGGGGCCGATGGTGCGGGCGCGCTGGGCGGCGAAACTCGAGGGCTCTCCGCTGATGTCGACGGCCGCGGCCTTCGAGTCGGTGACGGACGAGTTCACCTTCGTGGTCGGCCCGGTACTGGCGACCGCGCTGTGCACCGGTGTGCACCCCGCCGCGGGTCTGATCGCCGAGGCGACGCTCACCCTGGCGGGCGGCCTGTTCTTCGCCGCGCAGCGGCGGACGCAGCCGGAGCCGAGCCGCCGCCACGGCGGTCCGAAGGTCAAGCACGTCTCCGCGCTCTCCGTGCCCGGCGTCCGGGTGCTCGCGGTGGCGTTCCTCGGCATCGGTTCCGTGTTCGGCGGCATGCAGGTGTCGCTGACCGCCTTCGCGCAGGAGGCGGGCAACCCGGGCATCAACGGACTGCTGTACGGCATCTTCGCGGGCGGCAACATGCTGGCGGGCATCGTCTGCGGCACCATCGCCTGGAAGATCGGGCCGCGGCGTCGCCTGATGGCCGGGTACGTCGGTCTCGCCCTCTTCGCGTCCGGACTGTGGGCGGTGCACTCCGTGCCGCTGCTGGCCGGCCTGGGGCTGCTGGTCGGCCTGTGCATCGCGCCGGCGCTGATCACCGGCTACACGATGGTCGAGACACTGGTGCCCGCCACGGCGCGTACCGAGGCCTTCACCTGGCTGACCGGCGCGGTCGCGTTCGGGCAGGCCATGGCCGTAACGGTGGCCGGCAGGCTGACGGACGCGCACGGTTCCAGCGCCGGATTCCTGGTGCCGCTGGGCGGTACGGCGCTCGCCCTGGTGGTGCTCGTGGTGCTGCGTTCGCGCCTGCTGCCGCCGTCGTCGGGGCGGGTGGCGGCACGTGGTGTGGGTCACCGCGTGCCGGTCACGGTGGACTGATCCAGCGGAATACGTCACTATGGACCGTCGTTAGCACTCATCGAGTGAGAGTGCCAGGAGGAGCAAGTGCCGACCTACCAGTACCAGTGCACCGCATGTGGCGAAGGCCTTGAGGCAGTGCAGAAGTTCACCGACGACGCACTGACCGAGTGCCCGGCCTGCAAGGGACGCCTGAAGAAGGTCTTCTCGGCGGTCGGCATCGTCTTCAAGGGGTCCGGTTTCTACCGGAACGACAGCCGCGGCTCCTCGTCGAGCAGCTCGCCGGCGTCGTCGTCGGCCGCGAAGACCGCGTCGCCGTCCTCGTCGGGCTCGTCCGGCTCCGACTCGAAGCCCGCGGCTTCGTCGTCGACATCGTCGTCCTCGTCGAGCTCCTCCACGGGGTCGTCCTCGGCCGCCTGAGGCATACGTTTTCCCGAAGTGGCTTTCCCGAAGTCCCCGCTGTCGTTCGCGACCGCGGGGACTTCGGCGTTCCCCGGCCGGGAACTAGGGTGACGGCCATGGTGAACGCAGCGCAGGCAGAGATCGGTGTCATCGGCGGCTCGGGCTTCTACTCCTTCCTGGAGGACGTGACCGAGATCCAGGTGGACACCCCGTACGGCAACCCCAGCGACTCCCTGTTCCTGGGGGAGATCGCGGGCCGCAAGGTGGCGTTCCTGCCCCGGCACGGGCGTGACCACCACCTTCCACCGCACCGCATCAACTACCGGGCCAACCTGTGGGCGCTGCGCTCGGTGGGTGCCCGGCAGGTGCTGGGGCCGTGCGCGGTGGGCGGACTGCGGGCCGAGTACGGACCGGGCACGCTGCTGGTGCCGGACCAGTTGGTGGACCGTACGAAGGCCAGGGCACAGACGTACTACGACGGCGTCACACCCGTGGACGGCACCCTGCCCGAGGTGGTGCACATGTCGTTCGCAGACCCGTACTGCCCGGTGGGGCGTGGCGTGGCGCTGAAGGCGGCGCGCGGGCGGGAGTGGGAGCCGGTGGACGGCGGGACGCTGGTAGTCGTCGAGGGGCCGCGCTTCTCGACCCGCGCCGAATCGGTGTGGCACGCGTCGATGGGCTGGTCGGTGGTCGGCATGACCGGGCACCCGGAGGCGGTCCTCGCGCGTGAGCTGGGACTCTGCTACACGTCGATGACTCTGGTCACGGACCTGGACGCGGGGGCGGAGACGGGCGAGGGCGTCAGCCACGAAGAGGTGCTGAAGGTGTTCGGGGCGAACGTGGACCGGCTGCGCGGAGTTCTGTTCGACGCGGTGGCGGGGCTGCCGACGAACGCCGAACGGAACTGCCTGTGCGCACACGCGCTCGACGGGATCGCGACGGGCATCGCACTGCCCTGACGAGGACGGGTCGCGTTGCCCCGAGGCGCCGGCGTTGTTGCCGTGTCAGCGGGCCCTTCCCTCGCAGGGGTGAGCGACTTTTCCACAGTGCGGGAGCTGTCCACAGGGTCCGGCGGGATCGGTGCCGAAGGTGGATCGTGAGGGAGTCCAGGTCGTACACCTCTCGTGATCCGGTGGTGATGTTCCGTGTCGTCCCTCGCTCCGCCTCCTCGGCCGGCTCTGCCCGCGCCCAGCAGTCCTCCCGCACCCCCTCTGTGCGTGGTACCCGAATTCGCTCCGCTGCGGGTGCGAAGGCGCGGCGGGTGGCACCGGTGGCGCAAAGCGGTACGGCGCAGGCGGCGGGTGCTGGCCGTCGGGCTGGCGGTGTCCGCCGCCGCGCTGGCCGCCGCGACGCCGGCGCCCACGGAGCGTGCCGGCTCACCCCCGCAGGCCGTCGACGACACGGGGCAACAGCAGCGGCGGGCGGCCGCGCGCCCCGAGGTGGTGTCCGCGCCGGTACGGATCGCGGACGCGGCGACCGTACGGCTGCTGCGGCCCGGCGACCGGGTCGACGTCATCGCTTCCGCGAACTCCCCGATCAGCGGTGGGGGTTCTGCGGCCCGAGTGGTGGCGGCCGGGGTCCGGGTGGCTGAGGTACCGGACCCGGGGCAGACTTCTGCGGACGGCGGGGCGCTGGTGGTGCTGTCCGTGCCTCGGTCGGCTGCCACGCAGCTGGCCGGCGCGGCCGGCACGTCCCGGCTGGTGGTGACACTGTGCTGATCCCTGTATTGATCCCCGTAGCGATGCCTGTGCTGACCACTGGGCTGGTGGATGAAGCGTCGATTCGCGCTGACGAACAGTGGGGTCACCGATACGAGTTGCCGGATTGGACAGCGGCGGCCGGTGCTGCCGAGAGTTGCGGAGAAATTTGCACTGCCCCCTGCACATGCGAAAAGAGGCTCATTCGTGAGCGAGGAGAAGACCAGCCTGCTGGAAGGCTTCAAGGCCTTCCTGATGCGCGGCAACGTGATCGATCTCGCGGTCGCCGTTGTCATCGGTGCCGCGTTCACCAACATCGTGAACTCGATCGTCAAGGGCGTGATCAATCCGCTTGTCGGCGCATTCGGCACGCAGGACCTGGAGAAGTACAGCTCCTGCCTGAAGGATCCGTGCAAGGTCGTCGACGGTCAGATGCGGGGCATCCCGATCATGTGGGGATCGGTCCTCAGCGCCGCGCTGAGCTTCCTGATCACCGCTGCGGTCGTCTACTTCCTGATGGTCCTGCCGATGGCGAAGTACCTCGCCCGGCGTGCGGCCAGGGCGAAGGCGAAGGACGCGACCGAGGAGGTCATGGAGGCCACCGAGGTCGAGCTCCTCAAGGAGATCCGGGACGCCCTCGTCGCGCAGCGCGGGACCGGGCACAACAACCCGTAGCACCGCGCTCGGCGCGGTCGGGTCAGACGTGGTGCGGCGGCTTCTCGTCCAGGAAACGGGCGAGGTCCGTCGTGCCGCCGCTCGTGGTGGGGCGGTCGCCCCAGGCCAGGTCCGTGTCGTCCGACGACTGCAGGTCGAGTGGGTCGTCGAAGGCCAGCCGGAGCTTGGGACGCGTCGCCGGTTCGGGGAGGCCCGGGCCGGGGGCGGCGTGGTCGGAGGTGTTCATTCCTCCAGAGTACGGCGAGGGTCCGGGGCCGGGCCTCCGGTCAGCTGGGGGCCTCGGCACCCTTGCGGGCGTAGAACCACCAGCAGACGGCCAGGCACGTCACGTAGAAGCCGACGAACACCCACAGGGAATTGACCACGGGGAAGTTCGCGAACATGGCCGGGATGAAGAAGAAGCCGTAGGCGGCGATGCCAGAGCTGAAGCCGGTGACCGCGCCTGCCTCCATCTCGGACTGCTTGAGTGCTGCTGCGTTCGCCTCCGGGCCCTTGCCCGCCGCCTCCTTGAGGTGCTGGTTGCGGAAGATCACCGGGATCTGCCGGAAGGTGGAGCCGTTGCCCAGGCCGCAGAAGAGGAACGCGACGAGGAAGCCGGCGTAGAAGACCCAGAAGTTGCCGTTGTCACCGCTGTGCGGGAGGGCGCCGATGACGACGACCAGGGCCACGCCCATGCCGACGAACGACAGCATGGTGACGCGGGCGCCGCCCATCTTGTCGGAGAGCCAGCCGCCGCCCCAGCGGGCGAGGGCGCCGATGAAGGGACCGATCCAGGCGTACGTCGTGGCCGAGTAGGCCGAGTTGATCGGGGTGAACGTGGTGTTGATCAGGTTGGGCAGGGCCGCGGCGAAGCCGATGAACGAGCCGAAGGTCCCGACGTACAGCCAGGTCATCAGCCAGTTGTGCTTCCGCTTGAAGATGATCTTCTGCTCGCTGAATGGGGCGGCGGCGACCTTGAGGTCGTTCATCAGGAACCAGGCCAGCAGGGTCATGATCACCAGCAGCGGTACCCAGAGGAACGCGCCGTTCTGGAGCCAGACGTCCTCGCCCGTCTTCTTGCTCTTCAGTGGGCCGCCGGCCGGGGCGAAGAGCACGGCGGCGGTGATCACCAGCGGGGCCACCAATTGGACGACGGAGACGCCCAGGTTGCCGAGTCCGCCGTTCATGCCGTTGGCGTTGCCCTTCTCCCGCTTGGGGAAGAAGAAGCCGATGTTGGCCATCGAGGACGCGAAATTGGCGCCGCCGAGACCGCAGACGGCAGCGATCAGGGCCATTTCCCAGTACGGGGTGGAAGTGTCCTGGAGGGCGAAGCCGAGCCAGAGCATCGGGGCGATCAGGATGATCGTGGAGAACGCGGTGAACTTCCGCTCGCCGAAGATCGGCCCGATGAAGGTATAGAGAATCCGGAAGGTGCCGCCGGTGATGCCGGGGATGGCGGTCAGCCAGAACAGCTGCGACTTAGAGTAGCCGAAGCCGACGTCGCCGAGCTTGACGACGGTCACCGACCAGACCTGCCAGACCACGAAGCCCAGCATCAGGGCGGGGACCGAGATCCACAGGTTGCGGTTGGCGACCTTGCGGCCGGTGGACTGCCAGAAGGACTCGTCCTCCGGACGCCAGTCCGTGATCGTCGTGCCCGGCTTGTACGTGTCGAGGCCCTGGGCCGGAGAGCCGGTGGGGGTTGCTGTTGCCACGGGAGTCACCGGTCCTTGGGGTCGATGAGCCAGAGGAGCAGGACAGCCACGAAGGACAGGCAGAGGAAGCCCGCCCCCCACCAGGCGGTGGTGGTGTCGCCCTTCATCCACTCGTTGACGGTGATGAACAAGGCCCAGAGCTGGCCGACGACGACCGTCATCGCCAGCGTGAGGCGGGCGTTGAACTTGGCGGCGCGTTCGGGTTCCTGCTCGGTGCCCGCGCCGGGGCCCGGCCCGGTGCGACGGATGCGGGGGTCGCCGTAGCCGCTGGTCGGGCGGATCTGGGGATAGCGATCGTGGACCGGGCGGTTCAGCCTGGGGTTGGCACTGCCGGGGTGGTAGACGGGGCGCGGCGGGGGGCCGGGCGGGGTGCGCGGGGGCTGGGTCGGCTCGGTCATGTCTGCCTCCTGTTCTGCTGGCCGGGCTCGGTCTGCGGGTCGCGGCGCAGGGCCGCTCCCGGGCAGCCGACGCGGGCCGCGAACTCGGGGCGTTCGTCGACGATCTGGCGGCACAGGCCGTCCTCGACGCTTTCGCCGGAGCGGGTGGTGCCGATCGCCCAGATGCTGCCGTCGGTTTCCTCTACGACCACCACCTTGGGCAGGCCGCGGGGCGGTGGGCCGGCGGTGACCTCTCCGGTGCGGGCGTCGAAGACGCCCTCGTGGCAGGGGCAGTACAGCTCGCCCCCGGAGCCGCGTTCCTTGCGCCACAGGACGGCGCAGGCCAGGTGCGTACAGACGGCGGAGTAGCCGACGAGGGCGCCGTCGTCGAGGCGGACGGCGACCGCGCGGTCCTCGTCACCGGGGTAGCGGAACGCGATCGACTCGCCGGCCGGGAGGGCGTCGGCGATCTTCTTCGCCTTGGGGAGGCCGTCGCCGTCGGGGTCGCCGTGCCGGTGCAGCACTCCCCCGGCGACCGCCAGGCCGCCGACGGCGAGGCCGCCGGAGACGGTGGCGACGATGCGCAGGTAGTCGCGGCGGGAGGTGAGGGAGTCGGCGCTGATCCGGTCGTGGAGGTCGGCCTGGTCGTCGTCGATGTCGACGTCGGAGCGGCCGGCGGTGTCCCCGGGGGGCTGGACTGTGCTCATCGGACGTCGACTCCGTTCACCTCGACGACCGGGAGCCCGCCGGGCACCGGCCACTGGACCTTGTCGGCGGGGACGACCATGGCGACGCCGGTGGAGACCATCACGTCGCCGAACGCGAAGGAGTCGGCGACCTGGACACCGGGGCGCTCGGCCTGGAGCTCTTCGAGAGTTCCGTAGAAGAGGGCGCCGGTGGGGCAGACCGTGGCGCACATCGGGGCCAGCCCGTAGGCGGTGCGGTCGTAGCAGAGGTTGCACTTCATCTGCAGCTTGGCTTCGAGGTCGATCTTGGGGACGCCGAAGGGGCAGGCGTTGACGCAGTTCGCGCAGCCGATGCAGCGGGTGGTGTCGGCCTGCTGCACCACACCGTCGGCGGTGACGAGGATCGCCTCGGCAGGACAGACCTCGGCGCAGGGGGCGACCGGGTCCTCGCAGTGCATGCAGACGGTGGGCAGGGAGGCGACGGACTGCCCGGGTTCGGTGTAATCGAGGTGGATCATCGACTTGCCGCGGTGCGAGTCGCATTCGCGGCAGGCGGAGACGCATGCCTGACAACCGATGCAGCGGCCCGGGTCAATGAAGATCGTTTTACCCATCATGGCTGGTCAGCGTCTCTCTTCTGCGGTCGCCCTGCCCTGCGGGGCGGTGGGCGGCAGGGCGTCGGTGCGGGAGACCTGGGTCTCGGGGTACGCCACGTGGCCGGGGGCTACGGGCGGGGCCGGCACCTCGTCGATGGAGTCGGCGCGTTCGATGCGGCAGGCGCAGACCTTGTACTCCGGGATCTTGGAGCGGGGGTCCAGGGCGTCGATGGTGAGGATGTTGGCGGCCGTCGGGGCGGGCCAGTGGTACGGCACGAAGAAGGTGTCGGGGCGGATCGCCTCGGTGACCAGCGCCGGGAAGACGGCGCTGCCGCGGCGGGTGACGACACGTACCGGATCGCCGTTCTGGAAGCCGTGGCAGGGGTGCACCTCCACCCACGGGCGCGGGGTCTGTTCGACGAGCGCGCCCAGACGCCGGGTCTGGTTGCCGGAGAGGAAGTGAGCGACGGTGCGGCCCGTGGTCAGCGACATGGGGAAGTCGTCGTCGTACGGGTCCATCGGCTGGTGCCATTCGACGACCTGGAGGTGGATCTTGCCGTCGGGGTGCCAGGTCTTCCCGTCCTCGAAGAGGCGAGGGGTGCCGGGGTGGCTGGTGTCCGGGCAGGGCCAGGCGATGCCGCCGGTCTCCTCCAGGCGCTCGTAGGTGATGCCGTAGTAGTCGTTGACGGTGCCCGAGGAGGCGGTGCGCAGTTCCTCGAAGACCTCGCGGGAGCCGGCGAAGGCGAATTTGTCGCCGACCCCGAGACGTTGTGCGAGCTGGCACATCACCCAGGTGTCGGTGCGGACGCCCGCGGGGGGCTCCTGCGCCTTGTTGTGCTTGACGACGCGGGCCTCGGCGTTGGCCATCACGCCCTCGTCCTCCGCCCAGGTGGTGACGGGGAAGACGACGTGCGCGTTGGCGGCCGTCTCGGAGAGGAAGAAGTCGAACTGGGCGTGGAACTCCGTGGCGTCGTAGCCCTCCTTCGTCACCCGGTAGTTGGGGAGGGACACGAAGGGGTTGTTGCAGACACCGATCAGACCGCGGATCTCGCCGCGCTGCATCTGCCAGACCATTTCCATCATGGAGGTTCCGGCGGGTGGGAGTTCGGACTCCTCGATGCCCCAGATCGCGCAGATCTGGCGGCGGTGTTCGTCGTTGAGGATGGAGCGGCCGCCGGGCAGCATGTCGGACTTCTGGCCATGTTCGCGGCCGCCCTGGCCGTTGCCCTGGCCGGTGATGGTGCCGTAGCCGGCGCCGGGCTTGCCGAGGTTGCCGGTGGCGACGCACAGGTTGATGACGGACAGGCAGTTCTCGACGCCCTGCGAGTGGTGCTCGATGCCGCGCGCGTGCCAGGCCATCGACTTGCCCGCGCCCGCGAAGACCCGGGCGACCTGTTCGATCTGGGCGGCCGGCACCCCGCAGATCTCCGCCGCGCGCTCCGGCGGGTACTCGGCGACCTTGGCCCTGACCTCGTCCCAGCCGGTGGTGTGCGCGGCGAGGTAGGCGGCGTCGACGAGGTTTTCGCGTACGACGACGTGGAGGACGGCGTTGAAGAACGCCGAGTCCGTGCCGGGCTTGAGGGCGACGTGGATGTCGGCGGTGCGGGCGACGGCCGTCTCCCGAGGGTCGACGACGATCAGCACCGCGCCCCGGTCGCGCGCGCCCCACAGGTACTGGGTCATCACCGGGAAGCACTCGCCGACGTTGGAGCCGGCGATCAGCAGGCAGTCGGTGAGGAGGATGTCGGAGAAGGGGTTGCCCGCGCGGTCGATGCCGAAGGCGAGTTTGTTGGCGCCGGCGGCGGAGACCATGCACAGGCGGCCGTTGTAGTCGACATGTCGAGTTTTGAGGGCCACCCGGGCGAACTTGCCTACCAAGTACGTCTTCTCGGAGAAGAGGCTCGCGCCGCCGAGCATTCCGAAGGCGTCGTTGCCGTACGTCTGCTGGATGCGGCGGATCTCGGCGGCGGTGTGGTCGAGGGCCTCCTCCCAGGAGACCTCCCGGAACTCCTCGTCGCGCGAGCGGCGCAGCAGCGGGGCGGTGAGCCGGTCGGGGTGGTTGACCTGCTGGTAGGCGTTGATGCCCTTGGGGCACAGGCGCATGCGGTTGATGTCGTGGTTGCGGGGTTCGACGCCGAAGACCTTGCCGCCTTTGTCGACACGCAGGTACATGCCGCACTGCACGCCGCAGAAGCAGCAGTGGGTGGGGACGAGGGTCTCGCCGTTCTGGTCGGCGTGCCACTGGTCGGCGGGGATGCCGCCGGCGTCGCGGAAGCCGCGGGTGCCGGGCGGGGCGATGGCGGGGTCGAGCGGGATGCGGCCGCCCGCCGGTGCGGGCCTGCCGGTCCGTACGGTCGGTCCCAGCGGGACGTCTTGCGCGGTCACTTGAAGCCCTTCTTGACGTGCGAGAGGTAGGCGTTGCCGCGCAGTTCGCGTTTGCAGCGCGGGCAGTACTCGGCCCATTCGGCGAAGTCGAGCTTCAGGTCGCGCATGGTCGCTTCGAGGTTCTCGACGTACGGCGCGGTGTCGATCGGCGTGTCGCAGCGGCGGCAGTGGAAGACCTCGTCCTTCTGCCGGGCGGTGTACTTGAAGAGCTGCATGCCGACGGCGGCGGGCCGCTGCACGATGTGGAAGAACTTCCCGAACGGGATGTAGATCAGGGTGAAGACGACCGAGACCATGTGCAGCAGCGCGAGGAATTCGTAGCCGCCGCCGTGCAGGAAGATCGAGGAGAAGGTCAGCAGCAGGCCGGTGACCGAGACGACGATGAGGGCGATGAGCGGGACCAGGTCGTAGGCGAAGCGCTGGCCGGTCATCGCGCCGCGGTCCTTCATGCGCCGGTACAGGAAGTACGAGGCGCCGGGGATGACCAGCACGGCGGCGATGTCCAGGCCGTGGAACAGCAGCCAGCCGACGAGGCTGGAGGAGTCGTAGCCGAGCACCTTGAAGCCCCAGATCCGCATCTCGTAGCCGGGGCCGGCACCGGTCGACGACGTGAAGGTGAACCAGCCCCAGGTGAGGGGGAAGGTGATCGCGGCGGCCAGGACGCAGCCCCAGAAGATGAGCTGGTGGGCGGCCCAGCGGGCGTGGCTGCGGGCGCCGAGGAACTTCTGGAGGCCGAGGTAGGTCGCGATCATCCTCGGCAGGGCGGTGGGGGCCTTGCGGAAGTTCTCGACGGAGAAGAGGCTGCCCCAGCCCTTGGTGAAGAGGCGGCGGGCGCCGGGTGCGGAGATCCACACGGTGTAGCGGTAGGCGACGCCGAACGCGAGGAAGACCGTCGCCACCGCGTACGGGAGCAGGGCGGAGTCGAAGTCGCGCAGCAGGCGGCTGCCGAAGTAGATCGCGAGGATCAGCAGCAGCGAGACCGCGGTGGCGACGAGGGTGGCGCGACGAGTCACCGAAGGCGTGGACCGCGGGGGACCGAGCCGCGGCGCGGCATCAGTGGCGCCCGCGCCGGCGGCGGGCACACCTCCCGCACGCCCGGCGGGCGCGCTCGTGGAGGATGCAGCGCCTGCACTCGTGGCGGGCACGGTTCCCGCGCCGGCAGGCGGTGCACCCCCCGGGCTCAGGGGCGGAGTGGGGTCCGGTGCGGAGGGTGAGGGCTCGGTCACCCCACCAAATTAGGACTAACGGTGCATTTGCACCCTCTGGTGCACTCAAACGGCGTACAGCCCGTGTCCCTGGAAGATCTCGCGGGCCGCCGTCACCTCGGCCGGCCCCGGCGACGGGGTGTCGTGCAGGGTGAAGTTCTTGCCCAGCGCCTGCCACTTGGCCTCGCCCAGCTTGTGGAAGGGCAGGACGTCGACGCGCGAGACGACCCCGAGCGAGGCGGCGAAGGCGGCGACGCCGTCGATGTTCGCGGGGTCGTCGGTCAGGCCCGGAACGAGCACGAACCGTACGTGCACCTGCTTGTCCAGGGCGGCCAGGCGGCGGGCGAAGTCGAGGGTGGGCCCCAGTTCGCGGCCGGTCACCTTCGTGTACGTCGCCGGGTCCCAGGACTTGATGTCCAGGAGGACGAGGTCCACGTCCCGCAGCAGGGCGTCGGTGGCGCGGGCGCCGAGGAAGCCCGAGGTGTCCAGCGCGGTGTGCAGGCCGAGTTCGTGCTTGAAGCGGTGGAGGAGTTCGCCCGCGAAGACCGGCTGGAGGAGGGGTTCGCCGCCGCTGATGGTGGCGCCGCCGCCGGAGGCCCGGATGAAGGTCGTGTACTTGGCGGCCTCGGCGACGATGTCGTCCGCCGCGTACCGCTTCCCGTTGCGCATCCTCATCGTGTCGGGGTTGTGGCAGTACAGGCAGCTCAGCGGGCATCCGGAGAGGAAGGTGACGAAGCGCGTGCCGGGGCCGTCGACGCCGGTGGACAGGTCCCAGGAGTGCACCGAGCCGGTGACGGGGCGGTGGGTCGCCGCGCCGGCCGGGGTGGCGCCCTCGGGGGCGGCCGGGGCGGCGGCCCGTACCGGAATGTCGCTTCCGAGCAGTACGGCGGTCATGGCAGGAGCCTCCTGGGAGGAGTGGCGAGAGGAGGTGCGGAGGAGAGGGGGAAGGAGAAACGTTTTCGTACGGGCCGGGACCGGGTGGGGGTCAGGGGGGATCGGCCCCGGCGCCGTACGGATCGCGGGCCCCGTGGGGGCGGGCGGCTCTAGAGGGAGCCGTGGAAGGTGCGGTTGATGACGTCGAGCTGCTGCTCGCGGGTCAGCCGCACGAAGTTGACCGCGTAACCGGAAACCCGGATGGTGAGCTGCGGGTAGTTCTCCGGGTGCTCCATGGCGTCTTCGAGCGTCTTCTTGTCGAGGACGTTGACGTTCATGTGGAAGCCATTGCTGGCCATGAAGCCGTCGAGGACGCCGGAGAGGTTCTGCACCCGCTCCTCGGGGGTGCGGCCCAGCGCGTCCGGGGTGATGGTGTTGGTCAGCGAGATGCCGTCCTCGGCGTCGTCGTAGGGCAGCTTGGCGACCGACAGGGCCGAGGCGATGTAACCGTGCTCGTCGCGGCCGTTCATCGGGTTGGCGCCCGGGGCGAACGGGGTGCCGGCGCGGCGGCCGTCGGGCGTGTTGCCGGTCTTCTTGCCGTAGACCACGTTCGAAGTGATCGTGAGCACGGACTGGGTGTGCACGGCGTCGCGGTACGTCGGGTGCTTGCGGATCTTCTGCATGAAGTCCTCGACGATGCGGCGGGCGATGGCGTCCGCGCGGTCGTCGTTGTTGCCGTACGCCGGGTAGTCGCCCTCGATCTCGTAGTCGACCGCGAGGCCCGTCTCGTCCCGGACGACCTTGACCTTGGCGTGCTTGATGGCCGAGAGGGAGTCGGCGGCGACGGAGAGGCCGGCGATGCCGCAGGCCATGGTGCGCAGGATCTCCTGGTCGTGCAGGGCCATCTCGATGCGCTCGTAGGCGTACTTGTCGTGCATGTAGTGGATGACGTTGAGCGCGTGCACGTACGTCTTCGCCAGCCAGTCCAGCATCGCGTCGTAGCGCGGGGCGACGTCGTCGTAGTCGAGGTAGTCGCCGGTGACCGGTTCGAAGCCCGCCACGACGGTCTTGCCGGTCTTCTCGTCACGGCCGCCGTTGATCGCGTACAAAAGCGCTTTGGCGACATTCACGCGTGCGCCGAAGAACTGCATCTGCTTGCCGACGGCCATCGCCGAGACGCAGCACGCGATGGCGGTGTCGTCGCCGTACTTCGGGCGCATCAGCTCGTCGGACTCGAACTGGATCGCCGAGGTGTCGATGGCGACCTTCGACGCGTACGCCTTGAAGCCCTGCGGCAGTCGCCGCGACCAGAAGACGGTGAGGTTCGGCTCCGGCGCGGGGCCGAGGTTGTAGAGCGTCTGCAGGGCGCGGAAGGTGGTGCGCGAGACCAGCGGCCGGCCGTCGTCGCCGATGCCGGCCATCGACCAGGTCACCCAGGTGGGGTCGCCGGAGTACAGCTCGTTGTACTCGGGGGTGCGCAGGAAGCGGACGATGCGCAGCTTGATGACGAAGTCGTCGATGAACTCCTGGGCCTGCTCCTCGGTGATGAGGCCCCTGTCGAGGTCGCGCTGGAGGTAGATGTCGAGGAAGTTGTCGATGCGGCCGATCGACATGGCCGCGCCGTTCTGCTCCTTCACGGCGGCCAGGTAGGCGAAGTACAGCCACTGGACGGCCTCGCGGCCGGTGCGGGCGGGGCCGGAGATGTCGTAGCCGTACGAGGCGGCCATCGCCTTGAGCTCGTTGAGCGCCTTGATCTGCTCGGAGATCTCCTCGCGGTCGCGGATGACGTGCTCGGTCGCCCACCGCTCACCGAGGCGCGCCTTGTCGGCCAGCTTCATGTCGACAAGTCGGTCTACGCCGTACAGGGCGACGCGGCGGTAGTCGCCGATGATGCGGCCGCGGCCGTAGGCGTCGGGCAGGCCGGTGATGATGCCGGAGGAGCGGCAGGCGCGGATCTCGGGGGTGTACGCGTCGAAGACGCCCTCGTTGTGGGTCTTGCGCAGGTGCGTGTAGACCTCGCGGACCTGGGGGTCGGCCTCGTAGCCGTAGGCGTTGAGGGCGTTCTCGACCATGCGCCAGCCGCCGTTGGGCATGATCGCCCGCTTGAGCGGCGCGTCGGTCTGCAGGCCGACGATGAGGTCCTTGTCGGGGTCGATGAAGCCGGGGGCGAAGGCGTCGATGCGCGAGGGGGTCCTCACGTCGACGTCGTGGACGCCCCTGCTGTTCTCCTCGGGGAACATGCGCAGGAGCTTCTGCCACACGGCGGTGGTGCGCTCGGTGGGCCCGGCGAGGAAGGAGGCGTCGCCCTCGTACGGGGTGTAGTTGCGCTGGACGAAGTCGCGGACGTCGACGGCGTCGCGCCACAGCCCGTCCTCGAAGCCGTCCCAGGCGTCCGCGGTCTCGGCGGCGGCATCGGCCTGCGTGTAATTCGCCGCGGTCTTCACGGGGGCTGTGGTCATCGTCCGCACCTTCCGTTCCTGCTTCGTCGCTGTGACTCCATTCGACTCCTCGCGGACGGTCCGCGGACCGCGCAATAGTCCCCAATCGAGGACCGAAGGACCCCACTTCTGCCCGCCCGACAACGGATTCGGCGCTCTGACCAGCAGTTCCGCCAGGGACCAATGTCATTGGTTCGCTTGTGAATGCATTCACAATGAATGTCCGGCCACTGCGGGAAAAGCCCCCGGCATCCCTCCGCGCGCTCCGCCGACTCCTCTGGTCTCATGTACCCATGAGTCATCCGACCGCCCCCACCGGCCTGCTGCGCCGCATGACGGCGCGCAGTCCTGTCGAGGGACACCGTGCGGCCACCGTGCTGGAACTGTTCTTCGACCTGTGTTTCGTCGTCGCCGTGGCCCAGGCCGGGGTGCGCCTGGTGCACGCCGTCGCGGAGGGCCACTTCGGCAGCGGCACCCTCGGCTACGCCCTGGTCTTCTTCGCCATCTGGTGGGCGTGGGTCAACTTCACCTGGTTCGCCTCCGCCTACGACAACGACGACGTGTTCTACCGCCTCGCCGTACTGGTGCAGATCGCGGGCGTCCTGGTGTTCGCGGCCGGCATTCCGCGCGCCTTCGACCACGGCAACTGGGCCGTCTGCATCGCCGGCTACGTCGTGATGCGCCTGGCCATGACCTGCCAGTGGCTGCGGGTCGCCCGGCACAACCCCGGCCCCGAACGGTCCACCGCGCTGAAGTACGCGACCGGCCTGGTGATCTGCCAGCTCGGCTGGCTGGCGATGCTCTTCGTGCCGGAGGGCACGCGCCTGTACTGCTTCGTGCTCCTGGCCCTGGCCGAGCTGAGCGTTCCGGTGATCGCAGAGAAGGACTTCAGCACCTCCTGGCACCCGCACCACATCGCCGAGCGGTACGGGCTGTTCACCATCATCGTGCTGGGCGAGTCCATCACCGCCGCCACCATCGCCGTGCAGAAGGCCCTGGACGAGCACGAGGAGCTGGGCGAGCTGCTGTCCATCGCGGGCGGCGGCCTGCTGATCGTCTTCTCCGCCTGGTGGATCTACTTCTCCTCCCCGGCGCAGAAACGTCTCACCTCCCTGCGGCGCGCCATCACCTGGGGCTACGGCCATCTGCTCATCCTGGGGTCGGCGGCGGCGATCGGCGCGGGCATCGAGGTCGCGGTCGAACGGGTCACCGGCCAGGCGCACATCTCCGCCGTGGCGGCGGCGGCCGCGGTGACCCTCCCGACGGCGCTGTTCCTGCTCACCGGCTGGTTCCTGCAGGCCCGGCACTTCAAGCGGAGCGTCGCGGAGAAGTCGCTGATGCCGGTGACGGTGGTCCTGGTGCTCGCGTGCACCTTCCTGGGCACCTGGGCGGTGCCGGCGGCGGGCCTCGTCATGGCGCTGGCCGTCGCGGTCGGCGTACTGCTGTCGGACCGGCCGGACAGCGCGGGCCTTCGCACGCCGCAGACGCCGTGATACGCAGGGCCCATGGACGCCCCCACCGGGAAGCCGGGACCGCATGACGCACTGACCGACGTGGCCGGCCTGCGGGTCGGCCACGCCCGCGTGGCGACAGCCCTCGCCCTGACCGGGAGCACCGTCGTGCTCGGCCCCGAGGGGGGCTTCACCGCGGCCGTGGACGTACGGGGCGGCGGGCCCGGCACCCGCGAGACGGACGCGCTGGACCCGCGCAACCTGGTGCAGCGCACGGACGCGATCGTCCTCACCGGCGGCAGCGCGTACGGGCTCGACGCGGCGTCCGGGGTGGTGGCCTGGCTGGAGGAACGGCACCGCGGCTACCGCGCAGGCCCGGACCCGGCACAGGTGGTACCCGTGGTGCCCGCCGCCTGCCTCTTCGACCTGGGACGCGGCGGCGACTGGCATGTCCGCCCCGAAGCGGCGACGGGACGGGCCGCCGTGGCGGAGGCGGCGCGCACCGGGCCCGGCTCACCGGTGGCACAGGGCGCGGTGGGCGCGGGCACCGGCGCGGTGGCGGGCGGCCTCAAGGGCGGTGTGGGCACGGCGAGCGTGCTGCTGGACTCGGGCGCGACGGTGGCGGCGCTGGTGGTGGTGAACGCCGCGGGCTCCCCCGTCGACCCGCTGACCGGCGTGCTGTACGGGGAGTACTTCCAGGGGCCGGTGACGTACCCGCGCGCGGAGGTGCACCGGGAGGCGCTGCGGCGTGCGCGGGAGGCGCGAGAGGAGTCCGCGCGACGGTACGCCGCCTCCGTGCGCCCTCCGCTGAACACCACGCTCGCGGTCGTCGCCACCGACGCCGGGCTCACCCGCGCGCAGGCGCACAAGCTGGCCGGCACCTCGCACGACGGTTTCGCCCGGGCGCTGCGTCCGGTGCACCAGCTGACCGACGGCGACACGGTCTTCGCCCTGTCCACCGGGGCGCGCCCGCTGGTCGCCGAGCAGCTCGCGCACGGCGGGGACCAGTTGACGGCCGCCGCCCTCAACGAGGTGCTCGCGGCGGGCGCGGACACGGTGACGCGGGCGATCGTGAAGGCCGTGCGGGCGGCCGAAGGCGTCGACGGACCTGGCGGGGTGTTCCCGGCATACCGGGAGCTCTACCCGCAGGCGGGGTGAATCGTAGAACTGCGGTATTTCGGGGGCGCCTTGCGGGAACCTCTCGTACATCCCCCTTCGTTCACCGGCAAATAAGTGCCATCCCCCGGCGCGATGTCAGACCCACCGGCTACGTTGTGTCCCCAGAGCGTTACCTGTGGCGACGGCCTGGAGAAGCCTTGAACGATCCGTACGAGTACGAGAGCGACGGCCTCGACGAGCACGACGTGCTCGAAACCACCGAGGAGCACCTCGGGCAGCTCCTGGGCCGTGCGCTGAACTCCTTCGACCTGCCCGACGAGACGGTCGACCGCCTGCAGTCGGCGTTCGCGCACAGCTCCTCGCTGCGCTCCTCCCACCACAGCGCCGGCCTGCGCCGCTCCCTGTACCGGCATGCGTTCCTGCTCGCCGACGGGTCCTCCCTCACCCTGTGGGAGCTGGTGCACAACGCGGGCCGCGACCGGCACGTCGAGCACGAGCTGTACACCGACGTCACCGAGGCCAGGCTCGCCGCGAACCGGCTGGCGCCCCGGAGCGGCGCGCACCCGGACGAGGTGCCGATGTTCCCGGAGTGCACGGACGGACCGGACTGCCCGGACGCCCTCGTCGTCCCCGACAGCCTCGCGGTAGGGGCGGGGGACGACCTGGACGCCCTCCTCGCCGGTTCCCGCCGGCCGGCCCGGCGCTCCTTCGTGCCGGACGACTCCGCCGACCACGCGCGCCGGGTACTGCGCCGCGCGGAGAACGCGGACCGGCCGGGCGAGGAGACGGCCCGGCTGCTCAGGGACGCGCTGGCGCACGAGATCACCCAGGTCTTCGGACGGCAGTGCCGCAGCAGGGGGCGGGACGTGGGCTTCACGCTGTACGAGCACGCGTTCCTGCTGATGGACGGCAGCGAGCTCAGCCTCTGGGAGGTCGAGCACACGGCGACGCCGGACGGGCGGCACATGTGCGAGGTGTACGCGGACAAGCACACCGCCCGCGAAGCGATGGGGCTTCGCGGGCGGGTCCGGTGACCGGCCGGGCCTAGCCCGCCCTCCGCGCGGAGCGGGGGCGCGGGCCGGCCAGGTCAGGCGGCGACGGTCACCTGCTGCTCCGCGTCGCCCGCCCGCGGGCCGGGGGCGGACGCGGGCTTCCGCCGGATCCCCTTGAGGAGGACGACGAGTCCGGCGGTCACCACCACACCGGCGGCGACGGCCACCAGGTACAGCAGCGGGTTGCCGACCAGCGGGGCCACGAACACGCCGCCGTGCGGGGCGCGCAGGGTGTTCGCGAAGGCCATCGACAGGGCACCGGTGACGGCGCCGCCCGCCATGGAGGCGGGGATGACGCGCAGCGGGTCGGCGGCGGCGAACGGGATCGCGCCCTCGGTGATGAAGGACGCGCCGAGCACCCAGGCCGCCTTGCCGTTCTCGCGCTCGGTCCTGGTGAAGAGCCCGCCGCGCACGGTGGTGGCGAGCGCCATCGCCAGCGGCGGCACCATGCCCGCGGCCATCACGGCGGCCATGACCTTGAGATTGCCGTCGTTGGGGTTGTCGGCGATGCCGCCGATGGCGAAGGCGTACGCGACCTTGTTGAGCGGGCCGCCGAGGTCGAAGCACATCATCAGGCCCAGGACGACGCCCAGTACGACCGCATTGGTACCGGACATGCTGCCCAGCCAGTCGGTCAGTGCCGACTGCAGCTCGGCGATGGGTTCGCCGATCACCAGGAACATCAGGAAGCCGACGACGATCGAGGAGATCAGCGGGATCACCACGACCGGCATGATGCCGCGCAGGGCGGCCGGGACGCGCACCCGCTGGATCGCCAGGACGACCGCGCCCGCGAGCAGGCCGGCGATCAGGCCGCCGAGGAAACCGGCCTTGATGGTGACCGCGATGGAGCCGCCGACGAAACCGGGCACCAGGCCGGGGCGGTCGGCCATCCCGTACGCGATGTAGCCGGCCAGCACCGGGATCAGGAACGCGAAGGCCAGGCCGCCGATCTGGAACAGCAGTGCCGCCCAACTGGTGTGGTCGCCCCACGCGAAGTGCTCCAGCACGGAAGGCGCTTTGTCGATTCCGTAACCGCCGATGGCGAAGCCGAGTGCTATCAGCAGGCCGCCCGCCGCGACGAACGGGACCATGTAGCTGACGCCGCTCATCAGCCAGGTGCGGAGCTTCGCACCGTAACTCTCGTCGGCCTCGCCGGACTCCTCGACCGGCGTCCCCTTGCCGGGGGCCGCGGAAACGTCTCCTCGGGCGGCCTTGTCCCTGGCCTCGGCGATGAGTTCCAGGGGCCGGCTGATGCCCGCCTTGACGCCGACGTCGACGGTCGGCTTCCCGGCGAAGCGTTCGCGGTCCCGTACGGGAACGTCGTGGGCGAAGATCACCGCGTCCGCGGCGGCGATGACCGCCGGGTCGAGCCGGGTGAAGCCGGAGGAGCCCTGCGGCTCGACGGTGAGCTGCACACCGGCGCCGTCGCCCGCCTGTTCGAGGGCTTCGGCGGCCATGTAGGTGTGCGCGATGCCGGTGGGGCAGGAGGTGACGGCGACGATACGGAAGGGACGTCCGGCGTCGGGGACGGCAGCCGGTGCCGGCGCGGCCTCCGGTGCGGGTACGCGCGCGGCCACCGCAGCCGGTGCGGCCTCCGGTGCCTGGGCGGCCTCCGGTGCTGATGCGCGCGCGGCCGCCTCCCCTCCCGGAGCAGATGCCGGTGCGGGTGCCGGTGCCGGTGCCTCGTCCCCCCGGATCAGGGCCGCCGCCGACTCCGGGTCCCCCACCGCCCGCAGCGCGTCCGTGAACGCGGTGTTCATCAACTGCCGGGCCAGACCGGAGAGGATCGTCAGGTGGGCGTCGTCCGCGCCCGCCGGAGCGGCGATCAGGAAGATCAGGTCCGCCGGGCCGTCCGTCGCACCGAAGTCGACACCGGAGGCGCTGCGCCCGAAGGCGAGCGTCGGCTCGGTGACGTGCGCGCTGCGGCAGTGCGGGATGCCGATGCCGCCCTCCAGGCCGGTCGGCATCTGCGCCTCGCGTGCCGCGACGTCGGCGAGGAAACCGTCGAGGTCGGTGACCCTGCCGAGCCCCGCCATCCGGGTCGCCAGCGAACGGGTCGCCTCTTGCTTGGTGGGGGCGGCCAGGTCGAGGTCGACCAGGTCCGCGGTGATCATCTGGCTCATCGCGGGCTCCTTTGCACGGATGTCTGCACGGGATGCGGGAAGGGGGCGGCAGGCCGCGGGACGTTCGGGATGGTCATGGCGTGGGCTCCGTCAGTACGCGGTCCAGCGGGACGTCCGCCGTCACCGTCACCGCCGCCGGGTCCAGGTCGGACGGCGTCGGCATCACGCTGCCCGGCAGCCGTACCGCCGCCGCACCGTGCGCGACCGCCGCCGCGAGGGCCTCGGGCCCTTCGCCCCCGGCCGCCAGGAAACCGGCCAGCGAGGCATCACCGGCGCCGACGTTGCTCCGTACGGCATCGGCCTCCGCCGAGCCGAACCACACTCCGGAACCGGTGACCAGGAGCTGCCCGTCGGCGCCCAGGCTGGCCAGTACCGTCCGGGCGCCCAGGGCGCGCAGGTCCCCGGCCGCGGCGACGGCGTCACCGATCGTCCTGAGCGGGCGCCCGACCGCCGCGGCCAGCTCCTCCGCGTTCGGCTTCACCACGTCGGGCCGCTCGCGCAGCGCGGCGAGCAGCGGGGGCCCCGAGGTGTCGAGCGCGATCCGCGCCCCCGCCTCGTGCGCGCGGGCCACCAGGGCGGCATACCACCGGGGAGCGAGACCGCGCGGGAGGCTGCCGCAGCAGGCGATCCAGTCGGCGTCGGCGGAGTGCGCGCGCACGGCGTCGAGCAGTGCCTCGGACTCGGCGGCGGTGAGCTCGGGCCCGGTCGCGTTGATCTTGGTGAGGGCGCCGTCGGGTTCGGCGACGGAGATGTTGGACCGGGTCTGCCCCGCCACCGGCACCGCGGCGACCGCGATGCCCTCGGCGCGCAGGAGTTCGGCGACGAGGGCGCCGGGGGCGCCGCCCAGGGGGAGGACGGCGAGGGTGTCGCGGCCGGCGGCGGCGACCGCGCGCGAGACGTTGACGCCCTTGCCGCCGGGGTCCATCCGGTCGGAGGTGGCCCGCAGCACTTCGCCCCGCATCAGGGTGGGGACCTCGTAGGTGCGGTCGAGGCTGGGGTTGGGGGTGACGGTCAGGATCATCGGGTCACACTCGCTGTACTTCGGTTCCGGCCGCCTCGATGGCGGCGGCGTCCTCGGGGCCGAGCCCGGAGTCGGTGATGAGCAGGTCCACGTCCGCGAGGCCGCCGAAGCGAGCGAAGTGCTCCTGCCCGTGCTTGGCGGAGTCGGCGAGCAGCACGACCCGGCGGGCCGAGGCGATCACCGCCCGTTTCACGGCCGCTTCGGCGAGGTCGGGGGTGGTCAGGCCGTGGCGTACGGAGAATCCGTTGGCGCCGAGGAGGACGACGTCGGCGCGGATCTCGCCGTACGCGCGCAGGGCCCAGGCGTCCACGGCGGCGCGGGTGCGGTGGCGCACCCGGCCGCCGACCAGGTGGAGGTCGATGCCCGGGTGGTCGGCGAGGCGGGCGGCGACCGGCAGGGAGTGCGTGACGACGGTCAGGCCGCACTCCAGCGGGAGGAGGGCCGCGAGGCGGGCCGTGGTCGTGCCGGCGTCGAGGACGACGCTGCCCTCGGTGGGCAGTTCGGCGGTGGCGGCCCGCGCGATGCGGTCCTTCTCGTCGGCCGCCGCGGCCTCGCGCTCGGCGAGGTCGGGTTCGAAGTCGAGCCGCCCGGCCGGGATGGCGCCGCCGTGCACCCGGCGCAGGAGGCCGGCCCGGTCGAGGGCCTTGAGGTCGCGGCGGACGGTTTCGGCGGTGACCTGGAAGGTGTGGGCGAGGGACAGCACGTCGACGCGTCCGTCCTCACGGGCGAGACGGAGGATTTCCTGCTGGCGCTCGGGTGCGTACATGAGGGGTTACGTCCGTTTCAATGCCCGAACCTGTGGTTTTACCGGCAGGGTACGCCCCTCCACCCGACTGAGTAAACACATACGGGCCACGATCGGGCACGAACGGGCTTCTGGTCTGGTCGGAAGTGAGTCATGCGGGCCTCGGGTCCGGGCCGGAGGGTCCCTGGCGGTGCCGCGCGGGTTCCCCGCGCCCGATCGGGACGCTTGCCCTGCGGAGCCGTACGACGGCCACAGGCCCGCGCGGTCCGGGGACCGGGCGGGCCTGTGGCCGCAAGAGCGCCGAGCGGTGTCAGACGGTCAGGGCGGGCTCCTTGCGGACCTCGTCCTCGAACGGGGCGGCGGCGTCCGGCGCCTGGTGGCCCGCCGTCTTCCTCGGCAGCGCGAACATCAGCAGGAAGATCACCAGCAGGACGCCGACGACCCAGCCCAGCGCGCTCTGGAACGCGTCCACGTACGCCGGCCCGATCGCGCTCCGCGCGCCCTTCGCCAGCTCCACCTTGTCGTCGATGACCCCGAAGAAGACCACCGACACCAGGCCGATGCCGAAGGCGTTGCCGGTCTGCCCGGTCGTGTTGATCAGCCCGGACGCCGAGCCCGAGTGCTCCTTGGGCACCTCGGAGAGCACCGCGTCGGTGAGCGGCGCGACGATCAGGCCCATGCCGAGACCCATCACGGTCAGCGGCAGCGCCATCTGCCAGGGGGAGATGGCCGCGCCGAAGTGGTGCGCCTCCCAGATGTAGAGCAGCAGCCCGGCGGCCATGGTGAGCGCGCCCGCCTGGAGCACCTTGCGCCCGAAGCGCGGCACCAGCTTCTGCACCGAGATGCCCGCCGCCACCGAGACCGCGACGGAGAAGGGGATGCCGGTGACGCCCGCGCGCAGCGCGCTCCAGCCGAGCCCGATCTGCATGTAGAGCGTCCACACCATGAAGAAGATGCCGCTGAAGACACCGAAGGTGAGCTGCACCGCGATGCCCGCCGCGAAGCTCTTGACCCGGAACAGCGACAGCTCCACCAGCGGCGATCCGTCGCGCCGCGTCTTCCACTTCTCGTACGCCACGAAGGCGGCCAGGATCAGCAGGCTGCCCGCCATCGACAGGTGGCCCCACAGCGGCCAGTCCAGCTCGCGGCCCCGGGTCAGCGGGTAGATCAGCGCCAGCAGGCCCAGCACCACCAGGGCGACGCCCGGCAGGTCCAGCTTCAGCGCGCGCGGCGCCTTGGACTCGGTGATGAACTTGGCGCCCAGGACCAGCCCGGCGATGCCGACGGGCAGGTTGATCAGGAAGATCGGGCGCCATTCCAGGCCGAAGAGGTTCCACTCGGTGAGCAGCGCGCCCAGCAGCGGCCCGGTGACCGCGCCGAGGCCGACGATCGCACCGAACAGGCCGAAGACCTTGCCGCGCTCGTGCGCCGGGAAGGTGGCGTGCACGATGGAGAGCACCTGCGGGACCATCAGCGCCGCCGTCGCGCCCTGCAGGACGCGGGAGGCGACCAGCACGTCCGGGTTGGCGGCGAAGCCGCAGAGCGCCGAGGCGGCGGTGAAGCCGCCGATGCCGATGAGGAACAGCCGCTTGCGGCCGTAGATGTCGCCGAGCCTGCCGCCCGTGATGAGCCCCGCGGCGAACGCCAGGGCGTAACCGGCGGTGATCCACTGGATGGCGCTGAAGCTCGCGCCCAGGCTGCCCTGGATGCTCGGGATGGCGATGTTGACGATCGTGACGTCGACCAGGTCCATGAAGGCGGCGGTCATCACGATGGCGAGCGCGAACCAGCGACGGCGGTCGCCCGGCTGCTCGGCCCGGGGTGCTGCGGCGGATATCGGAGACGCCTCGGAAGTCCCCGACGGGGGTGCTGAAGTCATGGTCGAGACGGTAGTCCCCATGTAGGACACACCGTGTCCCACATCCGGCGCATGCTTGGTGCCATGACGGACACACCGGCACGGCTGCTGCAACTGCTCTCGCTGCTCCAGACGCCCCGCGAATGGCCGGGCAGCGAGCTGGCGACCCGCCTCGACGTCTCGCGCCGGACGGTGCGCAGGGACATCGACCGGCTCCGCGACCTGGGTTATCCGGTGCAGGCGACGATGGGGGCGGAGGGCGGGTACCGCCTGGTCGCGGGCAAGGCGATGCCCCCGCTGGTGCTCGACGACGAGGAGGCGGTGGCGATCGCGGTGGGCCTGCGGGCCGGCGCCGGGCACGCCGTGGAGGGCATCGAGGAGGCGTCGGTGCGGGCGCTGGCCAAGCTGGAGCAGGTGCTGCCGTCGCGGCTGCGCCGCCAGGTCTCGGCGCTCCAGGCCGCGACGGTTCCGCTGACCAGCGGCGACGGGGCGAGCATCGATCCGCAGACGCTGACCGTGATGGCGGGCGCGGCGACCGGGCAGGAGCGGCTGCGGTTCGCCTACCGCTCCGGCGACGGCACGGCGACCAAGCGCCTGGTCGAACCGCACCGGCTGGTCAGCACGGGGCGTCGCTGGTACCTGGTGGCGTACGACATCGACCGCGAGGACTGGCGGACGTTCCGGGTGGACCGGGTGAGCGAGCCGTTCGCGACGGGGGCACGGTTCGTGCCGCGCGGGCTGCCGACGGGGAACGCGGCGGACTTCCTGCGCCAGTCCATGCAGGCCCTGGGCGGGATCGGACGGAACGAGCCGTTCCGGCTGGTGGCGACGTTCGAGGCGCCCGCCGCCTTCGTCGCGGCGCGGCTGCCGCGCTCACTGGGGACGCCGGTGGCCACGGGCGAGCACACCTGTCGGCTGGAGGCGGAGCTGGGCGACTCGCCGGAGTGGGTGGGGCTGCGGCTGGCGCTGGTGGACTGCGAGTTCACGGTGCGGGAGCCGCCGGTGCTGGTGGAGTACCTGGCCTCGCTCGGCGCGCGCATCGGGCGCGCGGTCGGCCCGGCGGCGTGACGCCGCCGGGTGGGGAGCCCCGGCGCTCGGGGGGACGCGCCGGGGCTTCGTCCCGGGAAGGACCCGGCGGCCCGGGGTGGGTGGTGGCCGCCGCGTCGTGGTCGGTGCCGTACGGCTTCGACGCCGTACGGGGGTTTCTGGGTCCTGCGCAACGGCGGAGCCGTGCCGGGGAGCGGGTACGGAGGGGACCCGGCCGTGCGAGGACGGCGCGGCCCGGCCGCGGCTGCCGCCGGCGCCGTACGCCGTACCCGCCTCACGCCGCCGCGTCGAAGCCCGTGTCGTGCGCCATCTTCTTCAGCTCCAGCAGCGCGTGCTTCTCGATCTGGCGGATGCGCTCACGGGTGAGGCCGTGCTCCTTGCCGACCTCGGTGAGCGTGCGCTCCCGGCCGTCCTCGATGCCGTACCGCATGCGGATGATCGAGGCCGTGCGCTGGTCGAGCTTGCCTATCAGGTCCTCCAGCTCCTCGCTGCGCAGCATGGAGAGCACCGACTGCTCGGGCGAGACCGCGGAGGTGTCCTCCAGGAGGTCGCCGAACTGGGTCTCGCCGCCGTCGTCGACCGGCATGTTCAGCGAGACCGGGTCACGGGCCCAGTCGAGCACGTCGCTGATGCGCTGCGGCTTGGCATCGAGCTCCTTGGCGATCTCCTCGTGCTCGGGATCGCGGCCGTTCTCGCGGTTGAACTCGCGCTGGACGCGGCGGATGCGGCCCAGCTCCTCCACCAGGTGGACGGGCAGGCGGATGGTGCGGGACTGGTCGGCGATGGAGCGGGTGATGGCCTGACGGATCCACCAGGTCGCGTACGTGGAGAACTTGAAGCCCTTGGCGTAGTCGAACTTCTCGACGGCGCGCACCAGGCCGGCGTTGCCCTCCTGGATCAGGTCGAGCAGGGGCAGGCCGCTGCGCGGGTAGCGGCGGGCGACGGCCACGACCAGACGCAGGTTGGACCGGATGAACAGGTCCTTGGCCCGCTCCCCCGCCTCGTAGAGCGCTTCCAGCTCCTCGCGGGAAGCGACACCCGCCTCCTTGGAGTCCGCCACCTCGCCGTCGAGTATCTGGCGTGCGTACACACCGGCTTCGATGGTCTGGGACAGCTCGACCTCCTTGGCGGCGTCGAGCAGGGGCGTCCGTGCTATCTCGTCGAGGTACATGCCGACCAGGTCGCGGTCGGCGATCTCCCCGCCTACGGCGCGAACGCTGCTGGCCCTGGTCGATCCGGTCGAGGACCGACGGGCGACGGCACGGGTTGCCATGCGGGTGCTCCCTTGCGTGTGTAGGTCGCTGGTGTGGCTGTGGCTGCCGGGACTCCTTTCGGGTTCCCAGCTTCCAAAAGAACCAACGGCCGGAATCCGGACAGAATTCCCCTCACCGGCACTCAATTTCGTGATCTTGCAGTACCCTGTCGCCCCGTTCGAGGGTGATGTCGGCCCAAATCACCACAGAGGTGCAGGTCAGAGCGGGTGCGGAGGCCGACCCGAGGAACCTCGCCGATCTTTACGGCCACTTCACCGGTGAGACGTCGATCACCCCGACGCGACTCCTTTTCCACCCGGGGAGCGCCGCCCGTGGCCGCCCTCCCGCCCTTGGAGACGGCCCCTGCCGCCGCATGGTTGCTCGCGATGTCCGAAGTGCCCGAATTCCGGGTCCGGCGGGCGCGGGCGCGCCGAACGCGCCGGCCGACCGGGCCCGGCGGCGGACGCGCTCGGTCCCGGGGCCTAGGTCCCGCGCCCGTTCCGTACGGCGGTACGGGCCCCTACTGTCCGGCCCATGGACACCACGGGGATCTACGACGAGGCCCTGCAGCGGCTGCACGGCTACGGGCCCGAGCGGCTGGGGCGGCTCACCAATCACGCGCCGATGGCCGTCGAGGCGCTGGCCGCCCGCGGACGCGCCGCGGCCGTGCACCGGTGGCTCGACGTCTACGCGGCCAAGCTGGAGGAGTTTCCCGGCGCGCACGCGCGGGTGACCGACGAGAACTGGGCCGGGGCCCTGGGCGATCCGCGCCGGGCCGCCGACTGGATCGCGTTCTTCGAGCGCCTGCTCGCCGAGCACCCGTGGCGCGACGTGCTCGCCCGGTGGTGGCCGCGGCTGCTGCCGGGGATGTACGGCGGCTCCACACATCCGGTGATCCGGGTCGGGCACGCGGTGCGCGGGCTGCTGTCGCAGGAGTCCGCGCCCCGGCTGGCGGAGCTGGCGCACGGGCTCGGCTACTGGGCCGCCCGGCACCACGCCGCCCCCGACGCGGCACCGGTGCCGGGTGCGGCGAGCGCCGCCGGGGCGCTGGACGCCGTACCGGCCGTCGCGGTACGGGAGGGGGGCTTCCCGCAGCGACTGGCGCGGGTGTCGCGGCTGCCGGTGTGGGCGCCCGCGCCGGCGACCCCGCAGGAGGCGCGCGCGAGACTTCAGGAGCTGGTGCGCGCGGCCGTGCACCGCTATGCCACGCACGGGCACGGCGAGGAGACCATGCTGGTGCACGCCTCGACCGCCCCGAACGCCGTGCTGCGGGTGCTGCCCGCGCTGCCGTCGGCGCTGTGGACGCCGAGCCTGCGCGCGGCCTGGACGGCGTCGGCGGCGGTGACGGCGATGTACGCGCCCGACGAGGCGGTCTCCTACCGGGACCGGGCGCGGGGGCTGGCACCGGAGGAGGTGTTCGAGCGGGCGGCCGCCCACGGCGACGAGCACGTGGTGAAGTTCGCCGACACCGCTCTGGACGTCGGCGACGGGCACGCCCTGTCGGCCACGCTGTACGCGGTGGAGATCAGCACGCCGCTCAGCCGGACCTGAGAAGCAGCGCCCGAACCCGGGCACGAGGGCGCCGCTCGCCCGAGCCCGGGAGAGACCGTGCCGCTCGTCCGCACCCGGGAGACGGCCCGCCCGTCAGCCGAACTGGAGCGAGCGCTTCGCCAGACCCATCCAGAAGCCGTCGATGACGCTGCGCCCGCCGCCCAGCTCCCCCTCGGCGGCGCCCAGCGTCACGAACAGGGGGGCGAAGTGCTCGGTGCGGGGATGCGCGAGGCGGCCGGCGGGGGCCTTGTGCTCGAAGTCCAGCAGGGCGTCCACGTCGCCGGCGGCCAGCGCCCGCTGCCCCCAGTCGTCGAACTCCGCCGACCATCCGGGCACACCGGGGCCGGTGTGCCGCAGGGCGGCCAGGTTGTGGGTGAAGAAGCCGCTGCCGACGATCAGGACGCCCTCGTCGCGCAGGGGCGCCAGCCTGCGGCCGAGGTCCATCAGCCGCTGCGGGTCCAGCGTCGGCATCGACACCTGGAGCACGGGGACGTCCGCGCCGGGAAACATCTCCACGAGGGGGACGTACGCACCGTGGTCCAGCCCCCGATCGGGTACGTCCTGCACCGGCGTCCCCGGGCCGCCCAGCAGCCCCCGCACGGCCCGCGCCAGCGCCGGTGCGCCCGGGGCCGGGTACCTGACCGCGTAATAGTGCTCGGGGAAGCCCCAGAAGTCGTACACGAGCGGCACGGTCCCGGTGGACCCCAGCGCCAGCGGCGCCTCCTCCCAGTGGGCGGAGACCACCAGAATGGCGGTGGGCCGGGGCAGGCCGGCGGACCAGGCGGCGAGCTCGCCCGGCCAGACCGGATCGTCCGCCAGCGGAGGTGCGCCATGGCTGAGGTAGAGGGCGGGCATGCGCCGCGCTGCGGTCACCATGGCGGTCTCCTGCTCTGTCGGACCCATCTCCGTCACTCCCCACTCCATCACGCTTGAACTTTCAAGCGTCACCGCAAGAGCCTAGCGCGAGCTAGTTTAAGTTTCAATGAGAGGCCGTACAGTGGAGCGCATGAGCACGAAGAAGAACGCGGCCCGCACCGAGGCGCCCTCCGCCGAGCCGCGCTGGCTCACCGACGAGGAGCAGCGCGTCTGGCGTGCGTACATCCACGCCACCACGCTCCTGGACGACACGCTCGACCGCCAGCTCCAGCGCGACGCGGGCATGCCGCACATGTACTACGGGCTGCTGGTGCAGCTCGCGCAGGCGCCCGGCCGCAAGCTGCGGATGACGGAGCTCGCGAGGAGCGCGAAGATCACCCGCTCCCGGCTCTCGCACGCGGTCGCCCGGCTGGAGAAGAACGGCTGGGTGCGCCGCCAGGACTGCCCCTCCGACAAGCGCGGCCAGAACGCCTTCCTCACGGACGAGGGATTCGCGGTCCTTCAGGAGGCGGCGCCGGGACACGTGTCACTCGTACGAAAAGCCATGTTCGACCGGCTCAGCGAGGAGCAGGTGCGCCGGCTGGGCGAGATCATGTGCGTCATCGCCGACGGGCTGGAGCCGACGGGCACGGGCGCGGACCTGCCCTGGCTCCGCTGACCGTCACGGCGGCGGAACCAGGGCGGGGCGCGCAGGGGCCGTCCCACGTCCCGAGGAACTCGGGGCGGGACGGCCCCCGGGTCAGTGCGCGACCACGGGAACGCGCACCTCGTCCGGTGCGTCCTGGCTGTCGCCGGAGGACGCTGTGGCGGTGCCCGGGCGGCCGGTGGTGATCAGGGCGAAGGCGATGCCGGCGGAGACGACAAGGATGCCGACCGCCCACCAGATGGCGTTGGCGTAGCCGTGCACCATGGCCTGGGCCTGGAGCAGCCGCTCGTCGGTGGCGCCGGCGGCGTGGGCCGCGACGTACGCCGTGGTGGCGCTCGCCGCGATGGTGTTCAGCAGCGCGGTGCCGATCGCGCCGCCGACCTGCTGCGAGGTGTTCACCATGGCGGAGGCGACCCCCGCGTCGCGGGCCTCGACGCCGTGCGTGGCGAGCGACATGGCCGGCATGAACGCCGTGCCCATGCCGAGGCCGAGCAGGAGCTGCGCGGGCAGGATCAGGCCGGCGTACGAGGAACCGATCTCCAACTGGGTGAGCAGCAGCATGCCGAGCGCGGCGAGCAGGAAGCCGGGGCCCATCAGCAGCCGCGGCGGCACCCGGGTCATCAGGCGGGCGCCGATCTGGGTGGAGCCGGTGATCATGCCCGCGATCATCGGCAGGAAGGCGAAGCCGGTCATGACCGGCGAGTAGCCCTTGACGATCTGCAGGTAGTACGTGAGGAAGAGGAACAGGCCGAACATCGAGATGACGGCGAGCCCCAGCGAGGCGTAGACGCCGCCGCGGTTGCGCTCCAGCAGGACGCGCAGCGGCAGCAGCGGGTGCTTCACCCGTGCCTCGACGGCCACGAAGGCGGCCAGCAGGACGATCGCGGCGGCGAACAGGCCCAGGGTGGAGCCGGCGAGCCAGCCGTCGCCCTCGGCGCGCGTGAAGGCGTACACGAGGGCCACCAGGCCGAGGGTGGAGAGCACCACGCCCGGGATGTCGAGCGGGGCGCGGTTGCGGCCGCCGGCGGGCTCCCGGATGAAGAAGTACGCGCCCAGGGCGGCGACCACCGCGAAGGGGATGTTGACGAAGAAGGTCCAGCGCCAGTTCAGGTACTCGGTGAGGAAGCCGCCCAGGATCAGGCCGACCGCACCGCCGCCGCCGGCGATGGCGCCGAAGATGCCGAACGCCTTGGCGCGCTCCTTCATGTCGGTGAACGTCACCGCCAGCAGGGAGAGCGCGGCGGGGGCCAGGAGGGCCCCGAAGACGCCCTGGAGGGCGCGCGAGCCGAGCATCATGGCCTCGCCGGTCGCCGCGCCGCCGAGGGCGGAGGCGGCCGCGAAGCCGATCAGGCCGACGAGGAAGGTGCGCTTGCGGCCCCACAGGTCGGCGAGGCGTCCGCCGAAGAGCAGCAGGCCGCCGAAGGCGAGCGCGTAGGCGGTGATGACCCACTGCCGGTTGGCGTCGGAGATGCCGAGGTCCTGCTGGGCGGACGGCAGCGCGATGTTCACGATCGTCGCGTCCAGGACCACCATCAGCTGGGCCAGGGCGATGAAGACGAGCGCCTTCCAGCGGTTGGGATCGGGTATGGAATCGGCCTTCGAAGGCGGATTGAGGTCTGTTCTGGGCATGGGAGGAGCCACCTAGGGTGCGAAAGGCCAAGGAAAAGCAGGAGAAGTCAGGGAAAGGAACGTGAGCCGGGCCGGCGGCTGAGCCGGCTGCCGGAAGTCATCGGGGACGGCGCAGGTCGTCCAGGGTCGCCGCGGCGCCGGGGAGTTCGGAGCGTGCGGGCGCTTCGAGCCCGTCGAGGAAGAGCTGCAGGTGGCGGTGGACGAACTGGTCGAAGTTCACGCAGCCGCCGCTGCCGGGCAGCGGGCGGGTGAGCTGGGACAGCGCCACCATGAGGTCGCCGACGGCGACGTCGGCGCGGAGCCGGCCGGCCTTCCTGGCCCGGCCCATCAGGTCCTCGACCGCCGCTTCGAGGCGCTCGCGTCCGGCGAGCAGGTCGGCGTGGTTCTGGTCGAAGCCCTCGGACAGCATGGGGCACAGCGCCCCGATCCGTTCGTCGGCGGCGTCGTGCACGAAGCGCCGCAGGGCCCCGAAGGGGTCGCCGCGCTCCTCGGCGATGTCGAGCACGGCCGCTTCGGCGCGCTCGGCCGTCCGGGAGAGCACCGACAGCACGACCTCGTGGATCAGGCCCGCCCGGTCGGGGAAGTGCCGGTAGAGCGTGGCGTTGCCGACCACGGCGCGGCGGGCGATCTCGTCGAGCGGGACCTCCGGCCCCTGCTCGACGAACATCTCGCGGGCCGCGGCGACGATCCGCTCCCGGTTGCGCAGGGCGTCCGCGCGCGGACGCGGGGCGCTGCGCGCGACGGGCGCTCGGGTTCCACTCGGCACTGCGGCTCTCCTCACTGCTTCCGAAACGGGGATCGGTTCCCCGCTTCCTGCGGACACAGTTCCAAACGGGGAATCACCCCCCGGTTATTTCCCCGTCGCCCTGTGACCTGAGTCACAAGCATCCCCACCTTCGGCTCACCCGACGAGCGCCTCCGCGACACCCGCCAGAGGGTGGGACAACAGGAGCAGTCAGGACTGTCCGGGACGGAACGGACAGGGCTGCATGGAGCGGAAGGCGATTCCCATGCAGCAGCCGCGCCCCCGCCCCGGCATATCCGGCGACCCCCGCCCCACCCGGGACGACCGCCCGCCGGGCCGCCGCAGACCCTCGCGCCGGGCGCTGACCCTCACCGCCGCCGCGGCCCTCGGCATCGCCGTCGTGACCTCGGCGGGCACCCCGCTCGGCGACTCCGGCCGGGCCTCGGCGGGACCGGCCGGAACGCACCGCGCGAGCGGGATGACGAACGTGCGCACGCATCCGCAGGCGCGGCCCGAGGGCCCGCCGGGCTCCCCCGAGGCCGCCGAGGCGGCCGCGCAGCCGTGCCGGATATCCGGCGCCCAGGGCGTGCAGATGTCCGAGGGCATCCCCACCCCGTCCGGGTACACGCGCTCCACCGGCGAGGTCCGCGCCCTCAACCTGATGATCGACTTCCCGGACGCGCCCGGCGAGGGCCGCGCCCTGGACCGCTTCCAGGAGTTCGCCCCGCAGACCGCCGCCTGGTTCGAGACCAGCAGCTACGGGCGGCTGCGGTACACCCCGGAGGCGCCCGTCGCCGACTGGCTGCGGATGCCGCTGCGGTTCGCCGAGTACGGGATAGAGCGCGGCGCCCCCTTCGAGCCCGGCTACCAGCAGCTCGTGCGGGACATCGTGGCCGTGGCGGACCCCCGGGTGGACTTCTCGGCCTACGACCTGGTGAACGTCCTGGTCACCCCGAACGCGGGCCCTTCGGCCCTGGAGACCGTCCTGTCGGTGACCTTCTCCGGCAACCACGAGGCGCCCGTCGCCGACGGCGTGCCGCTGGCCAACACCTCGTTCGTCTACAGCCGGCAGGACGACGGCTCCGGTTCGTACGCGGAGACCGGCTTCCGGGTGCTCCCGCACGAGAACGGCCACGTCTTCGGGCTGCCGGACCTCTACACCGCCGACGGCGGCGCGTCCGTGGGGCACTGGGACATCATGTCCGAGGACTGGGGGGCCAACAACGACTTCCTGGGCTGGCACAAGTGGAAGCTGGGCTGGCTGGACGCCGGGCAGATCGGCTGCGCCGCCCGCCCCGGCCGGACCGAGCTGACGCTGGCCCCGCTGGCCGCCCCCACGTCCGGCCGCAAGCTGGCGTTCGTCCCCCTCGACGGCTCGTCCGGGTACGCCGTCGAGGTGCGCACCCCGGCCGGGAACGACGAGGCGGTCTGCAAGCCCGGTGTGCTGATCTACCGGGTGGACGCCGACGTGGACACCGGCAACGGGCCCGTCTCGGTGGCCGACAGCGAGCGCGCCAGCGGCGGCTGCACCCGGCGTCCCAACGTCCACCTGGAACTGTCGGACGCGCCCTACGAGCCCGGCACGTCCTTCACCGACCCGGAACGCCGGGTACGCGTCGACGTCCTGGGCGCGGACGGGTCGGGCAACCACCGGGTGCGGATCACGCGGAAGTGACCCCCGGCACCGGCACCGTCTGCAAGGAGGCGTCCGGTGCCAGACGGGCGAGCAGCGTGCCGCCGGTGGGGCCCGTCCCCAGGGCGGCGGCCCCCACCACCGTGCCGGTGACCGTGGTCCACCGCGGGGCTTCGGCGGTGCCCAGGGTGGCCAGGCTGGTGCCGCCGTCGTTGTTGCGGGAGGCGAGCAGGACGCTGCCGTCCCGCTCGGCGTGCAGGGCGAGCACGCCGTAACCGCGGGCCACCAGTCCCGTGCGCAGCGGGCTCCACGTCCTGCCGTCGGCGGACAGCCGGTGCGCCAGCGGCTCGCCCGAGCCGCCCGCGCGGTACGCCAGCAGCAGTGTGCCGTCGCCCTGCGCCAGGACGGCGGGCGGGTCGGCGGGCGCCGGGAGCCCGGTCGCGGCGAAGGTGACGGGTCCCTCGGCGCGCTTCTGCCGCCAGTGGTGCACCGTGCCCCGCGCGCTGGCGAAGACGTGCACGCGTCCCGCCGTGTCGGTGACGGCGCACAGCCCCTCCTGCACCTCCGCGCCGCCCAGGTCCTGCCAGGGGCTCCAGCGGCCGTCGGCGCCCTGCCGTCGGCAGGAGACGCCCTTGGCCCAGTTCCGTACGAACAGCCAGACGGTGCCGTCGCCCGCGGTCGCCACCACCGGGGTGCCGACCCGGCGGCCGCGCGCGGGGTCGCTCTCGGGGTTGCCGAGCGACGACCAGGCGCCGAACGGGCCGCCCCTGCGCTGCTGCGCGGCGGTGACGACCTCCCGGCGGTTGTCCCTGGCCTTCGGCCCCAGCTCGGTGTTCCGCGTCGCGAACAGCCGCCGGCGGCCGTCCTTGTCCTGGGAGACCGTCAGCCCCGGCTGCAGTCCGTCGCCGCCGAGCAGGCGCGGCTTCGACCAGGTGCCGTCGGCGGGGTCCTCCTGCCGCCACATGGCCGCCTGCCCGGACAGCACCGCGAACGCGTACAGCGTGCCGTCGGCGTCCTGGAGCAGCCGGGGGGCGGCGGTGGGGTGCCGGTGGGAGGTGCGCTGCGCCCAGCCGGTTTTCCGGGAGCGGTTGCGGCCGACGTCGTAGTCGCCGCACCCGGCGACGAAGTCGCAGCCCTCGGGGGTGCCGCCGTAGGCGTTCAGGGCGCTCACCTTGGCGGCGAGCAGGTGCCGGGGCAGGTTGTCGGGCCAGCGCTCGTTGAAGTAGCCGCGGTAGGAGACGACCGCGCAGGCGTCCGTCCCGCGGCGCTTCTTGAGGTGCTGGGCCAGGGCGGCCTGGGTGAACAGGGCGGCGACGGTGTGGTCGGGGTGGTCGGAGTAGCCGGGCTGGTCGTGGTGGACGCGGTGCAGGGCGTCGTGGACCTGCCGGTCCGGGTCGGCGTCCAGCATCCGTACCAGCGTGGGCCGGTGGCGGTCCATCAGGTGGGCCAGCGCGTCGATCAGCGAGCGGCGGGTGACCGGGGACGGGTCGGTGACCGGGGAGCCGGTGCTCACCAGGGTGCTGGTGACCATGTCCGGGTCCAGCCACAGCTTCGGCAGGGTCTGGTTGCCGGCGCGCGGGCCGCCCGGGCCGTGCTGGCGCACGCCCAGGAAGACCAGTTGGACGCCCTCGTGGTCGTCGAGGGTGTTGGTCTCCACGCGCAGGCCGCCGGGCAGTTCCTCGGCCCGGGCGGTCCAGGGGGACTTCGGGTCGCCGGTCGCCATGAACGCGTACGCCTGACGCAGTCCCTGCCGGCGGGAGCCGGCGTAGCCGGGGACGTCGGACTTGGGCTTGGGGCCGCCGGGGACCTTGTTGCGGCCGTTGCTCTCGCCGCAGTTGACGTAGACGCTGACGACGGTGTCGTTGGCGTCCAGGGACTGCTGGGTCTCCGGGTTCATGAAGTACAGGTCGTCGTCCGGGTGGGCGAGCACCTGGAGCACCCGGGTGCCGCTCTGGCCGTCCTCGGCGGGCTGCACCGCCGCGCGCGGGGAGCCCTGCACGTCGGCGAGGCGGTTGCCGGGCACGGCGGCCGGCGGTCCCACGGACGTACGGGAGGTGCAGCCGACGGCGGCGGCCGCGACGGCGAGACCGGCCACGACGGCACGGCGGGAGGGCAGGGGGCGCACGGCGACTCTCTTGCGGACGGGCCGGTACGGACGGGCCGGTACGGCGGCGGGTGGCACGGGACGGGCGGACGGAGCCGGTCCCGAACGGGCCGGACACGGCGGGCGGAGCGGTTCAGTCCGACGGCAGCTCGTAGCGGCCGGGGACCGGGAAGTACGTCTCCAGGAAGGGGCGGAGCAACGCCGTGCTGCGGGCGATGTCCGCCTCCGTGGAGAGGGTGTCGTTGAGGCAGAACGCGGCCTTGTCGCGGTCGAGGAGCAGCCGGTCGAGACGGTTGGCCGCGTTCGGCTTGGAGACGTCGATGTAGGAGTACTCGATGTCGCTGGGCAGCGCCCGGCGGGTGTGGAAGGCGTAGTAGTGGTACAGCGACGACGGGATGGCGATGTCGCTGCTGCTGCGGAAGCGCTGGGCGGCGGTCTGCCGGTGCTGGGCGGCGAACTCCTCCTCGATCTCCGCGAGCACGGTGCGCGACAGCGCGTGCGGGACGTGCCGCATCTTGCCGACGGGGGTGGTGCCGAAGCGCTCCTCGATGAGGGCGCGGTTGTTCTTCCCGGCGATGGAGACGGGGACGTCGTCCGCGCTGGGCGGGCCGAGGGGCACCAGGGCCGGCGACGGGAAGAACTTGGTGAGCCCGTTGGAGAGGAAGAAGTCGGTGGGGGACGCCTCCGCGCCGAGGAAGACGTCGTCGTTGAAGTAGAGGAAGTGCTCCGCGAGGCCGTCGATGTGGTGCAACTGGCTCTCTATGGCGTGCGAGTTGAACGTCGGCAGCACGGAGGGGTCGCTGAAGATCTCCCGGTGGCTGATCACCTTGAGGCCCGGCTGCGAGGTGTCCAGCCAGGCCGGGACCTGGTCGTCGGTGACCAGGTGGATGGTGCGCACCCAGGGGGCGTACATCTCCAGGGAACGCAGGGAGTAGCGCAGTTCCTCGTGGTCGGCGTACCGGGCGGCGTTGGCGGCCTCCTCGTGGTACGAGCTGCCGGACACGGAGGCGCGGCGCTCCAGCCAGGCCGGGTCGGAGCCGTCCACCCAGGTGTAGACGACGTCGACCGGGAAGGGGATGTCGTCGGGCAGGACGGTGACGAACTCCTCGCGGGTGCGCACCGTCAGGGGCGAGACGTCGCGCGTGCCGTGCGGCGCGGTGAAGGTCGCGACGGGCACCTCGACCGGCTCGGCCACCACGGGCACCGACTCGGTGACGGCGTTGCGGCGCAGCGCGGGGGCGGTCAGCCGGTCGTCCGTCTCGCGCGTCCAGAACTCGACCTCGCAGCCGTTCTCCGGGCCCAGGACGAGGCGGCGGGTGGCGTCGGTGCGGTACCAGAAGAGATGCACCGACGACGCCTGCTCGTAGCGGCGCCAGCCGGCGCCCCGGTAGGCGGGGGCGACGCGCGGCTTGTCGTCGCCGTGGGCGCCGAAGTAGCCGGGGAAGGTGCGGCACAGCTCCTGGAGGGTCTCCAGGGTGCGGCCCCGGTCCACCGCGGAGACGGCGACGGTGGTGGTGCTGGTGCTGGTGCCCCGTACGCAGAAGTAGTCGATGCCGGCGGCCTCCAGGGCCGCCGTGACGGCCGTGAGGTTGGCCCTGCGGGCCGTCTGCGGGGAGAGCCGCTGCTCGGTGAAGGCGATGCGCGGGCGGCCCTCCACGGCGACGACGGAGCCGCCGGAGGACGCGATCAGCGGGCGGTGCTGGGCGCTGAGCCGGGCGTTGCGGGCCTGGCGGACGCCCTGCACGACGGTGGCCGCGCTGACGGCCTTCTTGATGCCGCGGCGCATCTCGGGCGAGTACCGTCCGGCTATCGCGCGCCGCAGCCGCATCGGGGCGACCTTGCGGTACGCCGTGACCAGCGGGGACGCCTCGGTGTTCACGGCGCCGGCGGAACGCACCACGCGGCTGTTGGCGGCGGGGGCGCCGGAAGCGCCGGCGGCAGCAGCACCGTCACCGGCCGCCGCGGGGGGGCCGGTGGATATCTCCGGGCCCGGTGCGGCCGAGGCTGCGTCGTCGGTCGCGGCCGTCGGCACGGCCCGGCCCGCGGCCTGCCGTACGGTCGCCTTCGCGTCCTCGATCTGCTTCATTACCCCTCGCCCGCCCTCGATGATCGGGACCGGTACCGGACCCCTTCACCTAAACTTTACAAACGGACCAGTCAAGCCGTGCCCGCCGCACTCCTCTCACCCTTGAGGACAGAGGGAATTTGGCGGGAGTTCGCTCCCCGGCCACGAGGTGACGTTGATCACACGCCCTGGTACGGGAGTTGAGCCGCTCCCGGGAATTTGCCGCAGCGCGCGCGGCCTTGGCAGGATGCCGGGACCCCGGGCCGCCCAGCGGCCGAACAGAGAGATGGACATCACCATGAGTGACGAATCCGTGAGCGCGGCACGTGCCCGTGCCGCCCGCCCGAGCGGCTCATGAACGACGCCCTGATCGCCCAGGCCGTCAAGGCGGTCCACCGCGCCCGGCGCACCGCGGGCCGGGTGCGCCGCCGGGTGGAGCGCATCAACACGGTTCCGGCGCTGGGCGCACGGGTCGGCCCGCGGCCGACGCTGCCGCCCGTGCACCTCTCCCTGATCTCCGGCCGCACCCTGAACCTGGCCGTCCGCTGCCCCTTCCCGGGCACCCCGCCGGAGCAGGCCCGGCTCGTCTTCGAGCACCGGGGACGGCGACAGAGCGTGACGCTCGCTCAGGAAACGCACCCCGAGGGGCTGCTCCTGACCACCACGGCGTCCCTGCGGCACGACGTGCACGACGCCCCGGACGCGCCCGGTCCGCGGCTGTCCGACGGTGTGTGGAGGCTCACGGTCGTCACCACCGACCGCGCGGGCAACGAGAGCCGCTTCGGGATATCCGACGTCACCGCCACGGCTCCCGAGGGACCCACCCTCCCGCACTCCCCCAGCAGCACGAGCGGGGCCGTGTTCCGCCCGGTGCGCTCGGTCGACGGACACACCATGATCAAGGTGTCCGGCCCCCGTGAGCAGGCCGAACTGCTCGGCTTCGACCTGTACTGGGACCGCGTCACGGTGCAGGGCCGGCTGCTGACCGCCGCCACCCCGTACGCCGCCTGGACCGTCGAGGCGGTGCGCCGCGGGAGCTCGTCGGCGACGGTGCGCGTGACGCCCGCCTGGGACGGCGACCGCTTCACCTTCGACGTGCCGCTGGACGCCATGGCCGGCGGCGCCAGGACGGCCCGGATGTGGGACTTCCAGCTCCACCGCGGCCGCAGCAAGGCCAGGATCGGCCGCAGGCTCACCGACGTGCGCCACCCCAAGAAGGTGCTCCGTACGCCCTTCAGGACCATCGCCACCCCGGCCGGCGCCCTGCTGCGCGTCCACGCGCACCTCTCCCCGGCGGGCACCTTCGCGGTGAACCTGGCCCCGCTGCCGAACCCGGCCGCCGCCCGCACCGCCGCGGCCCCGCCGCCGGACCCGGCCGCCCGGACCACCGCGGCCCCGCCGCCCGTCAGCCCCACCGCCCAGAGCGCCGCAGCTCCCGCCCCCACGCCCGAGGACTCCGCCCGATGAAGATCACGTTCCTGCTCACCTGGGGCGACGAGATGGGCGGCACCGAGCTGGCCGTCTACACCCAGGCCGCCCACCTCGCCCCGCACCACGAGGTCGAGGTGCTCAGCGTCGTGAAGACCCGGGAGGAGCCGTTCTTCCCGGCCGGGCGCGAGATACCGCGCCGTTACCTGGTCGACCGCACGGGCCCGTACGCACAGCCCGTGCGCGAGCACGGCCTGGACCCGAAGACCTGCCGCACCCTGGCCGCGCTGCCCAGCGAGATCATCAAGCCCGAGTGGGAGCCGACCTTCGACCGGCTCACCGACATCGAGATGACCCGGGCGCTCAGCTCGCTCGACAGCGACGTCGTGGTGAGCACCTCCCCCGCGCTGATGGCCGCCGTCGCCGACCTGGTGCCGTCCCGCGTGATCACCGTCAACCAGGAGCACCGCGCCTCCCAGCAGCGCGGCGCCGACGTCGAACCGCTGCTCGCGCAGGCCTGCCGGATCGACGCCCTGGTCGCGCTCACCGACCGCACCAAGGACTGGTTCGCCGACTCCCTCGGCCGCTCCGCCCCCGAACTGCACGCCATCCCCAACGCCGTCCCGGACGGCTTCCGCCCGCGCTCCGACCTCGGCAACAAGACCATCGTCATGGCGGCCCGCCTGATGGCCGGCAAGCAGGTCGACCACGCCATCGAGGCGTTCGCGCAGATCGCCGGCGAGCACCCCGAGTGGCGGCTGCGCATCCTGGGCGACGGCCCGCACGAGGTGCGGCTGCGCCGCCTGATCGAGGGCCTCGCCCTGCACGACCGGGTCGAGCTCCTGGGCCGCAGCGCCAACATGGAGCAGGAGTGGGCGGCGGCCGGGCTCTCCGTCCAGTCCTCCCGCAGCGAGGCGTTCCCGCTCGTCCTGCTGGAGACGTTCGCCGCGGGCGTGCCCGTCGTCTCGTACGACGTGGTGACCGGCCCCGCCGAGATCATCCGCCACGGCGTGGACGGCCTGCTCGTCCCGGCGGGCGACAAGGACGCCCTCGCCGTCGCGATGTCGAAGCTGATGGCGGACGACGAGATGCGCCGCGCGTACGGCCGGGCGGCCCGCGAGGGCGTCTACGAGCGCTTCGGTTCGCACCGGATCACCGCGCTCTGGGAGGACCTCTTCCAGCGCCTCGTGGCGCGCCGCGACGACCCCCGCCGCCTCGCCGAGCGGGCCGACCGCACCGCGCACCGCATCGCCGCCGGCGGCAGCCGCAGCTTCACGCCGGCCGCGCCGGTCTCGCTGCTCGCGGGCTCCTCCGACGAGCAGAAGGCCCGCGAGGTGCTGCTCCAGGCGCAGGACCGCACCGGCACGCTGGTCCGCTCGGCAGGCCGGCTCGCCGAGGTCCGCGACGACATCCTCGCCCAGCGCATGGCCGACTGGAACCTGGAGCTGGCCACCGACGCCCTCACCGCCCACGGCGTCCCGTACGTCGTGCTGCGCGACGACGCCTCCTCGCACCGCGTCGCCGTCGAGGCGGAGCGCCGCGAGGCGGCCCTGGCCGCGCTGGCCACCGCCCTGCACGGCAAGCCGGTGTACGCCGAGCTCGTCGGCCCCGACGGCCCGGCCCCCGGCGCCGTGCTCGCGGAGCGCCTGCGCGACGTGGGCGGGGTGGCGGGCGTCCGCGTGTTCAAGCCGGTCGCCACCGAGAGCCGTTCGCTGCGGTACGGTCCGGCCTTCGGCTGCACCGTGGAGTTCTGGACGCTGACCGACGAGGACGACGAACTGCCCGGCTGGCGCGCGGCCCCCCGGGGCACCACCCTGCTCGGTCCCCGCCTGCCGCACCTGGACGCCGACGCCACCCTGCGCGTGGGCGAGCGCGACCACCCCACCATCGCGGCCTTCACCGAGAAGCTGATGTGGGAGGTCGACTTCCCCATCGACGTGGTCTACACGTGGGTGGACGACTCCGACCCGAAGTGGCGCGAGCGCCGCGACACGGCCAAGCGCGCGGCGGGCCTGCTCCCGGCGGGCGTCGACGCCGACGCCGGTGACGTCCGCTTCCGCAACCGCGACGAACTGCGCTACTCCCTGCGCTCGCTCGCCATGTACGCCCCGTGGGTGCGCACGATCTACCTGGTCACCGACGACCAGACCCCCGAGTGGCTGAACACCGAGCACCCGGGCGTCAAGGTGGTCGGCCACCGGGAGATCTTCAGCGACCCCTCCGTGCTGCCGACGTTCAACTCGCACGCCATCGAGAGCCAGTTGCACCGCATCGAGGGCCTCTCGGAGCACTTCCTCTACTTCAACGACGACGTCTTCCTGGGCCGTCCGGTCAGCCCGCGCGACTTCTTCTCCAGCAACGGCCAGGCACTCTTCTTCCGCTCCCCCACGGCCATCCCGCCGACGCCCTTCGCCGCCACCGACGAGGGCTACTTCGGAGCGGCCAAGAACAACCGCGAGCTCCTCAAGGAAGCCTTCGGCCGCACCGCCACCCACGGCTTCCTGCACACCCCGCACCCGCTGCGCCGCAGCGTCCTGGCGGAACTCACCGAGCGCTTCCCCGCCGAGGTCACCGCCACCGCCCGGAGCCGTTTCCGCGCCCCCACGGACCTCTCGATGGCGGCCTCCCTGCACCACCACTACGGCTACCTCACCGGCACCTCGGCCCCCGCCGGCATCTCCTGCACCATCGTCAACGCGGGCTCCTACGCCCACCACACCCGTCTCAGCCGCCTGCTGTCCGCCCGCAGCCACACCATCTTCTGCATCGGCGAGTCCCCGTCGGCCGAGGTCCCGCCGGACGAACAGGACCGCGTGGTCCGCGCCTTCCTCGGCGCCTACTTCCCCGTCCCCTCCCCCTTCGAGCGCCCCGCCCCCTCCATCCGCTAACCTGTCCAGAGCCGCCCTCCGGGGCGGTGTCGCCTCCGTAGCTCAGGGGATAGAGCACAGCTCTCCTAAAGCTGGTGTCGCAGGTTCGAATCCTGCCGGGGGCACTGACCGGCTAGCTGGTCAGAGCCTTGAGAACCCTCCCGTTCGTTCGATCGAACGGGAGGGTTCTTCGGTGAACCGCCCCACGACGGTTCCGGCGCGGGGTTGGACGCTTTGACCGAGTCCTGGCGTCCGACGGCGCGAGCACCCGCCCCGGTTCCCTGCTTCTCAGCGCGGACGCGACCGGTGTCCCGCTCACCGACCTCGTCCGGTGGGCCGACGCCCCACCCCTCCTCGAATGGCAGGCCGCCGCCGCACCTCTTCTACTCGCTGCCGCCACCGCCGCAGCAGACACACGGCACTGTCACCGGCCCCGTCGCGGCCGCCATGACGACGAACCCGCGCCCGGGACATCCCGGCCTGTGCTTCGGCTTCGTCCGCCCGCTTGCGGCACGCTGCTTGATGGACTTGAACTGGGCGATCGCGGCCCGTTGTTGCTCGGTCATGCCAGCAGCGTAGGGGGCGGTTCGGTCAGTTCTGGGTGCTTTCGCACGAGACCTCCGAGCAGTTGCAGTCCGTGCAGTTGGTCTCGGAGTGCTGGCAATCGACGGCTACGGCGAAGGTGCGGTCCTCCACCGGCATCCAGAGGTCGAGGTCGACCGCGAACCCGGCGGCCTCGATTGCGGTGGCCGTCCAGCTCAGGGTGCCCGGGGTCCTGTTCGGGTCCGGGGGCTGGGGAACGTGGTGGACGAACCGGCCGCCGATGCGCTCGCAGAGCCGGGCGTACGTCTGGGTGTGGAGGATGAGCGCATGCCGTCCTTCGTCGACGACCCTGGACGGGGCCAGGCCGGGGCCGGTGAGATCGTCGGTCGCGGCCGTAGTGGGTGGTGCATGAGGCCCGCCCCGGCCGCCGTCCGTAGCAGGGCTCAGGCGGCGGGGGCGGGTGCATGAGGGGTTACTCCTCGGACTCGTCCGGGGGAGCCGCAGGGGTGAGGTCGTCGGCGGTGATCGGCTCGCCGTGCCACAGCAGCGTCATGCCGTGCTCCGGGCAGCGCGCCGTGGTCTCGTCCTCGTACGGGAAGGGGTGACCGTTTCCTTCCCGGCTCGGGCACCGCGTCATGACGGCGTCCCCTGGTTGCCCACCAGGATCCGGAGCGCGCCGAAGGGCGCGTATGTCGCCTCGCCGCGCGCGTCGCAGTACCGGGCCCGCCAGGAGAGGGCGTGATCGCCCATGTCGAGCAGCAGTGCCACGGAGAGCGCTTCGGAGACCTGGCCTGGCTGGACGGGCCGCGACCAGAACAGCGCGCTGCTGGGCGTAGTGCGACTGGGGTGCGGCAGGATCAGATGCTCGTCGGGTGGGACGAACGTGCCGAGCCCGTCAGGGTCGCAGCGCTTGTACCACTTCGGACCCGTCGGCCGGGTGAGGGCCAGGTACCAGCCGGCGGCCGGAGCGGCTGCCACCGGGCCCTCAAGGAAGCGGGTGAGTCTCTCGGCGACGGAGGGCGGATCAGTGCTGCGTACGGCCGCGTGCACCAGGGGGGCGGGCATCCGGACGGCCTCGTACTCGATGCCCATGCCGGGCCAGACGTGCCGGCCGGTCGGCCAGTTCCGGGTCTGCGCGCGGGCGGCGTCCCCGTGGCCCAGCAGCCAGGCGGCGGAGTCGGCAGCAGAGGCAGGCGTGCTGAGGAGGGTGGTCACGACGTCCTCACCTGCCAGGTCCGGCGAGCCTCCCACGCCGCCATCAGCCGCGTACCGACCGGGCACAGGGCCCCGGCCTGGCACTCGGGGCAGCAGGCCAGGCCGTGCTTCATGAGCGCGGTGAAAGCGAAGTAGCTGGGCGACTGCTCCAGTACGACCTCGGACAACCGGACCATCACCTGCCCTCCTTCCCGGAGAGGGCGGAGACGCCGGCCTCGATCATCGAGGCGACGGCCGCCGGCTCGCAGAGCCGGCCAGGGGCGGCCATCGCGACGGTCCAGTACATGCCGGGCGGGCCGAGCTGGTCAGTGTCAGGTACGGCCAGCCAGCCCCGGCCGCGGTAGTTCCCGGCACGGGCCGACCAGGCGGAAGCGCCGCCGGTGGGGACGAGCGGGTACGTCCACTTCTCACCGTCCTGGATCACCGGCCCGCCGAGCATCTGCGGCAAGGTCCGGCCGATCGCGTCCCGGTTGTCCGTGCCGAGGGCCGCGCGTACGACCGAGAACGGGATGCGGACCGCGTCGAAGCGGACGCCGAGCGGCAGCATCGCCACCCCGCGCTCCGCCCACTCCCGGTGTGCGGCGTCCGGATCGGCGTGCGCGCGGGCCAGCCAGTCGGCGACACGAACCGAGTGGGTACTTCTTTGCACGTCCTGCGTACGCCCTCTGGTCATGGGGTGATGATGGGCGCGCACGGTGACGGGTTAATAGGCCATCACGTGGCCACGCGCGGCCACATGGCGGCCACGGCCGGGAGCACCCCGAATGAAGCAGCAGACTGAACCCATGGGTCGCAACGACGCGTTGAGGGCTGCCCGGCTTAGGCGGGGCTGGCGCACCATCGAAAGTGCCGCTGCTGCGCTCCAAGCGCACGGACAACATCTGCTCGATGACCCGCACTTCACGGTGTCAGCCCGCACTTGGAGGCGCTGGGAAGGCGGTCGCCCGGGCTGGCCGGCGGAGGAAACCGCGTTCGTGATTCACGACGCGCTCGGCCGCTGGCCGGAGGATCTCGGATTCACCCCACCGCCGGGGTGGATCCGCCCTGAGCACCACGAAGAGGAACAGGTGGACCGTCGCGCGTTCGTCTCCGTCACAGCCGCAGCGCTCGTCGCGGGACCGACCGCATCACAACACGTGGATCCTGCTCTGATCGGCTACTTCCAGGAACAACTGGAGGGGCACTACCGCGCTGACATGTTCCTCGGCCCCCACGACCTGATCGGCACGGTGTCTGCGCAGTACCAGCTCATCGACAAGCTGATCCGTAGCGCCCGCGGGGAGACGCGGCACGGGCTTCTCCGAGTCGGTGCCGCGTACGCGGCGCTGGTCGGATGGCTCTATCAGGACGCCGGGGACATGGACGGAGCCGCGTTCTGGCGAGGTGTCACCCAGGAGATGGCGATGCGGTCCAGGGACCCGCACCTGATCGGGTACTTCCTGGTGAACCAGGCACAGGTCCGTACCGACTTGGGCGACGGTCACGCGGTGGTCGACCTCTGCGAAGCCGCACTGGATGGCGGTCTTCTGCTGCCGAAGGTACGGATCATGGCGATGCAGCAGCAAGCGCACGGGGCCAGCCTGACCGGTGACCGTACGGCTGTTGACCGGCTCATTGACCAGGCTGACAGCCTTCTCTCCCAGGTGGACGACGACCTCCCGTGGGGCAACGCGTGCCGCCGCACCCCCGGCTACCTCGAAGTGCAGCGAGCCACCTGCTACGGACGGCTCGGCCTCGGGCAGGAGGCCGGTGCGCTCTGGACGCAGGTGCTGGGCATCGTGCCGGAGACAGCGCGCCGTGATCGCGGGGTCTACATGGCGCGGCACGCCATCGCAGCCGCCCATGCGCGTGACCCCGACCAGGCAGTCGAGATCGCCCGCCACGTCGCCCGGGTCGCCGTAGAGACGCGATCTGCCAGGATGGCCCGCGAATTGAGAGGGCTGGAACGGGTAATGCGCCCATGGCAGGATGCCCCGATCGGCCAGGAACTCGGTGAAGTCCTGGCCCCCGTTGCCAGGAGAGGATGACGTGTCACAGGGATTGGTGCCGCTGACTGACCAGGAGATCGCGGAGCGCTTGGAGGCGCTGTCGGGGTGGGAGCAAATCGACCGGTACATCACTCGCCGGTACGAGATCCGCTATCACGCGGCCGTGGCCGCGATCGTCACGATCGCCGACCGGTCCCGGCGTGTCCAACACCATGCGGACCTTGATTTACGCATGGACAGCCTTACCGCCCGGATCACCACCCACGACGCCGGATTCGTCCTCACAGCGGCGGACTTCGACCTGGCGCACCGCATCGACGCCATCGTCGCAGCCCACCAGGCGCTCCCGCTGGACTGACCGCAGACACACGGAAGACCCCTCCCGCCTGGAGGACAGGAGGGGTGTTTCACGGGTTCCGTCGGTAGAAGAAGGGCACGATCCCCGAGTACCGGCCCTTCGGTGTGTGCGCGGTCGCGCCCCCGCGTTACGAGGACCTGCGCACCGCCGCCGCCTTGCGGGCCGCGGCCAGCTCCGCGCTTTCGCGGCGGCCCCGGGAGGGGGCCGGGGAGCGGCGGGCGCGGGGGGCGCGGGTGCGGGTGTCGGGGGCGGTGGGGGACTTCGGGGCGCGGACCGGGACGCCCGAGGGGGCCTGGGCGCCGGTGATGCGGGTCAGCTCGGCGTCGCCGGAGCGGACCTGCGCGGTCTCGGGGCGGATGCCCGCCTCGCGCATGAGGCGGGAGAAGTCGCGGCGCTGGTTCGGGGTGACCAGGGTGACCACCCGGCCGGACTCGCCCGCGCGGGCGGTGCGGCCGCCGCGGTGCAGGTAGTCCTTGGGGTCGGTCGGCGGGTCGACGTTGACGACGAGGTCGAGGTTGTCGACGTGGATGCCGCGGGCGGCGACGTTCGTGGCGACGAGGACGTTGATCCCGCCGTTCTTGAAGCGCTCCAGGGTGCGCGTGCGCAGCGGCTGCGACTTGCCGCCGTGCAGGGCGGCCGCGCGGACGCCGGCGGCCAGGAGGTCGGTGGTGAGGCGGTCGACCGCGTGCTTGGTGTCCAGGAACATCAGGACGCGTCCGTCGCGGGCCGCGATCTCGATGGTGGTGGCGTGCTTGTCCGCGCCGTGCACTTCGAGGACGTGGTGCTCCATGGTGGTGACCGCGCCCGCGGAGGGGTCCACGGAGTGGACGACCGGGTCGGTCAGGAAGGTGCGCACCAGTTTGTCGACATTGCGGTCGAGGGTGGCGGAGAAGAGCATCGTCTGCCCGTCCTCGCGCACCTGCTGGAGCAGTTCGGTGACGTCGGGCATGAAGCCCATGTCGCCCATCTGGTCGGCCTCGTCCAGGACCGTGATCCTGACCTGGTCGAGACGGCAGTCGCGGCGCTCGATGAGGTCCTTGAGGCGGCCCGGCGTGGCGACCACGACGTCCGCGCCCCGGCGCAGGGCGGAGGACTGGCGGCCGATGGACATGCCGCCGACAACGGTGGCGATGCTCAGCCGCAGCGCCTTCGCGTACGGGTCCAGGGCGTCCGTGACCTGCTGCGCGAGTTCACGCGTCGGTACGAGGACGAGCGCGAGGGGCAACTTGGGCTGGGCCCGGCGGCCGTACGCGGCCGTACGGGTGAGCAGCGCCAGGCCGAAGGCCAGCGTCTTGCCGGAACCGGTGCGACCGCGCCCGAGCACGTCGCGGCCCGCGAGGGAGTTGGGCAGGGTGGCGGCCTGGATGGGGAAGGGGGTGGTGACGTTCTCGGCGACCAGGGCGGCCTGGACGGGGGCCGGGAGGTCCAGTTCGGTGAAGGCGGTCACCGGGGGAAGGCCCGGGGTGACCGTCACCGGCAGGGCGAATTCGCCCTTCAGCGGGACCGGGCGGCGGGAGCGTCCGCCGTTGCCGCCCGCGCGGGAGGTGTTCGCACGGCCGGCGCCCGCACCCGTCCTCGGGCGGTCGGCGCCGCGGTTTCCGTTGCCGGAACCGCTGCCGGATTTCTTGCCGGCACTGGTGTCCCGGTTTCCGCCGAAGCGGGCGTAGTTCGTACTCACGAGGGAGTCCTCTCGATACCGGCACGTATCGAGGAAATCCCGGCGCACCGCGGGAAGCGGGCCGCATTTCAAGAACGAGCCGAATGTCAAATGTCAATGGAAAGCAAAAAGTCGGTCCGGAAGGTTTGAACAACGTCCGGGCCGGTTTTGTTCCCGGGTCCGCGCGGCAGTCGCCGCGGCCCGGCGCAAAAACGGGCTGGGACCCACACCCCAGGGTGCGAGTCCCAGCCGCGCTTGTCACCGCTGATCAGGCACGGAGCCGATGATCAGAGATCACTGATCGAAGATCGGTGATCAATTAGGCGGGGACGATGTTCTCCGCCTGCGGGCCCTTCTGGCCCTGCGTGACGTCGAAGTTCACCTTCTGGCCTTCCTGGAGCTCACGGAAGCCGGAGGTGGCGATGTTCGAGTAGTGGGCGAAGACGTCGGCGCCGCCGCCGTCCTGCTCAATGAAGCCGAAGCCCTTTTCCGAGTTGAACCACTTCACGGTGCCAGTAGCCATGTCATTCTCCTTCGGGGTGAAACCCGGGGAACACACACTGTGCATGTTCCACGTCGCGCGATGATGACCCCGTCCGGGAGAACTGCACCGGAAATACAAAAGAAAAGTGCGCCCAACGAAACCGAATGTGACGATTCCGAGGAGAGCACTTGTAAGTCTTTTCGGGAACCACAACTGCAACTGCTAATCACCGTAGCATGCCGCGAGCATTTCGGCACGGCGAGTATTCGTGTCGCTCGGCCGGGGCGGGGATGCCTCGGCGGGGCGGACGGATCGTGGTGCGGGTGGGAATGTACCCGGAGGGCGGCGGGGTAATCGTCGGCGGTGCGGTTCGCCGTCCCCTTGGGCGACGGGGCCCCCGGGGGCGGGCGGGCAAGGGGCAGCCCCTTCCGCTTCCGGACCCGCCCGGGTACCGCGCCCTGCGTGAGCGCCTGTGCCGGACGTGCGACTTCGCCGAGGCCGTGGGCTCAGCCCCGGCACCGGGCAGGCCGCCCCGCCCGGCTCGGGCAGGGCGGCCCCGGACCCTTCCCCAAGCTCTCCACTTCGTTCGAGCAGGGGAGACCCCATCCTTTCCCTGAAGCGCTCGCCGCGCGGCCAGGCGCACGGTTCCGTGCAGATCCGTCGTGGCTGGGCGCGCAGTTCCCCGCGCCCCCCCTCAGGGGCGCGTCGTGGTTGCTCGCGCAGTTCCCCGCGCCCCTGAGGGGGCGGGAGGTCAGCCCAGGCGTTTCAGTTTGGCGGTGAAGCCCGGTTCGGCCAGGGGGGACTGGAGGGCGACCGGGGCCGACTGCTTGCCCGGGCCCGTGCCGACCGTGATCTCGCCGACCACGTCCCCCTTCTTCCCCGCGTGCGGCACCGCCTTGCCCGCCTGCGCCCCCAGCGCCAGCTCCACCTTCAGGCCCGGCCAGCCGACCGCCTTCAGGTCCTTCGTCGCCACCACCGGCGTCTGTCCGCCGAGCCCGTCGTCCACGTACCCGACGACCGTGCCCTTCTTGACCACCTGCGCCGAGGTCGCCACCTGCTGCGCCTTCTGGATCAGCTTCAGGCTCTGGTCGATCGCCCGCTGGAGCTTCTTGCCGAGCTGGTCGCCGGTCTGCTGGTTCATCACCGCGCCGATGATGCGGTGCGTCTCGCCGTCGACGACCGTGTTCGCCGTGAACAGCAGGTTGCCGCCCGCCGGCGTCGTGGAACCCGTCTTGATGCCGTTGACGCCCGGCTGCAGCAGGATGTTGTTGTTGTTGTAGATCCGGCCGGGCAGGCCGGGGATGTCGACCTGCGGCATGTCCACGATCTCGCGGAACACGCCGTTCTTCATCAGGGCCCGGCCCAGCTTGATCTGGTCGAGCGGGGTGCTGACCGTGCCCTTGTCGAAGCCGCTGGAGTCGGTGTACTTGGAGTTGGTCATGCCGAGGTCCTTGGCCGCGGCGTTCATCTTCTCCAGGAACTTGTCCTCGGAGCCCGCGTCCCAGCGCCCCAGCAGCCGCGCCACGTTGTTGCCCGACGGGATCATCAGCATCATCAGCATCTGCCGCTGGGTGTACTGCTGGCCCTTCTTGATCTGTGCCGTCGACTCGTCGCCCTTGCCCGCGTCGTCCTCGCCCTGCTGGTCCACCTCGATCTTCGGGCCGTTCTCCTTGCCCTTGAGCGGGTGGTCCTTGAGGATCACGTACGCCGTCATGGCCTTCGCCATGCTCGCGATCGGCGCGGGCTTCTGCGGGCCCTCCGTGCCCATGCTGCCGACGCCCTCGATCTCGATCGCCGACTGGCCCTCGCCGGGCCACGGCATCTCCGTCGTACCTCCGCCGAACGTGTAAGTCGGCTTGGCGCTCAGCGTCAGCTTCGGGTCCGGCAGCGGTCGCACGAGCTGCACCAGCGCGAAGATCAGCAGCAGCAGGAGGATCAGCGGCGTCCAGATCTTGAAACGTCGCACGGTCGTGCGCACCGGGGTCTCCGGCGGCGCGGGCTTGTTCGTCAGCTCGGCCAGCAGGTCCAGCGGCGGCTTCGGCGGCAGCGGCTGCTGCCGGGTCCGCTCGGTCTCCGGCTGTCCGGGGCCGGCCTGCGGCGGCAGGGGCCGCGACGGCTCGGCGGCCGCGCCCGGCGTGCGCGGCGGCCGCGGGGTCCGCACGTCGTCGGGCTTCAGCGGTACGAACGTGCTGGTCTGCTCGGCGTCCGACTCGGGCTTGGGCAGCGGGGACGACTTGGCCGCCCCCGCCCCCCGGGGCTTGATCTGCTCGTCGGAGGGCAGCTTGAGCATGGCGGTGGGCTGATCGACCCGGGGCGCGTCCGGCCGCCTGGTCGTGAACACGGCCGTCGCCTGGTCGACGCCCTCGCCCTTGGTCCCGGCCTTGTCCTCGGACCCGGCCTTGCCCTTGCCTTCGTCCTTGCCCTTGGTCTTGCCTTCGTCCTTGGCCTTGTCCGCGCTGCCGTCCGTCGCGTCGCGGTCGTCGTCGCCGTCCTCGGCGGGGGCCGGGGACTTCTTCGCCGGTACGGCAGCGGGGGCGGCCTTGCCAACCGGCGCGGCCGGGGTCTTCTCGTGCTCGACCTCGGGCTCGGGCTCGACCTCGGGCTCGGCCTCGGCCTCCGTGTCCGCGTCCGTCGTCGCGGCCGGTACGGGCTTCTTCGCAGCCGGTACGGGAGCGGGGACAGCCTTCCCGTCCCCGGCCGACGGGGACCCGTCCTCGTCCTCCTCCGGTGCCCCGGAGGATTCCGGTTCCGGGGCGGTCTTCGTCTTCGGTACGTCCTTGCCGGTGGTCTCGGCCGCCGTGTCACCGGCCGGTGACACAGCTTCCGCCTCCGGGTCGTCGGCCGGGTCGTCCGAGGTCGCCACCCAGGCCGCCACGGCCTCACGCAGCCGGGAGTCGCCCGTCTCCGGGGCGTCCACGGGCTCGGGCTTCTTCGTCGCGGCGGGTGCGTCGTCGGCGTCGGCGGGCTCGTCCGCCGGGGACTCAGATCGGGATTCCGCTTCCGGCTCCGGCTCCGGCTCCGGCTCCGACCCAGATTCCGGTTCCGATTCCGGGTCCGGGTCTTCCGTCGGCTCGGGCTTCGGTGCTTCCGTGCCCCTCGGGCGGGTGCGGAACGTCGCCGTCGGCTGGTCCGCGCCCTCGTCCGTGTCCGGGCCCTGGTCCTTCGAGGAGGCGCCGGAAGCACCACGCGGTGCGGCCGGGTCCTCGCGGAAGACCGCGAGCCTCGGATCACGCTCATCGCTGCCAGCCGTCTCCCCCGACGACTTCCGCTGCTCCGACTTGCCGGGGGACTCGCCCGCCACCGATGCCTCCTCAACGCCAACAACAGTCGTGGCGGGATCTCCCCGCCCGTCCGATCCTGGGACCAGTGTCCCGCTACGGGACCCGCACCCACGTGCTAGACGAGAACGACATACCTACTGGTTCCCGTACGAAGCACCCAGGCACTCTCGACAGATGAATGTGAGAGGGGTCACCCTGTCATTCATCCACGCGGGGAGGCATGGATGGGCAGGAGCCGCAGAACAATTCCGGAGGAGCTTCTGCTGCTCGCTCTGGACCCGGCAACGGGTACCACAGCGCAGCCGCAGTCGCTCGACCTCGGCCTGGCCGGGGCACAGCTAGTGGAGCTGGCTCTGGCAGGACGGATAGCCCCTGACGGGGATCGTATCGCCGTGGTGATGCCACGGCCGACCGGAGATCCGACACTGGACTCCGCGCTGGAACTGCTGCGCCGACGCGGCAGCCCGGTTCGGGCAGTGAACTGGATCGGCGGGCCCCGGCTGGGGCTGCGCCAGATCTATCTCGCGCACCTGGAGCGGTGCGGCATGGTGCATGCCGTATCGGGTCAGATGTGCGGGGTCTTGCCGACGACTCGCTACCAGGCGACCGACACGGCAATCAGCCGGGACATCCGTGCCCGGCTGGACAGTGCGATCCGCACCGGCGTACCGCCGGACCCGCGGACCGCGGCGCTCGCCGCGCTGGCCCATGCGGTCGGACTCGGCAAGCACCTGTATCCCGGCAACGAGGGCCGGTCGTCGAGGTCCCGTCTGCGGGATCTCATTCGGCACGACCCCATGGGCGGACTCGTGGCGCACGCCGTGATGGACGTCCAGAACGGGGTGGCCGCCGCGCCACGCCGTGCAGCACCCGGCACGTCCTCCGGCCAGGGCTCCCCTGGCGGCGGCGGGGCCGGCGCACGTCCGTCGGCGGCCGTGTCCGCGCAGCCGCACCGCGGCAGCATGGCCAGGGCCGCAGCTCACTGACGTACGGCAGCTCGCTGGCGTACGACAGCACGACGTACGAACGCACCACCCGAACGACAGCGAGCCGCAGCGCACGCGCGGGGCAGTGGACCGGCCGCCCGGACGAGGACCGGGCCACTGCCCCGCGCGTGCGTTTCCCGCAGGCGCGTTCCCGGGAGAGCCGGGAAACACCGGGAACCGGTACGGATGTGTGCCCGGCGCACCACCCTGTGTCGCCGTTTCCCGGCGCGGGCAGCCGAGTTGGTGGCAGGCTGCAAGGACCGATCAGAGCATCCGCAGCACGCAGCCGGAGGTGCAGTCCCGTGGCGTCCCCCAACATCAACCCGACCGTCAGGCGACGTCGACTGGGCCAGGAGCTGCGCAGGCTCCGCGAGACGAAGGGCCTGACCGCGGAAGGCGTGGCCGAGCGGCTGCTGGTCTCCCAGTCGAAGATCAGCCGCCTGGAGAACGGCCGCCGCAGCATCAGCCCGCGCGACGTGAGGGACCTGTGCGGGGTGTACGAGGTGGAGGACCCCAGGGTCGTCGAGTCGCTGATGCAGATGGCCAAGGACTCGCGGCAGCAGGGCTGGTGGCACGCCTTCGGCGACATCCCGTACAGCGTCTACATCGGCCTGGAGACGGACGCCGAGAGCCTGCGCGTGTACGAGCCGCAGGTCGTCCCGGGCCTGCTCCAGACCACGGAGTACGCGGAGGCGGTGATCTCCGGCGCGCTGCCCGAGAGCACGCCGGAGGAGTGGAAGAAGCGGGTCGGCGTCCGGCTGCGCCGCAAGGAGCGCATCACGGCGGCGGCGGTGCCGCTGCGGCTGTGGGCGGTGATCGACGAGTCGGCGCTGTGCCGGGTGGTCGGCGACCGGCACCTGATGCTGGCGCAGTTGGAGCACCTCCAGGAGCTCTCCAAGCTGCCTCATGTGACCATCCAGGTCCTGCCGTTCTCGGCGGGCGCGCACACGGGGCTCAGCGGCCACTACGCGATCCTGGAGTTCCCGGAGACGACCGACTCCAGCGTGGTCTACATCGAGGGCGTCACCAGCGACCTGTACCTGGAGAAGACGGGTGACGTGCAGAAGTACACCGTGATGTACGAGCACCTGCGGGCGAAGGCGATGAGCGCGGAGGACTCGCTGGAGTACATCGACGACATCGCGAAGAGGCTCTACGCGGACTAGCGGAGGCGTCGCGCGGGCCGGCCCGGGGACCGGCGAGGACCGCCGCGCGGGCCGGCGGCGCCCTCGGAACCCCTGGTGGTTCCAGGAGCCCCAGCAGGCCCCCGGACCCCGGCAACCGCGCACCGTACACCTTCACCATGTTCGAGTGGAAGACCCGCCGGTATATGCCATCCGGTCGAGTGAACGGCCCCTGTGGGCACCGGAGTTCCGGCGTAGCGTCGATCACGTCAAGCGAAACCGCTGGCAGCCCACGGCGAACGCCTTCGGTGGACGCTCGCGGCGATCGACGAACGACTGGTGGAGGCTGAAGGAACATGGCGATTCTCAAGGGCGCTACGGCCGAGTGGACGAAGTCCTCGTACTCCGGTGGGAACGGCGCGTGCGTGGAGGTCAAGTCCCCCGCGGTGCAGGCGATCGACGTACGGGACTCGAAGGCGCCGGACGGTCCCTCGATCTCCTTCGCGCCGGGTACGTGGACGTCGTTCGTCACCGAGGTCGGCCAGGGAAGCCTCGGTAACCGCTGACACCGCTGCACGGCCTTCGCCGTACAGCGTCCGAGCCCTCTCGACCGGCCCGCCGTCCTGGCCGAGGGGGCTCTCCGGCTTTCCGGGGCCGGCCGGCCCCGCTATCTGAGCCGGTCGACGTAGCGGTCCGTCCCCACCACCGTCGGGATGAACGGCGCGACCAGCTCGACCCGCCCGAGCCCCGTCCCGGCGACCGCCTCCCCGAGTCCGCCGAAGCGCTCCTGCCACTGCTCGCGGGGGTCCTCCTCCAGGAACCAGAGCAGGGTCAGCCGGGTGTCGACGCCCTCCACCTGCTTGACGTACGTCATCCGGTCGCCCGGCAGCGGTGTCGGCCGGAAGACGGTGACCATGGCCGCCGGCGAACCGGCGAGCCGCTCGGGCAGGTGCGCGGTGCGCAGCCATTCGGCCAGCTCCGCGCGCTGCGACGGGCTCTGACTGTCCAGCACCTCCAGTACGAGCCCCTGGTAGGGGTGGTCCAGGGCGTGGAAGTCGCGCGGTCCGGCCGCCCCGTCCCGGTAGACGGTCGCCACGTGGTCCTGGAACGCCGTGAAGACGTGGGTGCGGGCCTGGTGGACGCGCCCGTCGCGGTTCAGGCGCTTGTTGATGGCGACGGTCCACTTCATGTGCTCGTCGTAACGGCCTTCGGTGATCCAGTAGGTGGACAGGTAGCACCCGGCGGTGACGGGGTCCGCGACCGCGGACTCGGCCGGGTGGCGCAGGAGTTGCAGGTCGCGGGTGGCGACCCAGCGGCGTCCCGCGTACATCCAGGGCATGGCCATGGCGCCGGCCATGTAGTGGTCGTCCTCGTACCAGCGGTTGTACGCGTACTCCTGCCCCGGGTGCGGTTCGACCAGGGTGATCAGGGCGTGCCCGGGGCGCACCCCGTACGGCCCGACGGCCGCCAGCTCCGCGTACGTCCCGCTGTGCGTCTCCTCGCTCATTCCCGCCCCTTCCAAGTGGCGTCCCGGCGACCTACCCTGACGGACCGTCAGGGAATTGGCCAGGGTCTGGGGGCAGTGACGTGCGCAGCGAGCTGTTGGCGGGGAAAACGGTCGTCGTGTCCGGCGTGGGCGCGGGCCTCGGCCACCGGGTGGCGGAGGCGGTGCTGCGCGACGGGGGCAACGCCGTCCTCGGCGCGCGTACGGAGTCCCGGCTCGCGGAGTGCGCCGCCGCGCTCGACCCGGACGGCGGGCGGACGGCCTGGCTGCCGACCGACATCACCTCCGAGGCGGCCTGCGGGCGGCTCGCCGCCCTCGCGGTGGAACGGTTCGGGGCGATCGACGCGGTGGTCCACGTCGCGGCGTACGACACCTGCTTCGGCGGTCTGGAGTCGGCCGACTTCGCCGTCTGGCAGCAGGTCCTGGACGTGAACCTGCTCGGCACGCTGCGGATGACGCGGGCCTGCCTGCCCGCGCTGAAGGCGGGGCCGGGCGGGTCGGTCGTCATCATCGGCACCCAGTCGGCGATCGCCGCGCCGACGGAGGTGGAGCAGGCCGCCTACGCGGCGTCCAAGGGGGCCCTGACCTCGGCGATGTACTCCCTGGCCCGGGAGCTGGGCCCGCACCGGGTCCGGGTGAACACGGTGCTGCCGGGGTGGATGTGGGGACCGCCGGTGGAGGGGTACGTGGCGTACGCGGCGGAGGCGGAGGGGGTGCCGGAGGCGGTGGTCAGGGACCGGCTGAACGCCCGGATGGCGCTGCCCGCGATGGCCACCGACGCGGAGGTGGCGGACGCGGTGGTCTTCTTCGCGTCGGAGCGGTCGCGGGCCGTCACGGGGCAGCAGTTGCTGGTGAACGCGGGGGAGGTGATGCGCTGAGGGGGCGGGTGTGCCGGGGTCGGACGCGTGGTTTCCCGTGCCCCTGAAGGGTCACCTCGCGCAGGGACGGGATCATCCGCGCGGATACCGGGCGAGCCAGCCCGGGGCGCCCGTGCCGGGGCCGTGCAGCGAGGGGCCCTGGGTCATCTCCATGGCGAAGTCGTCCGCCAGTTCCAGCACCGTGGCGCGGCCCTCCACCTCCACCACCCAGCCCGCCGGCAGCGCCGTCTCCCCGTGCATCGCCCCCAGCAGCGCCCCGCACAGCGCTCCCGTCGCCGCCGACGCCCCGCCGTGGTTCACCGCCAGCCGCAGCCCGTGCCCGACGTCCTGCCCGACGAGGGCGCAGTAAACGGCCACCGCCAGCACCCCTTCCGGGCTGCGCCCGTCCCCGAGCCCCGCCACCCGTTCCGGCGACGGCAGCCCCTGCCGCACCCCCTCCAGCGCGCCCCGCAGCGCGTCGCTGACCGGCTGGTGGCCCGGCCGGGCGGCGAGCTGCGCCAGTGCCCCCTGCACGGCCGCGTCCAGCCCCTCGCCCCGCGTCAGCCCGTGCACCACCACCGCCAGCGCGCCCGCGGCCAGGCAGGACGCCGGATGCCCGTGGGTCTGCGCCGCGCACTCGGCGGCGAGCTGGAGGACGAGCGGCGCCTCCCACCCCACCAGCAGCCCGAAGGGGGCCGCCCGCACGACGGCCGCCGGGTCGCGGGAGGCCGGGTTGTGCGGGGCCTCCAGCGTGCCCATGGCAGGCTCGCGCAGCGCCCCCAGGCACTCCCGGCCCGGGGAGCGGCGTACGTACAGCCACTCCTCGCGGGCCAGCCAGCCGTCCTCGGCGCGCCGCTCGTCGGGGCCCCAGTCGTGCTGGGTGGCGGCCCACCGCAGATAGGCGCGGTGCACGTCGGTCGGGGGGTGCCAGGCTCCGGTGTCGCGCCGCACCTGGGCGCGGATCAGCCCGTCCACGGTGAAGAGCGTCTGCTGGGTCCCGGCGGTGACCGCGCCCCGCCTTCCGTACGCGGGGACCAGGTCGACGACGCCCGCCTCGCCGTGCTGCTCCCGGATCGCGTCCAGGGAGAGCGGGTCCACGGCGGCTCCCAGGGCGTCCCCGATCGCGCCGCCGAGCAGCGCGCCGCGCACCCGGCTGCGGAAGTCCTGCTGCTCCCTACGGCCCCAGAGGCCGGACGCGGCGGCGGTGGCAGTGCTGCTCATGGCGCGCCACGATAGTTGATCGGCTTGCGTCGTTTCAGGTCCGGGAGGAACTCGGAAAGACGCAAGCCGATCGGAAGCGGGCGGATTCGGTCTCCGCGGGACTCGGTCGGGCTCGGCCGGGCCCAGTCGGCCGGGCTCAGTCGGTGATGGGGATCTGCCCGTTCGCGGTGGTGCCGGTGGAGGCGCCGGCTCCGGTGACCGACCCCGTCCCCTTCTGGGCGATCCCCTTCAGCAGCGCCGCCAGGTCGACCCCGGTCGTGGAGCTGAGCAGTTCCATCCCCTGTGCCACGTTGTCCGTGACCGTACGGGACAGTTGCGAGGCCCCGTCCGTGGAGATCACCGTCATCTTGTCGATGGCGCTGAGCGGCTCGGCCGCCTTCGCCACCACCTGCGGCAGTGCCTCCACCAGCATCTGGATGACGGCCGCGTCCCCGTACCGCTCGAACGCGTCGGCCTTCTTCTGCATGGCCTCCGCCTCCGCCGAACCCTTCGCGGCGATCGCGGCGGCCTCGGACTCGCCCTCGATGCGCACCGCCTCGGCCAGCGCGGCACGGCGCAGCTTCTCGCCCTCACCGGTGAGCCGGGAGCGCTCGGCGTCCGCCTCGGCCTCCTTGACCTGGCCGATCCGGCGCGCCTCGGCCTCCTGCTCGGCCTGGTAGCGGGCGGCGTCGGCGGGCTTGCGGACCTTGGTGTCGAGCTCGCGGTCGGTCAGCGCGGCCTGCCGCTGGGCGACCTTCTCCTGCTCGGAGAGGACCTCCTGCTGGCGTGCCGCCTCGGCGAGGGGTCCCGCGGCGTTCGCCTTCGCGGCCGCGGCCTCGGTCTCGACGCGGATCTCGGCCTGCTTGAGGTAGAAGGTCCGCTCCGCGATGGCGATCTCCTCGGCCGCCTTCAGCCGGGCCTGCTCGGAGGCCCGCTTGGCGATGGCCTCCGCGATGTCGGCCTCCTGGCGGGCGCGGGCGGCCTCGGGGCGGCCCAGGTCCTCCAGGTAGGAGCCCTCGGTGGTGATGTCGTGGATCTGGAAGGCGTCGAGCACCAGGCCCTGCCCGGAGAGGCTGGCCTCGGCCTCCTCGGCGACCTGCCCGGCGAACGCGGCCCGGTCCCGGATGATGTCCTCGACCGACATCCGCCCGACGATGGCGCGCAGCGCGCCCGAGAGCACTTCCTGGGTGAAGCTGACGATCGAGCCCTGCTGCTGGAGGAAGCGCTGGGCGGCGGCCCGGATCGCGTCCTCGTTGCCGCCGACCTTGACGATGGCGACGCCTTCGAGGTTGGCCTTGACGCCGCGCAGGGTGACCGCGCCGCGCACGGAGATCGGGATCTGCCGGCTGGACAGGTCGAGCGTGGACTTCTGCTGCACGAACGGCACGACGAAGACGCCGCCGCCGACCACGACCTTCTGGCCGCTGTTGTCGGTGCTGATCCGGCCGGTGACCGGATCGGTGGACTTCTTGCCGCGCCGGCCGGTGATGATGAAGGCCTCGCTGGGCCCGGCGACCTTGTAGCGCGAGATGACGACGAGGGCGATCAGGACGAGGAGTACGACGACTCCGACGACCGCGATGACGACTGGACTCATGAATCATTCCCCCGATGTGGGTAGTGCGGGTCGTGGCAGTGCAGGGGCGGCCGCGCGGACGGTCCGTGCGGACACGTCAGCGGTGCGCGCGGGGCGGTTCAGCGCTCGACGGGCCGGACCGACACGGAGGTCGAGGACAGGCTCGCCTCGACCCACACGTCGGCGCCCCGGGCCACCGGCAGCGCGCTCTTCGCCGCGTACTTCACCGGCTGCCCGCCGAGGCGCACGAGCACTTCTCCGTACCCCCCGGCCGGAATGGCGGTGACCACCCAACCGGTCGTCCCGATCAGGTCCTCGCCGCGCGGGGTCGCGTCCGTCTGGTCGCGCATGAGCACCCGGGTGAACTTCCAGGTGGCCCAGGCGGCGACGAGTCCGGCGACGATGCCCACCCCCGTGGCGGCACCGGCGCCCAGACCCGTTGTGCCGAGCGTGATCGCCCCGGCGAAGCCGAGCATCGCGGTGAAGCCCGCGATCACCGGCAGCGACAGCAGCCCGTCGAACAGGCCCTCCAGGGCGGAGAATCCGCCGAAGAGGCCCTCCAGTATTCCGTCGAAGACCAGCGCGAAGAGCAGCAGCACCACACCCGCGATGCCGAGACCGAGAAACAAGGTCATGCCTGCCCCTTCCCCGTGAGCGCCGGAGTTCCTGACTTCACTGAGCTGAGGGAACTCTCGCACATGGCACTGACATTCGACATTGCCCGATCCCGGCAGTCTTTACGCGTTCTTGATGCCGGGCGTGCCTGCCGGGCGGGCCCGGCGTCGCGAGGACGCCGAAGGGCGCCGCCGCACCAGCGACGACGCCCCTGCCCGGCGGGTGGTTCCGGGTCAGTCCCCCACGATCGGCAGCAGTTCCGGAAGGTGTCCGTCCGAGGCGTGCGCGGCGTCCACGCGCTCCTGCGGCACCTCGCCGTACAGCGTCGTGCGCGGCTTTGAGGGGCGGCCCGCCGCGTCCGCGATGGCCACGAGGTCCCGGATCGAGCGGTACGAGCCGTAACTCGACCCGGCCATCCGGGAGATGGTCTCCTCCATCAGCGTGCCGCCGAGGTCGTTCGCCCCGGAGCGGAGCATCTCGGCCGCGCCCTCCGCGCCCAGCTTCACCCAGCTCGTCTGGATGTTGGTGATGTGCGGGTGCAGGAGCAGACGGGCCATCGCGGTGACGGCCCGGTTGTCGCGGACGGTCGGTCCCGGGCGGGCGATCCCGGCGAGGTAGACGGGCGCGTTGGTGTGGATGAACGGCAGGGTCACGAACTCCGTGAAGCCGCCGGTCTCCTGCTGGAGGCGGGCCAGGGTGCGCAGGTGGCCGAGCCAGTGGCGGGGCTGGTCCACGTGTCCGTACATCATCGTGGAGGAGGAGCGCAGTCCGACCTCGTGGGCGGTCCTGATCACGTCGATCCACTCGGCGGTGGGCAGCTTGCCCTTGGTGAGGATCCAGCGGACCTCGTCGTCGAGGATCTCGGCGGCGGTGCCGGGAACGGACCCGAGCCCGGCCTCCTTGGCGGCGGTCAGCCACTCCCGGAACGAGAGCCCGGTGCGGGCGGCCCCGTTGACCACCTCCATCGGCGAGAAGGCGTGCACGTGCATGTCCGGCACCCGGTCCTTGACGGCCCTGGCGATGTCGAAGTACGCCGTGCCGGGCAGGTCGGGGTGGATGCCGCCCTGCATGCAGACCTCGACCGCGCCGACCTCCCAGGCCTGCGCGGCCCGGTCGGCGACCTGGTCCAGCGACAGCGTGTACGCGTCGGCGTCGGTGCGGCGCTGGGCGAAGGCGCAGAAACGGCAGCCGGTGTAGCAGACGTTGGTGAAGTTGATGTTGCGCGTGACGATGTATGTGACGTCGTCGCCGACCACGTCGCGGCGCAGGGTGTCGGCGATCCGGCACAGCTCGTCCAGGGCGGGGCCGTCGGCGTGCAGCAGCGTCAGCGCCTGGGCGTCCGTCAGCTTCGTCGGATCGGCGGCGGCTTGGGACAGCGCGGCCTTGACCTCGCCGTCGACGCGGCTGATGTCGCCGCTCATCTGCGAGGGCACCATGCCGGGGGCGGCGGCCTCGCGCAGTGCCTCCCAGTCGCCGTACACCGCGTCGAAGTCGTCGCGGCGGTCACCCGTGCGGCCGGTGGTGTCGATGGTGCGGTGCAGGTCGGTGCGGCCCGCGCCGGTGAAGGACTCGTCGGGCTCCTGCCAGGGGAGACCGGCCGGCGTCACGTCCGTACGGGCGAGGCCGGTGGCCGGGTCGGCGAGGGCGGTCACGTGCGGGACGATCCGCGGGTCCAGCCAAGGTTCGCCGCGCTGGATGAACTCCGGGTAGACGGTGAGGCGTTCGCGCAGTTCGAAACCCGCGTCGCGGGTCCGCGCGGCCAGTTCGTCGATGTGCGGCCAGGGGCGCTCGGGGTTGACGTGGTCGGGGGTCAGCGGGGACACCCCGCCCCAGTCGTCGATGCCCGCGCCGATGATCAGCGCGTACTCGTCGTCGACGAGGTTCGGCGGGGCCTGGATGCGGGCCGAGGGGCCGAGGATGTGGCGGGCGACGGCGATGGCGGCCGCGAGCTCCTCGAGCTCCGCGTCGGGCATCCTGCCCATCGCCGTGCCCGGCTTGGCGCGGAAGTTCTGGACGATGACTTCCTGGATGCCGTGGTAGGCGCGGGCCGTCCTGCGCAGCGCGAACAGGGAGTCGGCGCGCTCCGCGTAGTCCTCGCCGATGCCGATCAGGATGCCGGTGGTGAAGGGGACGTTGGAGCGGCCCGCGTCCTCCAGCGCGCGCAGGCGGACGGCGGGCTCCTTGTCGGGGGAGCCGTGGTGCGGGCCGCCGGGCTCGCTCCACAGCCGGGTCGCGGTGGTCTCCAGCATCATCCCCATGGAGGGCGCGACGGGCTTGAGCCGCTGGAGCTCGGTCCAGGTCATCACGCCGGGGTTGAGGTGCGGGAGGAGTCCGGTCTCCTCCAGGACCCGGACGGCCATCGCGCGCACGTACGCCAGGGTGTCGTCGTACCCCTCGGCCGCCAGCCACTCCCGGGCCTCGGGCCAGCGGTCCTCGGGGCGGTCGCCGAGCGTGAACAGGGCCTCCTTGCAGCCCATCCCGGCGCCCTTGCGGGCGATGTCCAGGACCTCGTCCGGCGACAGGAACATGCCGTGTCCCGCGCGGCGGAGCTTGCCGGGGACGGTGACGAAGGTGCAGTAGTGGCACTTGTCGCGGCAGAGGCGGGTGAGGGGGATGAAGACCTTCTTGGAGTACGTGATGACGCCGGGCCGGCCGACGGCCGCCAGCCCCGCGTCCCGCACGCGGGCCGCGGACGCGGAGAGGTCCGTGAGGTTCGCGCCGCGCGCCTGGAGGAGGACGGCGGCCTCCGTGGCGTCGAGGGCGACGCCGTCACGGGCGCGTTTGAGGGCGCGCCGCATCGCGTTGTCCGTGGGGCCTTGGCTGGGGGGGTGCGTTGCGGGGCTGGTCATGTCCCGAGGATACGTTCGACGCGGGGGCGGGGTGCGGGGCCGGAGGGCGCCCGGTGAGGCAGCCCGTCACCTCACCTCCCCGCCCTGTGGGCCACCGCGGCCGTCCTGCCGCCCCCGCCCCCTTGGGCGACGGGGCCGCCCCAAGGGGGCGAGGGGGGTACCCCCTGCTCGAGCGCAGCCGAGAGCTTGGGGGAGGGCGGGCAAGGGGGCGGCCCCTCCCGCTCCCGGCCCACCCGGGTGCCGCCCCTACCCGAGCGCCTGTACCGGGCAAGCTCCTCCGCCAGGGCCGTGAGCCCAGCACCCGTACCGGATGCGTCAGCCCCTGCCGCTCGGGCAGGGAGGCCCCGGACCCGCCCCTTTCCCTAAAGCGCTCGCCGCGCGGCCAAGGGGAACGGTTCCCGTGCGGGTGAGTGGGTGGCTGGGCGCGCAGTTCCCCGCGCCCCTGGACGGGGCGCCGCCCCGGTGGGGGAGGTGCGGGTGCGTCGTGGTGGGGGTTAGAGGTAAGTCGTGTACTCGTCGAGGAGGGGGAGGAGCTTCTCGGGGGTGGACGGGGGGAGTTGGAGGACCACCTCCGGCACGTCCAGGGACGCGTAGTGGGCCAGTTTGCCCGTGCTCGGCAGCACCGCGTACGGCACCACCTGGAGGTCCTCCGGGTCGCGTCCCGCCTCCTCCCACACGCCCCGCAGCACCGGGATCGACTCCGCCAGCCCCCGGCCCCCGATCGGCATCCACCCGTCCGCGTACGCCGCGATGTCCGCGAAGAGGCGCGGGCCCGCCGCCCCGCCCAGCAGGATGCGCGGTGCGCCGCCCGCCGGCTTCGGGTGGGCCTCGCTAGCCCGGACCGAGTTGAACCCGCCCTCGTGGGCGGTGGGCGCGGGCGCCCACAGGGCCCGCATCAGCGCGACCCGGTCGCGGGCCAGGTCCCGGCGCGTGGACCAGTCCACCCCGTGGTCCGCGGCTTCCTCCTTGTTCCAGCCGAAGCCGACCCCGAGGGTGAAGCGCCCGCCGGAGAGGTGGTCCAGGGTCGCCACCTGCTTGGCCAGGTCGATCGGGTCGTGCTGGGCGACGAGGGTGATGCCGGTTCCGAGGGCAAGGCGTTCCGTCACGGCCGCCGCCTGGGCCAGCGCGACGAAGGGGTCGAGCGTGCGGCCGTACTCGCGCGGCAGGTCGCCGCCGCCCGGGTACGGGCTCTCCCGGGACACCGGGATGTGCGTGTGCTCCGGCAGGTAGAGCCCGGCGAAGCCCCGCTCCTCCAGTTCCCGGGCCAGCCGTACCGGCGTGATCGTCTCGTCGGTCAGGAAGATCGTCGCAGAAATCCGCATGGAAGCCCCTCCGTCGGTCGCCTGTCGGCCGCCCCACGCTACGGCGTGCCGTGCCGAAAGCCGAGGGCCCGCGGGCCGGGGGTCAGTCCCGGACGGTCATCGGCGGGGTGTCCTTGGTCAGGACGGCGCCGCGGAAGAACGCCGGGCTGCGGCGCTGCATCACCAGCATGATGACCAGGCCGACCAGGAGCAGGCCCACACCGATCACGAAGACCGAGCCGACGCCGAAGACGGACGAGCCGCTGCCGTACGCCGGGTCCCACATGTCGTAGAGGGTCTTGAAGAAGACCGCCGTCAGGAGCGCCCCGCCGAGGACCGGGAAGACGCCCTTGAAGAGGGCGTCGCGCGCGGACGCGGTGAGGTCGCGGCGGAAGTACCAGGCGCAGGCGAACGACGTCAGCGCGTAGTAGAAGCAGATCATGAGGCCCAGCGCGTAGATCGTGTCGACGAGGACGTGCTCGCTGACCAGGGTCATGACCGTGTAGAAGATGCCGGTCGCCACGCCCGCGTGGACGGTGGCGCGGCCCGGGCTCTTGAAGCGGGGGTGCACGCGCGCGTAGGAGGCGGGCAGCGCCTCGTACGCCGACATGGCGAGGACCGTGCGGGCGACCGGGATGAAGGTCGTCTGGAGGCTCGCGGTGGCGGAGGCGAGGACCGCGACGAAGAGCGCGATGCCGAGGACGGGGCCCATGACCGGGCCCGCGAGGGCGGCGAAGACGTTGTCGGAGGTCTCCGGGTTGCCGAGACCCAGGCCCTGGTCGCCCGAGCCGACGGCCATCTGCGCGGCGACGGCGGTGGCGAGGTAGGAGCCGACCAGGACGACCATCGCGATGAGGGCCGCGCGGCCGGGGGTCTTCTCGCTGCCGGTGGTCTCCTCGTTGGCGGTGAGACAGGCGTCCCAGCCCCAGTACATGAAGATCGAGAGGGAGAGCCCGGCGGTGAAGGCGGCGAAGGAGCCGACCGAGAAGGGGTTGAACCAGGACCAGGAGAAGTCCACGCCGCCCGCGAACCCGGGCAGGCCGCTGCCCGCCTTGCTGAACGCCATCACGACGAAGACCGCCAGGACCGCGAGCTGGAGGCCGACCAGGGCGTACTGCACGCCCTTGGTGGCCGTCATGCCCCGGTAGCTGACCAGCGTCGCCAGGGCGATCAGGGCGAGGCAGGTGAGGATGTGGACGGGTTTGTTGCCCTCCAGGGCGGCGATCTTCTCGCTGCCGGTGAGCTCGCCCGCCAGGAGCCAGAAGTACGAGGTGGCGACGCCGGCGAGGTTGGAGAGCACGATGATCGTCGCGACGACCAGGCCCCACCCGCACATCCAGCCGACCCGGGGGCCGAATGCCTTCACCGTCCAGGTGAAGGAGGTGCCGCAGTCCGGCATGACCTTGTTCAGCTCGCGGTACGCGAAGGCGACCAGCAGCATCGGCAGGAAGCCGGCGAGGAAGATCGCGGGCATCTGGAGGCCGACCTCGCCCGCGGTGGAGCCGAGGGTGGAGGTCAGGCAGTAGACGGGGGCGACGGTGGAGATGCCGATGACCGCGCTGCCGAGGAGGCCGACGGAATTGCCGCCGAGGCCCTTGCTGCGTACGCCGTCGCCGGAGGTGTTCAGGGCTGCCCCCTCGGTCCCCTTGGCGACGCCCCTTACCGGGTCTCCGGTCTGCGGCCTTGATTCCACCTGAGTCATGAAAGGGACGTTAGGCCCTGCGGTTTCCACATCCGGAGGGTGAAGTTCCGTTTCAAGATCCTTGAGTTGAAAGGGTGGAGACCCGGTTTCATGCGAGGTTATCGCGGGTGTAATGCTCCGTACACCTTTGAAGCGGAGGCCGCGGAGGGCGTCCGCACATTGCGGAAACCGTAGGACCGTCCGGTATGCCCGTTTTCAAAATTTCCCGTCCTCCGTCGCGAGCACCACATGTGCGCCCGGCGCGGACTTCCGGGGCCCGTCCCTCGGAGCGCCTTTCCTGATCTTCGCGGCACGGGAGGCGGGCGGCGCGCGAAGGGCGCCGACCGCCTCCGTCACCGGGCAGCCGTGCCGGGTGGCACGGGCCGTGCCGTCCACGTCGCGGGGCCGGCCGGGGGCCGGTGCCTCTCGGTGGCGCCCCAGGTGGTGAGGTAGGACTCGGCACCCGTCATCAGGTCCTGGACGGTGTCCTGGCCGCCGCTGAGGCGGATCTGCTCGATCCAGTCGGGGACCGTGCCGACGTGGGCGGCGCCGTCGGTGTTGAGGTCCCAGACGCGTTCGCCGGTCCGCTGCCGGTCGACGAGGGAGCCGCCGTCGGCGGTGCGGAAGGGGTACTTCACCGCGTTGGGGGCGTCCGGGCCGCCGGGGGCGGGCCAGCCGCCGACGCCGTTCATGTCGGTGCCGTAGCCGAGGCCGACCCCGTACTTCTGGCGCAGCGGCCTGGTGCCGGCGGCCTCCTGGTGGAAGCCGGCGGCGGCGGTCATGTACCCGGCCTTGAAGCCGCCCAGCCGGTAGAGGCGCTCCAGCCAGCCGTCGTCCATCCAACTGTGGCTGGAGAGGACGCCGGGGTAGTCCGCCGACTCCAGGAGGTCGAGGGTGCGGGCGGCCGCCTTGACGCTCATGTGGTCGATTTCGAGCATCATGTTGCGCTTCATGAGGCCCTTGACGGCGTACTCGCCGAGGCCGGTGAGCCCCCGGACGTTGCACTTGCCGCCGTTGTCGGCGGGCACCCGGACGCCCGGGGGCAGCAGCCTGGTCACCTCCGCGGGAGCCTTCGCGTCACCGGCCGGGTTGTCCTGCCGCGGGCCCGCGCACTGCTCGGTGCGCCAGAAGGTGCCGGTGGAGAGGAACTGGCCGATGTTGACGGCGGTGCCGATGGCGCCGTTGTCCATCCGCACTCCGCACAGCGCGTTGTCGAACTTGTGGCACAGGAACATGCTGCGTACGCCCAGTCCGTACAGCTCGTCGAGACCCCTGTCGATGTCGCCCCTGCCGCACTGGGGGACGCCGAGGATCTGCTTGCAGCCGAAGGGCTCGGAGGTCTCCACGCCGAGGACGACGGCCAGCTTGCCCTGCTCGACGACCTTCCGGGCCTGGGCGGAGTCGGTGACGATGCGGAAGAAGCCCTTGCCGGGGCCGCCGTAGACCTTGTCGACGTAGGCCTGCATCTCGTACGTCTTGCGGGCCTGGAGGCGGATGGAGTCCATCTCGTCGCAGCCCCGGTCGCGGGCGTAGACCGAGCAGAGCAGGCCGTTGGAGACGAGGTCGTTGACCAGCACCCGCTGGCCGCCGCGCCAGGCGCGCTCCAGCCAGGCGTAGTAGTTCTGCTGGTGGCTCAGGGAGTCGTGGGCGGGCCAGTCCTTGAAGGTGGGCCAGCCGACCGGGTCGTGGTGGCCGTCGGCGCCGCCGGTGATGTTCTCGAAGAGGGCGAGGGCGCCGTCGGGGTAGTGCTCGGGGCAGTCCTTGAGGGCGGTGGCGACGCCGGCCTCGTCGAAGGGCTTGCCGCAGATGATGCGGCCGCCGAAGCCCTCGTTGGACATGAGGTGGTTGTGGGCGTCGACGAAGCCGCGCACCTCGCCTCGGCCGTCGGCGCCCCGGAAGGGTTCGCCGGTGACGTTGATCTGCGAGTCGGCGGCGGGCCGGGCGGCCGGCTCCCACCAGGGGGTGTCGGCGCCGGCGGACCGGGGGGCGGTCAGGCCGAGGGCCAGCAGGAGGGCGACGACGGCGGCGTGGAGGCCGTGTCTGCGATGAGGGGTCATCCGGGCTGCCTCCGGTCCGGGACGGCACGCGCCGACGGACGCCCCCGTGAGGTGTGACGGTCGTTACCCGCGCGTAGGTCCGTCGAGGATCGCCGTCACCTGACACACAGTCAAGAGACGGCGCACAACAGCTCGTTGACATCTCAAGAGCCGCACCGGACCGCCACAGCACCTCCACTCCGAGCGGCGGACGGACGGCAGGGGCGGTCAGCCCGGCCAGACCACCGCCTGCACTTCGCTGTAGGCGCGCAGGGCGTAGGAGCCCACGTCGCGGCCCACCCCGCTCTGCTTGAAGCCGCCGAAGGGGGCCTCCATGTTGCGGCCGACGGTGTTGACGCCGACGCCTCCGGCGCGCAGGCGGCGGGCGACCCGGAAGGCCCTCGCCACGTCCCCCGACCAGACGTAGTCGATCAGGCCGTAGTCGCTGTCGTTGGCGAGCGCGACGCCCTCCTCCTCGTCGTCGAAGGGGACGGCCACGACGACCGGCCCGAAGATCTCCTCGCGGACGATCCGCATGTCGTTGGTGCAGTCGGCGAAGAGGGTGGGGGCGACGTAGAAGCCCCGGTCGAAGGACGGCCGTTCACCGCCCGCGAGCAGACGTGCGCCTTCCTTCCTGCCGAGTTCGACGTACGACTCGACGCGGTCGCGGTGGGCGGCGGAGATGACCGGGCCGACGACGGTCCCGGGGTCCTTCGGATCGCCGATCCTCAGATGCGTGAGGTACGCCCGCAGCCTCTCCAACAAGGGTTCGTACACCGCACGTTGGGCCAGCACCCGGGTGGGGGCGGTGCAGATCTGGCCGCTGTAGAAGGAGAAGGTGGTGCCGATCCCCCGCACCGCCGCGTCGAGGTCCGCGTCCTCGAAGACGAGCGCGGCGCCCTTTCCGCCCAGCTCCATGAGCTGGCGCTTCATGCCGCGTCCGCAGACCTCCGCGATGCGCCGGCCCACCTCGGTGCTGCCGGTGAAGCTGACCATGTCGACGTCGGGGGCCGCCACGGCCGCCTCGCCGACGCCGACCGCCGCGCCGTTGACGACGTTGAGCACCCCGGGCGGCAGGCCCGCCTCGGTGAGGGCCTCCGCCATCGCGAAGACGCTCAGCGGGTCCTGCGGGGCGGGCTTCACCAGCACCGTGTTGCCCGTCGCGAGGGCGGGGGCGATCTTGCCGGCCGGGTTGGCCCAGGGATTGTTGTAGGAGGTGACGCAGGTGACGACGCCGACCGGGTGGCGGACTTCGACGGCTCCGAAGACGCCCGCCCGCCCCATCGGACCCGCCTCGTTGATCTGCGGCGGGAGCGGTGTCTCGGTCGGCTCCAGCGCGCCCTTCGCGTACCGCCGGAAGCGGGCCTCGCCCACCGCGACCTGCATGCCGCGCGCGGTGCCGGTGGTGGCGCCGGTCTCCGCCCGGGCGAGCCGGGTGTAGGCGTCCGCCTCGCGCCGGACGATGTCGGCGGCCCGGTCGAGAACGGCCGCGCGCTCCTCGGGGCGGGTCCTGGACCAGGAGGCGAAGGCCTCGCGGGCGGCGGCGGCCGCCTCGTGCACCTGCTGCTTGCTCGCCTCGGGGGCGAGGCCGACGACCTCCTCGGTGGCGGGGTCGATCACCTCGTAGTGCCCGGCGGCGGGCTCGACCCACTCGCCGCCGATCAACAGCTTCTGCCGGCGCGTCACCTGGTGCTCACCGTCCTCGTGTCACGGCCGGAGCGCAGGACCGTGCCCGGGACCGCGCCGGTCACCCGGTCGTCGCGGATGGTCTCGACGCCGTTGACGCGGACGCTCACGATGCCCAGCGCCTTGGAGTCCAGGCGGGGGCTGTCGCCCGGCAGGTCGTGTACGAGGGTGGCGGGGCCCGCGTCGACGCGCTCCGGGTCGAAGAGGACCAGGTCGGCGTGGAAGCCCTCCTCGATCCGGCCGCGGTCGCGCAGGCCGAGGAGCCGGGCGGGGTCGTCGGTGAGCATCTTCACGGCCGTTTCGAGGGGCAGGAGCCTGCGGCCGCGCAGGCAGTCGCCGAGGAAGCGGGTCGTGTACGGGGCACCGCACATCCGGTCCAGGTGGGCCCCGGCGTCGGAACCGCCGAGCAGCACGTCCTCGTGGGTCCAGGTCTCGCGGCGCAGGGCCCAGGAGGCGGGGTCGTTGTCGGGCGGCATGGGCCACAGGACGGTGCGCAGCTCGTCGTTGGCGCATATCTCGACCAGGCAGGTGAAGGGGTCCTGGCCGCGTTCGGCGGCGATGTCGCGCACGACGCGGCCGCTGACGCCCTCGTTCGCCTGGCTGTACGTGTCGCCGATGACGTACCTGCCGAAGTCGGCGAGGCGGCGGAAGACGCCGGCCTCCCTGGAGTCGGCGCGGCGGAGCATCTCCGTACGGACGACCGGGTCGCGGAGCCTGGCGATCCGCTCAGGGACGGGCAGGGCGAGGACGTCTCCCCAGCCGGGGATGAGGTTGAGGGCGCAGAAGGTGCCGAGCGACATGTTCATGGGCGTGAGGATCGGCATGGTGAGCGCGACGATCCGGCCGCCGGCCTTGCGGGCGCGTTCGCTGGGGACGAGCTGGCGGGGTACGCGTTCGGGGACGGCGGCGTCGACGGTGAGGACGTTCCAGTTCAGGGGGCGTCCGGCGGCGGCGCTCATCTCCACGAGGAGGTCGATCTCCGCGTCGTCGAACTGGTCGAGGCAGCCCGCGACGATGGCTTCGATCTGGGTGCCCTCGTGCTCGCCGACGGCCTTGCTGAGGGCGAGGAGTTCGGCGGGGCGGGCGTGCCGGGAGGCGACGGGCCTGCCGTCGCCGTCGGAGTGGGTGGAGGACTGGGTGGTGGAGAACCCCCAGGCGCCGGCGTCCATGGCGTCGTGGAGGAGACGGACGAGCTCGGTGAGTTCCTGCTGGGTGGGCTGCCGGCCGGTGACCGCGTCGGGGCCCATGACGTAGCGCCGGAGCGCGCAGTGCCCCACCATGAACCCCGCGTTGACGGCGATCCGCCCTTCGAGGGCGTCGAGGTACTCGCCGAAGGACGACCAGGACCAGTCGACGCCCTCTTCCAGCGCGGCCAGGGCCATCCCCTCGACCTTGGACATCATGCGGCGGGTGTAGTCGGCGTCCTCGGGACGGTCGGGGTGCAGGGGCGCGAGGGTGAAGCCGCAGTTGCCGCCGGCGACGGTGGTGACGCCGTGGTTGAGGGAGGGGGTGGCGTACGGGTCCCAGAAGAGCTGGGCGTCGTAGTGGGTGTGCGGGTCGACGAAGCCGGGGGCGAGGACGAGGCCGGTGGCGTCCTCCTCGGTGCGGGACGCTTCGGTGAGGGTGCCGGGGGGTGCGATCGCGGCGATGCGGCCGTCGCGGATGCCGAGGTCGGCGGGGCGGGAGGGGGTGCCGGTGCCGTCGACGAGGGTGGCGTTGCGGATGAGGTGCTCAAGCATGGGATCCTCTCGGTTTCATTCTCTTCCCGGCCGGCCGCGCGAGGCGCCCCTTCAGGGGCGCGGGGAACTGCGCGACCAGCCACGACGCCCCCGCAGTGAACCGGAGGCAGCCGCGCGGCGAGCGCTTTAGGGAAAGGGGCGGGTCCGGGGCCCCTTCTGCCCGAGCCGGGCGGGGCTGTGCGTCCGGTACGGGGCTGGGGTCTCGGCCTGGGCGAAGTCGCGTGCCCGGCGCAGGTGCTTGGGCAGGGGGCGGCACCCGGGTGGGCCGAGAGCGGGAGGGGCCGCCCCCTTGCCCGCCCGTCCCGCCCCCTTGGGGCGGCCCCGTCGCCCAAGGGGACGAGGGAAGCGGGAAGGGCGGCCCCGTCGCCCAAGGAGGCGGGGCGGCGGGGCAACTGCGACGCCCGAGGGGATGGGGGTGGCAGGGTGGCTGCGAAGTCCAAGGGGGTGGGGGAAAGGGCGGGCCCGTTGTTCATGGGGTGAGGGGGGGTGGCCGAGGGGGTGCCGGGGGCAGGGGGGATGGGCCGCCCCCCCCGGGGGGTCATCCCTGGCGCATCCGGGAGGTCCGGTGCACGGGATCCGTGTCGATCCCCGGAATCACATGCTCCCCGATCAGCCGGATCGTGTTCATCGTGTCCTCCCGCGACACCCCGATCGGCAGCCCGAACGACAGTTGGTCCGCCCCCGCCCGCTCCCACCGCCGGCACTGCTTCAGCACCTCGTCCGGGTCCCCGCAGATCATCAGCTCCTCGGCGATGAGCAGCTCGATGATCTCCTCGCTGTACTCCGGCAGCAGCTCCGGCCACTCCGGAATCCCCTCCGGCCGCGGAAACGTGTCGTGGTAGCGGAACAGCAGCGACTGCAGGTAGTTCAGCCCCCCGTTCACCGCCACCTGCACCGCCTTCTCGTGCGTCTCGGCGCAGATGGCGGTGGACGTGACCATCACGTTGTCGTTGACGAACGCCCCGACCGGCTCCGCGTCCTTGACCGCCGTCTTGTACGACTCGACGACCCACTCCATGTCCGCGACCTTCTGGACGCTGAAGCCGAGCACCCCCAGCCCCTTCTTCCCCGCCATCGCGTACGACGACGGGGACCCGGCCGCGTACCACATCGCCGGGTGCGCCTTCCCGTACGGCTTGGGGAGGATCTTCCGCGGCGGCAGCGACCAGTGCTTGCCCTGGAAGCCCTGGTACTCGTCCTGGAGCCACATCTTGGGGAACTCGGAGATCGTCTCCTCCCAGATCTCCTTGGTGTGGTTCATGTCGGTGATCCCCGGCATGAAGCCCAGGATCTCGTGCGACCCGGCCCCCCGCCCGCTCCCGAACTCGAACCGGCCCCCGCTCAGGTGGTCGAGCATGGCCACCTTCTCCGCGACCTTGACGGGGTGGTTCACCGGCGCGAGCGGGTTGAAGATGCCCGACCCCAGATGGATCCGCTCCGTGGCGTGCGCCAGGTACCCCAGGAACACGTCGTTCGCCGACAGGTGCGAGTACTCCTCCAGGAAGTGGTGCTCGCTCGCCCACGCGTACTTGAACCCCGACTTGTCCGCCTGGATGACGTACTCGGTCTCCTCGATCAGAGCCTTGTGCTCCGCCTCGGGGTCGACCTTGGCACGCGCGGCAGGCACGTAACCCTGCACGAAGAGACCGAACTCCACTGAAGTTCACCGTCCTTGAGGTTTTCTGACGCACCGTCAGTTCTCTGTGCGACCGACTGTTCCACCGCGCCACCGGACCGTCAATACTGACGGCCCATCAGATGGCGGTCAGGTCACGGAGACCCCCGCGAGCCATCCCCCGTCCACCACGAACGGCTGTCCGGTGATGTACGAGGAGTCCTCGGAGGTCAGGAACAGCGCCAGCGCCGCCACCTCCCGCGGGCGGCCGATCCGACCCAGCGGCACCAGCTTCCGGTAGAGCTCGGCCACCCCCGCCGCGGCCCGCACCGGGTCCGCGTCCGGGTCCAGCGACGCCGGGTCGGTCATCGCCGTGTCCACCGCCCCGGGGCACACGGCGTTCACCCGGATGCCCTTCGCCGCCAGCTCCAGCGCCGCCACCCGGGTCAGGCCGAGGATCGCGTGCTTCGTGGCGGCGTAGGCGCCGACGTACGCCATTCCCGTCAGCGCGGTGTACGAGGCGGTGTTGACGATGGTGCCGCCGCCCGCCGCCGCGATCTCGGGCGCGACGGTGCGTATGCCGAGGAAGGCGCCGACCTGGTTGACCTGGATGATCTGCTGGAACTCCGCCAGCGGGGTGTTCAGCAGCTCGTTGAAGCGCAGGATGCCGGCGTTGTTGACCAGCCCGTCGATCTTCCCGAAGGTCTCCTTGGCGGCGGCGACGGCCGCCGTCCAGTCCTCCTCGCGGCTCACGTCGAGGTGGACGTACAGCGCCGCCTTCTCCCCCAGCTCCGCCGCCAGCGCGGCCCCCTGCTCGTCCAGCACGTCCGCGAGCACGACCTTCGCGCCCTCCGCCGCGAAGAGCCGCGCCTCCTGCTCGCCCTGCCCGCGCGCCGCTCCCGTCACGACGACGACCCGGCCGTCCAGCTTGCCCATGCCCACCACACCCCTACTGGTTGAGGAGCGGTGCCACCTCGGCGGCGAACACCGCCATCTGCTCCGTGAGTTCGTCCACGCCCCGGCTGCGGAAGCGCACCTGGATCTGGTCCACGCCCATCGCCCGGTACGCCCGCAGCGACTCGGCGACGGCGTCCGGTGCGCCGGTCAGCGTCCGCCGCCCGACGTCCCATCCCGGCGCACCGACGTACAGCGGCTCGGCGATGGCCCCGATCTCGATCGGCTCCTCGATCCCCGCCTTGTCGCGCAGGCGCAGCAACTTCGCTATCTGCGAGGGGAGTTCGGCGCGCGGGTCGCCCTGCGGCAGCCAGCCGTCGCCCCGTACCGCGGCCCGGCGCACCGCTGCGGGCGACGACCCGCCCACCCACACCGGGACCCGCTCCCGCGCCGGACGCGGACGCTGCCCGAGGCCGCTGAACGCGTACCGCTCCCCCGCGAACTCCGGGAACTCCTCCGGCCCCAGCGCCGCCCGCAACGCGTCGATCGACTCGTCCAGCACCGCCCCGCGCCCGGCGAAGTCGGCGCCGAGCGCGGCGAACTCCTCCCGCACGTGCCCGGCCCCCACCCCGAGCACCAGCCGCCCCCCGCTGAGGTGGTCCAGGGTGGCGTACTGCTTGGCGGCCGCCAGCGGATGCCGCAGCCCCACCACCGCCACATGGCTCAGCAACTGCACACGCTCGGTGACGGCGGCCAGATAGGAGAGGGTGGCCACCGGGTCGTACCAGACCGTGCCCATCGCGTCGGCCAGCCGGCGCGGAACGGCGACGTGGTCGCAGACCGCGATGTACGCGAATCCGCTGCGGTCGGCGACACGTGCCACCTCGGCGAGCTCGGCCGGTCCGGCCGCCGCCTCCCACCCCTCCGCGTAGATGACGCTCTGCGACTGCACGGGAAGCTGCATCCCGTACGACAGCCGCCCTTCGGGCAGGACCCGGACCATGAGCTGACCCCCTGATCTGACGGGCCGTCAACGGCGTGACGACCGCCCCATCGTCATTGCTGACGGACCGTCAGGCAAGGGGTGGAACGCCGCCGGTTACCTGACCGGCCAGTCGGCCCGCTCGACCGCCGCCGGCTCCCGGCGCTCCCGCCGCTCACGTCCGCGCCCGCGTCCCACGCCCGCCTTCTCGGCGGCCGCGTACAGTGACCGCAGCGCGATCAGCATGACCCCGATGTCGTCGAGCAGCACGGGATCGGGCAGCAGATCCACGGGGCTGACGAGATACGCCACGGCCCCCCAGAACAGGACCTTGTTCTCGACCGGAATCCCCGCCTCCGTCAGGAGCTTCCGGGCCTTCACCATCTTGACCAGCAGGATCACGGCGAACACGACCATCGCCACGACCGCGAGCCCTGCCAGGACCAGCAGGACGACCGTCCCGTCACTCATATGCCCTCCTCGTCGCTCCGCCCGTCGGGCGTCCCCCTCCGTGTACCCGGACGAAGCCGTTCCGCCACGCACCGCTCCCGGGTTCCCCCGGGTGCACCGACCACCCACCTTTAAGTGCGTACTTGAGCGCGGCGGCACGGGCCCCGAAGCTGGACGCAGCCCACTCGGGCCCCACTCCACCCCCTCCGCAAGGGAGCTCCGCCATGCCCGCACCCGCCACCGAGACCCCCCTGTCCCCTCTGGCCCCCCTGGTCACGAAGCCCCCGGTGACCGTCCTGGGCCTCGGCCTGATGGGGTACGCCCTGGCCGACGCCCTGCTCACGGCGGGCCACAGGGTGACTGTCTGGAACCGCACCCCCGCCAAGGCGGCCCCGCTCGTCGCACGCGGCGCGCACCTGGCAGGATCCGTCCGCGAGGCCCTGGAGGCCGGCCCCCTCACGATCTCCTGCGTCCTGGACTACGCCGCCCAGCGCGCCCTGCTGGCCCCCGCCGCCGGGGCCCTCCACGGCCGCACCCTGGTCAGCCTCACCAATGGCACCCCGGCCCAGGCCCGCGAGACGGAGGCGTGGGCGCTGGCCCTGGGGGCGACGTACCTCGACGGCGGCATCATGGCCGTCCCCCACCAGATCGCGACACCGGAGGCCTTCCTCTTCTACAGCGGCGCGCAGGACCCCTTCGACCAGCACCGCGCCACCCTCGCGGTGCTGGGCACCCCGCACCACCTGGGCCCGGACGTGTCCCTGGCCTCCCTCTACGACCTGGCGCTGCTCAGCGCGATGGACATGATGTTCGCGGGCTTCCTCCACGCGACGGCGGTGGCCACCTCCCACCCGGGCACCACCGCGACGGACTTCGCCCCGCACGTGGTCGCCTGGCTGACGAGCATGCTCGGGATGGTCCCGGTGATGGCCGCCGACATCGACTCCCCGGCCCCGCCCGCCTACGCCCAGTCCATGGACCTGGTGGTGGCCGCCGCCCAGAACATGGCCGACGCGGCCCGCGAGGCGGGCGTCCGCCCGGACCACTTCGACCGCACGGTGACGGAGCTCAAGCACCGCATCGCCGTCGGCGAAACGGAGTACACCGCCGCCTCGGCCCTCACCCACCTGCGCCTCCCGGCCCGGGTCTGAGCCGGGCGCCGGACGTCGCAGACGGTGGGCGGTGCGGCGCGGGCGCCGGACCGCCCCGTTGCGCTGCGGGTCGGGTCAGGGGGACGGCGGGGAGGTCTGCGGTTCGGCGGCGCGGCGGTATTCGGCGTTGAGCCGCTGGGCCTCTTCGAGCTGGTCCTCAAGGATCACGATGCGGCAGGCGGCCTCGATGGGGGTGCCCTGGTCGACGAGTTCCCGGGCGCGGGCGGCGATGCGCAGTTGGTAGCGGGAGTAACGGCGGTGGCCGCCCTCGGAGCGGAGCGGGGTGATCAGCCGGGCTTCGCCGATGGCGCGCAGGAAGCCCTGCGTGGTGCCGAGGAGTGCGGCGGCCCGGCCCATGGTGTAGGCGGGGTAGTCATCGTCGTCGAGACGGCCGAGCGAATCATCCACTGTCATTGGCACCTCACTGTTGTCATGTGCACCTCTCCGATGGAACGCGTGGAGGGGCCCTGGTGCTCTTCGCACCAGGGCCCCGAAGGAACTGCTACACCATCTGTCGGCCTGAGTACTGCGCCGACCTTCTGTTTCCGCCTACCCGGTCGATACTGCGCCGGGGCTGCGGGGATCGCGGTTGCTTGACCGGAGACCACCTCACTATCGCGATGTCCTGCGGTACCCGGGCGCTCACTCTTCCACCCGGGCGATCCTGATGGCGTCTGGCTCCTCCGTTCTCCCTCTGGGAACAACTTGCCGTACTGCTACTTCGGTACTGCGGGGGTACTGCGGGGTACTTCTCACTGCGGGCACTGCTGGTACTGCGGGTACTGCGGGTGGCGGCCCCTGATCACTGCGGGCCACCCGGTCCGGTCGCCAGTCCCGTCGCCGTCCTGCACATTCCCTGGCTTCGACACTCCGCCACCGGGCCGTTCTGCGTACTGCGGTACTTCGGTACTGCTGCCCGCCAGTTCGTGTCTGGCGAGCCCTGCTCGATCTCTCGATCTCGGCTACAAGAAAAACCATAACCCTGTAGCCAACGAATGTCTACCTTCGCCAGGGCAGATTTTCGGTGGCGCCCGAAGGAGGCAGTCGGCGGTCACGGGTAAGGGCCCCGGCGGGCCGCGCCGCCCCTCACCTGCCCGGCCACAGGCCCTCCGGGGTCAGGCCGAGGAGGTCGATCGCGTTGCCGCGCACGATGCGGTCCACCACGTCCGGGGCCAGGTGGCCCATCTGGTCCTCGCCGACCTCGCGCGACCGCGGCCAGGTGGAGTCCGAGTGCGGGTAGTCCGTCTCGTACAGGACGTTGCCGACGCCGATCGCGTCCAGGTTCCTCAGGCCGAACGCGTCGTCGAAGAAGCAGCCGTAGACGTGTTCGGCGAAGAGCTCGGACGGCGGGCGGTGCACCTTGTCCGCGACTCCGCCCCAGCCCCGGTTCTCCTCCCAGACCACGTCCGCGCGCTCCAGGATGTACGGGATCCAGCCGATCTGGCCCTCCGCGTACATGATCCGCAGGTTCGGGAAGCGTTCGAACTTGCCGCTCATCAGCCAGTCCACCATCGAGAAGCAGCAGTTGGCGAAGGTGATGGTCGAGCCGACGGCGGGGGGCGCGTCCGCCGAGGTCGAGGGCATCCGCGAGGACGAGCCGATGTGCATCGCGACGACGGTGCCCGTCTCGTCGCAGGCCGCGAGGAAGGGGTCCCAGTCGTCCGTGTGGACGGACGGCAGGCCCAGGTGCGGCGGGATCTCCGAGAAGGCGACCGCGCGGACGCCCCGCGCGGCGTTGCGGCGGACCTCGGCGGCGGCGAGTTCCGCGTCCCAGAGCGGGACGAGGGTGAGCGGTATGAGCCGGCCCCGGGCCTCGGGGCCGCACCACTCCTCCACCATCCAGTCGTTGTACGCCCGCACGCCCAGCAGCCCCAGTTCGCGGTCGGACGCCTCGGTGAAGGTCTGGCCGCAGAAGCGGGGGAAGGTCGGGAAGCACAGGGCGGACTGCACGTGGTTGACGTCCATGTCGGCCAGCCGGTCGGGGACCGAGTAGGACCCCGGGCGCATCTGCTCGTAGGTGATGACTTCGAGCTTGATCTCGTCCCTGTCGTAGCCGACGGCGGTGTCCAGGCGGGTCAGGGGGCGGCGCAGGTCCTCGTACACCCACCAGTCGCCGATCGGGCCCGCGTCGCCCTTCTCGCCCATCACCGGTGCGAACTTCCCGCCCAGGAAGGTCATTTCCCGCAGGGGGGCGCGCACGATGCGCGGGCCGGTGTCCCGGTACCTGGCCGGGAGGCGGTCCTGCCAGACGCCGGGGGGCTCCACCGTGTGGTCGTCCACCGAGATGATCTTCGGGAAGCCGTCCGTCCCGGCTGTTCCGGCCGCCTCCGTCGTTCCGGCCGTTTCCGTCGTTCCGGCTGCTCCCGCCGTTCCTGTCGTTCCGGCCGTCCCCGTCGTTCGGGCCGTTCCGGTCGTCGCGTCCATGGCGCACGTCTCCCTGCTCGTCACCGCACCTGGCTCCAACGAGCGCCACGGTACCGCCGATCTGACGATCCGTCAGGTGCCCGTGCGCACCGGACGGCCGCGCCCCGCACCGGCATTCCTGAGGTTCCTCTGAGGTTCCCCTGCTGACGCCCTCGGCATGGACAGGGCAAACTGGCCCTGTCGACAAGAGCCGGGACAAGGGCGCCACGGGAAGCAACAGCAGAGGGAGTGCGATGGACGGCATACCGGGCGGCCGCGGCCTGCCGAACGACGACCGCCTCTCCCCCGCCGGCCTGCGCTTCAGCGTCCTGGGACCGGTCCGCGCCTGGCGTGGCGGCGAGCCCGTGCCCGCCGGGTCGCCCCAGCAGCGCGCCCTGCTCACCCTGCTGCTGCTGCGCGAGGGCCGCACCGCGACCGCCGCCGAGCTCATCGACGGCGTGTGGGGCGAGGAGCCGCCCTCCCAGGCGCTGGCCGCGATCCGGACGTACGCCTCCCGCCTGCGCAAGGCACTCGGCGCGGACGTGCTGGTCAGCGTGGCCGGCGGATACGCGATCCGGCCCGTGCCGGGCGCCCTGGACCTGGCGGTGGCGCAGGAGCTGGCCGCCGACGCCGACAAGGCCCGCTCGGCCGGGGACCGGTGCGCGGCGCGCACCCTGCTGGGCGAGGCACTCGGGCTCTGGGACGGGGAGGCGCTGGCGTCCGTGCCGGGGCCGTACGCGGAGTCGCAGCGGGCCCGGCTGGAGGAGTGGCGGCTCCAGCTCACCGAGACCCGGCTCGACCTGGACCTGGAGGTCGGCTGTCACGCGGAGGCGGTGTCGGAGCTGACCGCGCTGACCGCCGCCCATCCGCTGCGCGAGCGGCTGCGCGAGCTCTTGATGCTGGCGCTGTACCGGTGCGGGCGGCAGGCGGAGGCGCTCGCCGTGTACGCCGACACGCGCCGGCTGCTCGCCGATGAACTCGGGGTCGATCCACGCCCCGAGCTGGCCCGCCTCCAACAGCGCATCCTGGCCGCCGACGAGGAGCTGGCCCGCCCGGTCGAGGCCCCGGCCGCCGTCGCGCCCGCCCCGCTGCGTCCCGCCCAGCTCCCGGCCGCCGTCGCCGACTTCACCGGCCGGGCCTCCTTCGTACGCGAACTCGGCGAGCGGCTGGCGCAGGCCGAGACGAGCGTGATGGCGGTCTCGGCGATCGCCGGCATCGGCGGCGTCGGCAAGACCACCCTCGCCGTGCACGTCGCGCACGCGGCGCGGCCGCACTTCCCCGACGGGCAGTTGTACGTCGACCTCCAGGGGGCGGGGGCGCGGGCCGCCGAGCCGGAGACGGTCCTCGGCGCGTTCCTGCGCGCGCTCGGCACGGCGGAGACCGCGGTCCCTGACTCGCTGGACGAGCGAGCCGCCCTGTACCGCTCGACCCTGGACGGCCGCCGGGTCCTGGTCCTGCTGGACAACGCGCGCGACGCCTCGCAGGTCAGGCCACTGCTGCCGGGGACGCCGGGGTGCGCGGCACTGATCACCGGCCGCACCCGGATGGTCGACCTCGCGGGCGCGCACCTGGTGGACCTGGACGTCATGTCGCCCGACGAGGCGCTCCAGCTCTTCACCCGGATCGTGGGCGAGGAGCGGGTGACGGCCGAGCGCGAGGCGGCGCTCGACGTGGTCGGCGCGTGCGGGTTCCTGCCGCTCGCGATCCGGATCGCCGCCGCCCGGCTGGCCGCGCGCCGCACCTGGACGGTCTCGGTCCTCGCCGCGAAGCTGGCGGACGAGCGGCGCAGACTGGACGAGTTGCAGGCGGGCGACCTGGCGGTGAAGGCCACCTTCGAGCTGGGGTACGGCCAGTTGGAGCCCGCCCAGGCCCGCGCCTTCCGCCTGCTGGGCCTGGCCGACGGCCCCGACATCTCGCTGGCCGCGGCGGCGGCCGTGCTGGACCTGCCGCTGTACGACACCGAGGACCTGCTGGAGTCCCTGGTCGACACCTCGCTGCTGGAGTCGGCCTCGCCGGGCCGCTACCGCTTCCACGACCTCGTCCGGCTCTACGCGCGTGCGTGCGCGGAGCGGGACGAGCAGCCGCCCACGGAACGGGCGGCGGCGCTGTCGCGGCTGCTGGACTTCTACCTGGCGACGGCGGCGGGGGTGTACGCGATCGAGCGGCCGGGGGACCGGCTGGTCGAGCACCTGGAGCACACCCGGCACCCGGGCCTGGTCTTCGCCGACCGGACCGGCGCCCAGGACTGGCTGTACACCGAGGCGCCCTCGCTGCTGGCCTGCATCCGGCAGTCCGCCCGGGACACGACCCTGCGGCGGGCGATCGACCTGCTGTGGACCGCCGTGGACCTGGCGGAGTCGGGCACCAACTCCCGGGAGTACGAGGCCACGGCGGCGGACCTGCTGGCGGCCGCCGTACGGTGCGCGGACCGCAGGGCGGAGGCCCGGGCCCGGGTCGCGCTGAGCAACGCGCACCTGATCGCCGGACGGTTCGACCAGGCGGACCGCGAGGCGGCACAGGTCGTCGCGGCCCCCGCCGGACCGGCCCAGGACCTGCTGCCCGTGTGCTGGGCCGACAACATCCGGGGCGTCATCGCGCTCTACCAGAACCGGCACGCGGAGGGCCGGGAGCTCCTGACCCGGGCCATCGCCCACTTCCGCACCTGCCAGGACCTCCCCGGCGAGGCCAGTGCCCTGTGCAACCTCTCCCGCATCCACCTGGCGACCGGGGACACCGCGGAGGCCATCGCGCTCGCCCGGCGGGGCACCGAGATCTACGACGCCATGGGCAACTCGCTGCGCGGCGCCAACGGGCGGTACGCGCTGGGGCTCGCCCTGACCCGGAGCGGGCAGTTGTCCGCCGCCCGGGACCGCCTCTCGGAGGCCCTGGACACCTTCCGGCAGAACCGGCAGCGGATCTGGGAGGGGCTGACGCTGTGCCGCATCGCCGAGGCCGACCTCGCCGCGGGCCGGCCCACGGAGGCGGCCGCGGGCGCGGAGGCGGCGCTGTCCGTGCTGCACGACATCGGCGGGCGGTGGCGCCGGGCCATGGCGCTCACCGTGCTCGGGCAGGCCCTCATCGGCCTCGGCCAGCCCGGCCGGGCGCAGGCCTGCTGGCAGGAGGCGCTCGTCCACTACGAGGACCTGGGCTCGCCGGAGGCGTCCGACCTGCGCGTCCGGATGGCGTCGGTGGCGGCCGGATAGCCCTCGGCCCGGGCGTTCATCGTTCGTTTATCGCCGCCCGGCACTCTTCTGGTGTCGGAGCCGTCGCGTCGGGGGGCAGGCGGAACCGACATCGGCGGCCCCGTCCGGGGCGCGCCCGCCGAACGCCCGCCCGACTGTCGCACGGGGGAACAGTGGGGCGGGCTCCTCGGCCCCTGCCGCAGAACGAGACTTCAGGAGTTGATCAGTATGGGCGAGCAGAAGAAGACCGACCAGGACCTCCGGCCCACGGACGTGCACGCCAACGGCGAGCAGATCGCCCCCAAGGACGTGCACGCCAACGGCGGCGCCGGCACGGAGGACGTGCACGCCAACGGCGAGCCCGCGAAGTAGACCTTCCTGCACGGGGATCGGCCGCGGCGGCGCGGAGGGGGAGCCGCCGCGGCCGCACGCCGTTCGGGGCCGGTTGCCCCACGCGTCGTATCCGCAGGTCGAACGGGTATTCAGGCGGAGGCAACCCATACCCCCCATTTCGCCCTCCTCCCGTACGAGACCTCCTCGGAAGGACCGGAATGACCGCCCAGCGCAACCCCTCGTCCCACCCGGACCGCACGGAGGCCCTCCTCCCCCGCCCGGACCGCACCACGGCCTCGCTGCGCGCGGCGGTGGCCCGGCTGACCCCCGCGCAGCTCCCGGAGATGGAGCGGCAGATGGAGGAGGCCCTCTCGCTGGCCGCCCGCACGGGTTCGCTGGCTCCGCTCACGGCGTTCCTGGAGAGCTGGTCGGTGGCGACGGAGATCGCCCGCGTCCCGGCGACGGCCGAGCGCCTGCGCACGGCGGAGTACACCGCCCGGACGGCGGCCCCCGGCTCACCGCAGTGGCGTGCGGCGATGGAGGAGATCGGGGCGGTGCAGGGCGAGGCGCGCCGGGCGCTGGCACAGGACTGAGGGCGCGGCCCGGCCCGCGGGTCAGCGTCCCGCGCGTCCCCGCAGCTCCCCCTTCAGCACCTTCCCGCTCGCGTTCCTGGGCAGTTCCGGCACGAACTCGACCTCTCTGGGGACCTTGTAGTTGGCCATTTCGCGGCGGGCCCAGGCGATCACGTCGTCGCCCGTCAGGGAGGTGCGCGGGCGGCGGACCACGTACGCCCTGCCGACCTCGCCCAGCCGCGGGTCCGGGACGCCGACGACGGCGACGTCGGCGATCCCCGGATGCAGGCCGAGCACCCGTTCGATCTCGGCGGGGTAGGCGTTGAAGCCGCCGACGATGAACATGTCCTTGATCCGGTCGGTGATCCGGAGGTTGCCCGCCGCGTCCAGCACGCCCACGTCTCCGGTGCGCAGCCAGCCGTCCGGGGTGAGGGCGGCGGCCGTGGCGTCGGGGTCCTCGAAGTAGCCGCGCATCACGTGGAAGCCCCGGACCAGGACCTCCCCCGGGGCGCCGGGCGCCGCGTCCACCCGTACCTCCGTGCCCGGTATCGCCCGTCCCGAGGTGGCGGCGACGGTGTCCGGGGCGTCGTCCCGCCGGCACATCGAGACGATGCCGGACGCCTCCGAGAGGCCGTAGGCGGTGAGGACGGTCGCGATGTGCAGCTCGGAGCGGAGGCGTTCGACGAGCCGGAGGGGCACGACGGCTGCTCCCGTCACCACCAGCCGCAGGGCGGTGAGGTCGTGGGCGCCGCGGGCCGGGTGGTCCAGGAGGGACTGGTGGAGGGTCGGGGGGCCGGGCAGGACGGAGATGCGTTCGGCGGCGATGTTGGCGAGGACGGTGTCCACGTTGAAGACGGGCTGCGGGACCATCGTGGCGCCGCGGGTGAGGCAGGCGATGATGCCGGCCTTGTAGCCGAAGGTGTGGAAGAAGGGGTTGACGATCAGGTACCGGTCGCCTTCGCGCAGGCCCGCGAGGTCGGCCCAGATGTCGTAGGCGCGCAGGGTCTGGGCGTGGGTGATGACCGCGCCCTTGGGGCGGCCGGTGGTGCCGGAGGTGTAGACGATGTCGGAGGGGTCGCGGTCCTGGATCTCCGCCGCCCGCGCCCGTACCGTCTCCCCGCTCACCTCTTCCCCCGCCGCGAGGAAGTCCTTCCAGGTCAGGAAGGTGGCGGGGGCGGCGTCGTCGGACAGGACGACCACGTCGGCCAGGTGCGGGAGGCCGGGCAGGGGGCCGTCGCCGGGGCCCTCGGACGTCGCGCGCCGCAGGGAGGCGACGTAGGAGGTGCCGAGGAAGGTGCCCGTGACGAACAGCAGCCTGGCGCGGGACCGGGCGAGGACCTGGGCCGCCTCGGCGCCCTTGAACCGGGTGTTGAGGGGGACGAGGACCGCGCCCGCCGTGACCGCGCCGAGGGCGGAGACGATCCAGTCGAGGGTGTTCGGGGCCCAGACCGCCACCCGGTCGCCGCGCCGCACGCCCCGGGCGAGACAGGCGGCGGCGGCGCGCTCGACGCGCTCCCCCAGTCCGGCGTACGTGACGCGGGTGCGGCCCTCGACGACGGCCTCCCGCGCGCCGTACCGCTCGGCGGCGTGCCGGACGAGTTCGGGGACGGTGGCCCACCGGGCGCGTCCCGGGGCGCCGGTCACGTGGTCCTGTGCGTCGAACTGCATCGCGAGCCCTCCCACACCACTAGCTGACTAACCGTCAGATTAGCTGTAGCCTGACGCGCTGTCAGCAGTCGGTCGACGGCCGGGACGAGCGCGGAGAGGCTGTGGAGCATGCCGGGACTCAAGGACGCGACGGCGATAGTCGGCATCGGGCAGACCGAGTTCGCCAAACAACTCCCGCAGAGCGAGAAGGAGTTGGCCTGCCGCGCCATTCTCGCCGCGCTCCACGACGCGGGGATCGACCCCGCCGAGGTCGACGGGTTCGCCTCGTACACGATGGAGGAGACGGACGAGGTCGAGGTCGCGAAGGCCGTCGGGACCGGGGACCTGACCTTCTTCTCCAAGGTGGGCTTCGGCGGCGGCGGCTCCTGCGCGACCGTCGGGCACCTCGCGGCCGCGATCGCGACGGGGCAGGCGAGCGTGGGGGTGGCCTGGCGGTCCCGGAAGCGGGGCAGCGGGCCCCGCCCGTGGAAGAACACCACCGTCCAGCTCCCCACCCCCGCCCAGTGGACCCGCCCCTTCGGCCTGCTGCGGCCCGCCGACGAGATCGGCATGCTGGCCCGCCGCTACTGCCACGAGTACGGGGCCACCCGCGACCACTTCTTCAACGTCGCCCTCGCCTGCCGCAACCGGGCGAACCAGAACCCGGCGGCGATGATGTACGAACGCCCCCTCACCCGGGACATGTACATGAACGCCCGCTGGATCAGCGAGCCGCTGTGCCTCTTCGACAACTGCCTGGAGACGGACGGGGCGTTGGCGTGCGTGATCGTCGGCGCCGAACGGGCCCGCGACTGCCGCCGGAAGCCCGTGTACGTCCACTCCGCCGCCCAGGGGCTGCCCGCCCAGCACCACGGCATGGTCAACTACTGGAACGACGACCCGCTGACCGGGCCCGCCTGGACCGCCGCCCGGCACCTGTGGAAGCAGGCCGACTTCGGGCCGCAGGACGTGGACGTGGCGCAGATCTACGACGCGTTCACGCCGCTCATCCCGCTCTCGCTGGAGGGCTACGGCTTCTGCGGGCGCGGCGAGGGGGCCGCCTTCACCGAGGGCGGGGCGCTGGAGATCGGGGGTCGGCTGCCGGTCAACACCGGCGGCGGCGGGCTCTCCGAGGCCTACGTCCACGGCTTCAACCTCATCACCGAGGGCGTGAAGCAGCTCCGCGGCACCTCCACCGCCCAGGTCCCGAACGCCGCCACCTGCCTGGTCACGGCGGGCGAGGGCGTACCGACGTCCGCACTGCTGCTGAGGAGCTGAGCACACCACCATGAGCGACGACCCGCGCTCCCCCGCCGACCCCCGCCCCTCCACCGGCTCCCGCCCCCCTACCGGCTCCCGCTCCCCCGCCGCCGAGGGCCTCCTGTCGCCCGTCGCCGACGCCGACGGCGCGCCCTTCTGGGAGTACGCCGCCCGCGGCGAGCTCCGCGTCCAGGGCTGCTCCGACTGCGGCGAGCTCCGCTTTCCGCCCCGCCCGTGCTGCCCGCACTGCCACTCCTTCGCCTCCGCGTGGCGGCCGATGAGCGGCCGGGGCACGATCTGGTCGTACGTCGTCCCGCACCCGCCCCTGCTTCCCGCGTACGCGGCGCGGGCCCCGTACAACGCGGTGCTCGTGGAGCTGGCGGACGCCCCCCGCATCCGGCTCGTCGGCAATGTCGTCGCCTCCCCCGACGCGGCGCTCGACTCGGTCGATCCGGGGCGGCTGCGGATTGGGGCCCGGGTGCGGGTGGCCTTCGGGAGGCTGCCGGACGGCACGGCGGTCCCGCGCTGGCTGCTGGAGCGGCCGTGACGACGGTACGGGTGGCACGCGACAAGGACACCGGGGTCGCCGTCGTCACCCTGGACCGCGAGGCGAAGCTGAACGCCGTCGACCTGGCCACCGCCGCCGAACTCGCAGCCGTCTGGCGGGAGTTCCGTCACGACGACACCGTACGGGCGGCCGTCCTGACCGGGGCGGGCCCCAGGGCCTTCTGCACCGGCTTCGACCGCACGGCCGTCGTGCCGCAGCCCTCCTCCCCGTATTCGGTGGACGACCCCCTCCTCACCATCGGCCCCAAGGCCAACGACCTCTGGAAGCCGGTGGTCGCGGCGGTGCGCGGGATGGCCTGCGGCGGGGCGTTCTACCTGCTGGGCGAGTCGGAGTTCGTGGTGGCGGGCGAGGGCGCGACCTTCTTCGACCCGCACACGACGTACGGCATGGTCAGCGCGTACGAGACGGCGCTGCTCACCCAGCGGATGCCGTACGGCGAAGTGGCCCGGACGGCCCTGATGGGCACGGCGGAACGGATGTCGGCGCGGCGCGCGTACGAGGTGGGACTCGTCTCCGAACTGACGGCGGACGGCGAGGAGTTGACGGCGGCGCTGCGGTCGGCCGAGGTGATCGCGGGGCATCCGACGGAGGCCGTGCAGGGGACGGTCCGCGCGGTGTGGGCGGCCAAGGAGGCGGCGTTGGCGCCGGCGTACGCGCAGGCGCCGCACCTGATCGCCCTCGGCAGCCTGCCGCCGCGGCGGCAGGCGGAGCTGTTCGCGCGGCGGGGCACGGGGTTCCGGATCCGTTGAGGGGCCCGCCGGGGGCCCGGCCGTGCGGACGGCCGGGCCCCTCGGGACACGGGCGGGGCCCAGGAGCCGGCGGGGCCCAGGAGCAGGTGGGACTCAGGAGCTGGTGCGGGTGGCGTACTTGACCTCGCAGCGGCCCGAGAGCGTCTCGGTCGAGCGCTTCACGTACACCGTGGAGACGTCGACGGAGCGGGACTGGCCCGGGGCGACGGCGATGATGCTGGTGGAGCGGGAGCCGATGGTGGAGCCGTTGTTCGTGAAGCGCACCGTGAAGCTGTAGTTGTAGGTGCTCGACGAGCTGCTGTTCGTGGCGGTGATGGTGGCGAGCATGCCGCGCGACGGGTCGTACTTGCAGTCCGCGATGCGCAGGTCGCGGTTGGCCGCGTTGCCGCCGCCGCTCACACCGGGCACGGAGCCGCCCGAGCCGGAGGAGCTGGAGCTGTCCGAGCCGCCCGTGGTGGAGGAGCTGGAGCCGCCGCTGGAGGAGCTGGAGCTGCTGCCGTCGTAGCCGCCCGTGGAGGCCTGGTAGTCGCCGCTCGATGAGCTGGAGCTGCTGCTGGAGTCGCTGCCCCCGCTGCTGGAACTGCTGGAGCTGCTGGAACCGCTCGAACCGCCGCTGCAGCTCCCGCCGTGGGAGCCCCGGGCTCCGGTGAGTGCGACGACGGCGATGCCGAAAACGGCCACTGCGCGGACATGGCGGAGCTTCATGCTTCCAACCCCCGTTGATGTGAAGCGAGATGGGACGAAATGGGCGTTCACGCCCCGGGTGGCACTGGCAGGAGCCACCCCGATGTAAAGAAAACATAAGGGCGAGTGCATGACACCCTAACAGCGCTCGTCGCGTGGCGGGTGCCGGTCCTCGGGCGTAGCGTCAAAGCTCCGCGAACCCTCACAGAACCCCGACATCGCTCGACACCTCTCGACCCCGAGGAGCCCGAGATGGTCAGGAACGCCCTCGGCGCGGTACTCGCTGTCGCCGGTGCGACGGCCGCCGTGTGGAGCCCTTTCCGGGCCTGGAACGACGGTCGGCGCGGCCGTGACTACCGCGTCGAAGACCTCTTCAACGGGATCACAGACGTCTCGGCTGAGCCGATCGGTTCCCTGCTGCTGCCGTTCCTTTTCGCGGCGCTGCTCGTGCTGGTCGCGGTGTTCCTGTGGACGCGTCCGCTGCGGTCCCGCCCGCTGCTGGTGCTGGCGGGGCTGATCACGCTGGGCTGCACCGTGCTGTGGCTGGTGCGGCAGGGGCAGGCGGCGGGCGGCATCGCGGTGAACGCGGACGGGACGGGGCTGGGGATGGGAGTGGCGAGCGCGGTGGGGGGCGGGGTGCTGATGCTGCTGGCCGCCGCGGTGATGAACGGACGCCGGCGGGCACGTCCGCTCCTGCCCGGGCGCCCTCGGGCGCGCCGCGGGTGGCGGGGCGCGGACCCCGTGGACGCGCCGGACCAGGGGGCGACGTACACCCGGCCGGCGCCGACGGCGGACGAGCTCCGTCAGGGCCGGGGGTGACCGCACGGACGGCCGCGGCGCAGCCGCGCGGCGGGCGGCGCGGCGGGCGCTTCCCGCGCGGGCGCGGGGCCGGGGCAGTTCCGCGCGGGCGCGGGGCCGGGGCGGTTCCGCGCGGCGGAGCAGCGAGCAGCCGCCGGCCCGCCCCCGGAGTCCCTCAGCGGGCGCGGCCCGTCGCCGTGCCCTTGACCGCGTCCAGCGCGTACACGCAGCGGTCCTTGCTGCAGGCGTAGACGATTCCGGCCTCCGCCACCGGTGAGCCGGTGATCTCGCCGCCCGTCTTGAGCTTCCAACGGAGCTGGCCGCCGACCGCGTCCACCGTGTAGAGGCAGTGGTCCGCCGACCCGAAGTGGACCCGCCCGTCGGCCACCACCGGCGCCCCGACCAACTCGCCGCCGGCCGCGAAGCGCCACTTGGGCGTGCCGGTGACCGCGTCCAGCGTGTAGAGCGCGCTGCCGCTGCCCACGTGCACGTGGCCGGAGGCCACCAGCACCGGTTCCGTGGACTGGCGGGACTCGGTCGCGATCCGCCACCGGTCCTTGCCGGTCGACGCGTCCAGCGCGTACACCGTGCCGAGGTAGTCGGCGAGGTAGACGCCGCCGCCGGTGACCGCCGGGCCCGGCGCGAAGGCGGGCGGGGAGAGGAAGACCGCCGGCGCCTCGAAGTGCCAGCGGACGTGCCCGGAGTCCTGGGCGATGGCCAGCACCCGGGTCCCGGCGGAGACGTACACGTAACCGTCCTCCGCCGAGGTGACGCGCACCGGCACGTTCCCGCAGGAGGCCGCGTCGCCGACCGGGTACGTCCAACGCTCCACGCCGGAACGGGAGTCGAGGGCGCGCAGCCGGGCGTCCTGCCACACGAACACGGTGTCGCCGTGCACGTCGGGCCCCGCCTCCGGGGTCTCGAAGTCGGTCTGCGCCCCGGTGATCTCCCACAGCTTCTGCCCGTTGGAGGCCTCCCAGGCCTGCACGCCGCCGCCCCGCGTCCCGGTCACGACGGTGCCCCGCGCGGCCTTCAGCGAGTACACCCAGGCGTCGCTCTGGAGCCGCCAGCGCTCCGCCCCGTCCGCCGCGTCCAGCGCGTACAGCGTCGGCCCGTCGGAGGCGTGGATGCGGCCGCCGGAGACGGCCATCGCCCAGGCGACGTCCCGCGTCTTGAACTGGCGGCGGCCGGACGCGACGTCCAGCGCGTGCACCTCGAAGGACGTGACGTACACCAGGTCGCCCGCGACCGCCGGGGTCCCCCATACGTCGTTCGACATGCGGAAGCGCCACGGCCGCCACCCGCTGGGCGACGGCCCCTCGGGCGGCTGCGGGGGCACGGCGGCGGGCGCGGGCGGCGCCCCGTTCACGGCGGCCCCGCCGGGCGCACGCACCCAGCCGGTGGCGGACTCGGCCACGGCGGCGGTGGCCGCCCCGCGCCCGTCGGCCACCCGGGGCCCCGGCCCGATCGGCACCTTCGCCCCGGCGAGCCGGACCGGCCCGTCGACGCGGGAGGGCGGCGGGGCCTGCCCGGTGCGCGGGTCGGGGTACGGGTCGCGCGGGTGCGGCGTGTACGGGGGCGGGCCCGGCGGGAGCGGCGGCGGCGCGGGCCGCTGCGGCGCCGGCACGACGGGGGCGGCCGGGGTGACGCGGCCGCCGCCGCGGCGCTGCTCGATCATCGCGGTGGCCCGCTGGGGCAGCCACGCCGACGCGGTGCCGGAGTCGTCGCCGCCGGAGGAGAAGAGGTGCGGGGCGAGCTGGGCCTGGAGGTCGGCGGGGCTGGGCCGCAGGGCGGCCTCCATGCCCATGCAGGACTCGATCAGCGGACGCAGTTCGTCCGGGAGCCCTTCCAGGTCGGGGCCCTCGCGCAGCAGCATGAACACGGTCTCGACGGGGTTCGCCCCGTGGAAGGGGGCGTGCCCGGTCGCCGCGAAGACCAGGGTCGAGCCGAGCGAGAAGATGTCGCTGGCCCCGGTGACGCCGCGGGAGTCGCGGGCCTGTTCGGGCGACATGTACGCGGGGGTGCCGACGGCGACGTTGGTCATGGTCAGCCGGGTGTTGGAGACACCGGACGCGATGCCGAAGTCGATGACCCGCGGCCCGTCCTCGACGACCAGGACGTTGGACGGCTTCAGGTCGCGGTGGACCAGGCCCGCGCCGTGGATGGACTGGAGGGCCTCGGCGATGCCGGCGGCCAGCCAGCGCACCGCGTTCGCGGGCATGGGCCCGCACTCGTTCACTATTTCCTCGAGCGAGGGCGCGGGGACGTACGCCGTCGCCAGCCACGGGACGGCCGCCCGGGGGTCGGCGTCGACCACGGCCGCCGTGTAGAAGCCGGACACGGCGCGCGCCGCCTCGACCTCACGCGTGAAGCGGACCCGGAACAACTGGTCCTCGGCGAGTTCCGTCCGCACGGTCTTGATCGCCACCCGGCGACCCGACGCGGAACGCGCCAGATAGACGAGCCCCATCCCGCCGGCCCCGAGCCGTCCGAGGACCTCGAACGGGCCGATCCGCCGCGGGTCGTGCTGCGTCAGCTGCTCCACTTGCCTGCCACCTCCCCGTACCAGGCCGCGAAACACAGCCCCGGGGGCATTCTTCCTGCCGGAGGCGGCCGTGGCTAACCCGGGGCCGGAATGGAATGTTTCCCCCCATTTCGTACACATCTGGTGGGGATTCCGGTCGCAAGCGGAGGCGGAACGACCGCCCCGTCACTCCTCGGGTTCGGCCAGCACCGCGAAGACCGCTCCCTGATTGTCGGCCAGGACCGCCATCCGTCCGTACGGAACGTCGCTGGGGGGCTGGGTGACCCGGCCGCCGAGCCGGGTGGCCGCCGCCGCGGTCTCGTCGCAGTCCTCAACCATGAAGTACGAGAGGAAGTGGGCCGGCAGCTCCGCGGGCAGCGCGTCCGTGATGACGGCCCGTCCGCCGACGGCGGTGTCGTCGCCCGGCTCGGTCCCGGCGGGCGACCAGGTGCGGAAGGGCACACCGGCCGCTTCGTCCGTCAGCTCGGGCAGGTCCCGTGCGCCGAAGCCGAAGACCTCCTCGTAGAAGGCGTCGACGCGCTCCACGTCGGCCTCGCGGACATAGGCCTCGGTCCAGCAGAAGGCGCCGGGCGCCGCCGCCCGCTCGAAACCGGGGTGGCTGCCGCCCTGCCAGACGCCGAAGACCGCGCCGCCGGGGTCGGCGATCTGCGCCATCGTGCCGTACGGGCCGACGGGCATCGCGTCCATGACGATCTGGCCGCCCGCCGCGCGGGCCCGGGCCACCAGGGCGGCGGCGTCCGGGGTGGCGAAGTAGACGCCCCAGGCGGTGGGCATGCGGCCGTCGGTCTTGGCGGCGAGCGCGGCCACGTTCGCGCGGCCCTCGCCCTCGCCGACGTACGCCTGTGTGTAGGAGCCGTACGCCCTGTCCGCGGGCTCGTCGAAGGTCCAGCCGAACAAACCGCCGTAGAAGCGCCGGCCCGCCTCGACGTCGGGCAGCGCCACATCGATCCAGCAGGGCACACCTTCAGCGAATGCGGTCATGGACCGATCCTTCCCGCTTGGGGAGATCCCCGCTCGGAGATATCCACCGACGTTGTCCACAGGCTGTTGATAACACTATTGGAGGACACCTGTGGACGCCCTGCCAGGTACCGCCATTCGAAGTCCCCGGCCCCTCGTGCCCCCCCGGCGGCCGCCCCTACCGCCCCGTCAACTCCGGCCAAGTCTGGCCGGAAACCCATTTGCACTCGCCGAATCGCGCTCCGATCACCCCTCGGTAAGCTGACGGCATGACAGGACAAGTACGCACCGTCGACGGCCGCGTGGCCGGTCGACGCGGTCAGGCGACGCGGCAGAAGCTGCTCGACTGCCTCAGTGAAATGCTCAGCTCGTCCCCCTACCGGGACGTCAAAGTCATCGACGTGGCCCGCAAGGCCGGAACCTCGCCCGCCACCTTCTACCAGTACTTCCCCGACGTCGAGGGCGCCGTCCTCGAGATCGCGGAGGAGATGGCGAAGGAGGGTGCGGGACTGACCGACCTCGTCGCCGGGCGCTCGTGGGTCGGCAGGGCCGGGGCGCAGACCGCCGAGCAACTCGTGGACGGGTTCCTCGACTTCTGGCGGAAGAACGACGCGATCCTGCGGGTCGTCGACCTCGGTGCGGCGGAGGGCGACAAGCGGTTCTACAAGATCCGCATGAAGATCCTGAACTCCGTCACCAACTCCCTGACGGAGACGGTGAAGGACCTCCAGGCGAAGGGCAAGGTCGACAAGGACGTGTCGCCCGCGGCGATGGCCGGCTCGCTCGTCGCGATGCTCGCGGCCGTGGCCTCGCACCAGAAGGGCTTCACGACCTGGGGTGTCAAGCAGACGGAACTCCGCCCGAACCTCGCGCAGTTGGTCCACCTGGGCATCACAGGGAAAAAGCCCGCAAAGTAGCCCCATCCGCACCGGACGAACCCCCACCAAGTCCTGTCACCCGATGGCGGACCACGCATGTGGTCCGCCATCGGCGTATCCGCGGACGGGTCGGCGTGTGCGCGCGCCGGCCGGCGTGTCCGCGCGCCGGTCCGGGCGGGGTTCAGCGCCGCTCGATCCGGAACAGCCGGATCTCCCGCTCGATCCGCTGCTGGTACGCCGCGTACGGCGGCCAGAACCGCAGCACCGCCTGCCACGCGGCCGCCCGCTCCTCCCCTGCGAGCAGCCGGGCCCGCACCGGCACCTCCTGCCCCTGCCAGTGCACGGACACCTCCGGATGGGCCAGCAGGTTGCCGGTCCAGGCGGGGTGCCCCGGACGGCCGAAGTTGGACCCGACGAGGATCCAGGTCCCCCGGTCCGGCTCCGGCATGCAGGCCAGCGGGGTGTGCCGCGGCTGCCCGGTCCTGGCACCGCGGGCGTGCAGGACCACCCCCGGGAGCAGCCGGGTGCTCAGCATCGTCCGGCCCCCGCTGAGCCGGTGGACGGCGCGGTCCACGGCGGGGATGAGGAGGGGGGCGACGCGGGCGAAGGCACGGGTGGCGGAGACTCTCTGGACCAGCTTCGTGCCGAAGGCCCCGCGCGCCGCCGGGCCGGTCCGCTTGCCCGACCGCTCGCCCAGTCGCTTGCCCGACCGCTTGCCGGGCCCCGCGCCGGACGCCCCTTCGTCGGTCGCGGCCATCACACGGCCTCCTTCGCCCCGGCCGTTCCGGCAGCCCCGGTCGTTCCGGCAGCCCCGGCCGTCCCGCCTGCCTCCGTCGCCCGGCCGTCGCCGGTACGGCCGAACAGCCCAGCCGTCTCCACCGCCCACGCCCGCAGCCGCTCGACCGGCCCGAACAGCAGCTCGTCGCCCGCCGCCCTCGCGAAGCACGCCCGTGCCTCGCCGGACCCGCCGTCGCCGCCCCGCATGGCCTCCGTCGCGGCGGCGCGGAGCGCCTCCAGCCCCTGCGCGAGGGCGAGCGGGGCGTCGCCCGCGTCAGCCGGCTGCCAGACGGTGCGGTACGCGGCCGAGCGCGCCGCCTGCACCGCCGCGTACGCCTCGGCGAACCGGGCCCGCCCGCCGTCCCCGGCGGCGGTCCGCCCCAGGAGCCGTTCGGCGGCCCCGGCCGCCTCCACCGCGAGAACGGCGGCGGCGCTGCGCCCGACCGCGCCGAGCGCCTGCGCGACCCCCGCCCCGCTGCCCAACAACTCCGCCTCCGCGTCGCGCAGTTGCAGCGTGCCCTGCGGGCGCGCCCCCTCCGCCGCCGTCCGCCGTACGCGCGTCGGCCCGACCGCGTCCTTCGCCCGTACGAGAAAGAGCAGTGCCCGCCCCCGGGCGAAGCCCCCGGTGTGCGCGGCCACCAGGAGCAGGTCGGCACTGCGCCCGTCGAGCACCTGTTCGGCCTGCCCGTACAGCACCCACCCCCGCTCGCCCCGCCGCGCCTGCACGCCACCGGAACGGCCGCCTCCGGCCCAGCCGCCCCCCGCGTTGTCCCCCGTCAGCCCGAGTGCGACGGAGAGCGCGCCGGCCGGGACGGCGAGCGCGGCACCGCTGCGACCGGCCGCGAGGTCCGGCAGGAGGGCGGCGCGCTGCTCCTCGGAGCCGAGGGCGGCGACGAGCGGCGCGGCCAGCACGGCGGTCGCGAGCAGCGGCGGGGCGAGCGGCACCCGCTCCAGCCCCGCGGCGAGCTGCCGCCAGAGTTCCCGGAGGCGCTCCCCACCGACCCCCTCGCCGCTCGGGCCCCCCGTGACGAGCAGTTCGGTCAGCGTACGGCGGATCGCGTCCTGCTCCGCGGTGAAGGCGGCATCCATCCGGTGTGCTCCTCCCCTGAATCTGACGGGGCGTCATGCTAGAGCGCGGTCGCGCGGATGCCCATAGCCGAAGCCGCCCCAATCGGAGTGCTCCGATGCGGACTTGCTGATCTGATGTACCGTCAGTTCCATGTCACCCACGCCTCGAAGGACCCCCCGGGCCGGGACCCGCAAGGTCGCTGTCGCCGGTGTCGCGCTCGCCGACTGCGGCCGGGTGGACGACGCCACCCCCTACGCGCTGCACGCCCAGGCGGCCCGCCGGGCGCTCGCGGACGCGGGCCTGGACCGCACGGTGATCGACGGGTTCGCCTCGGCCGGACTCGGCACGCTCGCGCCGGTCGAGGTCGCCGAGTACCTGGGCCTGCGCCCGCGCTGGGTGGACTCGACGTCGGTGGGCGGCGCGACGTGGGAAGTCATGGCCGCACACGCCGTCGACGCCATTTCCGCGGGTCACGCCGGTGCCGTACTCCTCGTCTACGGTTCGACGGCGCGCGCCGACATCAAGGCGGGCCGGCGCACCTCGAACCTCTCGTTCGGCGCCCGGGGTCCGTTGCAGTTCGAGGCGCCGTACGGGCACACGCTGGTCGCGAAGTACGCGATGGCCGCCCGTCGCCACATGCACGAGTACGGGACGACCCTGGAGCAGCTCGCCGAGGTGGCGGTGCAGGCGCGGGCGAACGCGGCGACGAACCCGGACGCGATGTTCCGCGACCCGCTGACGGTGGACGAGGTGCTGTCGGGCCCGATGATCGCCGACCCCTTCACCAAGCTGCACTGCTGTCTGCGCAGCGACGGGGGCTGCGCGGTGCTGCTGGTGGCGGAGGACCACGTACCGGACATGGCGAAGGAGCCGGTGTGGGTGCTGGGCACGGGCACCTCGGTCTCGCACACGACGATGTCGGAGTGGGACGACTTCACGGTGTCCCCGGCGGCGCTGAGCGGCCGGCGGGCGTACGCGGACGCCGGGCTGTCCCCGGCCGACGTGGACCTGGCGGAGATCTACGACGCCTTCACCTACATGACCCTGGTGACGCTGGAGGACCTGGGCTTCTGCGCGAAGGGGGAGGGCGGGCCGTTCGTGGAGAAGGGCCGCCTGCTGCGGGACGGCGCGCTGCCGGTCAACACGGACGGCGGCGGGCTCTCGGCCTGCCACCCGGGGATGCGGGGTCTGTTCCTGCTGGTGGAGGCGGTACGCCAGTTGCGGGGCGAGGCGGGGGACGGCCAGGTCCGCAAGGCGGGCGGCCGCCTGCCGGAGGTGGCGCTGGCCTCGGGAACGGGCGGCTGGTTCTGCTCTTCGGGCACGGTGCTCCTGGGACGGTGACCGCCCCGGCACCGCGCCCGCCCGCACCCCGCAGCCCCGTACCCCCGCGCCCGGCACCCCCGACACCACCGAGCCGCGCCCGCCGCCCGCCGCCCCGCACCCGGCACAATCGCCCCATGACCACCGACGACCCCGCCTCCCGTGACTTCCGCGACCTCCTGCACTCCCTCCGGGTGTGGGACGGCGTCGACCTCCCCGCCCTCGACCCGGCGGCCGCCCCCGCCGCTCCCCTCCCCCTCTTCCGCGCCTGGCTGCGCGAGGCCGCCGCGGCAGGTCAGGCCGAGCCGCACGTCATGACCCTGGCCACGGCGGACGCGGACGGCCGCCCCTCCGCCCGGGTCCTGACCCTGCACGACGCGGACGAGGACGGCTGGCACTTCGGCACCCACAGCACGAGCCGCAAGGGCCGTGAGCTGGCCGCCCGCCCGGACGCCGCCCTCACCTTCTACTGGCCGGTCCAGGCCCGCCAGGTCCGCGTCGAGGGGACGGTCCTCTCGGGCACCCCGGAGGCCGCGACGGCCGACCTGCACGCCCGCTCCACCGGGGCGCTCGCCGCGGCCCTCACCGGCCGGATGAGCGAAGTCCTCGCCTCCCGCGCGGAGTTGACCGAGGCGTCGGAGTCGGCCTGGGCGCGCGCCGAGGCGGACCCCACCCTGTCCGCGCCGACCTGGACGCTGTACGCGCTCGTCCCCAGGGAGGTCGAGTTCTTCCAGGGCGACGCCCGGCGCCAGCACGTACGGCTGCGGTACCGCAGGTCGGACGACGGCTGGGTGCGCGACCTGCTGTGGCCCTGAGCGACGCGCCCGCCCTACCCGCCGCCGCCCTCCCCGGCCATCCGGAACACGGGCACCGCGTACTCCCCCCGCACCCGGAAGGCGACCTCCAGGCCGGCCCCGATCCGCAGGGCGGACTCCGCGCAGTCCACGACCTCGGTCATCATCCGGGGCCCCTCCGCGAGGTCGACGACGGCGGCGACGTACGGAACGCGCTCGCCGAAGGGCGGGAGGTCGTTGCGGTGCACGACGGACCAGGTGTAGAGGGTGGCGCGGCCACTGGCCCGCTCCCACTGGACGTCCTCGCTCCAGCAGTACGGGCAGAACTCGCGCGGGTAGTGGTGCGGGCGGGTGCACGCGGCGCAGCGGCGGACGAGCAGCCGGCCCTCGGCGGCGGCCTGCCAGTAGGGGCGGGTGAAGGCGTCGACGCCGGGATCGGCGGGGGACGGCACGGGTGTGCTCGCGCGGGTGGTCATCAGAGGAGTCCGATCGCGTGGTCGAGGGACCAGGTCTGCCAGGAGACGGCGAGGAGGGCGACGAGGGAGATGAGCGCCATCATGGCGTTCTGCCCCTGTTCGGCCCAGTCGTGGATCATCAGGACGAGGTAGAGGAGGTTGAGCAGGAGCCCGCAGACGAGCGCGACCGGAGTGAGGAAACCGGCCACCAGCCCCAGACCCAGGGCGAGTTCGGCGTATACGACGACGTACGCCATCACCTTGGGGCGAGGGGCGACGACCCGCTCGAACCCCCGCTTCACGACGGGCCACCTGTGCTTGCCCGCGACGTCGGCGGCCCAGGCGATGCCGGTGCCGCGCTCGAACCAGCCCTTCTTGTCCTTGTGCCGCCAGCTCTCCAGCCACCAGAGGCCGAGACCGATGCGGAGAACGGCGAGCCATTCGGCGCCGGTGAGCCAGATGGACTCCACGTGAACCCCTTCCCCGGGACCATTCCTGACGGTCCGTCAGTTCACCGGACGGACGCCCGCTCCGCAAGAGCCGGTACCGTCTTCCCTCGCTCCACCCCGTACCGGCGATGAGTTCCGGAGGCGGCAGGAGTCCTGTTCGACGAAGGCCGACCGTCAGAACGGAAAGGACCCCCCATGCCCGCGCACACCGGACCGCACCGCAAGGTCGTCGCCGACGCCGTCGTCTCGATGGACGGATACACCGGCACCGGCCCCGACGACGACATGAGCTGGGCCATGGAGCACATCACCAGCGAGCAGAGCGAGATCATGTACGAGGGGATCTGGCGCGGCGTGAGCACGGCGGTCGTCGGCCGCGTCAACTGGGAGGGCTTCACCTCCGTATGGCCCGGCCTGGTCAGCGATCCGGCCAGTTCGGCCAGGACCCGTGATCTCGGCAGCTGGCTCGCCGTCGTCGACAAGGTGGTCGTCTCCACGACCCTGCGGCAGTCCGATCTCGACGAGTCGCCGTGGACCAACGCCCGGGTCTGCCGCGACCTCGAAGCCGAGGTGCGCTCCCTCAAGGCCGGGCCGGGCCGCGACATCCTCGTCCTGAACAGCGCGAGCGTCATCAAGGCGCTCCTCAGGGCCGACCTGGTCGACGAACTCTGCATGACCGTGCTCCCGAGGACCCTCGGTCACGGAGTCCGCCTGCTGCCCGACGGCCTCTCCTCGGCCTGGCGGCTCTCCCACGCCACCACCGTCCCCGCCACCGGCGCCGTCGCCCTGCGCTACCACCGTCCCTGAGGCTGTCGCGACCGCTTCCGGAAGCGGCCCCGTGCCGGATCGGGAGGCGGGCCCGCGCCGGGTGCGGAAGCGGCCCCGCGCCGGATCGGGAAGCAGCCCCGTGCCGGGTGCGGAAGCGGCCCCGTGCCGGATCGGGAAACAGCCCCGCGCCGGGTGCGGAAGCGGCCCCGCGCCGGATCGGGAAACAGCCCCGTGCGGGGTGCGGAAGCGACCCCGTGCCGGGTGCGGCGGCCCAAGTCGCCCCCGTTTTCCCGACGAAGCGCCCCGCGTGATCAATTCGCAACCCGATCCCCCACGTGACCGAGACCCGGCGACCCCGCCCCCGCCACTACGCTCACGCCCCATGCCCCCCACCGACCCCACTCGCGGCATCGCCACGACCAACGACCGCCCGGTCTACGTCATCGGCGGCGGCCCCGGCGGACTCGCCGCCGCGGCGGCCCTGCGCACCCGCGGCGTACGGGCCGTCGTCCTGGAGAGGTCCGACCGGGTCGGGGCCTCCTGGCGGGCCCACTACGACCGCCTCCACCTGCACACCACCCGCGCCCTCTCAAGCCTCCCGGGCCTGCGGATGCCGCGCTCCTTCGGCCGCTGGGTGTCGCGGGACGACGTCGTCCGGTACCTGGAGAAGTACGTCGAGCACCACGAGCTGGAGATCGTCACCGGCGTCGAGGTCCACCGGATCGAGCGCGCCGAGCGCACCCCCGGCGAGACCGCCTGGCTGCTGCACGCCAGCGGCGGCCGCGAGCTGACCGGCTCGGCGGTGGTGGTCGCCACCGGCCACAACCACACCCCGGACCTCCCCGACTGGCCGCACTCGTCCGCGTACCGGGGCGAACTCCTGCACGCCTCCGCCTACCGCAACCCGGCCCCCTACCGGGACCGGGACGTGCTGGTCGTCGGCGTCGGCAACACCGGTGCCGAGATCGCCGCCGACCTCGCCGACGGCGGCGCCTCGCGGGTACGCCTCGCGGTGCGCACGCCGCCGTACATCGTGCGCCGCTCCACCGCGGGCTGGCCCGCCCAGCGCACGGGCATCCTGGTGCGCAGGCTCCCCGTGCCGCTGGTCGACAGGGCGGGCGACCTGGTCTGCCGCGTCTCCGTCCCGGACCTCTCCGCGCAGGGCCTGCCGCGCCCGTCCCACGGCCTGTACTCCCGTGTGAAACAGGGCGCGATACCCGTCCAGGACGTCGGCCTGGTCGCCGCGGTCCGCGCCGGACAGGTCGAACCGGTCGCCGCGCTCGACTCCTTCGACGAGGACTCGGGGGACGCGGTGCTCGCCGACGGCACGCGTCTGGCGCCGGACGCGATCATCGCCGCGACCGGCTACCGCCGCGCCCTGGAGCCCCTGGTCGGCCACCTCGGCGTACTGGACGCCGACGGCCGCCCCACCGTCCACGGCGCGCGTACGTCCCCCGAGGCGCCGGCCCTGCACTTCACGGGCTTCACGAACCCCATCTCGGGCATGTTCCGCGAAATGGCCCTCGACGCGGAACGCATCGCCCGCGCCCTCGCCCGCCCGGCGAAGCGCCGTTGAAGCGCGGCCCCCGGCTCCGGCGCGGGACGGACGCCTGTTGGTCCTGTTCCCCAACCGGGCTGCCCGGCGGCCCACTTGACACCTACCCTCGGTCGTACGGCGGACCGCGTGCCCGCCGTACGGCGGCCGGTGCGAGACGAGGAGCGGCATGACGATTCTGGTGACGGGTGCGACGGGGAACCTCGGGCGGCTCGTGGTCGGGCGGCTGCACGAGGACGGTCGTACGGTACGGGCCCTGACGCGCGATCCGGCCGGGGCGACCGGCCTCCCCGACGGCGTCGAGGTGGCGGAGGGCGACCTCACCCGGCCGGACACCCTGGCCGCCGCCCTCGACGGGGTCACCGCCCTGCACCTCCTCGGGGCCACCGGGCACGACCACACGCCCCTCACCACCGGGGTGGAGATCCTGGACCTCGCCGCCGGGGCGGGTGTGCGGCGGCTGACGGTCCTGGCGGCCGGTGACGGCGCCTGGGGCAAGGCGGTGCGGGCGAGCCCCCTGGAGTGGACCTTCGTCTGGCCGATCGACTTCATGTCCAACACCCTGGGCTGGGCGGACGTGATCCGCGCGGAGGGCGAGGTCCGCGAGCCGTACGCCGCGCGCCGCACCGCGTCCGTCGACGAACGCGATGTCGCCGAGGTCGCCGCGGCGATCCTGACCGGCGGCGGTCACGCCGGTCAGCGGCTGGTCGTGACGGGTCCGGAAGCCCTCACCCCCGCCGACAAGGTGGCGGCCATCGCCGCCGCCACCGGCCAGGACCTGCGCTTCACGGAGCTGACCGACGACGAGGCGCGGGCGCAGTGGCGCGCGGAGGGCTGGCCGGAGGAGGGCATCGAGTTCATGCTCCGCATGTGGGCCACCGTGCCGGAATCCGTGGCCCGCACGACCACCGCCGTCCAGGACGTGCTGGGCCGGCCGCCCCGCTCCTTCGCGGACTGGGCCGCGGAGCACGCGGCGGACTTCCGCCCCTGAGGGGTCCCGCCTCCGCCGCAACACGTCTGCTCGCCGGTCGGGTTGCCGGTCCGGCGGCGGGAAAAACAGGCCGGTCCCAACCGGTGCGCCCGCCCGGACCGTGGGGCATGATCTCCGCACGGTGTTGTCCGGCAACGCGAGAGGGGCCGCAAGTGACCGCTGAAACTGGGTGGCAGGACTTGTCCCTGGGGCTCTTCCGACGCCTCCGGGCCGAGCTGGTCCGGTCCGTCGACGGCCTCGACGACGCGGCCCTCCTGTGGGCCCCCTCCCCCGGCGCCAACCCCATCGGCTGGCTGGTCTGGCACGTGGCCCGTGCACAGGACCGGGACCTGTCCGAGGTCATGGCGGCCGAGCAGCTCTGGCTGACCGACGGCTGGGCGGACCACTTCCACCTCCCCGCCGACGCCCGCGACACCGGCCACGGGCACTCGCCCGCGCAGGCGGCCGCCTTCCGCGCCCCCGGGGCCGCGGACCTCCTCGCCTACCAGGCCGCCGTGCACGACCGCGCCGAGCGCTACCTCGCGGACGCCCCCGCCGGTGATCCGGCCCGCGTCGTGACCAGCCCCACCCTGCGCGACGACCACACCGTGCAGAAACGCCTCCAGGGGCTCCTCACCGACTCCCTCGCCCACGTCGGCCAGATCGCGCTGCTGCGCGGCCTCCTGCCCGGCCGGCTTCCCGCCCGGAGCGGAAACCGGCCGAGCGACATCCCGCACCCGTCGGGGCCCGCCGCCCCGAACGGCCTCGCCCGGCCCTCGTCGTCCCGCACCTCCTCCCGCACCGTCTCCCGCACCTCCTCCCGCCAGCGCGCCTAGGCCGGCCCCGGCTCCCGGCCGGCGCCGCGGACGTGCAGCCGAGAGCTGCCGACCGGCGCCGGCCCCGCACTGCCAGGCACCGGCCCGCGCATCCGTCCGTGCACCGTCCCGCACCCCCGTCCACGCATCCGTCCGCGCCCCCGCCCGCACATCGGTCCGCACGCCCCCCCTCCTCGTTCCGCGCCACCAAGGGAACCGACCTCTCCCGCCCTGTTCCTGACGGACCGTCAATTCAGTAATCTGACACAGCGTCAGTGAACTGCCATTCCGGTCTCCGAACAACGAGCAGGAGCGGGCTCAGCGATGCTTGGATCAACACACGGCACCCTCACCTCCGGCCTCCGCGCCCGCGTCGTCGCCTGCGGGGACGACGCCCGGTCCGCCTCCGTCCACGGCACGACCGCCGCCGCGACCAGGGCCCCGGGCGCGTCCGCCCCGGTCGACGCCGCCGTCGCCGCCTGCGGAGCCGCTGCCGCCACCGCCGCCGACCTGGACGTCAGCGGGCGCCCGCTGTACGCCCCGGTCCCGGACCTGGACCGGTTCTTCCGCCCCGAGTCCGTCGCCGTCGTCGGCGCCTCCGACACCGAGGGCCGGCCCCACACCGGCATCACCCGTCAGCTCCTGGCCTGGGCCGGGCGCGTGGGGGCCCGCCTGCACCCCGTGCACCCGAGCCGGGAGTCGGTGTTCGGGCTGCCCTGTGTGCCCTCCGTCGCCGAACTGCCCGAGCAGGTCGATCTCGCTGTGCTCCTTGTACGGGACCCCCTTCCGCTCATTGATCAACTGGCCGACGCCAAGGTCAGGTTCGCCGTCGCCTTCGCCTCCGGTTTCGCCGAGACCGGTGCGGACGGGGCCGCCGCCCAGGCCCGCCTGGCCGCCGCCGTCGCCGCCACCGAGTCGGGGCTGCGCCTGCTCGGTCCCAACACCAACCTCAACGCCTTCGAGGAGTTCCGGGACGACCTGGAAGGCCCCGCCATCGCCCTCATCACCCAGTCCGGCCACCAGGGCCGCCCTGTCTTCTCCCTCCAGCAGATCGGGGTACGGCTCTCCCACTGGGCCCCCACCGGCAACGAGGCCGACCTGGAGACCGCCGACTTCATCTCCTACTTCTCCACGCGACCCGAGGTCGGCGCGATCGCCGCCTACATCGAGGGGCTGAAGGACGGCCGCTCCTTCCTCCTCGCCGCCGACCGCGCCGCCCGCGCCGGCGTGCCCGTGGTCGCCGTCAAGGTCGGCCGCACCGAGACCGGGGCGCGTACCGCCGCCTCCCACACCGGGAAGCTGACCGGCGCCGACGACGTGGTGGACGCGGCGATGCGGCAGTTCGGCGTGATCCGGGTGGACGGGCTCGACGAGCTCCAGGACACCGCCGCCCTGCTGGCGCGCGCCCGCAGGCCCCGGGCCGACGGCGTCGTCGTGTATTCGATCTCGGGCGGAACGGGCGCGCACTTCGCGGACCTGGCGACGGCGGCGGGGCTCGGCCTGCCGACGCTGAGCGACGCCAAGCAGGCGGAGCTGCACACCTGGATACCCGAATACCTGAACGTCGCCAACCCCGTCGACAACGGAGGCCATCCGGTCGGCGACGAGCGCGGCCGGAAGATCATCGACGCGATTCTCGCCGACCCCTCGGTCGGCGTGCTCATCTGCCCGATCACCGGGCCCTTCCCGCCCATGAGCGACAGGCTCGCCCAGGACCTGGTGGACGCCGCCGAGGCGACGGACAAGCTGGTGTGCGTGGTGTGGGGGTCGCCGGTGGGCACCGAGGCCGCCTACCGCGAGACCCTGCTCGGGTCCTCCCGGCTGGCCACCTTCCGCACCTTCGGCAACTGCATCACCGCCGTCCGCGCCTACCTCGGCCACCACCGCTTCACGGCCTCCTACCGCTCCCCCTTCGACGAGGCGCCGCGCACCCCGTCGCCCTCGTTCCGCAAGGCGCAGGCACTGATGCGCCCGGGCCAGCAGCTCAGCGAGCACGCGGCGAAGCAGTTGCTGCGGGCGTACGGCATCCGCGTACCGCGCGAGCAGCTCGTGACCAGCGCGGCGGCGGCGGTGCGCTCGGCCGCGCAGGTCGGCTACCCCGTCGTGATGAAGGCCTCCGGACCGCAGCTCGCCCACAAGACCGAACTCGGCCTGGTGAAGGTCGGGCTGACCTCGGCCAGCCAGGTCCGGGACGCCTACCGGGAGCTGACCGACATCGCCGCGTACGAGAACGTCCCGCTGGACGGCATCCTGGTCTGCCAGATGGTCGCGCGGGGCGTGGAGATGGTCGTCGGCGCGGGCCGCGACGCGCTCTTCGGCCCCACGGTCACGGTCGGCCTCGGCGGCGTGCTCGTGGAGGTCCTCGGGGACGCCGCCGTGCGCGTGCCGCCCTTCGGGGAGCCGGACGCGCGCGCGATGCTCGGCGAACTGCGGGGGCACGCCCTGCTGGCCGGGGTCCGGGGGGCGCCCCCGGCGGACGTGGACGCGCTCGTCGAGGTGATCCTCCGCGTCCAGCGGATGGCCCTGGAACTCGGCGACGAGCTCAGCGAGCTGGACATCAACCCGCTGATGGTCCTCCCCCGGGGACAGGGCGCCGTGGCTCTCGACGCACTGGCCGTCTGCCGCTGACGGACGACGTGCCGGCGACGGGTCACCCGCAGCCGACGGGCCGCGCGCCGGCGACCGGCAGCCCGCCACCGACGAGCCCGCTGCCGTCGACGGGCTTACCACCGGCGGCGGGCCCCCCGTCGGCGGAGGGAACCCCACCACCGAGCCGCCCACCGCCGACGGACCGCGAGCCGCCGACGGGCAACCCGCCGCCGGCCAGCCCCGCGCCGCCGACGCCTCGGAAACCACGTCCCGCACCCACCCGGCCATGCCCCGCCCCCCGAACTGGAGCCCTGCACCCATGACGCCCCCCTCCTCGTCCTCGGACCCGTCGGACAGTTCGTCACTGTCCGTAGACCAATTGGTACTCCACGCCACTGACAACGCGGTCTCCTGGATCACCCTCAACCGCCCCGCCGCCCTGAACGCCCTCACCCGGGACCAGCGGGAACGCGTCATCGCCCTGCTCGGCGAGGCATCCGCCGACCCCGGCGTCCGGGCGGTCGTCGTCACCGCCACCGGCAAGGGCTTCTGCGCGGGTGCGGACCTGCGGGGCAACGGCCCGGCCGCCCCCGCGCACGGCCGTGTCCCCGGCGACGTCGCCCGGACGATCCGGCTCGGCGCGCAGCGCCTGATCACGGCCGTGCTCGACTGCGAGAAACCGGTGATCGCCGCCGTGAACGGCACCGCGGCGGGCATCGGGGCCCACCTCGCGCTCGCCTGCGACCTGGTCGTGGCGGCCGAAGAGGCAAAATTCATCGAGGTGTTCGTCCGGCGCGGCCTCGTCCCGGACGGCGGCGGCGCCTATCTCCTGCCCCGGCTGATCGGCCCCCAGCGGGCCAAGGAGCTCATGTTCTTCGGCGACGCGCTGCCCGCCGCCGACGCCGAGCGCCTGGGCCTGGTCAACCGGGTCGTGCCGGCGGGCGAGCTGGAGAAGACCGCCCGCGCCTGGGCCGAGCGGCTCGCCGCCGGGCCCACCCGGGCCATCGCCCTGACCAAGCAGCTCGTGAACGCGTCCCTCGACTCCGACCGCACCGCCGCCCTGGCCGCCGAGGCCGCCGCCCAGGAGATCAACATGACCACCGCCGACGCCAACGAGGGCGTCGCCAGCTTCGTCGAACGCCGCACCCCGCGCTACCGGGGCCTGTGACCGCAGGCCCGTACACCTTCCCATCTGACGACCCGTCAGCTTCAATGGAAGGGTGATGGGACACGCAGGGATGGCGGCCACCGCCGTCCGATACCTCAGGTCCGTCGGCGCCGCCACGGCCGCCGAGCCGCAGGCAGTCCACGCGCTGCCCCGCCCCGGTCTGCGCGCCGTCGGACCGGACGAACGGCTTCCGCTGGACCCGGCCGAATTCCGTCGCGTGCTGGGGAACTTCGCGAGCGGCGTCACCGTTGTCACGTCACCGGGCAGTCCTCCCGCCGGATTCGCCTGCCAGTCCTTCGCGTCGCTGTCGCTGGACCCGCCGCTGGTCGTCTTCATGGTGGCCCGTACGTCGACGACCTGGCCCCGCATCGCCCGCGCCGGGGTCTTCTGCGTCAACGTCCTGGGCGCGCACCAGGGCGAGCTGTGCCGTGCCTTCGCCCGCAGCGGCACGGACAAGTTCGCGGGCGTGGCGTACGACGCCGCGCCCGTGACCGGCTCGCCCCGGCTGGCCGGGGCGCCGGCCTGGATCGACTGCGCGATCCAGACCGTGCACACGGGCGGCGACCACCTGGTCGTCGTCGGCCGCGTCGAAGCGCTGGACGCGAGCGCCCCGGACGCCCCGGGGAGCGCCCCGCTGCTCTACCACCGGGGCGCGTTCGGCACCTTCAGCGGATAGCGGCCGGGCGCGGCCCCGTCACGCCGTCCCCGCCGCCGCGGGCGTGCCGCCCGGACCCGCCGCCGGCCGCTTGCGGATGACGAGCGCCATCAGCGCGGCCATCGCGCAGAGCGCCCCCGACGCGTACCAGACCACGTCGTACGACCCGAAGACGTCGCGCGCGACCCCGCCGAGGAACGCCACCAGCGCCGCTCCCACCTGGTGGGATGCCAGCACCCAGCCGAAGACGATCGCGCTGTCCTCGCCGAAGTACTCGCGGCACAGCGCGATCGTCGGCGGCACGGTCGCCACCCAGTCCAGGCCGTAGAAGACGATGAACAGCACCATCGGCGGGTGGACGGACGGGGCGAGCAGGAGGGGCAGGAAGAGCAGCGAGACACCGCGCAGCGTGTAGTAGACCGCGAGCAGGCGGCGGGCCTCGAAGCGGTCGGTGAACCAGCCGGAGGCGATCGTTCCGATCACGTCGAAGACACCGATCACCGCGAGCAGTCCGGCAGCCATCGGGATCGGCATGTGGTGGTCGTGCGCCGCCGGTACGAAGTGGGTCTTGACCAGGCCGTTCGTGGACGCCCCGCAGATCGCGAAGGTGCCGGCGAGCAGCCAGAAGGGGCCGGTGCGGGCCGCCGAGAACAGGACGGTCACCGCGCGCCGGGCGGCCCCGCGCTGCGGCACCGGCTTCGGGACGACCTCCGTCGCACCGTACGGCGCGAGCCCCACGTCCGCCGGGTGGTCGCGCAGCAGCAGCCAGACGAACGGCACCACGGCCAGCGCCGCGAGCGCCACGGTGATCGAAGCGGGCTGCCAGCGGTAGGTGTCCACCATCCACGCCAGCAGCGGCAGGAAGACGAGCTGGCCGGAGGCCCCGGCGGCCGTCAGGATGCCGGTGACCAGCCCGCGCCTGGCCACGAACCACCGGTTGGTGACGGTCGCCGCGAAGGCCAGCGCCATCGAACCGCTGCCCAGGCCGACCAGCACGCCCCAGTACAGGACGAGTTGCCAGGCCGCCGTCATCGTGACGGTGAGCGCCGCGCCGACGGCGATGACGGTGAGGGCGCAGGCCACCACCCGCCGGATGCCGAACCGGTCCATCAGCGCCGCGGCGAAGGGCGCGGTGAGCCCGTACAGCGCGAGATTGACCGAGACCGCGAAGCCGATCGTGCCGCGGGACCAGCCGAAGTCGCGGTGCAGCGGTTCGATCAGCAGACCCGGCAGGGACGCGAAACCGGCCGCGCCGATGATCGTCACGAAGGCGACGGCCGCGACGAACCAGGCGCGGTGGACGCGGGGCCGACGGGGCCCGTGGGACGGGAGGGGCTCAGTGGGGAGCGGCTCGGAGGGCCGTACCGGAGGTGTCGTCTGGGTCACGGGAACAGCTTCCGGGAGGCGCTCACCGCGATCGAGTGGCCCGGAGGACAGCATTCGCTACGATCGGGCCATGCCCGCGACAGACGAAACCCCGAAGCGCCACCGCGTCGCCGTCCTCGCCCTGCCCGGGGTCATCCCCTTCGAGCTCGGCATCCCGCACCGGATCTTCGGACGGGCCTACGACGAGAGCGGATCGCCGCTGTACGAGGTCGTGACCTTCGGCACCGGGCCCGGTCAAGTGCTGGGCACCCAGGCCGACTTCAAGCTGTACGTCGAACACGGCCCGGAAGTGCTGGCCGGGGCGGACACGGTGATGGTCCCGGCCGCGTACGAACCCGCCCTGCTGTACCGCGAGGGGCGGCTGCCCGACGAGGTGGCCGAGGTCCTCCGCCAGGTGCGCCCGGGGACGCGGCTCGCGTCGATCTGCACCGGCGGGTACGTCCTGGCCGCCGCCGGCCTCCTCGACGGACGGCCCGCGACCACGCACTGGCACTGGGCGGAGCACTTCCAGCGGCTGTTTCCGGCGGTGCGGGTCGACCCCGAGGTGCTGTACGTCGACGACGGCGACGTGCTGACCTCGGCGGGGGTCGCCGCGGGCATCGACCTGTGCGTGCACATGGTGCGCCGGGACTTCGGGGCGGCCGTCGCCAACGACGTGGCACGGCGCAGCGTGGTGCCGCCGCACCGGGACGGGGGCCAGTCGCAGTACATCCGCCGTCCGGTGCCGGAACCGCAGTTGGCGACCACGACGGCGGCCCGGGCGTGGGCGCTGGGGCATCTGCACGAGCCGATCCAGCTCCGGGACATGGCCGAGCAGGAGGCCATGTCGGTACGGACCTTCACGCGACGGTTCCGCGAGGAGGTGGGGGTGAGCCCGGGGCAGTGGCTGGCGCAGCAGCGGGTGGAGCGGGCCCGGCACCTGCTGGAGTCCAGCGACCTGTCGATGGAGGGGGTGGCCAGGGAGGCGGGTTTCGGGACGGCGCAGTCGATGCGGGGGCACGTGCAGGCGGCGCTGGGTGTCTCACCGACGGTCTACCGGCGCACCTTCCGCACGGGGCGAAGCGCCTGACCCCTTGGCGCGACATCCCGCACGGGGCGAAACGCCTGAACCCTTGCCGCGACGTTCCGCACGGAGCGAAACGCCTGCCCCCTTGCCGCGACCTCCCGCACGAAACGGAACGCCCGCCCCCCGGCGTACGACGTCCCGCACACGACCCCGGCCCGGCCGCCCGGCTCCCCCCCTCCCCGGCCCCCCGGCCCCCCTCCCCGCCCGCTCAGAACGTCAGCACCCCGCGCGCCACCCTCCCCCGCCCGGCGTCCGCCGCCGCCTTCGCGAAGTCCTCCACCGGGTAGGTCGCGGTCACCAACTCGTCCAGCAGCAGCCTCCCTTGGCGGTACAGCTCCGCGTACCGCGGAATGTCGCGCTGCGGCCGCGAGGACCCGTACCGGCAGCCCAGAATGGACTTGTCGAGGAACATCGCGGCGGGCAGGAAGGTCGCCTCGTCGGTCGGCGCGGTCATGCCGAGCAGGACCGCCTGACCGTGCCGGTCCAGGAGGTCGATCGCGCTGCGCACCAAGGACGTCCGGCCGACGCACTCGAAGACGTGGTCCGCGCCCGTCGGCAGCACGTCGCGCACCGCGTCCGTCGACGTCAGGAACTCCGTCGCGCCGAAGAGGCGGGCGGAGGTCTCCTTCGCCGGGTTGGTGTCCACCGCGACGATGCGCGACGCGCCCGCGACGCGCGCGCCCTGGATGACGTTCAGGCCGATGCCGCCGGTGCCGATGACCACGACCGTGTCCCCGAGCGCCACCCGCGCCCGGTTGAGGACCGCGCCCACCCCCGTCACCACGCCGCAGCCCATCAGCGCGGCGGAGGTCAGCGGAATGTCGGCCGGAATCCTGATCGCCTGGACCGCCTTCACCAAGGTCCGCTCGGCGAAGGCGGAGTTGGCGGCGAACTGGTACAGCGGGCGCCCGCCCCGCGAGAACGGCTGCCCCGGCATCCCGATCGCCTTGCGGCACATCGTCGGCCGCCCCCGGTCGCACTCCCCGCACACCCCGCAGCCCGCGAGCGTGGAGAGCGCGACGTGGTCGCCGGGGGCGACGTGCGTGACGCCCGCGCCGACCGCCTCCACCAACCCCGCGCCCTCGTGGCCGAGCACCACCGGCACCGGGAACGGAATGGTCCCGTCGATCACCGAGAGGTCGCTGTGGCACAGGCCCGCCGCCCGGATCCCGACCAGCACCTCGCCGGGGCCCGGGTCCCGGATCTCCAGGTCGTCCACCACTTCGGCCCGTTCGCCGTCGAAGACGACCGCCCTCATCGTGCTGCCCCTTCGCCGCCGGCCGCCTGCGGCCGTTCCTTCTTCGCCGCCGCCTCGCGCATCGCCGCCAACTGCGCCAGCATCGGCATCGGGTCCGTGCCCACCGTCCCGGGCAGGAAGTCCGCGATCGACTCCGGCGTCCAGGAGCCCGCGGCCGCGTAGCCCGCACGCAGCTCGCGGGGCTGTGCCCACACCGCGATCTTGGGCCCGGCGACCGTGTAGACCTGCCCGGTGATGCCCTCGGCGCGGGCCCGTTCGGAGAGGAGGTAGACGACGAGTGCCGCCACGTCCTCGGGCTCGCCGATCTCCTTCAGTTCCATGGGCACGTTCGCGGACATGCGGGTACGGGCCACGGGCGCGACCGCGTTCGCCGTCACCCCGTACCGGTGCAGGCCGAGCGCCGCGCTGCGCACCAGCGAGATGATCCCGCCCTTGGCCGCGCTGTAGTTGGCCTGGGAGACGCTGCCCTGGTGGTTGCCGCTGGTGAAGCCGACGAGGGCGCCCGAGCCCTGGGTGCGCATCACGGCGGAGGCGGCCCGGAAGAGGGTGAAGGTGCCTTTCAGGTGGGTGGCGACGACGGGGTCCCACTCCGCCTCCGACATGTTGAAGAGCATCCGCTCGCGCAGGATTCCGGCGACGCAGACGACGCCGTCGACACGTCCGTACCGGGCCAGCGCGGTGTCCACCACCCGCTGCCCGCCCGCCATGGTGGAGATGTCGTCCGCGACGGCGACCGCCTCCCCGCCCGCCGCCTCGATCTCCTTGACCACCGCCGCCGCGACCTCGCTCGTCGGCTCCGCGCCCGCCACGGAGACGCCGTAGTCGTTGACGACCACCCGCGCGCCCTCGGCCGCGCACGCCAGTGCCACCGCCCGCCCGATCCCGCGCCCCGCTCCGGTCACCGCTATGACCTTGCCGGCCAAGAAGTTCCCCATCACCACGCCTTCCCAAGGTTTCTGACGGTCCGTTAGATTTTAGGGCCGGTACGACGCCCCGGCACAAGACCCAGGAGGCCCGCAACATGTCACTGCCCGCGGAGTTCCACGACATCGCCAAGCGCGTGAACAACTGGGGGCGCTGGGGAGCGGACGACGAGATCGGCACGCTCAACCTCATCACCGACGAGGTGGTCCGGGCCGCCGCGCGGACCGTGCGCACCGGCCGCCGCGTCCCGCTCGCGCTGCCCCTGAAGCAGGACGGCGTGCAGACCGGCATGATCCCGGGGCGGGTCAACCCGCTGCACTCCATGGTGCAGATCAACCAGGAGCTCTTCGGCCCCGGCACCGTCGCCACCAGCGACGACGCCGTGACCATGGGCCTCCAGGCGGGCACCCACTGGGACGCCCTCACCCATGTCTCGCACTCGGGGAAGATCTACAACGGCCGTCCCGCCGACACCGTCACCGCGCACACCCGCGCCGCCTTCAGCGGCATCGACAAGGCCCGCCACGTCGTCTCGCGCGGCGTGCTGCTGGACGTGGCCCGCGCCCGGGGCGTCGAACGGCTCACCAGCGACCCGGCGGTGACACCCGAGGACCTGTCGGCCGCCGAGGAGCTGGCGGGCGTCACGGTCGGTCCCGGCGACATCGTTCTTGTACGGACCGGACAGGTGCAGGTGTACCTGGAGGGCGACAGGCACGGGTACGGACACCCCTCACCGGGGCTCTCGATCCGTACGCCCGAGTGGTTCCACGCGCGGGACGTCGCCGCCGTCGCGAACGACACCCTCACCTTCGAGATCTTCCCGCCGGAGATCGAGAACCTCTGGCTGCCCGTGCACGCGCTCGACCTGGTCGAGATGGGGATGCTCCAGGGGCAGAACTGGAATCTCGAAAAGTTGTCCACAGCCTGTGCACAAGAGGGCCGGTACGCGTTCCTGCTGTCCGCGATGCCGGAGCCGTTCGTCGGCGGCACGGGCACCCCGGTCGCCCCGGTCGCGATCCTGTAGCCCCCGCCGCCCGCAGGAGCCGCACCGCCCGTCCCGCACGGGTCAGCGCAGCGGAAGGCGGCCGTCCACCAGGGGCGGCCGCCGCACGTCCCGACCCGCACTCGCCGAGGAGGCCGGTGCTCCGCCTCGACGTCCCCTCGCTCACGAATCGCTCGTCCAAGCGTGATCAGGGCATCCGAGGGCGTCAACAGCACCTCGGTGAAATGTTCGTTACGTACGGTTTGTGACGGCGCACGGCGGCTTGTACGAGGGCTCGAAGGGGGGCTCGTACGGCGTCCCGAAGGCCGACGCGGCCCCCGGCTCGCGGCACACGCCCCGCGCGGCGTCCCGGGCGGTGTCGTACGGCTTCTCCGACAACCCCTCCCCGAGCCCTTCGCAGCCGGCCGCTTCGGCCCGGTCGGCGCAGGCGCTCTCCGGTGTCCGCACCCGGCGGTCCACCTCGCACCAGATGCGCTTGCCCGCGCCCTCGGCCTGCCAGCCCCACCGGTCGGCGAGGCCGTCGACGAGCTCCAGACCGCGCCCGTTCGTGTCGTCGCCCTCCGCGCGCCGGGGCCTGGGGGGGCAGGAGCTGGCGTCCGCGACCTCCACCCGCACGGTGCCGTCCGGCATCGCGGGACCGGAAGCGGGCCCGAAAGCGGGACCGGAAGCCGCCGCCTCGTCGGCGCCGCTCGCCCCGTGGGGGCGGCTCACGCCGTTGACGGCGTGCGGGCCGCCTGCGGCGGCCACGCCTCCCGCGTCACCCGGGCCGTCCGCGCCGCCGGCGCCGTTCGCCGGGGAGCCGGCCTCGTCGGACCCCCCCGGCAGCAGCATCCGCAGCACGGCCGGACAGCCCGTGTGCACCACCGCGTTGGTCACCAGCTCGGAAATGAGCAGCACCAACGTCTCGGCGACCGGCTCGTCGGCCTGTATTCCGCATCCCACGAGCCTGGACCGCGCCCACCTGCGGGCCCGCCCCACTTCCGCGGGGTCGGCCCCGACCTCCAACTGCATCTGAAGCACCTGCACCGCTCACACCATCCGAACCGGCGGACACAACGCCTCGCGTCTCCACAGGGTCACGGAACGTGATTCCCTTGCAGAGCAGCATGGTTGACGTACAGTCACCGCAACAAGCGCTTCAGGCATATTCCAGCGCGAAGGAGTACACGTGCTGCATACTGTGCGACGCACGCTGCGGAGAGTCGAACGTGAGCACTTGTGGCGCCTCCGTCCGACGCGAGGAGCGGTTACGCCGAAGCGCGCCGTCCGGTCCGGGGCCGCCGTACAGGCCGTACCGGGAATCGGGCGCTCCACCACCACTCGCATCTGACGGAGCGTACCCGAGCGACGGCCCGACTCCGGCCCGTGACGACTCCTGCAAAGGACACAACCCGATATCGACACAGGGTGACCCGTTCATGACCTCTTCTGGCAGCGGCCGTTCACCCCGGATCACCCAGCAGAGCGGCCGCCAGTTCCTCCTCCGCCTCCGCCTTCGAAGGTCCGCGTCCGGCCCGCACCCACGCCCGCTTCAGATGGAGGTGCACATCGGACTCCCAGGTGAAGCCCATGCCGCCGCACACCTGGAGGCAGTCCCGCGCGTTGCGCACGGCCGCCTCGTCGGCCAGCAGCTTGGCCGCCGCGCCCTCGACGGCCACGCCGGTGACCGCTGCCGCGTACACGGCGGTACGGGCGGTCTCGACCCGCACGAACATCTGCGCGCAGAGGTGCTTGACCGCCTGGAAGCCCCCGATCGGCTGCCCGAACTGGACGCGTTCGCAAGAGTGTTGGACGGCCAGTTCGAGTGTGCGGGCGGCGGTGCCGACCTGTTCGGCCGCGGTGAGCAGCACGCCTTCGCGGGGGTACGGGTGCGGGACCGGCCCGGGCAGCCGGTGCAGCGGTGTCAGCGGGTCGACCGAGCGGATCGGGGCGGCGGCCCCGTGCGGGCGCCCGGCGTCCGCGTGCCGGACGACGTCGGCGTCGGCGAGGTGTGCGACCAGCCTGCCGTAGGGGGCGGTGACCACCGTCTTCCCCTCGGCGGCCCCCGCCACCTCCCCCGCCGCGAGGTGGGTGTCCACCAGCGGGCCCGGCAGCAGGGCCCGCCCCGCCTCCTCGAAGAGCAGCACCGCCTCCGGGAGCCCGAGGCCGACGCCGCCCGCCGCCTCGGGCAGCCGCAGGGCGAAGAAGCCCGCGTCGCCGAGGGCCCGCCACAGGCCGCGGTCCACGCCGCCGCCCGCGTCCACGGCCGCGCGCAGGGCGGTGCGGTCGAAGCGCCGGGCGAGGAGCGCCCGCAGCCCCTGCCGCAACGCCCTCTGGTCTGCGGTGAGTTGGAAGTCCACGGGAGCGGCTCACCGGCCCTTCGGGAGGCCGAGGACGCGCTCGGCGACGATGTTCCGCTGGATCTGGGAGGTGCCGGCGGCGATCGTGTACGAGAGGGCGGAGAGCCGGTCGACGGTCCAGGTGCGGCCGAGGTCGAACGCGTCGGGCCCCAGGACCTCGGCGGCCGTGTCGTACAGCTCCTGGCGGGCGTGCGAGTAGCGGAGCTTGAAGACCGAGCCGCCGGCCCCGGGGACGCCGCCGGTGCGCTGGGCCTCGCTCACGTTCCACTGGGTGAGCCGCCACAGGGCCAGGAACTCGGCGTTCAGGCGGCCCAGCCGGCGTCGGAGGCCGGGGTCGTCCCAGCTCCCGTTGGCGCGGGCCTCGCGCGCGAGTTCCGCGAGGGTGCGCCGGCACGCGACGACCTCGCCCGCGAAGGCCGTGCCGCGCTCGAAGGAGAGGGTGACCATGGTGACGCGCCAGCCGTCGTTCTCCGCGCCGACCCGGTTCGCGACCGGCACCCGCACCTCGTCGAGGAACACCTCGGCGAACTCGGCGGACCCGGCGAGCGTGCGCAGCGGGCGGACGGTGATGCCGGGCGCGTCCATCGGCACCGCGAGCCAGGTGATGCCCTTGTGCTTGGGGGTGTCGGGTGTGACGGGCGCGGTGCGGACGAGGAGTTCGCACCAGTCGGCGACCTCGGCGTGCGAGGTCCAGATCTTGGACCCGGTGACCACGTAGTGATCGCCGTCGCGGACCGCTCTCGTACGGAGCGCGGCCAGGTCGGAGCCCGCGTCGGGCTCGCTGAAGCCCTGGCACCAGACCTCGTCGCCGCGCAGGATCGGCGGCAGCCAGCGCTCCCGCTGCTCCGGCGTGCCCTCGGCCGCGATGGTGGGGCCCGCGTGCAGCAGCCCGACGAAGTTCGCGCCGACGTACGGGGCCCCGGCGCGCTCGGTCTCCTCCAGGAAGATCAGGTGCTGGGTGGGGGTGCCCTCGCGCTGGAGGCCGGCGTACCCCGCCTCGTACAGCGTCCGCTGCCAGGCCGTGTCGTACGCGCGCCTGCCCGGCCAGTCCAGCGGATCGGGCCTGGCGGGCAGCCCCGGCAGCACCGTGCCCAGCCAGCTCCGCAGCTCCGCCCGGAACTCCTCCTCCTGCTCCGTGTACGCGAGGTCCATCAGCGCGCCCGCCGGTCCCTGTCCAGGTCGAGTCCGAGCATGCGGATGGCGTTGCCGCGCATCAGCTTGTAGACCGTCTCGTCGTCGAGGCCCTTGACGTGGTCGAGGGCCACCTCCTTGGTGTGCGGGAAGGTCGAGTCGACGTGCGGGTAGTCGGTCTCGAAGGTGGCGTTGTCGCGGCCGACGACGTCGATCGAGGCGACGCCGTGCTTGTCGCGGAAGAAGCAGCAGAAGATCTGCCGGTAGTAGTACGTGGAGGGGGGCTCGGGGATCAGGTCCTTGACCCCGCCCCAGGCGCGGTGCTCCTCCCACACGTCGTCGACGCGCTCCAGGGCGTACGGGATCCAGCCCATCTGGCCCTCGCTGTAGGCGAGTTTGAGCTGCGGGAACTTCACCAGGACTCCGGAGAAGAGGAAGTCCGTCATCGAGGCCATGGCGTTGTTGAAGGAGAGCGCGGCCTGGACGGCGGGCGGGGCGTCGGGGGACGCGGCGGGCATCTGGGAGCTGCTGCCGATGTGCATGTTGACCACCGTCCCGGTCTCCTCGCAGACCGCGAAGAAGGGGTCCCAGTAACCGGAGTGGATGGAGGGGAGCCCGAGGTGGGTGGGGATCTCGGAGAAGGTGACCGCGCGGACCCCGCGGGCCGCGTTGCGGCGGATCTCGGCCACCGCGAGGCCGATGTCCCAGAGCGGGACGATGCACAGCGGGATCAGCCGGCCGCCGCTGTCGCCGCACCACTCCTCGACCATCCAGTCGTTGTACGCGCGCACGCAGGCGAGGGCGACCTCCTTGTCGTGGGCCTCGGCGAAGGTCTGGCCGCAGAAGCGCGGGAAGGTGGGGAAGCACAGGGAGCCCTCGACGTGGTTGAGGTCCATGTCCGCGAGGCGGGCCTTGGGGTCCCAGCAGCCGCGCCGCATCTCCTCGCGGGTGATCCCCTCCAGGGTCATCTCGTCGCGGTCGAAGCCGACGGCGGCGATGTTGCGCTTGTACGGGAACTGCAGGTCCTCGTAGATCCACCAGTCGGTGGGCGGCCCGTCCGGGTCCATCGTGATCCGGTACTTGCCCGCGACGTAGGCGAGCTCCCCGATGCCGGCGGTGAGCGGTTGGGGCCCGCGGTCGCGGTACTTGGCGGGGAGCCAGGTGGAGAAGAGGTGCGGGGGCTCGATCACGTGGTCGTCGACGCTGATGATCCGAGGCAGTTCCATCCGGCGCTCCCCTTCGGGTGTTCGCTGATCTGCTGAACTGGATCTGATGACCCGTCAGAAATCAGGCTAGCCGCCGGACCTCTGGACCGACAAGGCATAGCGCCCTACGCTCACCGTCAATTCTGACTGTCCGTCAGTTACCGGGAGCGTGACGTGACTTCACCCCTGCACACCGCCCGCCCGCTCGACGCTTCCGGCACGTTCTGGGAGCTGGTGGAGCGCCGCGCCCGCCTCACCCCGCACCGCCCGGCGCTCCTCCAGGAGGACCGCTCCCTCACCTTCGGCGAGCTGCGGGAGCGCGCCGAGCGGGCCGCCGCCGGGCTGTACGAGCTGGGGGTGCGGGCCGGCAGCGTGGTGGTCTGGCAACTGCCCACCCGCATCGAGACCGTCCTGCTCTCCCTCGCGCTGGCCCGCCTGGGCGCGGTCCAGTCGCCGGTCATCCCCTTCTACCGGGACCGCGAGGTCGGTTTCGCGCTGCGGGAGTCGAAGGCGGAGTACCTGGTGGTGCCGGGCGAGTGGCGCGGCTTCGACCACGCGTCGATGGCCCGCCGCCTCGCGCGCCGTCTCCCCGGCCCCCTCGTCGTGCTCCGGGCGTACGACGAGCTGCCGGACGGCGACCCGGCCCTCCTGCCGCCCCCGCCCGGCGACGGAGCCTCCGTGCGGTGGATCTACTGGACCTCGGGCACCACCTCCGCCCCCCGGGGCGTGCTGCACACCGACCGCTCCCTGCTCGCGGGCGGCTCCTGCCTGGCCCACGCCCTGCGCCCGGCCCCGGACGACGTGGGGTCGATCGCCTTCCCGTACGCGCACATCGGCGGTCCGGACTACCTGGTGATGCTGCTCCTCCGCGGCTTCCCGGCCGTCCTCTTCGAGCAGTTCGCGATGCCGGACGCTTTGGCCGAATACCGCCGCCACGGGGTGACGGTGGCGGGCGGCTCGACGGCGTTCTACTCGATGTTCCTGACCGAGCAGCGCAAGGACCCGGCCACCCCCGTGCTGCCGACGCTGCGGCTGCTGGCGGGCGGGGGCGCGCCGAAGCCCCCGGAGCTGTACCACGCGGTGGTGCGGGAGCTGGGGTGCGAGCTCACCCACGGGTACGGCATGACGGAGGTCCCCATGATCACGATGGGTTCCCCGGACGACACCCCCGAGAACCTCGCCACCACCGAGGGCCGTCCCCCGCGGGGCATGTCGATCCGCATCACCGATCCGGCGGGCGAGCCGGTGCCGGCCGGGACCGACGGGGAGGTGCGGCTGCGCGGGGAGGCGGTGTGCCAGGGCTACCTGGGGGCGGCGGCGGACGCCGGGACCTTCGACCAGGACGGCTACCTGCTCACCGGCGACCTCGGGCACCTGACGCCGTCCGGGCACCTGGTCCTCACCGGCCGCCTCAAGGACGTCATCATCCGCAAGGGGGAGAACATCTCGGCCAAGGAGATCGAGGACCTGCTGCACGAGCACCCGGCGGTGGCGGACGCGGCCGTGATCGGCCTGCCGGACGCGGAGCGGGGCGAGCGGGTCTGCGCGGTCCTGGAACTGCGGGACTCCGCCGCCCTCGCCCCCGCGGAGGCGGTCGCGTACCTCCGCGGGACGGGCCTGGCCGGGCACAAGCTCCCGGAGCAGGTGGAGGTGGTCGACGCCCTCCCCCGCAACGAGGCCCTCCGCAAGGTCCTGAAGTACCGCCTGCGCGAGATGTTCGGGTAGCGGAGGGCGCCGACGGGGCCGGACGCGGGGACGGGCCGCGGAGACCGCCCGCCCGGGGACCGGTGCCCACGGGGCCGGCTACTGGGGGTCGGGTCCGTCGACCGTGTAGTACGTCGCGAAGGCGGTCAGGGTCTCCTCCTCGGTGATCCTGCCGTCCCCGTCCGCGTCCAGCGCCGCCGCCACCTGCTCGGCACGCCGCTCGTCCGCGCCCAGGACCCGCAGCAGCCGGATGGCCGCCCCGACCGTCACGCCGCTGTCCTCCCCCTCCGCCGCCGCGATCTCGATCGCCGCGTGCAGGAAGGGCCGGGCGATCTCGGCGAACCGCTTCGGGTTGTCCCGCAGCCGCTTCACCGCCCCCGTCACGAACTCGTCGCGGCTGACCCGCTGGTCCCCGTCGACGTCGGCGATCCCGGCCATCCCCTGCCAGAACGCCTCGGCCCCGCTGTAGAGGGCCTGGCCCTTGTCGCAACGGGCGGTCGTGCCGAACTCGGCAAGGATGGCGGCCGCCGCGGCACTGAAGTCCTCGCGGTCGATGTAACCGTTGCCGTCCTGGTCGAAGGAGGCGAAACGGGCCGCCGTCTTGCGCTCGTACTCTGCGCTGTCCATGCAGGGGAGGGTACGTCCTTGACGTGCGGAAGAAGCCGTTTCCGCGGGGAAATCATCCACCGGTGGGGCAGTCGGACACCAGGGCGACGGACGGGACGGGCCGTTCACGCGGACAGCGCCCGCGCGGTGTCGTCGACCGCCGTGTCGACATCGGGGAACACCTCGAACAGCCGCCGCACCCCGAGCGCCGCGAGCACCCGGTTCACATGGCTCCCGTCGACCGCCCCGCGCGCCGGGAGGATCAGCCGCAGGCTCCCCCGGCACGAGCGCATGAGCCGTCGCGCGGCGATCAGCAGCCCCACCCCGCTGGAGTCGCAGAAGAGCACGTCCGACAGGTCCAGCACCACCCGGTGCCGCCCGTCCGCGACGGCCCCGTGCACGCGCTGCCGCACGGCCGGCGAGGTCACCAGGTCCAGTTCGCCGGAGATGTGCAGCACGGCCCAGCCGCCGTGCTCTGCCTCTGTCACCTTCAGCGTCACGCGTCGGACCTCTCAACTAACCGGAAGTAGTCCTTCCTCATCGCGGCTGCCCTCGCCGCGCTCCCATGAAACACCGGGTGCCGGTGAGCCCCGTGCGCGGGAGGCGCGCGATGACCGGATCACTACCATCCCGAACTGCGTACCAGGCGCACTTGCCACAAAGGTGCGTGCACCGCCCGGTCTCGCACTACATTCGAAAGAGCAGCCGCTGCGGGGCGCGGCGGCACGGGGCCGGGGTTGGGGGGAAGGGATGCCGAAGGACGCACCGCCGCGCTGGGACCGCAGGATGCAGCAGCGGCTGGCGCGGGGCGAGGCGGCGGCGCTGGGCGAGCTGTACGACAGGTTCGCCTCCCTGGTGCACGGCCTGGCGCACCGGGTGCTGGACGACGAGGACGCCGCCGACCAGGTCACCCGGGAGGTCTTCGGCCACGTCTGGGAGAACCCGCAGTCCTTCGACCCCAAGGACGGCTCCATGCGGGCCTGGATGGCGCGCCTGACGCACCGGCGCGCCGTGCACCGGCTGCGGCAGGCGGAGGCGGCCGCCCTGGCGGACGGCGAGGGCACCGCGGAGGAGCTGGAGCTGAAGGTGTGCCGGGCGGCGGCGGCAGCCCGCGCGGACTACATCGTGACGTCCATGCCCGCACCCCTGCGGGAGGCCCTGGAGCTGGCGTACTTCCAGCGGCACGACTACCGGCAGACCGCGTCCCGCCTGAGCATCACCGAGGACGAGGCCCGCCGCAGGCTCCGGCTGGGGCTGCAGCTGCTGTCGACGGCGCACACCGTCCCCGGCTCCGGCCCCGGCTCCGGCCTGGACACCGCCCCCGGTGCTCCCGGCTTCGGGAGCGCGCTGTGAGCGAGGAGCACGGGGGCCACCGGGAGCGGACGGCCGGCGGCCTGTCGCACCGGGTGCTCAAGTCGCTGCTCGGGGCCTGGGCGCTGGCCGCCTGTTCCGCCGAGGAGACGCTCGCCGTGGAGGAGCACCTCACCGCGTGCGCCCCGTGCGCGGAGGAGGCCCTGCGGCTGCGGGACGCGGTGGGCCTGCTCCAGGCCGAACGCGGCCTCGACCTGGACCCGACGCTGCGCTCCCGGGTGCTGGCCGCCTGCCTGGGCCGCCGTCCGGCCCGCATCCCGGTGCCGGCCTGGGCCCGGCCGTACGACACGGAGACGGCCCGGCTGGACGCCCTGCTCGCCGACATCGACCCCGGCGAGTGGCACGCGCCCGTGCAGCTGCGCTGGTTCGAGCAGGACCGTCCGGTACGGCGCAAGGCGACGGTGGCCGCGGTCATCGGGCATCTGATGACCGTCGACGGCCTGGTGGCCGACGCGCTGGGCCTGGCCGACCCGGCCGCGTCCGACGGCCCCGGCGACCCCACCGGCCGCACCGAGGCGTACTGGCGGGGCTCCCGGCAGCCGCCCACCCGCGCGGTGCGCGTCCCCTGGCGCGAGCAGAGCCACACGCTGGTGCGCACGGTGTCCTTCGCCGGACGCGGCTCCGCCGAGCTGGCGGTGTCCTACGGAGCCTTCTCGCTGCCGCTCAGGGACGCGCTCCTGGAGCGGGCCTTCGAGTGCTGGGTGCACGCGGAGGACATCGCGCAGGCCGTGGACTACCCGTACGAACCCCCGTCGGGGGCGCATCTGCACGCGCTGGTCGACCTGGCGGCCCGGCTGCTCCCCGGCACGCTGGCCGCCCGCCGCCGGACCGGTCTCGCGCCTCCCGCGCGGGAACTGGTCGCGGCAGGCGCCCCGGGACGCACGCTGCACCTGGAGGTGGAGGGCGCGGGCGGCGGGCACTGGTACATCCCGCTGGACTCCCCCGCGGCCGCCGCCGTCCCGGACCACGAAGTGGCGCACATCGCCCTGGACGGCGTCGAGTTCTGCCGGCTCGCGGCCGGACACGTGCCGCCGCACGAGGCGGCGGCGGGCCAGGACGGCGACAAGGCGGCGGTGCGGGACGTGCTGTTCGCGGCGGCCTCGCTGTCCCGGCTGTGACGGCGCACTCGGGCAAGGGGCGGCAGAGGCGTCGGGAGCGTCAGGCGAACACGACCGTGCGGTGCCCGTTGAGCAGCACCCGGTGCTCGCTGTGCCACTTCACCGCGCGCGCCAGCGCCTGGCACTCCACGTCGCGGCCGACCGCCACCAGTTGCTCCGGGGTGACCTCGTGGCCGACCCGCTCGACCTCCTGCTCGATGATCGGGCCCTCGTCGAGGTCGGCCGTCACGTAGTGGGCGGTCGCGCCGATCAGCTTCACTCCGCGCGCGTGCGCCTGGTGGTAGGGCTTGGCGCCCTTGAAGCTCGGCAGGAAGGAGTGGTGGATGTTGATGATCCGGCCGCTGAGCTGCTTGCACAGGTGGTCGGAGAGCACCTGCATGTAGCGGGCGAGGACGACCAGCTCGACGTTCTCGGCGTCCACCAGGTCGAGGAGCCGCTGCTCGGCCGCGGCCTTGGTGTCCTTCGTCACGGGGATGTGGTGGAAGGGGATGCCGTACGAGCCGACCAGCTCGCGGAAGTCCGGGTGGTTGGAGACGACGGCGGCGATCTCCACCGGCAGGGCGCCGATCCGCGACCGGAACAGCAGGTCGTTCAGGCAGTGACCGAACCTGCTGACCATCAGCACGATCCGCATCCGGTCCTCGGCCCGGTGGATCTGCCAGTCCATCCGGAAGGAGTCCCCGACGGCCGCGAAACTAGCCCGCAGCTTGTCCACCGACACCGGGGCCCCGGCGGAGAAGGCGACCCGCATGAAGAACAGACCCGTGTCGTGGTCGCCGAACTGCCTGCTGTCCTCGATGTTGCAGCCGGTCATGAAGAGGTAGCTGGACACGGCGTGCACGATGCCCTGCTTGTCCGGGCAGGACAGGGTGAGGACGTAGTGGTCGGTTTCGGACTGTTCGGCAGGCTTGGGGTCGCTCATGACCCCAGAGGATCGCACACCGGGCCGCTTCAGGCCGACCTGGTCAGAATGCGGATGACCTCCAGCGAGCGGGGAGCCGCGTCCGGGTCGTCGCCGTCGCTCTGCGCCATGCGCACGTGCGCCTCGCGGGCGGCGCGCACGGCCTCGGGCCAGCCGGGGTCGGCCAGGTACGCCGAGACGGGGGCGTCCGCGCCGACCTGGTGCATGATCCGCAGGACCCGGAGCACGGCCACGTCCACGAGGGCCGCCTCGTCCGGGTCCCGGAATATGGACCCGACGTACTTCTCGGCGGACCAGTTGTCGAGCCAGGTGTCCTCGACGAGCCGGTAGACGGCGTCGGTGATGTCCCCGTACCCGTCCACCCCGGCGAGCCAGCACTCCTGGTGGAAGACGGGGTCGGAGAGCATGTGCAGCGCGGAACGCACCTGAGTGCGCCAGCGCCACCACGGCATGTCATTCAGCGGCATGCCGCCCATGGTGGTGGAGCGACGGCCGCGACGGGAAGGGTTCGCTGAACTTTGCACGGTCGTCGATCGTACGGGCATACGAATCCGGAGCGGACGAAGGTCCCGCGCGGGGCTCGGACGGAGGCCCCGCGCGGGGCACGGGTCACAGCTCGTTCGCCTGGTGCTCGGTGAGGCCGTACTTCCCGGCGATCGCGTTCCAGGGGTTCACCGCCTGCTGCTTCTGCTGCGAGGCCCTTCCGCTCTCGCGGTCGCCCGCGCGCCGCTCCTGGGTCGCCTTCGCCCGGCCGCCGCGGCACAGGCGGTCCTTGTCGCCCGCCACCTTGTCCGCCCACGCCGCGTAGTGGTCGTCGGCGGCGGCCGAGGCCTCCCACGCGCCGTTGAGCGCGGCGGTGAGCGCCTCGTGCCCCTCCAGCTTGTCGACCTTCAGGGCCTTCAGCCGGGTGACCAGACCGCGCCGCTGGGTGGCGGCGGCCCGCAGGTCGGTGGCGGCCTTGGCCAGGTCGCCGCACTGGCCGATGGCGGCCACCGCGTCGATCACCGAGGCGCGGCTGTCGTTGCTGTCGGCGAGCAGCTTGTCCAGCGCCTGCGCCTGGCCCTTCGCTCCGTCGGCGACCTTCTCGGCGGCGGTCTCCCGGTTGGGCAGTTCGGCACCGGCCGCGGTGTTCGTGGCGTCGGCGCCCTCGCCGGTGCCGTCGCCGCCGAAGCTCGCCAGCGCGCCGATGCCGAGGCCGATCACCGAGCAGCCGACCACCACGGCGGCGATCATCGGCACCGGCGAGATCCTGCGCCGCCGCGGCTCGGGGCCGCCCTGCCGCGCGGCGGGCTGCTGGAACTGCTGGTAGCGCGCCTCCTCCTGCTCGGCCTCCTGCTGCCGGGGCGGCAGGAAACGCGGCATCTGCTGCGTGGACCCGGCCGCCTCGCCCTGCCCGCCGCCGGCCGGCGCCTGGGTGCGGAAGAGGCTGTCGAACTCGGCGGGCGGCTGCCGCTCCCCGGGCACGCCGGGCAGCACGGGCCCCCCGTGCGTGCCGTGCTGCGCCTGCTGGTGCTGTGCCTGCTGATGCTGCGTCCGCTGATGTTGCGTCTGCTGGTGCTGCGGTGCCTGCTGGTGCTGCGGTACGCCGTCGGGCCTGGGCGCATACGGGGCGTCCGCCGGGACCGGCGGGAGGTACTGGGTGGCGTCCGCGTCCGAACCCACGGGCGGCTGGAGCGCCTGCTGACCCAGGAACGCGGTGCCGTCGAGCGGCCCGGCCTGCTGGGCCTGCGTCCCGGGCTGCCCGGCGGGGGCCTCCGGCGGCAGCGCGCCGGGCCCGGACGGCACGGGCGGCATGAACTGCGTCGGCTCGCCGTCACTGCCCGGCGCGACGGGCTCCGCCGGCACCGCGGGCATGTACTGGGTGGGCCCGGCGTCGGCGTCGGGCGCGGCAGGTGCGCCCCACACGGCCTGCTGCGGCTGCTCCGGGGGCAGCCCCTGCGGCGCGCCCGGCCCCCACGGCGGGCCCCAGCTCTGCCCGTGCGGCGGCATCGGGCCCGGCGCCTGCGGCGGCTGCCACTGCTGCTGTGCCGGGGGCAGCACTACGCCCTCGTGTGCGGGGCGCACAGCGGGATGCTGCGGCTCATCACCCTGCTCGCTTCGCGTCAACGGGGGCTCCTGCCATCGGTTCTGAACGGCCTCGCCGCGCGGGCGAGGGACGGAATCACCGCTTCACGCTACCGGGTGAATCCTCCCTCGGGCCACGCACCCACGATCCGCGCAGGCCAGGGCCGTACCCCCGCCTCCTCCCCGTAACGGACGGAGGGAAGTTGACGCTGTTCAAGCACCGCGTTGACGAGCCTCGCCCCCGGCGGGACGCTCCCCCCTCACGCCGCCTGGACCTCCATCCGGGCCCCGAACTCCCGCACCGCGGGCTCGTCGCGGTACGGCGCGAGCCGCTGCTGGAGGTCCTCCAGGTACTCCGCGCCCCGGTTCGAGCGCAGGGTGCTCAGCAGTTCCACCGCCCGCGTACCGGTCTGGCAGGCCTCCTCCACCTCGCGCTGCTGCACCTGAGCCGAGGCGAGCAGCACCAGCCCGATGGCCCGCCTGCGCACCCTGCTGTCGGGGTGCCCGGCGAGGCTCTCGCGGGCCCGGCGCGCGGCCGCGTCCGCCTGCCCCAGGTCACGGTGGCAGTGCGCCAACTCGTCGGCCAGGTACGCCTGGTCGAAGTGGGCGATCCAGACCGGGTCATCGCCCGTGTCGCCCGCGTCGTGCGCCTTGTCCATCGCGTTCTGCGCCTTCGCCGACACCACCGCGCAGGTGCGTTCGTCGCCGAGCAGGGCATGCCCGCGCGCCTCCGCCGCGTAGAACATCGCCTCCGCGCGCGGTGTCACCCTCCCCCGCGCCCCCTCCTGCGCCGCCCGCGCCAACTGGGCGATCTCACGCGGGTTCCCGAGCTGCGCGGCCAGGTGGCTCATGGACGCGGCCAGGACGTATCCGCCGTAGCCGCGGTCCCCGGCCGCCTGCGCGAGCCGCAGCGCCTGGATGTAGTACCGCTGCGCCAGCCCCGGCTGCCCGGTGTCGACGGCCATGTATCCGGCCAGCTCCGTCAACCGGGCGACGGCGGCGAAGAGTTCGCGCCCCACCGACTCGCGGTAGGAGCCCGACAGCAGCCCGGAGACGACGCTGTTGAGGTAGTGCACGACGATCGGGCGCACGTGCCCGGCGCCGAACCGGTGGTCGAGCGTCTGGAGCGCCTCCGTCGTCGCCCGCACCGCCGCCACGTCGCCGGGCCCCACCCGCGAGCCCGCCGTGCGCGCCACCTGGTGGTCGGCGCCCGTGATCAGCCAGTCGCGGCTCGGCTCCACCAGCGCCGACGACGCCACCGAGGAACCCGACAGGAAGTCCCGCCGCCCCACGTCGCTGCGCCACAGCTCGCAGACCTGCTCGATGGCGCCCAGCACGGTCGGCGAGAACTGGAGCCCGATGCCGGACGCCAGGTTCTTGCCGTTCGCCATGCCGATCTCGTCGATGGTGACGGTGCGCCCCAGCTTGCGGCCGAGCGCCTCGGCGATGATGCCCGGGGCCCGCCCCCTGGGCTGCTGGCCGCGCAGCCACCGGGCCACCGACGTCTTGTCGTAACGGAGATCGAGCCCGTGCTCCGCGCCGCACATGTTGACCCTGCGGGCGAGTCCGGCGTTGGAGCATCCGGCTTCCTGGATGAGCGCCTGGAGCCGTTCGTTCGGCTGTCGGGCGACGAGCGGCCTGGCTGCCATGTGTACCCCCTGGTGCGGGCGCGGATGAAGTCCTCGTGAATTCCGTGGAATTCGTACGCGGACATCACTGCCCGGTGGATATGCAAAGAATGCAGGTCATACGCGGAGATGGCGGAGATGAGTGCGATGTCGGAAGGCACAGGCGTTTTCCGGTACCTCCCGGCCCCCCTCCTGTGGTTGCCCGCTCGCCGCACGCCGCCCACCTGCGCGCCCCCGCCCGTGCACCGATGCGCCCCACATGCAGGATCGATGCGTCGGCGCCCGCTCGCGCGCGCCCGTAACCGGAGGTGGTGCGGGCAGTTGAGCTGTGCGTGGAAGAGACCATCGGAGTCACGGACGTCACGGACGCAGCCCAGATCCCCCAGCAGCGCGGTGATCAACTGCTCGACAGCGCCGTGCGGTACGCGGAAGAACGGCACTGGGACGTGGTCCCCGGGACCTGGCTGGAGGCCGAGGCGGGGGTGGAGCGCTGTTCGTGCGGCGACGTGACCTGCGCCGCCCCCGGCGCGCACCCGGAGAAGAAGGACTGGGCGACGCTGGCGACCGGCAGCGCGGTGGCCGCGCGCCGCATGTGGCAGAAGAACCCGAAGGCCTCGATCCTGCTGCCGACCGGACGCACCTTCGACGCCGTCGACGTGCCCGAGACGGCCGGCTTCCTGGCCCTCGCCCGCATGGAGCGCATGGAGCTCACCCTCGGTCCGGTCACCAGCACCCCCGACCGGCGGCTGCTGTTCTTCGTGCTGCCGGGCGCGGGCGCCAAGATCCCTGACCTGGTGCGCAAGTTGGGCTGGGCGCCGAGCACCCTGGACCTGGTCGCGCGCGGCGAGGGCGACTTCGTGGCGGCCCCGCCGACCCGGATGGGCGCGATGGGCGCCGTGCAGTGGGCGCGCCGCCCCACTCCCGCCAACCGGTGGCTGCCGGACGCGGAGGAGCTGATCAGCCCGCTCGCGTACGCCTGCGGGCGGGAAGCGGCTGCTGCGCGGGGGCGCGTTCGAACATAAGGTGGGCCCGTATTCCACGGGGACCACGAAAGGCTGACGACATGCCTGACCAGGCATTCGAAGCGGCGGGCGGAGCGCATGCGGCGCCGCCCGCCGCCGTACGTGTCCAGGGATTGTGGAAGCGGTTCGGCGAGCAGACCGCCGTGGCCGGAATCGATCTGGAGCTGCCGGCCGGGAAGTTCATCGGGCTGGTCGGTCCGAACGGGGCGGGCAAGACCACCACCCTGTCCATGGTGACGGGGCTGCTGCGCCCGGACCGGGGCACGGTGCACATCGGCGGCCACGACGTGTGGGCGGACCCGGTGCGGGTCAAGTCGCGGATCGGCGTGCTGCCGGAGGGGCTCCGGCTCTTCGAGCGGCTGTCGGGGCGGGAACTCCTGGCCTACAGCGGGCGGTTGCGGGGGCTGCCCGGCGAGGAGGTCGACAAGCGCGCCACCCAGCTCCTGGACGTACTGGACCTGGCGGGCGCGCAGCACAAGCTGGTGGTCGACTACTCGACCGGCATGCGCAAGAAGATCGGGCTCGCGGCCGCCCTCCTGCACAACCCGGAAGTGCTCTTCCTGGACGAGCCCTTCGAGGGCGTGGACCCGGTGTCCGCGCAGACCATCCGCGGCGTGCTGGAGCGGTACACCGCGTCCGGCGCCACCGTCGTCTTCTCCAGCCACGTGATGGAGCTGGTGGAGTCGCTGTGCGACTGGGTGGCCGTGATGGCCGCCGGGCAGATCCGCGCGCAGGGCACCCTCGCGCAGGTGCGCGGCGACGCGCCGACGCTCCAGAACGCGTTCCTGGAGCTGGTCGGGGCGCAGGGGCGCGACGCGGGGGACAGCCTGGACTGGCTCGGCGGCGGGGCGCCGCGATGAGCGCCGTCGCGGGCCGCACGCCCGGCGGCGCGTCCGCCGGGGCCGTTTCGACGGGGCTGACCCCGGTGTTCGTACGGCTGAAGCTCGCGCTGCTGAAGAACGGGCTGCGGCAGTCCTCCGGGCGCACGGCGGCGTTCGCCACGAGCTGCGTGCTGGTGCTGCTCTTCTCGGCGCTGCTGGTGCTGGGGCTGCTCGCGCTGCGGGGCACGCAGTACGCGCCGACGGTGACGGTGCTGCTGGCGCTGGTGTTCGCCGTCGCGTGGGCGTTCATGCCGCTGTTCTTCCCCAGCGGCGACGAGACGCTCGACCCCTCGCGGCTGGTGATGCTGCCGCTGGAGCCGCGGCCGCTGGTGCGGGCGCTGCTGGCGGCGTCGCTGGTGGGCATCGGACCGCTGTTCACGGTGTGCCTGGCGGTCGGCTCGGTGATCGCCGTCGCGCGGGGCCTCCTCGCGGCGCTGACGGCGGTCGTGGCGGCCGGGCTGCTGGTGCTCACCTGTGTGGCGCTGGCGCGCGCGGTGGCGACGGCGAACGTACGGCTGCTGACCAGCCGGCGCGGGCGGGACCTGGCCGTGCTGAGCGGTCTGGTCGTCGCGGTCGGCGTCCAGGTGGTGAACTTCGGCTGGCAGCGGCTGGCGGCCACCGGCGGCATGCCGGTGCTGGAGCCGGTCGCGGACGTGGTGCGGTGGGTGCCGCCCGCCTCCGCGGTCGGTGCGGTGCACTCCGTGAGCGAGGGCGCGTACGGGCGCGGCGCGGTGCAACTGCTGCTCACCGCGGTGCTGCTGGCGGCGCTGCTGTGGTCGTGGGAGCGCGGGCTGGTGAAGCTGATGACCTCGCCGGACGGCTCGACCGTCCAGGCGGCGCCGGGGTCCTCGGGGGGCTCGCGCAAGGAGTCCACGGCGGGGCCGCTGGCCCGGCTGCTGCCGGACGGGCGCACGGCGGCCACCGCGCAGCGGGTGCTGCGTTACGTCTGGCGCGACCCGAAGACCAAGGGCGCGTGGATCACCTCGCTGGCGATCGGGCTCATCGTCCCGGTGTTCAACGCCCTCCAGGGCACCGGGTCGCCGTACTGGGCGTGCTTCGCGGCGGGGATGCTCGGGATGCAGACCTTCAACCAGTTCGGCACCGACACCTCGGCGTTCTGGATGGTGGCGACGACGATCTCCTCCGTGCGGGACGCCTACGAGGAGCTGCGGGCGCGGCTGCTGGCGCTGCTGGTCATCACGGTGCCGTACACGCTGCTGGTGACGGGCCTCACGACGGCGCTGGCGGACGGCTGGGCGATCTTCCCCGAGGTGCTGGGGCTGTCCTTCGCCCTGCTGGGCGCGCTGCTCGCGGCGGGCCTGGTGGCCTCGGCCCGGTTCCCGTACTCGATCCCGCAGGACAGCTCGTACAAGAACGTGGCCCCCGGGCAGGGGTCGCTGGCCTGGATGTCGCTGGTGGTGGGGCTCGTGGTGTCGGCGGTGGTGTGCGGCCCGCTGATCGCGCTGACGGTGTGGCTGCACCTCGCCGGGACCGCCACGTGGTTCCTGCTGCCGCTGGGGGTGGCGTACGGGGCCCTGGTCACCTGGGGCGGGCTGCGGGTCGCCGCGCCCCGGACCGCCGCCCGGCTGCCGGAGATCCTGGCGGCGGTGAGCAAGGGGTAGCCGGCCGCGGGCGGGGCGGCGCTCCCGGGCGCCGTCCCGCTACCGGCCCGGCACGGGCTCGCCCGCGACCTCCTCCAGGAAGGGCTCGACGGCCGCGCGCCAGCCGTCCGGCTGGTCGTAGTGGACGAGATGACCGGCGTCCACCACCTCCGCGTACTGGCCGCGCGGCAGCACCCGCACCATCTCCTGGGCCTCCGCGCGGCCCAGCTCGCCGTCCAGGCCGCGCACGACCAGCGTCGGGCACCGCACCTGGGAGAGCTCGTCCCAGTGCGCGTCGTGCACCCAGGTCGCCCGGGACAGCAGCATCTGACGGCGGGAGAAGACCGGACGCCAGCCGTCCGCCCGCTCGGCCATCACCTCCGCGAAGAACTCGCCGCGCGCCGGGGAGGGCCGCTCCACCCAGGGGTCGTCCTCGCCGAACCACTTCCGTACGTCCGCGAGCGTCGCGAACGGCACCGGCCAGGCCTTGAACCAGTCCTCCCACTCCCGCTGGGAGGCGGCCCCGAGCGCGGAGGCGCGCATGTCGCAGACGACCAGGGCGCGCACCAGGTCCGGCCGCTTGGCGGCGAGCTGCCAGGCCGTCAGCGCGCCCATGGAGTGCCCCACCAGGGTGACCGGGCCCAGTCCCAGCTCCTCCACCACCGCCTCCGCGTCCGCGACGTAGGCGTCCCGGGAGAAGGGGCCTTCGGAGGGCTTCTCGCTGCGGCCGTGGCCGCGCTGGTCGAGGGCGACGGCCCGGTGCCGCTCGGAGAGCCACCGGGCGGTGGCCGCCCAGTGCGAGGAGCGGCCCATCAGGCCGTGCAGCAGTAAGACGCCGGGGAGCCGCTCCAGGTCGCCGCCCTCCTTGGGCGGGTCGGCGAACTCCCAGGCGGCGAGGCGTACGCCGTCTGCTCCGGTCACGTCGATGCGCCGCACCATATGACCTGGCACCCCCTTCTCGTACGGATCGTGCGTGCTCGTCCCTCGCCTGCTGACGTCCGCCGTCTCCATGTCATCGAACCCATATTCGAAGATCGGGGCGGAGCGGCCAAGAGCCCTCTTTCGAGTGACAGCGCTCAAGGATTGGCGTTCGCCGCCGAGGGGAGATCTTCTGCGGGAGGCGGGCCGCTCGGGGAAGACGGTCCGCGGGGGCCGGCCTGAAGAGCTCGGGGCTCCAGGCCGGCACAGGGGAGGACAGGCCCCGGCGCCTCAGGGCGCCGGGGCCCTCCGCGTACGGGCCGCTCGCGTGCGGCGCGCGTCGGTGCGGGCCGCTCGCGTGCGGCGCGCGTCGGTGCGGGCCGCTCGCGTGCGGTGCGTGCTCGTGCGGTGCGTACGACGGGCGCATCTCCCGCCTCCTCCCCGGCCGTGCGACGGGCCCGGCCGGCAGCCCTCGTTCACCTCTGGTGCCCCGGTTCATGTGCCGCAGACACAGCGTGGCACGCGATCCGTCCGGCCGCTGGCATTCCGGTGCGGAAGCGGGCCGGGGAACGCGACCTCAAGTCCCGTCCCCCGGCCCGCCGTTGACCTTCGAGGCGGAGACGTCTCAGCGCTTGGCGACGAAGACGTGCGAGGCCGTCTCCGCGTCCAGCTCGGCCGCCTCGCCGCTGCTGCCGACCAGCACACCGCCGGGCGAGTCCGTCACGCTGACCACCGAACCGGGCTGCACGCCGGCGCGGCGCAGCGTGTACATCAGCTGGGCGTCGGTCTGGATGGGCTCGCCGATGCGCCGTACGACGACGGTCTTGCCCTCCGGACCCGGCGCCAGCTCGCTCAGGCTGACCATGCCCGCGTCCAGGAACGGGTCGGCCTCGGACTTCTCGCCGAGCTCCTCCAGACCCGGGATCGGGTTGCCGTACGGGGACTCGGTGGGGTGGCGGAGCAGTTCGAGGACGCGGCGCTCGACCGCCTCGCTCATCACGTGCTCCCAGCGGCACGCCTCGGCGTGCACCTGCTCCCACTCCAGCCCGATCACGTCGACGAGCAGGCACTCGGCGAGCCGGTGCTTGCGCATCACGCGCGTGGCCAGTCGGCGGCCCTCCTCGGTGAATTCCAGGTGGCGGTCGCCCGCGACCGTCACCAGGCCGTCGCGCTCCATGCGGGCGACGGTCTGACTGACCGTCGGGCCGCTCTGGTCAAGGCGCTCGGCGATGCGGGCGCGCATGGGGACGACGCCCTCCTCCTCGAGTTCGAGGATGGTGCGGAGATACATCTCCGTGGTGTCGATCAGTCCGGACATGTGTGCCCCTCGGTGCTGTGACAGAAATCGTCGTGCGCTCGGTCTTCGTACTCGGTTGTGCTCAGTCGTCCTGCGCCGGCCCTGTCCCAATTCTGACGCATCGCACCGACAACCGTGCCGGGCCGGGGCGGGGCCGTATTGACAGGTCGCGGCTCAAGACCGCAACGTGATCCGCGGCACGGACGCCGCCCCTGTTCGTAACCTTGGGTAACCGCCCCGCATTCCCGGCAACTCCCACGAAACCGCCACTGGAAGGGCCCTCCGCGATGAGCGAGAACAAACTGGCCGGTCAGTTCTTCGACGCCGCGATCGGCCTGCTCCACCGGGTACGGGACGAGGAGGGCGACGCGATCGCCGCCGCCGGGACCGCGATCGCCGACACCGTCGCCGCCGGGGGCCGGCTCTTCGCGTTCGGCGCCGGGCACTCCTCGCTCGCCGCGCAGGACGTCGTCTACCGGGCGGGCGGGCTCGCCCTGATGAACCTCCTCGCGGTGCCCGGTGTCGTCGGCGTCGACGTCATGCCCGCCACCCTGGGCTCCGCCCTGGAACGCGTGGACGGCCTCGCGGGCGCGGTGCTCGACAGCAGCCCCGCCAAGCCCGGTGACGTACTCGTGGTGATCTCCCTGTCCGGGCGCAACGCGCTGCCCGTCGAGATGGCGATGAACGCGCGCGCCCTGGGGCTGAAGGTCATCGGCGTCACGTCCGTGGCGTACGCGCAGGACACCAGGTCGCGCCACAGGTCGGGCAGCTTCCTCAAGGACCACTGCGACATCGTGCTGGACAGCAAGATCGCGGTCGGTGACGCGGAACTGACGACGGAGGGCATCGACGCCCCCTTCGCGCCCGCCTCGACGGTGGTCACCACGGCCCTGATGCAGGCGGTCATGGCGGCCGCCGCCGGTGAGCTCGCGGAGCGCGGCGTCGAGGTGCCGCTGCTGCGGTCGGGGAACGTGGACGGCGGCCACGAGTGGAACGGACGCGTGATGAGCGAGTACGGCGACCGGATCTTCTTCCGGCACTGACGGCGTCCGCCGCCGCTCCACCGCCCACCCCTCCGGGTCGGCCCGGAGCGCCGGGCGCCCCTCCCCGTACCGGACCGGAAGGCCCGCGCGCCCCGGCGCCCCCGCAGGCGTTCACTCGTGCTGCACGTCCCGATCATTCAGCTCCGCCGTGTCGCGGAGCACACCCGCCTCGGGGGGACCGAGGTGCCGCGTTAATTCGGTTGAGCCGCCCCGGAAGGGCTCCTAATGTGTGACGCACACTGAAAGGAGGTGATTCGGAAGTGATTTCTTTCCGGACTCGTGAGGTGGCTGCGGGCTAGTTGCCCGTCGTCGCACTCAGTGCGGTAGCCGGCGCAGCCGGTTCCCATCCCAAGCAGTCACCGCCCCGCGGGCTCGCCGGTGTGTCCGGCCGGCCCCCTCCTCGGAGGGGACCAGAGCCCGCGGGGTTCTGCGTTCACGGGGTGTGTTTCAGGGGTTGAGGCGTTCCACGGACCAGGCGCCGGGGCCGGTGCTCACGTAGCGCAGGCGGTCGTGGAGGCGGTTCTGGTGGCCCTGCCAGAACTCGACCGTCTCCGGGGTGACGCGGAAGCCGCCCCAGTGCGGCGGCACGGGGACCTTCTCGCCCTCGGGGTAGCGGGCGGCCAACGCGTCGTAGGCGGTGGTGAGTTCCTCGCGGGAGGCGATGGGGCGGGACTGGTCGCTGGCCCAGGCGCCGAGCTGCGAGCCGTGCGGGCGGGTGCGGAAGTAGGCGGCCGTCTCGGCGCGGGAGACGCGGGCGGCGGTGCCGGTGACGATGACCTGGCGGGCGATGCGGTGCCAGGGGAAGAGCAGCGAGACGTGCGGGTTCGCGGCCAGTTCGGTGCCCTTGCGGGAGTCGTAGTTGGTGAAGAAGACGAAGCCGTCGCCGTCGTAGGCCTTCAGGAGCACCGTACGGGTGCTGGGGCGGCCGTCGGGGGTGGCGGTGGCGACGACCATGGCGTTGGGCTCGTCCAGGCCCGCGTCGACCGCCTGCTGGAACCAGTGGGCGAACTGTTCCATCGGGGTGGCGGCGAGCGCCCGCTCGGCGAGGGGCTCGCCGCGGTACTGCTCGCGCATGGCGGCGGGGTCGGGGGCGCGCCCCCCGGAGAAGGGCGAGGAGGAGGGGTCGGACGCGGCGGGAGCTGTGTTCGGCACGGGGCCATCCTGCCGCAGGGGGTGCGGAGCCCCCGCACAGAGGGTGCGCGCCGGGCGACGAGGCGCGGGCGCAGTCTTCCCACCCGCAACCGGCCTCAACCCTCTCGGAAGCGGGTCGTGCAGTGTGCCTGTTCTCACGCTTCCCCGCATCGGTGGAACCCGCCAAAATCCGGGGTGGAGCCGCTGTCGCCCCTCCACAGCAGGGGTATCGTTCCTGCCTCCCGCCGCTTGGCCTACACGCATAGAGGAGCCGCCTGATGTCCGACTTCGTACCCGGACTCGAGGGAGTCGTCGCGTTCGAAACGGAGATCGCCGAACCGGACAAGGAGGGCGGCTCGCTCCGTTACCGGGGTGTCGACATCGAAGACCTGGTCGGGCACGTGTCCTTCGGGAACGTGTGGGGCCTGCTGGTCGACGGCGCCTTCAACCCGGGGCTGCCGCCCGCCGAGCCGTTCCCGATCCCCGTGCACTCCGGCGACATCCGGGTCGACGTGCAGTCGGCGCTGGCGATGCTCGCCCCGGTGTGGGGCCTGAAACCGCTGCTGGACATCGACGAGACCACCGCCCGCGACGACCTGGCGCGGGCCGCGGTCATGGCGCTGTCGTACGTCGCCCAGTCGGCCCGCGGCCAGGGGCTGCCGATGGTGCCGCAGCGCGAGATCGACAAGGCCGAGTCGGTGGTCGAGCGGTTCATGATCCGCTGGCGCGGCGAGCCGGACCCCAAGCACATCAAGGCGGTCGACGCGTACTGGACCTCGGCGGCGGAGCACGGCATGAACGCCTCCACGTTCACCGCGCGGGTGATCGCCTCCACCGGGGCCGATGTCGCCGCCGCGCTGTCGGGGGCGGTGGGCGCCATGTCCGGGCCGCTGCACGGCGGTGCGCCGTCCCGGGTGCTCGGCATGATCGAGGAGATCGAGCGCACCGGTGACGCCCGCGCGTACGTGCGCCAGGCCCTCGACAAGGGCGAGCGCCTGATGGGCTTCGGGCACCGGGTGTACCGCGCGGAGGACCCGCGTGCGCGCGTGCTGCGGCGCACGGCCAAGGAGCTGGCGGCCCCGCGCTTCGAGGTGGCGGAGGCGCTGGAGAAGGCCGCGCTGGAGGAGCTGCACGCGCGGCGTCCGGACCGGGTGCTGGCGACGAACGTGGAGTTCTGGGCGGCGATCGTGCTGGACTTCGCGGAGGTCCCGGCGCACATGTTCACGTCGATGTTCACCTGTGCCCGCACGGCCGGGTGGTCGGCGCACATCCTGGAGCAGAAGCGCACCGGCCGGCTGGTGCGCCCGTCGGCGCGGTACGTGGGTCCCGGCGCCCGCGGCCCGCAGGAGATCGACGGCTTCGGGGACATCGCGGGCTGAGTTCCGCGGACGTACGCACGACGAGCGGGTGAACGGGCAGGGGGCGTCCTCCGGGGGGGCGCCCCCCGCCCGTGGCCCGGGAGCTCCCCCCGCCCGTGACCCGGGGGGGAGCCTCTTATCCGCGTTCCGGCGCGGGGGCGCCGAGCGCCGCCTCCAGCAGGTGCGCCCACTGGGCGACCACCCGGTCGCGGCGGGCGGTGTCGTCGGTGAGCAGGTTGGCGAGGCCGAGGCCGCGGGCCATGTCCAGGAAGCCCTGGACGATCTCGCGCACTCCGGGGCGGGTCTCGTCGGCGTGCAGGAGTTCCACCGCGATGCGGTGGCTCTCGCGGCCGAACCTGGCCTCCAGCTCGGTGACCCGGGCACGCAGCTGCTCCTCGTTGGAGGCGGCGACCCACAGGTGCAGGGCGGCCCGGAAGAGGGGGCCGGTGTAGAGGTCGACCAGCGCGCCGACGACGGCCGCCGTATGGTGCCCCGGCAGGGCGCGCAGGGCGCGGGAGCGTTCCTCGGCGACGTACTCGACGGCGGCGGTGAACAGGTCCTCGCGGGTCGGGAAGTGGTGCTGGGCGGCTCCCCGGGAGACGCCCGCCCGTTCGGCGACGACGGACACCGTGGAGCCCGCCCAGCCGCGTTCGGCGAGGCAGGCCACGGCGGCCTCCAGCAGCCGCTGCCGGGTGACGCGGCTGCGGTCCTGCTTGGGGGTGGTCACAACAGCCACGCGGGGTCCCGTCGTTCGAGGTGTGCGGTGACGCCCTCGCGTGCCTCGGCGGACGCGAACAGCGCTGCCGAGCGTTGTACCAGGTCCTCCGCGTCCCGGTCGAAGGCGTTGCGCATCTCGGCCGTCAGCAGCCGCTTGGTCTCGGCGAGCCCCTGCGGGGACGCCCTGCGCAGCGCGTCCAGCACCGGCGTGAGGACGGCGTCCACGTCCGGCGCCGTCTCGGTGAGCAGCCCGATCTCCTGGGCGCGCGGCCCGGCGAAGACCTCCCCGGTGAGGAAGTACCGGGAGGCCGCCCTGGGGTCGAGCCGGGGCAGCAGCGGGATCGAGATGACGGCGGGGGCGACCCCGATGCGCACCTCCGAGAAGGCGAAGTCGGAGGCTATGGTCGCGAACGCCATGTCGCAGGCGGCGAGCAGGCCGAGCCCGCCCGCCCGCGCGTGCCCGTCGACGCGCGCGATCACCGGCTTCGGCAGTTCGGCGATCTGCCGCAGCAGGGCGACGAACGCGTACGGGCTGGCCGGCGACTTCAGGTCGGCGCCCGCGCTGAAGGTGTTGCCGTTGTGCGCGAGCACCACCGCCCGCACCGAGGCGTCCTTGCCGCAGCGTTCGAGGGACCGGCTCAGCTCGCCGACGAGCGACGCCGAGAGGGCGTTGCGGTTCGCCGGCGAGTCGAGGGTGAGGGTGGTGATGCCGCGGTCGTGCGTGGTGGGGGCGAGGGCCTGGCGTGTCACTGTCGCTGTTCCCTTTCTCGGAGCTCCCGGCGCAGGATCTTGCCGGAGGCGGCACGGGGCACCGCGTCGACGAACTCCACGCGGCGCACCTTCTTGTACGGGGCGACGCGTTCGGCGACATGGGTGATCACGTCCTCCTCCGTGAGGTGTGCGGCGTGCGCCTGTCGGACGACGTATGCCTTGGGGATCTCGTTGTCGTCCTCGTCGCGTACCCCGATCACGGCGGCATCCGCGATGTCTTCGTGGGTGAGCAGGAGGGCTTCGAGTTCGGCGGGGGCCACCTGGAAGCCCTTGTACTTGATGAGTTCCTTGACGCGGTCGACGACGAAGAGCCAGCCGTCGGCGTCGACGCGGCCGATGTCGCCGGTGTGCACCCAGCCGTCGGCGTCGATCATCTCGGCGGTGGCGTCGGGGCGGCCGAGGTAGCCCTTCATCCGCTGCGGGCCCCGGACGGCGATCTCGCCCGCCTCGCCGACGCCGAGGTCCTTGCCGGGGGTCTCCAGGGACAGGATGCGCAGCTCGGTGCGCGGCAGGAGCTTGCCGACGGTGCCGGGCGGGGGGCTGGGGGCGTCCAGCGGCACCACGTGGGTCCCCGGCGACAGTTCGGTCATTCCGTACGCCTGGAGGACCGGCGGCAGCCCGAGGCGGTCCGCGCAGGCCTGCGCGAGGTTCGCGTCGAGGGGGGCCGCTGCGCTGACGACGTACTCCAGCGAGGAGAGGTCGTAGCGCTCGACGGCGGGGTGCTTGGCCAGCGCGAGGACGATCGGCGGGGCGACGAAGAGGGCGTTGACCCGGTGGTCCTGGATGGCCCGGAGGAACTGGTCGAGTTCGAAGCGGGGCAGGGTGACGACGGTCGCGCCGTGCGAGAGGGGCTGGTTGACCAGCGCCATCAGGCCGTAGATGTGGAAGAAGGGGAGGACCGCGAGGACGCGGTCGCCCGGCTTCATCGGGATGAACGGGTCGAGCTGGGCCATGTTGGTGGCGATGGAGTGGTGGGTGAGCATGACGCCCTTGGGGGTGCCGGTGGTGCCCGAGGAGTAGGGCAGGGCGGCGATGTCCTCGCGGGGGTCGACGGCGATCTGCGGCTCGGGGTCGGTGCAGGCGAGCAGGTCGAGTACGGAGCGGTGGCCGGGGGCGCTGTCGCAGACGAGGATCTCGGTGACGCCGCCGCTGAGTCCGGCGGCGCGTTTCGCCGTCTCCAGCAGGGGCGACACCGTGACGATCCAGCGGGCCGAGGAGTCGCGGAGCTGTTTGGCGAACTCCTCGGCGGTGGCCAGCGGGTGCACGGTGGTGACGGCGGCGCCGGCCCTGGTGGCGGCGAAGAAGACCGCCGGGTAGGCGATGGTGTTGGGGCTGTGCAGGGCCAGCACGTCGCCCTTGCGCAGGCCGGACGCGGCCAGGGCGGCGGCGATCCGGCGGTGTCCGGCGTCGAGTTGGGCGTAGGTGAGGGTGGTGCCGTTCGTCCCGTCGACGAGCGCGGGGGTGTCGCCGTAGTGGGCGGCGTGTCCGAGGACCGCCTCGTGGACGGGACGTTCGACGTCGGGCACATCGGCGTACTCGCTGTGGAACACCATGGTGTGACGGTCCCCTTCGGCACGGTGGTGCGACGGTGCGCACGGCCGGTGCGGCGGCCGCGCGCGGTGGGTGGACGGACAGGATGCGGGTACGGGGTGCGGCTCGGGGAGACCCCGGCGCGGGCCGGCCGGGGTCCGGGCGCGGCCCCGTGGGGGCCGGTGGGGCTCAGTACGACTTGGGGAGCCCCAGGGACTGGTGGGAGACGAAGTTGAGGATCATCTCCCGGCTGACGGGGGCGATCCGGGCGACCCGGGAGGCGACAATGAGCTGGGCGAGGCCGTACTCGCGGGTGAGGCCGTTGCCGCCGAGGGTGTGGACGGCCTGGTCGACGGTCTTCACACAGGCTTCGGCGGCCGCGTACTTCGCCATGTTGGCGGCCTCCCCCGCGCCCATGTCGTCGCCCGCGTCGTACAGAGCGGCGGCCTTGCGCATCATCAGGCGGGCCAGCTCGATCTCGATGTGCGCCTGCGCGAGGGGGTGCGCGACGGCCTGGTGGGCGCCGATCGGCGTCTTCCAGACGGTGCGCTCCTTGGCGTACGCCACCGCCCTGCCGAGGGCGTAGCGGGCCATGCCGACGGCGAACGCGGCGGTCATGATGCGCTCGGGGTTGAGCCCGGCGAAGAGCTGGAGCAGCCCGGCGTCCTCGTCGCCCACCAGGGCGTCGGCGGGCAGCCGTACGTCGTCCAGGACCAGCTCGAACTGCTTCTCCGGGGCCTGGAGTTCCATGTCGATCCGCGAGCGCCCGAAGCCGGGGGCCTCGCGGGGGACGATGAACAGGCAGGGCTTGAGGCTGCCGGTGCGGGCGTCCTCCGTACGGCCGACGATCAGGGTGGCGTCGGCGATGTCGACGCCGGAGACGAACACCTTGCGGCCGGTGAGGACCCAGTGGTCGCCGTCGCGGCGAGCGGTGGTGGTGATGCGGTGGGAGTTGGACCCGGCGTCGGGCTCGGTGATGCCGAAGGCCATGGTGAGGCTGCCGTCGGCGAGGCCGGGCAGCCACTGCCGCCGCTGCGCGTCGGTGCCGAAGCGGGCGATGACGGTGGCGCAGATGGCGGGCGAGACGACCATCATGAGCAGCGGCGACCCGGCGGCCCCCAACTCCTCCAGCACGATGGAGAGTTCCGCGATGCCGCCGCCTCCGCCGCCGTACTCCTCGGGAATGCTGACGCCGAGGTAGCCGAGCTCGGCGGCCTCCGCCCACAGGGCGTCGGGGTGTGCGCCGTCGGCGACGACCCCGGTGAAGTAGTCGCGCCCGTAGCGCTTGCCGAGGGCGGCGACGGCGGCGCGGAGGGCCCGCTGCTCCTCGGTCTCGACGACACTGCTGATCATGGTGGTGCTCATGCTTCCTGGTCCTCCTGTGCACTGGTGTCCGTGACGACGGCGAGCAGGGCGCCGACCTCGACCTGGCGGCCGGGGACGGCGTGGAGCGCGGTGAGCGTGCCGGAGGCGGGAGCGGTGACGCGGTGCTCCATCTTCATGGCCTCCAGCCACAGCAGGGGCTGCCCCGCCGTCACCCGGACGCCCTCCGCGAGCCCTTCGGCGACCCGTACGACCGTCCCCGGCATGGGGGCGAGCAGGGAGCCGGGGGCGGTGCGCGCGGCGGGGTCGGGGAAGCGGGGGGCGGGGGTGAGGGCGTGGCAGCCGGCGGGGGTGTCGACGTACACGGTGCGCACGGGCGCGGAGCCGCCGCGGCCGGTGTGCGCGTACGTCCGGACGCGGTGGCGGCGCCGCACCCCGCCGGTTTCGAGGACGACCTCGTGCGGGGTGACGGACACGACGCGTTCGACGCCCTCCACGCGGTAGCCGCCGTCGCGTTCGCGCCGGTAGCGGACCTCGTGCCCGTTGTAGGTCTTGGTCTGCGGCTGGGACGGGACATTCCGCCACGCCCCGCCGAAGCGGCCGCCCCGCGCGGCGGCGTCCGCGAGGGCGGCGGCGACGGCGGCCAGGGCCTCGCCGGGGGGCGGGGCGGTGAGGGCGTCCAGGTGGCGGCCGTAGAACCCGGTGTCGTGGCGGGCGGCCCGGAAGTCGGGGTGGCGCAGGGAGCGCACGAGGAGGTCCCGGTTGGTGACGGGGCCGTGCGCGCGGGTGCGGGCGAGGGCGTGCGCGAGGGCGCGGACGGCTTCGGCGCGGGTGGGCGCGTGCGCGACGACCTTGGCGAGCAGGGGGTCGTAGTGCACGCCGACGGTGTCGCCGCTCACGAAGCCGGTGTCCAGGCGCAGTCCGGGCCCGGTGGGCACGTCCAGGGCGTGCAGGACGCCGGTCTGGGGCTGCCAGTCGTGGGCGGGGTCCTCGGCGTACAGCCGGGCCTCCACGGCGTGCCCGTGCGCGTCCGGGGGCGTCGGCGGGAGCGCGCGGCCCTCGGCGACGCGGATCTGGAGGGCGACCAGGTCGATGCCGAACACGGCCTCGGTGACCGGGTGTTCGACCTGGAGGCGGGTGTTCATCTCCAGGAAGTACGCCCTGCCGCCCTCGTCGACGAGGAACTCGACGGTGCCCGCGCCGACGTATCCGACGGCGCGGGCGGCGGCGGTGGCGGCGTCGTGCAGGGTGTGCCGCTGGGCGTCGGTGAGCGCCGGCGCGGGAGCCTCCTCGATCACCTTCTGGTGCCGGCGCTGGAGCGAGCAGTCGCGGGTGCCGAGCGCCCAGACGGTGCCGTGCGCGTCGGCGAGGACCTGCACCTCGATGTGGCGTCCGCGTTCGACGTAGGGCTCGGCGAAGACCTCGCCGTCGCCGAAGGCGGACCGCGCCTCGGCGGACGCCGCCGCCAACTCCTCTTCCAGGTGCGCGAGTTCCCGGACGACGCGCATGCCGCGTCCGCCGCCCCCCGCCGCCGCCTTGAGCAGCAGGGGCAGGTCGGCTTCCGTCGCGGCGGCCGGGTCGACGGGGGCGAGCAGCGGCACGCCCGCCTTCGCCATCAGCTCCTTGGCGCGGGTCTTGGACGCCATGGCCTCGACGGCGGCCGGGGGCGGGCCGATCCAGGTGAGTCCGGCGTCGGTGACGGCGCGGGCGAAGCCGGCGCTCTCGGAGAGGAACCCGTATCCGGGGTGCACGGCGTCCGCCCCCGCGGCGAGGGCGGCCTTCACGATCAGCTCGCCGCGCAGATAGGTGTCGGCGGGGGCCGCGCCCGGCAGCCGTACGGACACATCCGCCGTACGGGTGTGCAGGGCGTCCGCGTCGGGGTCGGAGTGCACGGCGACGGTGCCGATGCCCAGCTCGGCGCAGGTGCGGAAGACGCGGCAGGCGATCTCGCCGCGGTTGGCGACGAGCAGGGTGTTGATCACGGAGGGCTCGCGTTCGGTCATGGGGTGCCTCACATCCGGAAGACGCCGAAGCCGCCGCGCACGCCCTCGACGGGGGCGGTGTGGATCGCGGACAGGCACAGGCCGAGGACGGTGCGGGTGTCGCGGGGGTCGATGACCCCGTCGTCGTACAGCCGCCCGGACAGGAACATCGGGAGGGACTCGGACTCGATCTGCTGCTCCACCACCGCGCGCAGGGCGGCGTCCCCCTCCTCGTCGTACGGCTGCCCCTTCGCGGCGGCGGAGGCGCGGGCGACGATCGACAGCACCCCGGCGAGCTGCTGCGGGCCCATCACGGCGGACTTCGCGGTGGGCCAGGCGAAGAGGAAGCGGGGGTCGTAGGCGCGCCCGCACATGCCGTAGTGCCCGGCTCCGTACGAGGCGCCCATGAGGACGGACAGGTGCGGGACCCTGGAGTTGGCGACGGCGTTGATCATCATCGCGCCGTGCTTGATGATGCCGCCCTGCTCGTACTCCTTGCCGACCATGTAGCCGGTGGTGTTGTGCAGGAACAGCAGCGGGATGTCGCGCTGGTTGGCGAGCTGGACGAACTGGGCGGCCTTCTGCGACTCGGCGCTGAAGAGGACGCCTTGGGCGTTGGCGAGGATGCCCACGGGATAGCCGTGCAGGCGCGCCCAGCCGGTGACCAGGCTCGTCCCGTACAGCGGCTTGAACTCGTCGAAGTCGGAGGCGTCGACGATGCGGGCGACGACTTCGCGCGGGTCGAAGGGGGTCTTGAGGTCGCCGGGGACGATCCCGGCGAGTTCCTCCTGGTCGTAGCGGGGCTCCTGAACCGTCTCCGGGTCCGGGTCGGGGTGTGCCTTGCGCCAGTTGAGGCGGGCGACGACGCGCCGGGCCTGGTGCAGGGCGTCGTGCTCGTCCACGGCGTAGTGGTCGGCGAGGCCGGAGGTGCGGGCGTGCATGTCGGCGCCGCCGAGCGATTCGTCGTCGCTCTCCTCGCCGGTGGCCATCTTCACCAGGGGCGGGCCGCCGAGGAACACCTTGGACCGGTCCTTGATCATCACCGTGTGGTCCGACATGCCGGGGACGTAGGCGCCGCCGGCGGTGGAGTTGCCGAAGACGACGGCGACGGTGGGGATGCCGGCGGCGGAGAGGCGGGTGATGTCCCGGAAGAGGGCGCCCCCCGGAATGAAGATCTCCTTCTGGGAGGGCAGGTCGGCGCCGCCGGACTCCACGAGGCTGATGCAGGGGAGCCGGTTCTCGTACGCGATCTGGTTGGCGCGCAGGGCCTTCTTCAGGGTCCAGGGGTTGGAGGCGCCGCCGCGGACGGTGGGGTCGTTGGCGGTGATGAGGCATTCGACGCCCTCCACGACGCCGATGCCGGTGACCATCGAGGCGCCGACGGGGTAGTCGCTGCCCCACGCGGCGAGGGGGGAGAGCTCCAGGAACGGGGTGTCGGGGTCGAGCAGCAGCTCGACGCGCTCCCGGGCGAGGAGCTTGCCGCGCGCGCGGTGCCGGGCGAGGTACTTGTCGCCGCCGCCGGCGAGGGCGCCGGCGTGGGCTTCCTGGAGGGCGGCGAGCTTGGCGAGGGTGGCGGCGCGGTGGGAGGCGTAGGCGGGGGCGGTGGGGTCGAGTGCGGTGGGGAGGGTGGGCATGGGCGGGGCCTCTCCGGGGGACGGGGGTGCTGGGCGCGGGGGGTGGGGGGCGTTCGCTCGCGCGGGGCGGGGGCGGAGGTGTCGGCGGTGGGTGTCGGCACCCGGCGCGGAGGCGGTCAGCCGCCGGGCGGTGCGACGGGGCCCGGCGCGGGGCGCCGGGGGCGGCGGGCGGGTGACGGCGGCGGGTCATCGGCGCCCGGCGCCGGGGGGCTTTTCCCCCTGCCCGCCCCTTCCCGTGGCCCTGCGGGGCCCGGGGTTGCGTGCGGGTGCGTCGTGGCTGGTCGCGCCCGCGCGGCGGAGCCGCACACCGGCACGGTCCCGGACCGGGTCACAGCAGGGCCTCCGGGATCTCCGTGCGGCGGGACCGCAGCCACTCCCCCAGCGCCTTGGCCTGCGGGTCGAAGCGGGCCTGGGACGCCACCCCCTCCCCCAGCAGCCCCGTGACGGTGAAGTTCAGCGCGCGGAGCCGGGGGAGGACGGTGCGGGTGACCGGCAAGTCGCGTACCTCGGGGAGGAGTTCCCGCAGGCGCGCCTCCGTCACGTGGTGGGCCAGCCACCGCCACGCCTCCTCCGTGCGGACCCAGAGCCCGACGTTCGCGTCACCGCCCTTGTCCCCGCTGCGGGCCCCGGCCACCAGGCCGAGCGGCGCCCGCCGCGTCGGGCCGGAGGGCAGCGGGCGCGGCAGCTCCGGCGCGGGAACGGGGACCAGCGGGCGCGTCCGTACCGGCCCGGGCACGGCCCGCGAGGTCCCGTCCGGCAGCACCGCCACGTGCGGCACCTGTGCCCTGGGCACGTACGCCGCCGAGAACACCCCGTACGGCGCCCCCTTCCCCGGCGGCGCCGTCACGTGGAAGCCCGGGTAGCTGCCGAGCGCCAGCTCCACCGCCGCCCCGCTCACCGCCCGCCCGACCTTCTCCGCGTCCGCGTCCCGCACGACGAGCCGCAGCAGGGCGCTCGCGCGCTCCTCGGTGTCCGCGTCCTCCCGGTCGGTGCGCGCCAGCTCCCAGCGCACCTGCGCCGGACGCGCCTCGGCCGCGTCGAGCGCGTCCTCGACCTGTGCGCGCACCAGCTCCGCCTTCGCCTCCACGTCGAGCCCGGTGAGGACGAAGACGACCTCGTTGCGCCAGCCCCCGACGCGGGTGAGTCCCGTCTTGAGGGCGGGCGGCGGCGCCTCGCCCCGTACGCCGCTCACCCGCACCCGGTCCGGCCCCTCCCGCGTCAGCGTGACGGTGTCCAGGCGGGCCGTGACGTCCGGCCCGGCGTACCGTGCGCCGCCCGTCTCGTAGAGGAGCTGCGCGGTCACCGTGCCGGTGTCGACGACGCCGCCCGTGCCCGGGTGCTTGGTGACGACGCAGGAGCCGTCCCGGCGGATCTCGGCGAGCGGGAAGCCGGGGCGGCGCACGTCGTGCGCGCCGAAGAAGGAGTAGTTGCCGCCCGTCGCCTGGGTGCCGCACTCCAGTACGTGACCGGCCACGACCGCGCCCGCCAGCTCGTCGTACGCCTGCGGGCCCCACCCGAACCAGTGCGCGGCCGGGCCGGTCACCAGGGCGGCGTCCGTGACGCGTCCCGTGACGACGACGTCCGCGCCCGCGTCGAGGCAGGCGGTGATACCGGCGCCGCCGAGGTAGGCGTTGGCGGTGAGGGTGCCCTCGGGCCACTGACCGGTTCCGATCAGGTCGTCCCCCTGGACGTGAGCGACCCGGACCGGAACGCCCAGCCGCCGCGCCAGCTCCCGGAGCGCCGTGGCGAGCCCGGCGGGGTTGAGCCCTCCCGCGTTGGTGACGATCCTGACGCCCTTGTCGTGGGCGAGACCGAGGCTGCTCTCCATCTGCCGCAGGAAGGTCTTGGCGTACCCCGTGGCCGGGTCCTTCAGCCGGTCCCGGCCGAGGATCAGCATGGTCAGCTCGGCGAGGTAGTCGCCGGTGAGGACGTCGAGCCCGCCGCCGGTGAGCATCTCGCGGACGGCGTCGAAGCGGTCGCCGTAGAAGCCGGACGCATTGCCGACGCGCAGGACCTCCGGCCGGCGCGTCACGCGGACGCCCCCGGTCCGGCGGAGCCGTCCGCGTCGCCCCGCCCGGCGGCCCCCCGGGGTGCGCGTCCCGCCCCCGCCGGGCCCGCGAAGGCCTGCGCGATGTCCAGCCAGGCGTCCGCGTCCTGGCCCTCCGCGCGCAGCGCCAGGTCGGCCCGGTGGGCCCGCTGCGTGGCCAGCAGGCAGAAGTCCAGCGCGGGCCCGGTGACCCGCTGGGTCGCGTCCTCCGGCCCGTACGCCCACAACTCGCCCCCCGGGCCCACCAGTTCGACCCGGAACTCCTCCTCCGGCGGCTTCCGCCCCCGTACGAGGTACGCGTAGTCGCGCGCCCGCACCCCGATCCTGGCCACCTGCCGCAGCCGTCCGGTGGGGGTGCGGCGGACGCCCAGCGCGTCCGCCACGTCCTGCCCGTGCGCCCAGGTCTCCATCAGGCGCGCGGTGGCCATCGAGGCGACGCTCATCGGCGGCCCGTACCAGGGGAGCCGGGTGCCCGCCGGGGCGGCCGCCAGGACCCGGTGCAGGCGCTCGCGGCCCGCGCGCCAGCCGGCCAGCAGCTCGGCGGGCGGCAGGGCGGCGCCCCGCGCCGCGCCCTCGTCGACGAAGCCGCCGGGGTCCGCCGCCGCCCTGGCCGCCTCGTCGGCGAAGGCCCCGGGGTCGGTCGCGGAGAGCAGTGCGACGCGGTCGGTCCAGGCGAGGTGGGCGATCTGGTGGGCGACGGTCCAGCCGACGGCGGGGGTCGCGGTCCCCCACCGGTCGTCGGGCAAGTCGCCGACCAGGCGATCGAGTTCGGCGCTCTCGTCCCGCAAGTCGCGGAGGACGGCTTCGAGTTCGGACACGTGGCGCTCCCGTTCGGGCGTGGCTGCGTGCCCGGGAGCATGACAGCCCCCGGAGAAACAAGCAAGCATGCTTGAATCTCGCGGGGGCTGTTCCGTGCGGCCGGATTGTCTACTTCCGGGACGGTTCGCGCCGCGTCCGGCTGCGGACCGCGCCGACGCTCGCGCCGATCACCAGCGCGATGGCGAGGGCGTCGACCAGCGTCAACGCCTGGTGCAGGACGAGGAACCCGGCTCCGGCGGCGATCGCGGGCTCCAGGCTCATGAGGACCGCGAAAGTCGGTGCGGGCATCCGGCGCAGGGCGATCAGTTCGAGCGTGTACGGCAGCACCGACGACAGCAGGGCGACCGCCGCGCCGAGGCCGAGCGTCACCGGGTCCAGCAGCTTGCCGCCCGCCTCCAGGACGCCGAGCGGGAGGCTGAGCAGGGCCGCGAAGGCCATCGCGAGGGCGAGCCCGTCGGCCTGCGGGAAGCGGCGTCCGGTCTGGGCGCTGAAGACGATGTACGCCGCCCAGCAGGCCCCCGCGCCGAGGGCGCAGGCGGCGCCGGCGACATCGAGACCGCCGAAGCCGGACGAGCCCAGCAGGGCGACGCCCGAGAGCGCCAGCACGGCCCACAGGGCGCTCGACCACTGCCGGGAGGCGAAGACGGAGAGCGCGAGCGGGCCGAGCACCTCCAGGGTGACGGCGGCGCCGAGCGGGATGCGGTCGGTGGCCTGGTAGATCAGGGTGTTCATGCCGCCCATGGCGAGGCCGAAGGCCAGGATCGTGCCCCAGTCCCGGCGCGTGTAGCCGCGCACCTTCGGGCGGCACACCAGGAGCAGCACCACGGCGGCGACGGCCAGCCGCAGCGTGACGACGCCGAAGGCGCCGGTCCTGGGCATGATCAGCACGGCGAGCGCCGATCCGAACTGGACGCTCAGGCCGCCCGCGACGACGAGGGCCACGGGACCCGGGCCGGGCGCGCGCCGCCGCCCGGCGGCGAGGACGGTGCCGGTCGTGGCGGTGGTGGCGGCCGCTGCCGCAGCGGCTTCCGCGTCCAGGAGGGGGGCCGGGGCGCCCTGGGCGCCGTGCGGCTCAGCGGCGTTCACTGTGGTGCACCTCGAGTTCAATGGGATGTACTCCCATGATGACACGGGGGGTTGGCGCGTCACCCGGCGCCACCGGGCCCGACGAGGGGCACGCCGGCCGCCCGCCGCCGGGCCCGCCACCGGGCCCGACGAGGGGCACGCCGACCGGCATCAAGCCTCACCCCGCCCCTCCCGAGCGCCTCCGCCGGACGCCCCGCCCCGCCGCCCCTCTCCGAGTGCCTCCGCCAGCACCTCCGCCAGGTGCCTGGCCCGGACGTTTCCGAGCTGGCCGAGCTGTGTCCGGCACGAGTAGCCGTCCGCCAGCACCTCGCCGCCCTCCGGCAGCGCCCGCACCGCGGGCAGCAACTGCTCCTCCGCGCACGCCTTCGACACCTCGTAGTGCCCCTTCTCGAAGCCGAAGTTGCCCGCCAGGCCGCAGCAGCCGCCCGACAGCGCGCCCGTCAGGCCCGCCCTCTCGCGCAGGCGGGCCTCCGCCGCGTCGCCGAGCACGGCGTGCTGGTGGCAGTGCGTCTGGCCCGCCACCGGACGGTCCACGCGCGGCGGCGTCCAGTGCGGGGCGCACTCCTCCAGCACCTGGGCGAAGGTCCGCACCCGGGCGGCCAGCGCGGCGGCGCGCGGGTCGTCCCCCAGCAGCTCCGGCAGGTCGCCGCGCAGGGCCGCCGCGCAGCTCGGCTCCAGCACCACCAGCGGTGCGTCCGCCGGCACGGCCGCCAGGGTCCGCCGCATGGCCTCCCGCGCCCGGTCGAGCTGCCCCGTGGAGACGTACGTCAGCCCGCAGCACAGCCCTGCGCGCGGCAGCCGCACCCGCAGCCCCGCCGCCTCCAGCACCCGGACCGCCGCGACGCCCACGTCCGGCGACAGGTGGTTGGTGAAGGTGTCCGGCCACAGCGTGACGACGGGGGCGGACGCGGAGGCGGGCGTGCGGGGCCGGGCCCGCGCCCACTGCCGGAAGGTGCGCGGGGCGATCCGCGGCAGCGTCCGCTCCGGGGCGATGCCCGCCGCCCGCTTGGCGAGCGCCGCCAACGGCCGCACCTGCGCACCGGCGTTGAGGAGCGCCGCCACCGCCGACGCAGGCCGCAGCCACTGCGGCAGCCGGCCCAGCGCGTAGTGCGCGGCGGGACGCAGCCGGCCCGCGTAGTGGTGGTGCAGGAACTCCGCCTTGTACGTGGCCATGTCGACGCCCACCGGGCAGTCGCTGCGGCAGCCCTTGCACGACAGGCACAGATCGAGGGCGTCGCGCACCTCCGCCGAGCGCCAGCCGTCCTCGACGACCTCCCCGGCGAGCATCTCGTGCAGCAGCCGCGCCCGCCCGCGCGTGGAGTGCCGCTCCTCGCCGGTGGCGCGGAAGGAGGGGCACATGACGCCCGCCCCGGCCTCGGCCGTACGGCACTTGGCGACGCCCACGCAGCGGCGCACGGCGGCGGAGAAGTCGCCGCCGTCGTGCGGGTAGGCGAAGGCGACGTCGCGCACCGGCTCGGCCGGCAGGACGGCGAAGCGCAGGTTCTCGTCCAGGCGGGCGGGGCGGGCGAGCATGCCGGGGTTCATGCCGCCCGCCGGGTCCCAGCAGTCCTTGAACCGTTCGAAGAGGCGCACGAGCTCGGGGCCGTACATCGTCGGCAGCAGCTCGGCCCGGGCCTGGCCGTCGCCGTGCTCGCCGGAGAGGGAGCCGCCGTGGGCGGCGACCAGGCGGGCGAGCTCCTCGGAGAAGGCACGGAAGCGGGCGACGCCCTCGCGCCGCAGCAGGTCGAAGTCGATGCGGACGTGGACGCAGCCGTCGCCGAAGTGCCCGTACGGGGTGCCGCGCAGCCCGTGGGCGGCCAGCAGCGCCCGGAAGTCGCGCAGGTACGCGCCGAGGCGGGCCACCGGCACCGCGCAGTCCTCCCAGCCCGGCCAGGCCTCCGAGCCGTCGGGCATCCGGGTGGCCGTGCCGCTGGCGTCCTCGCGGACGCGCCACAGCGCCCGCCGGCCCGCGGCGTCGGTCACCACCATGCAGTCGACGGCGTCGGCGTCCGCGCCCCGGACGATCTCCAGGGCCCGCGCCCGGGCCTCCTCGGCGCTCGCCCCGCCGGTCTCGACGAACAGCCAGGCGGCTCCGCGCGGCAGCAGCCCCCGTTCCCGTTCCGGTACGAGGTCGGCGGCCATGCCCTCCACGGTCAGCGGCCCGTACGGGAGGATGCCGGGCGCGGCCTCGGCCGCCGCGCTCTCGTCGGCGTACCCGAGGACGGCGAGCGCCCGCGCCCGCGGCGCCTCCACCAGACCGACGACGGCCTCGGTGACCACGCCGAGGGTGCCCTCGCTGCCGCAGAAGGCGCGCGCGAGGTCGACGCCGTTCTCGGGCAGCAGCGCGTCCAGGGCGTACCCGGAGATCCGGCGCGGGAGCCCGGGGAAGCCCGTGCGCAGCAGGGCGAGGTTGTCGTCCACCAGGGTGCGCAGGCCGGTGCGCGCGAGGGCGCGCGGCGCCTGGTCCCAGCCGCCGCGCGCCAGGTGCAGCGCGTCGCCGCCGTACGTCAGCACGTCCAGCTCCCGGACCTGGTCGGCGGTGGTGCCCCAGGCCACCGAGTGCGCGCCGCAGGAGTTGTTGCCGATCATGCCGCCGAGGGTGCAGCGGCTGTGGGTGGAGGGGTCGGGCCCGAAGGTCAGCCCGTGCGGGGCGGCGGCGGACCGCAGGGTGTCGAGCACGAGTCCGGGCTGGACGCGCGCCGTACGGGAGGCGGGATCGAGGTCCAGGAGGGCGCGCAGGTGCCGGGTGGTGTCCAGGACGACGCCGGTGCCGGTGGCCTGGCCCGCGATGGAGGTGCCGCCGCCGCGCGGGACGACCGGCACGCCGTGCGCCCGGCAGACGGCGAGGGCGGCGGCGACGTCGTCGCCGTCGCGCGGGGCGACCACGCCCAGCGGGACCCGCCGGTAGTTCGAGGCGTCCATCGTCATGAGGGCGCGGGCGGCGGCGTCGAAGGACACCTCGCCGCGCACGGCCGCTCTCAGATCCGCCGCCAACTCGGTCGTACCACCCTGTCGTTCAGCCATGCGTCCAGCATGCCCGGTGTCCCGAATCGGGCGAAGTGGGCAGACTTGTCCTTCTCATCCTTCGGAAAACAATCAGAAACTTTCCCAAGTGATCATCAACTCACCTATAGTGAGCACGCTTTAGGCGGACATTCCGCTTGCGGAGAGGTCCGAACGCCCTGAGCGCCCCGAACGCCCCACCGGCTCGCCACTCCAAGAGGCCCCCTTCCCATGTCGTTGCGCCGCGCGTCCGCACTGGCCCTGTCGACCACCGCGGTCGTCGGCGGCCTGCTGGTCCTGGGAGCGGTACTGCTCGCTCCCCCCGAGGCGAAGGTCCCGCTGGCCTGGGGAGGCGGAGCGGCGGCCGTGCTGCTGACCGCGGCCGTCACCACCGCCGTGCACGCCACGCTGCGCGCACGCGCCCTCGCGGACGACCTCGCCCGCGGGCAGCGGGACGCCGACCGGTTCATCGGGGACACGCTCCCGCGGCTCGTCGCGCGGCTGCGCGCGGGCGACTCGGCGGCCACCGCGCTGAACGCCGCGACGCGCGGGCTCGGCGAGCTGGACAACGCCAACTCGCGGGCGCTGCTGGACATCGTGGCCACCGAGGTCGGGCGCGGCGAGTCCGCCCGCGCGGCGGCCATGTCGGCCTGCGCCAACGCGGCGGGCCGCATGCAGGCCCTGGCGACGGGCATGCTGGCGGACCTGCGCGAGATGGAGCACCGGCACACCGACGAGGACGTGCTCGGCGACCTCCTGCACCTCGACCACCGCACCGCGCAGGCCGGCCGCCTCGCGGACAGCATCGCCGTCCTCACGGGCGCGCGGTCCGGCCGCCGGTGGGCGAAACCGATCGTGATGGAGTCGGTGCTGCGCGGGGCGATGGGCCGGATCAACGGCTACCAACGGGTCCGGCTGCACTCCACCAGCGAGATCGCCGTCGCCGGGCACGCGGCCGAGGGCGTCATGCACGCGCTGGCCGAACTCCTCGACAACGCGGCGAACTTCTCGCCGCCGACGGCCGAGGTGCACGTGTACGTGGAGGAGGTTCCGGCCGGGGCCATCATCACGGTGGAGGACAGCGGCCTGGTCATGAGCGACGTCCAGCTCCGCCGGGCGGAGCGGGCGGTGTGCGCGCAGACCCCGCTGGACCTGACCGGCCTGTCGGGCACCCGGCTGGGTCTCGCCGTGGTGGGCTGCCTGGCCCGCAAGCACAACCTGACGGTGTCGTTCCGGCCGTCCGCGCGGGGCGGCACGGGGGCGCTGATGCTGCTGCCGCAGGAGCTGCTGGTGCAGGGGGTGGCGGGGCCCGGCCCGGCTGCGGCGGCGGCGGTGCAGGCGCCCCCGGCGCCGGCGCCGGTCGCCGACGCGGAGGTGCGGGAGGAGCCCACGACGCTCCGGGTACGCCGCCGGGAGCACGCCCGGGCGGAGACCGCCGAGCCCGTGCGGCCCGCGCCGGCCGCCGAGCCGGCCTCGGACACCACCGGCGGGCTTCCCCAGTTCGGGGAGAGCGGGCTGCCGAAGCGCAAGCGGGGGCGGACGCTGGCCGCGGCACACCCGGACGGGCCGCAGGCGCCGGCCAGGCCCGCACCGGAGGCGGCGGCGCGGCGGAGTGCGGCGAACCGTTTCAGCACGTTTCGGCAGGCGGTGCAGGGGCGGGCGGAGGAGGCTGCGGATGAGGCGTCGCCCCCGTCCCACCCCTTCGCCTAGGCCCGCGGGGCGGTCGCACGGTTTCCCGCGGGAGCGTCGTGGCCGGTCGCGCCCACGCGGCGGAGCCGCACATCGGAACAGCCCCGCGCCTCCGGCGGCACGCCCTTCGGGCAGCCGTCACCCGGCCCCCTGAAAGACCCCCCGAGCCACCCCGTACCCACACTCCGACCCACCCCCACCCCCACCCGGAAGGCCACGACAGCACATGACCGCCACCACCGACGAAAAGCTCAACTGGCTGCTGGAGAGCCTTCTGGAGCGCACCCCCGGCGCCCGTCACGCCCTCGTCCTGTCCCGTGACGGGCTCAAGCTCTGCCGTACCCCCGAGCTCTCCGTCGACCAGGCCGACCAGCTCGCCGCCATCGCCGCGGGCATCCAGAGCCTGACGCACGGCGCGTCGATCGAATTCGGCGACGGCAGCGGCGGCGTACGGCAGGCCATGGCCGAGTTCTACGGCGGCATCCTGTTCATCGTCGAGGCCGGGGCGGGCGCCCACCTCGCGGTCGTCGCGGGCGAGGACTCCGACGTCGGCCTCATCGGCCACAACATGAGCGAACTCATCGAGCAGCTCGGCGACTACCTCAGCGCCGAGCCCCGCACCACCAAGGACGCCGACAGCACCCGCACCGCATGAGCACCGGGGGCAGCGCACGCATCCCCGGCCGCCCGGCGCGCACCACGCCCCGCCCCGGCCGCGACGACTCCCCGGACCGCCTCTACACCGTCACCGGCGGCCGCAGCCGCACCCACTCCGACGCGTTCGACCTGGTCACCCTGGTCGTCGCCGAGAGCGCCCCGACACCGGGGATGCAGTCCGAGCACGCGGCGATCCTGCGCATGTGCGACTACCCGGTCGCCGTCGTGGAGATCGCCGCCGAACTCGGCCTGCCGGTGAGCATCACCCGCATCCTGCTGGCCGACCTCCTCGGCACCGGCCGGATCAGCGCCCGCCATCCCCGCGCCGCCCCCGCGGCGGCCGAACTCCCCGAACCCGAACTCCTGGAGCAGGTGCTCGTTGGCCTCCGCAATATCTGACCCCGCCCCGGCCCCCGCGCGGCCGCACCTGTCCCGCACCGCCGACAACGGCCTGAAGATCGTCGTCGTCGGCGGTTTCGGCGTCGGCAAGACCACCCTCGTACGCTCCGTCAGCGAGATCCGCCCCCTCAACACCGAGGAGACGATGACCCGCGCGGGCGAGGCCGTGGACGATCTCGACCAGGCGAGCACCAAGACCTCCACCACGGTCGCCTTCGACTTCGGCCGCATCTCCATCGACGCCCGCACCGTCCTCTACCTCTTCGGCGCGCCCGGGCAGGAGCGGTTCTGGTTCCTGTGGGACCGGCTGTTCGCCGGCACCCTCGGCGCGGTCGTCCTGGTCGACACCCGCCGCCTCGCCGACTCCTGGTACGCCATCGACCGCCTCGAACACCACGGCACGCCGTTCGTCGTGGCCCGCAACGACTTCGGCGACGCCGCCCGGCACACCGACGCCCAGGTGCGCGAGGCGCTGGACCTGGCCGAGCACATCCCGATGGTCACCTGCGACGCCCGCGACCGGGCCTCGTCCAAGAACGTGCTGATCACGCTCGTACAACACCTGCACACCCTGTCCACCGCGGCCCGAGGGAGCACCGTCCAGTGACCGCACCGCCGCCGGGCTGCCCGGCCCACGCGCAGAGCGTCCCGCTCTCCGGCCCCCGCTTCCAGACGGACCCGGTCGCCCTGTACCGCGAGATGCGCCGCACGCACGGCCCCGTCGTTCCGGTCGTCCTGCCCGGCGACGTCCCGGCCTGGCTCGTCGTCGGCTACCGCGAGCTGCACCAGATCACCTCCGACCCGCAGCTCTTCTCCCGCGACTCCGACCTGTGGAACCAGTGGCCGCACATCCCCGCCGACTGGCCGCTGCTGCCGATGATCGGCCGCAAGCAGCCGTCGATCCTCTACACGGTCGGCGAACGGCACAGCCGCCGCGCCCGCCTGATCAGCGACGCGCTGGAGGCGGTGGACCCCTTCGAACTGCGGCGGTACGCCGAGGAGTTCGCGGACGGGCTCGTCGACACGTTCTGCACCAGGGGCGAGACGGACATCATCAGCCGGTACGCGATGCTGCTCCCGGTCCGCGTCCTGGCGAGGATCTACGGCATCCCCGACGCCCAGGGCCCCGACCTGGTCGCCGCCCTGAACGACATGATCGACGGCCGGGAGCGGGCGGTGGCCGGCCAGCAGCACCTGATCAGGACCTTCTCCGCGCTCATCGCCGAACGGCAGGCCGCGCCCGCCCACGACGTGGCGTCCCGGATGCTGGCGGCCGGCGCGGGCCCCGACGGCTTCGGCCCGGAGGAGATCCTCCAGGACCTGATGGTCATGATGGCGGCGGGCCACCAGCCGACCGCCGACTGGATCGGCAACACGCTGCGCCTGATGCTCACCGACGACCGTTTCACGGCGTCCCTCTCCGGCGGGCGGCACAGCGTCGCCGAGGCCATGAACGAGGTGCTCTGGGAGGACACCCCCACCCAGAACGTCGCGGGCCGCTGGGCCGCCCGCGACATCCGCCTGGGCGGGCGCGCGATCGCCGCGGGCGACCTGCTCCTGCTGGGCCTGGCGGCGGCCAACGGCGATCCCCAGGTGCGTACCGACGCCTCCGTCCTGACCGGCGGCAACAACGCCTTCCTCTCCTTCGGCCACGGCGAGCACCGCTGCCCGTTCCCGGCGCAGGAGACGGCCGAGGTCATCGCCCGGACGGCGGTGGAGGTCCTGCTGGACCGCCTGCCGGACATCGACCTGGCGGTGCCCGCCGAGTCCCTCACCCGCCGCCCGTCCCCCTGGCTGCGCGGCCTGACCGCGCTGCCGGTGACGTTCACGCCCACTCCCGCCCTTGGAGGCTCCGCATGACCGACACCACCGCCACCCCCATGACCTGCCCCGTCACGGGCGCGGGTGCGGCCGGCGCCCCCGCAGACCCCGACGCCCCGATAGCCCTGGACCCCTTCGTCACCGACCTCGTCGGCGAGGGCGCCCGGCTGCGCGCCGCCGGCCCGCTGGCCCGGGTGGTGCTCCCCGGCGGCGTGAGCGCCTACGCGGTGACCCACCACACCGCCGCCCGCGCGCTGCTCACCGACCCCCGCGTGGTCAAGGACATCGACCGGTGGACCGCCTGGCAGCGCGGCGAGATCGCCCCGGACTGGCCGCTGATCGGCCTGGTCAACCCGGGCCGCTCGATGCTGACCGTGGACGGCCCCGAGCACCGCCGGCTGCGCCTGCTGGTCGCGCAGGCGCTGACCGTACGCAGAGTGGAGCACCTGCGCGGCAACGTCGAGGCGATCACCAACTCCCTGCTGGACGCCCTGTCGGCGCACACCGCCGACGAGGTCGTGGACCTGAAGGCCCTGTTCGCCGCGCCGCTGCCGATGAAGGTCGTCACCGAGCTGATGGGCGTCGAGCAGGTCGTCTCCCCGCGCCTGACGGCCGTCTTCGACCGGTTCTTCTCCAGCGAGACCGAGCCCGGCGAGATGCCGAGGGTGATCGCGGAGATCGACGAGATCTTCACCGGCGTCATCGAGGAGAAGCGCGGCACCGCGTCCGACGACCTCACCAGCGCCCTGCTGAACGCCTCCGAGGAAGGCGACCGGCTCACCGACGAGGAACTCCTCAACACCATCAAGGTCATGATCATCGCCGGTCACGAGACCACGATCAGCCTGATCCTCCAGGCCGTCATCGGCCTGGAGACCCACCCCGACCAGCGCGCCAGGGTGCTGGCCGGCGAGGTGCCGTGGGAGGCGGTCATCGAGGAGACCCTGCGCTGGTCCACCCCCACCACGCACGTCCTGATGCGGTACGCCACCGAGGACGTCCCCGTCGGCGACGACGTCCTGCCCGAGGGCGAGGCCCTGGTCGTCTCCTTCGGCGCGCTCGGCCGCGACGAACGCGTCCACGGCGAGACCGCCGAGGACTTCGACGTCACCCGCGAGAGCGGCACGAAGCACATCTCCTTCGGGTACGGACCGCACGTCTGCCCCGGTGCCGCCCTGGCCCGCCTGGAGGCGGCCGTCGCCCTCCCGGCGCTGTACGCGCGCTTCCCCGACCTCACCCTCGCGGTGCCGGCCGCGGAGCTGCGCAACAAGCCGGTGGTGACGCAGAACGACCTCGCCGAGGTGCCGGTGCGCCTGGGCAAGCGGGCCTGACCAGCGGTTTCGCCAAGGAGCAGCACAGGAACGCACCGCAGGACGACACCCCCCGCCCCGGAGTGTCGGTCGTCTCATCCGCCGGACGGATGTAACGACCGGCCTCCGGAAGCGGCTACGCTCCGGCTCGTGGCTGAGATCCAGATTCCCGCTGACATCAAGCCCGCCGACGGCCGTTTCGGCGCGGGCCCCTCCAAGGTACGGACGGAGGCGCTCGACGCGCTTGCCGCCACCGGCACTTCCCTCATGGGCACCTCCCACCGCCAGGCTCCGGTCAAGAACCTGGTCGGCTCGGTACGGGACGGCGTGCGCGACCTCTTCTCCCTCCCCGAGGGGTACGAGGTGATCCTGGGCAACGGCGGCTCCACCGCCTTCTGGGACGTCGCGACGCACGGCCTGATCGAGAACAAGTCCCAGCACCTGTCCTTCGGCGAGTTCTCGTCCAAGTTCGCCAAGGCGGCCAAGCTGGCCCCGTGGCTGGCGGAGCCGACCGTCATCTCCTCGGACCCGGGCACCCACCCGGACCCGCGGGCCGAGGCGGGCGTCGACGTCTACGCGTACACGCACAACGAGACCTCCACCGGCGTCGCGGCCCCGATCGAGCGCGTCGCGGACGCCGACGCGGGCTCCCTGGTCCTGGTGGACGCCACCTCGGGCGCGGGCGGCCTCCCGGTCGACATCACCGAGACCGACGTCTACTACTTCGCCCCGCAGAAGTCCTTCGCGGCGGACGGCGGCCTGTGGCTGGCGGTCTTCTCCCCCGCCGCCCTGGAGCGCGCGGCCCGCGTCCACGCCTCCGGCCGTCACGTCCCGGAGTTCTTCAGCCTCCCCACGGCGATCGACAACTCCCTCAAGAACCAGACGTACAACACCCCGGCCCTCGCCACGCTCTTCCTCCTCAACGAGCAGCTCACCTGGCTGAACAAGCAGGGCGGCCTCGACTGGGCGGTCAAGCGCACGGCGGCGTCCTCGAACGCGCTGTACTCGTGGGCGGAGACCTCGAAGCACGCGACGCCGTTCGTCACCGACCCGGCGAAGCGCTCGCAGGTCATCGGCACGATCGACTTCGCGGACGGCATCGACGCCGCCGCCGTCGCCAAGGCCCTGCGCGCCAACGGCATCGTCGACACCGAGCCGTACCGCAAGCTGGGCCGCAACCAGCTGCGGGTGGCGATGTTCCCGGCGGTCGACCCGGCGGACGTGCAGGCGCTGACGGCGTGCGTCGACTACGTCATCGAGCAGCTCTGACGTTCTCGTCGAAGACGTGACGAGGGGCCCGGCGCCGCAAGCGCCGGGCCCCTCGTCGACGAGCCCCGCCCCGCGCCTCAGCGCGCCGCGAGCCGCTGGTCCACCAGCACTCCGAACCCGTCGATCAGCCGCTCCAGGCCGAAGGCGAAGTGGTCGAAGGCCGGGCTGAAGGCGTCCTCGGACAGGGACGCCATCACCGGGTAGTTCCCGCTCCGCATCGCCTTCTCCAGGTACGGCAGTTGGCCCGCCCAGAACGCGTCGTTGTCGAGCCCCGTCTCCTCCGCCGCCTCCCGCGCCTCGATCTCCATCCGCGCGCTGCCCGCGGCGAGGCTCTGCACCGCCATCAGCACCGAGACCAGCTCCGGGTCCGAGAAGTCCGTCAGGTCGCGCAGGCCCGCCATCGACACCTCCATGCTGCGCAGGGTGCCGGGCCCCAGCAGCACCCGGGACTGGTTGACCTTGAGCAGCCACGGGTGCCGGCGGTGCAGTGCGAGGGTGCCGTACGCGATCGCCCGCACCGCCCCGCGCCAGTCCTCGGCCGCCGCCGGGTCGTACTCCTCGATGAGCTCGCCCTGGACGTGGTCGAGCATCACGTCCAGCAGCTCCGTCTTGCCGGGGACGTAGCGGTAGAGCGACATCGTGCCGGTGCCGAGTTCGCCCGCGAGGCGGCGCATGGAGAGCGTGTCGAGGCCCTCCGCGTCGGCGATGCGGACCGCCGCCCCGACGACCGTCTCCAGGGAGAGGCCGCGCTTGGGGCCGCGGGCGGGGCGCTCACCGGCGCCCCAGAGGAGTTCGAGGCTGGGGCGCAGCGCGGCTGTCCCGGCCTCGACGGCACCGTCCGCCGTGTCCTTCGTTTCGCTCATGCCGCCACCCTATTTCGCGGAAACTGGGTACACCGTACTCGAATTAGGGTACGCTGTACTCAGTTCGACGGGAAGGGGAGTCTCATGAACGACGGCGAGTACGCGGTCCGGGCCCGGGGCCTGCGGAAGGCGTACAGCGGGAAGAAGGCCCTGGACGGCTTCGACATGGCCGTCCGGCGGGGCACGGTGCACGGCCTGCTCGGGCCGAACGGGGCGGGCAAGACCACGGCGGTACGGACCCTGGCGACCCTGCTGACGCTGGACGGCGGACAGGCCGAGGTGGCGGGCCTGGACGTCGTGCGACAGGCCCGCGGGGTACGGGCCCGGATCGGCCTGACGGGCCAGTACGCGGCGGTGGACGAGGTGCTGAGCGGCCGTCAGAACCTGGAGATGTTCGGCCGGCTCTTCCACCTCGGCGCACGGCGGGCCCGGGTGCGGGCCGGGGAGCTCCTGGAGCAGTTCGACCTCACCGAGGCCGCGGCGAAGAACGCGGGCTCGTACAGCGGCGGCATGCGACGCCGCCTGGACCTCGCGGCGTCGATGATCCTGGCCCCGGAGGTCCTGTTCCTGGACGAGCCGACGACGGGGCTCGACCCCCGGGCCCGCGTCGAGGTCTGGGAGTCCGTACGGGACCTGGTGGCGCGCGGTACGACGGTCCTGCTCACCACGCAGTACCTGGAGGAGGCCGACCGGCTGGCCTCGCACATCACCGTCATCGACCGGGGCCGGGCCATCGCCGACGACACCCCCGACGGGCTGAAGCGCACGGTGGGCGGGGACCGCGTCGAGGTCGTCGCGGAACAGGCGGCGGACCTTCCGGCGGTCCTGAAGGCGGTCGCGGAGGTGGCCGAGACGCCACCGGAGTGCGAGGAACTGGAACGGAGGGTGCACGCGCAGGTACGGGACCGGGTGGCGGCGCTGACGGAGGTGGCCCGGACGCTCCAGGACCAGGGGATCGCGGTGGAGGACATCGGGCTGCGCAGGCCGAGCCTGGACGACGTGTTCATGAGCCTGACCGGGCACCGCACGGACCTTTCGCAGCAGCCGGCCGAGGGAGTCGCCGCATGAGCGCCACCGCACCGGCCGCACCCGCCGCCGGCAGCCGCCTGAGCTGGGCCGCCGCCGACGGCTGGAACGTCGCCCGCCGCAGCCTCACCCACTACCAGCGCCAACCCTCGCTGATCGTCTGGCAGTTGGGCTTCCCCATCGTCTCCGTCCTCCTCTACGGGTTCGTCTTCGGAGCGGCGATGGTGGTGCCCGGCGGCGGCGACTACAAGGACTTCCTGATGCCCGGGATGTTCGCCTCGACCATGGCGTTCGGCTTCATGAACACCTGCGTGGCGATGGTGAACGACGCCTCGAAGGGGGTCATCGACCGGTTCCGCTCGATGCCGATGTCCACCTCCGCGGTCGCGACGGGGCGCGGCCTCGCCGACCTGGTCATCGCGGCGGCCGAGCTGACGATCCTGGTCGCGACGGCGCTGGCGATCGGCTGGCGGGCCGACGGCAGCCTCGCGGAGACCCTGACCGCCTTCGCCCTGCTCCTGCTGCTGCGCTTCAGCCTGATCTGGGTGGGCGTGTGGCTGGGCCTGCTGATCCCCACCCCGGAGGGCGCGGGCGGCCTCTACGCGGTGGCGTTCCCGCTGACGATGATCTCCTCGATCTTCGTGGCGCCGTCCCTGATGCCGGACTGGCTGGGCACGGTCGCGGCCTGGAACCCGGTGTCCTCGACGGTGACCGCGACCCGCGAACTCTTCGGCAACCCGGTCGCGAGCGGGGGCAGTTGGGTGGAGGAGAACGCACTGCTGATGGCGGTGGTGTGGCCGCTGCTCGTCACGGCGGTCTTCCTGCCGCTGGCGGTGCGGAGGTTCCGGGGCCTGAGCCGCTAGCTCTGGGGCTTGTGGTGGCCCGCCTCGAGGATTTCGGCGACGTCGAGAGTGACTTCGGCGCCGATGGACTCGGGGAGGGTCACCTGCTGGCCGGAGGCGTACACCTGGTGGTGGGCGTAATCGCTGGCCACCGGGTCTGTCAGGACGTGGACCCGGTTGTGCCTGCGGTTGACGACGACGTACACGGGGATGTCCGCCTCGGCGTATGCGGCGACCTTGGCCTTCAGGTCCTGGTTGTAGTTGCTGGAGGTGACTTCCAGGACGAGGCGGAAGGCGACGGGGTCGTAGCAGTTGTTCTCGACGAGGTGGTCGTCGACATCGGCGTCCACCACGACGAGATCGGGGACGGCGTAGTCGTCGGCCCCGGCGGGAAGCCACAGACCGACGCCCTGGAGGACTTCGGACTCTCCGTCGTCGAGCCCGGCTGCAATGAACGGGCGCATGAGTTTCGTCAGAGCACGGGCGTGGGCCGCATTCGGGGGCGGGGTCACGGTGAGGATGCCTCCGATGATCTCGACGCGATGGCCGGGAAGCTGCTCCATGAGGACGTTTGCCTCTTCGAGCAGGGTGCGCGGCTCACCGTCACAGGGGTGCTCGACTGCTTCGGCAGACATTGCGGGCCTCCTGGTGGGCTGTGGTCGAGAGCATCATCGTAGGCCGGGGCGGCCCGATGTGTCCTGTACGTAAGCGTTCACTCCGGAGTGAGGGTGGGGGCAAAGGAAGCACGCGACCGGCATCCTCCTCACCGCTTCCGGCGGAACCCCAGCCACGCCAGAACCACCGCCCCCGCCAGGCCCAGGAGCAGGACGCTCTTGCCGGAGAGGGCCGGGTCCTCGGCCGGCGCGGGCTTGCCGGAGGGGGACGCGGAGGAGGAGCCCGAGGGCGAGCCGGAGCCGCCCTCGACCTTCAGGGCGTACACCTCGCTCTGCTCCCCCTCCGCCCCGAAGAGCATCGTCCGCCCGTCCGGCGTGAAGGTCACCGACTCCGACTGCCCCCGGTAGCCGACGCCGAGCGACTCGCCCTCGCCCATCTCGGGCCACCGGTAGCTCTCCGCCGACAGGTACGACCGCAGCACCAGCCGCTTCCCGTCCGGCGAGAACGCCCCGTCCGTCACCCACGGGATGTCGTGCACCTTGCGGAAGACGTTCGTCCGCCCGGTGGCCAGCTTCTCCGGGCCCTCGTAGAGCCCCGCCCCGTCCTCCTCCTTGGACCCGATGTAGACGCGCCCGGTCTTCGGGTGGACCATCAGCGCCTCCGCGTTGCGCGCCCCGTCCGCGTACTTCACGTCGTACTGCGTGGCCCGTACGGTCTGGTCCTTCAGCACCTCGGGCTCGGGGAACCGGTAGATCCACACGTGGTCCCAGGACCCGTTCAGGTTGTCCCCGATGTCCCCGACGTACACGTCCCCGTCCGGGCCGACCGAGATCGCCTCCATGTCGCGCGGCTTCCCGACCCCCCGCATGGTGATCCGCGCGACGGTCTCGCCGGACCTCCCGTCCACGGCGTACACGTACGGCCCGTCCTGGTCGTTGTGCGTCCAGTACACGCCCGGATGCGCCCGGCTCGCCGCGAGCCCGCTGGACTCCGTGATCCGGGGGTCCTTGACGGTGAACCCCCCGTCGTCCGCGACGGCCGCCGCCGGGGACCCGACGACGAGGCCCGTCACAGCGGCCAGGACCACACATGTACGACGAGGAGAGATGCGCATGCGCCCAAGTGTTCAGCATCACGATGCAGGCCCCGCTCCGCATCCCCGATGATGAGCGGATGCGCAGCTTCCTCTTCGTCGGTGACTCCATGACCATCGGCTGTCCCGGCGACTACACCTGGCGCCACCGCATGTGGCGGCACCTGGAAGCGACCATGCCCGGCGCGTACGAGATCGTGGGCCCCCGCACGGCCCTGTACGACCCCGCCACCGGAGCCCCGACCTCCGACGCCTACGCCGACCCCGCGTTCCCCGCCGCGGCCCGCCGCCACCTGGCCGGCTGGGGCGAGGGCTGGCTGCACATGGCCCCCGCGATCCGTCCGGCGATGGAGACGACCGGCGCGGACACCCTCCTGGTCTCCCTCGGCCTGATCGACCTCGGCTTCTACACCGACGCCGAGCAGACCGCCGCCAACCTGGCCCTCTTCCTGACCGAGGCCCGCGCCGCGAACCCGCACGTCAGCATCGCCGTGCACCCCGTCATCCCCAACATCCGGGCCGAACGCGACGCCCCCTTCGCCGCCCAGTGCGAGCGCTTCAACGAACTCCTCGCCAAGACGGTCGCCGACCAGGACCGCCCCGGCTCACCGGTCCTCCTGGCCACCGCCCACCCGGCGTACGACATCCACACCGACACCTACGACGGCACGCACCCGGGCCCGAGCGGCGAGCACAAACTCGCCGCGGCCTTCGCCGACGCGATGCACCAGGCGTGGGGCGTCGGTGGCGCATACTCCCTGCATCATGAACACGCGTAAGCCACTGCGGCCGTCTCCCGCCCCACCCGAGATCACGTACACCAACTGCCGCCGCTGCGGCACGGAGATAGCGGGCCTGGACGGCCGCTACGCGTGCGGCGTGTGCGGCTGGGCGAACCACTACTCGGAGGGCTACCGCACCCTGCCCACCGCCCAGGACGACCCGGACTGGACGGGCCCCCACTGCCGCTGACCGCGCGGGTGTTCACCTCACATCAGCACCCGGACGAGCGCGTACACGAAGATCGCCAGGAACAGCGCGCCCACGACCCGCTGGATCGCGTACCCCTTGCGGGTCGGCTCGGTCGCGTCCACGTCCTTGACGTAGCCGCGCTGGAGTCTGCGGTTCATCCGCCACAGCAGTTGCGGCCTGACCAGTTGCAAAAGGCCCATGATCAGGGTGAAGGCCAGGAAGAACCAGGTCCCGGCATCGGGCCCCCCGTCCCGCACCGCCGCCAGGACCACATCGCCCGCCGTCTGTCTTCTCATGCCCCCCAACTACCCAGCGCCCAACGCCGCATGAGCGCCGACCAGACGCTGTCCGACCCGCCCCGCCGGGAAGAGGCGGCCCCTCACGCACACCGGACCGCCGGGCCGCCGTCCCCTCCAGCAACGACAGCCCGGTCACATGAGTGCGACCGGGCTGTCGTTGTTGCCCATCGAGCTGCCACAGGTTCCGGCTGTGGCGTCCTGATGGGTGCTGGTCAGTCCACGACCAGGTCGCCGAACGACACGATGTTGGTCTCGTGGTGGACGCTGTTGAAGTCGCCGCCGTTTTCGATCTCGTACTCGTAGCCGTAGCCGGGGCCGTCGTGGTCGTCGGCGGAGGCCGCAGCGGCACCTCCCAGAACAGTCAGGGAGGCGAGCAGGAGCGCTGCGGCGGTGCGGGGCAGTGCGGACATGAGTTGCCGTGCCTTTCGTCTGCGGATGTGTCGTTACGACCTTGTGCACACGTCACCGACGCGACCACTCGAGGAGGCCGACAGGGGGACCTAATCATCCATATGGCTTCCACCTGGTGCCCATCGGCCCTTCACGGACGGGAACGCGGAAGGTGATCGATCCGGCCGCACGGCCGCCCTCCGCTCCGAAATGCGAGGGCTTCGGCACCGAACGCCCGGCGCCCCGACGAGTTTCCTGCACGGCGGGGTCCTACTGGCAGCAACGCACACCACAGCGGTACGGCCCCTGCGCGAACCGGAGAGAGAAACACGGCAACAGCGCGAGAGCAGCCGGACCGCAGGCCGACCGTCGCCCTGCCTGCCTCGGTACTGGCAGACCGCCCGGACACGACACCAGCGGTGACGCCAGTGCTGACGCCCCTGACCACGAGATCGAAGACATCGCCGCGCCGGTCGAACACGTCGACGGTTCGGCGTCGCCGTTCGGCTCGTCCTCCGGAGCGGTCCTCGCCCTGCGCGCGGCCGGGGTGAACATCGACCGCCTGGCTCCGCATGAGCCGCCGTTCGTGGTCGCCGAAGACGACGACGGGCCGCCCAAGGGCCTCGCGCAGCAGATCACCGCGCTGCTTGCGGAAGGCCGGCACGGTGACGCGGTCAAACACTTCATGACCAGGGTGCATCATCGAGGGACGACCTTGCCGTTCGAGCGGTTCGGCGGCGCTTGGCGCCCCTCCCGGCACCCGGAGCGGAGCACGCCCCACCCCCGGCCGACCGCCGAACCCCGAACGACCACCACTTACGGGACAGCATGCAGCCGTGCTGGACGAGCTCCTTCTTGCCCCGCTCGTACGCGCTGCCCTTGTAGCCGAGGTCGGCGGCGTGCCCGCTGAGCGGCTTGCGGAGCTGGTCCTCGTGGTGAAGGTTCCCGGTCGGTGTCGGCGCACCGCCGGGGGCCGGCCCATCACCCCCTCCCGGGGCAACAGAACGTCACAAAACGGTCACCGTAGCGCGCTCGCCGCCCGCATGACCATTTCTTGCAACAACTCCGCCTCGACGAACGGCACTTCACGGGTCGGCAGCGAACGCCAGCCCAGCGGGTACGTCTCGCCCGCCACCGCCGGTACGCCCACGAAGGCGAGCGCACCCGCCTGCCGGGACAGCGCTCGGGCCCCCGCCGGCCACACGTGCCCGGCCGCCGTTTGCGGAGGCAACAGGAAGTAGTGGTACTCCTCGCCGGTGTACTCGCGCACGATCGGACCCGCGCGGAAGTCGGTGAACTCCATGAGCAGGTACGCCACATGCTCCGCGAAGAAGCCACCGATGCGGATGGCGTCGAAGTGGATGCCCGCGTGGCGCAGGGCGTGTCCGGTGGCGGGCACCCAGTCCGGCATCAGTGCCGGTGAACTTTTCCGTTCCATGCCGCAAAGGGTTCCGCCTCGCCGCTACCGTGACCAGGGACACACCGATTCTGTGCAGAGCCGTGCACAAGGAGGAGGGCACTGTGCACTCAGGTGATCGGGGATCAAAGGCGTTCGGCGCGCTACTGCGGTTCCTCCGCGAGAAAGCCGGCTTGTCCCAGGATGCGCTGGCCGCACGAATCGGATTCTCCAAGTCTCAAGTGGCCATGGTTGAGCGAGGAGAGCGCCGCCCCAGGGGCCGGTTCGTGCTCAGGTCCGACAACGCGCTGGGTGCACAGGGTGCACTGCGGCACGTCGCAGATGCCGAATTCGGCGATGCTGTTGTCGATGAACCGCCGCTCAATGACCTCGACTTGGAGGAATACCTCGCGGAGGAACGGAACGCGGCATCTATCCGCTCGTACCAGAACGTCGTCATCCCTGGCCTACTTCAGACAGAGGCGTACGCGCGGGCCGTCCATCAGTCTCTGTCCTACCCGACGCTCGACGACGAGGAGGTGGAGGAGCAGGTGGCCTTTCGAATGGACCGCAAGGCGCTGTTCCACCGCAAGCCGGCACCCGACCTCTCGTTCGTGCTGGAAGAGAGCACGCTGACTCGCCCGCTGGGAAGCACGTCCACCCTTAAAGCCGCACTCCAGCACCTCATCGAACTTGGTGAACTCCGGCACGTACGCGTCCAAGTCATGCCGCACAACGTCCAGTTCCACCCTGGTCTTATGGGGTGCATTACCCTGCTGGAAACGCGAGATCATCGGCACGCCGCGTACGTCGAGGGGCAGCGGGCCAACCGGTACCTCAACGCACCACTCGACGTGGGAAACCTGAACGGAATCTACGGCGTGCTGCAGTCCCAGGCACTCACCCAGCAAGATTCCGCGAAGCTGATCGCAAAGGTGGCACAAGAACTGTGAGCACGATTCTGACCTGGCGGAAGAGCAGCTACAGCGGTGGCGCAGGCAGCGAGTGCGTAGAGGTCGCCATCGAGTGGACCAAGTCCAGCTACAGCACCGGCCCCACCAGTGAATGCGTGGAGGTTGCCGCCAGCGCTGCGGGGACCTCCATCCACATCCGCGATTCCAAAGACATCACCCGCCCCTCCCTCACCACGACCCCCGCCGCCTGGGCGGCCTTCCTCACCCTTCCCCAGGCTGCGCGGCGAGCGCCTTAAAACTCCTGTCGAAGGTCGCGATCCGCTACCGGAGCACGACCTCTGATACGTACCTGTACGGGCACGGCCTGCTCGTCCCGAGGCTCGACGGCGTCGGAAAGCGGCACCGACAGGCAGTTGGGTGAGACAGCAGGGGCGCTGGCGAACAGAGGTCGCCTGCACTTGCGTCGGGCTGGCACGGAGACTGTTTCGCCGAACGGGTTCGCGAGAGCACGTCCCAGAAGTGGGACAGACACACGCGAAAGTGTCCCACTTCTGAGACCCCTCTCCCCGCTTCCCGCCGCATCCCCTGCCCGCTCACCAGCCCGCCCGTTCGTTCGTCCTGGTTTCGCCGCACACCCTCACGCCTCCAGGCCATCAGGCGGGGCGGGAGCCATCAGGCAGGGCGGCGACACATGCACTCGACGTACACATCACGGCACGGACTGACGACATGTGCGCCCAACGTATATGTCCCAGCTTCGACACCTCCGCGCAATGCGCCCACCCACCTACCTCAGCCACCAGCTTGTGCACCGGCCCCACGACGGCCCGCACCCGCGAAACCCAGACCGGCAGCCCCATTGAGGTCGGCGCACCCCCACAGACCGCCACCGGACGCACGCACCGGTCACCCATAGCCGACACCCCACCCACCCGCCGACGGGCAGCGAACAGCTGGGACCGTTTCCCGGCGCCCCCACCCACCCACTCGCACCCGGCAACGGCGAACGGCTGCTTCCCGGCCTCCTCCGGGGCCATTTCTGGGCCGTCCTCCGCACCACGAAACCAGCGCTGGAGGGGAGACAGTCAAGGGTGGAGCGCACGCGACATCGGCGAAGCCGACGCGACGAAGGAGCGCCCTTGACGGGCTCCCCGCAAGCGCCACACTCCGGACAAGAGGACGGCCCCCACAACACCCGATACGGGCCCATCAACCACCGCCCGAGACGCCCGCCTGGTCGTCGACAACGAGTCGACAACGACCGGTACGAGCAGGCGGCCGCCCCCACCCCGGAACGGATCACCCCACCCCGCAGAGCCCACGCACCAACAAGGTCCTCCCCACCTGTTCACCCGGCACGATCACCCCCACCGGGCCCGTCACCACCCCCTGCGCGCCGACCTCGCGCCAGAGACGAAGGTCCGGCCGACGGAAACCAACAGCATCGAGAATCCCGCACGCCAGCTCCAGCACGCCCCAGCGCACCCCGGCACGACCCTGCACGCCCCAGCACACCCCGGCACGGCCCGGCGCGACACCCACACCTACGGGCTGACCTGCGCTTTCATAGCCCGGTTGGCAGCCCGCACCCCCCAGGTGTCAGGATTGCCCCCATGACGATCCAGACGTACTTCGACATCACGATCAACGACGAGCCCGCGGGCCGCATCACCTTCAACCTCTTCGACGACGTCACCCCGAAGACGGCCGAGAACTTCCGCGCGCTGTGCACGGGCGAGCAGGGCTTCGGCTACGCCGGTTCCTCCTTCCACCGCGTCATCCCGGAGTTCATGCTCCAGGGCGGCGACTTCACGCGCGGCGACGGCACCGGCGGCAAGTCCATCTACGGCGAGAAGTTCGCCGACGAGAACTTCCAGCTCAAGCACACCAAGCCGGGCCTGCTGTCGATGGCCAACGCGGGCCCGAACACCAACGGCTCGCAGTTCTTCATCACCACGATCGTCACCGGCTGGCTCGACGGCAAGCACGTCGTGTTCGGCGAGGTCGCGGACGAGGAGAGCATGAAGCTCGTCAAGAAGATCGAGTCGCTCGGCTCGCAGTCCGGCCGCACCCAGGCGAAGATCACCATCTCCGCCTCCGGCCAGCTCTGAGCAGCCACTCGACGGCCCGGTGTCCTCTCAGGACGCCGGGCCGTCGGGCGTTTTCCGCACCCGCACCCACGCCCCCGGCACCGCACGCACTCACTCACGCACTCACGCACTCACGCACTCACGCACGGTGCGTGGAAGCTGACCTCCGGGTTCGCCCCCGACGGACCGTCCAGCAACGGCTCCCGCTCGCCCTTCAGGTGCCGGTCGAAGAACGCGGCCACGTACGTCCGCGTGATCTCCCCCGGCCTGGCCCCCGGCAGCTCCGCCGCCGGGTCGACCACACCTGTCTGACCGCCCAGGACGGGTACGTCGCAGAAGGAGAAGTGCCCGGTACCGGCGACCGTCAGCCACCGCTTCCAGCCGTCCATCGCCGCCCATGCCTGGTCCCACCGGCCCTTTCCGCCGGGGCGGTGCGTCGCGTCGGTGCCGAGGAGGAGGAAGGGGCGACCGGTGAGCCCGGCCCCGGGAGCGGCGTCGGAGAAGGCACCGTCGAGGTTGGCTCCCGCCTTGATGCGGGGATCGCGGGCCATGGCCGCCGCCGCACTGTTGCCGCCGACGGAATGGCCCGCCATGCCGATGCGCCGCCGGTCGACGTGCCGGGCGAACCGGCTTCCTCGGTCCAGGAGGCGGTCCAGTACGAAGGAGGCGTCGGCGGCCCGTACCGGCACCACCTCCGCGCTCGGGGCCCCGGCCGGCGTCAGCGTCCGCCCACCCGGGAACTCCGTCCCGAAGGACTCGTACGCATGGTCCACGGCCGCGACCACGTGACCTCGGCTCGCGAGCTCCTCGGCGAGGAGGGTGACGGTGGCGCGGTGGAGGCCGTAGCCGGGCGAGAGGAGGACCAGGGGGTGTCTGCCGGGGACGGGGCGGGCGTTCATACGGGAGTTGGTGCGGGTGCCGACAAGGAGCCGCGCGGGGAACTCGTCGGCGCGCCGGATGCCCTCCACGAGGAGCTGGGCCTCGCCCGTCCTCAGATACGGGGAGGGGGAGCCGGTGCCCTTCCGGGCGGGGTAGTGGACGGAGAGCATCAGCTCGCGGGGGCCGGGGGTCTGCGCCCAGGGGTCGGCGCGGGACGTGTCCACGAGGTGCAGATCCTCGCGGCCGACGGCGAACTCGCCGGTCGGGGCGGGGAGTCGCAGCTGCTCGACCCCGGACGCGGGGACTGCGGGACGGGGGGCGGCCGCAGCCGTGCCCGGCACTGCCGTGGGGCCGGAGACGGCGAGTGCGACCAGGGCGGCTGCGGATACGACCAGGTACCGGTTTCGTGTCATGGGGTCAACGTACGGAGCGGGGTGCCCCCGGGGCTCTGCCGAAAGTCATGCCCCGCCCCTCCCTTTCCTGCGGGTCGTCCCTCACGCCGGCAGGCCCGAAGTGCCGTGTTCCACCAGCCGGTTGGCGAAGGTGGAGAGGGTGTACGCGCCGATGCCGAGGACGACTTCGAGGGCGTTGCGCGGGGTGTGGCCGTGGGCGTAGAAGGCCGAGAGTTGGTCGGAGGCGACGTCGCCCCGGCCGTCCATGACCGCCCGGGTGAAGACCCGTACCGCCTCCCACTCCGGTACGTCCAGGGGCCGCTGCTCCTCCAGCGCGGCCACCACCCCCTCCCCCGCCCCCAGCTTCTCCAGCTTGCCCGCGTGCATCCGCACGCAGAAGCCGCACTCGTTGCGCGTGGCGACGGTCATGATCACCACCTCGCGGGCAACCGGTTCCAGGGTCGCGCTCTCGAAGAGCGCGCTCAGACGCAGGAAGCCGTTCAGCAGCTCGGGCGACTCGGCCTGCTTGGCGGCGAGCGGCGGCACGGAGCCGAGGTTCTTGGCGATGCTCTCCAAAGCCCGGACGGAACCGGCGGGGGCGGTGTCAGAACTGTGGACGGTGAAACGGAGGTCGGTGGTGCGCACGGGGCGGCCCCTAAGATGGACAACATGGTTGACGAAAAGAAGGTAAACCAGGTTGTCGATCCCGGCAAGGGAATTGCGGGGGTGGAGGACGGCCCGGCCTGGGAGCTGCCGTTCCTCCTGCTCTCCGGGTTCCGGGCCCTCATCGACCGGCTGCACGGCGAGCTGGCCGCCCAGGGCCACCCGGACGCCCGCCCGGCCCACGGTTTCGCCCTCCAGGCCATCGGGCCGGACGGCGCCACCGCCAGCGAGCTGGGGCGGCGGCTCGGCGTCTCCAAGCAGGCCGCGGGCAAGACCGCCGACCGGCTCGCCGCCCTCGGGTACGTCACCACCGCCGCCGACCCCGCCGACGCCCGCCGCAAGGTCGTCCGCCTCACCCCGCACGGCCTCGACCTGCTGAACAGGTCGGCGGCGGTCTTCGCGGCACTGCGCGCGGAATGGGCCCGGCAGGCCGGCCCCGGTCGCGTACAGGACATGGAGACGACCCTGCGGGCCCTCGTCCCCGCATCGGACCGCTACCGCCTGGACGCGGCGGGCTGGCTGGGCGGATAGGCGGTCTGGCGGGTAGGCGGTCGGGCGGGTAGGCGGACGGGCGGAGGCCCGGGGCGGGGAACGGACAGTCCCCTTGCGTCGAGTGCGCTCGAAGGCGTTGGCTTGAGTGCCATGAAGTACACACAGCTCGGACGCACCGGACTCAAGGTCAGCCGTCTCGTCCTCGGCACGATGAACTTCGGGCCGCAGACCGACGAGGCCGACAGCCACACGATCATGGATGCCGCCCTCGGCGCGGGCGTCAACTTCTTCGACACCGCCAACGCGTACGGGTGGGGGAACAACAAGGGCCGCACCGAGGAGATCATCGGGTCCTGGTTCGCCCGGGGCGGCGGGCGGCGCGACAAGGTGGTCCTCGGGACCAAGGTGTACGCCAACATGGCGGGCGACGGCGAGGCCCCCTGGCCCAACCACGACAAGCTGTCCGCCGTCAACATCCGGCGGTCGGTCGAGGCCAGTCTGCGGCGGCTGGGTACCGACCACATCGACGTGTACCAGTTCCACCACGTCGACCGGTCGACTCCCTTCGAGGAGATCTGGCAGGCCGTCGACGTCCTCGTGCAGCAGGGGAAGATCCTGTACGCCGGGTCCTCGAACTTCGCCGGGTGGCACATCGCGCGGGCCAACGAGACCGCGCGGCGGCTCGGTTCGTACGGGCTGGTCAGCGAGCAGTGCCTCTACAACCTCGCCGAGCGGCGGGCCGAGATGGAGGTCATTCCGGCGGCCCGGGAGTACGGGCTCGGGGTCATTCCGTGGTCCCCGCTGCACGGCGGGCTGCTCGGCGGCGCGTTGCGCAAGGAACGCGAGGGCGGCGGGGCGCGCAGCACGTCCGGGCGCTCGGCGGACGAGCTGGCCAAGCCGGAAGTGCGGGCCAGGGTGCAGCGGTACGAGGACCTGCTCGACAAGCACGGGCTGCAACCCGGCGAGACGGCCCTGGCGTGGCTGCTGACCCGGCCCGGCGTCACGGGCCCGATCGTCGGCCCGCGCACCGCCGACCAGCTCGCGTCCGCGCTGCGGGCGGTCGAGCTGGAGCTCTCGGAGGAGGTGCTGGGCGGGCTGGACGAGATCTTCCCGGGACCGGGACCCTCGCCGGAGGCGTTCGCCTGGTAGCGCCGCGCGGGGCCCGTCCTAGTTGCCGAGGACGGACGCCGCCGCGATGACGACGAACAGGAGGACCAGGACGCCGGCCATGATCTGGTTGCGGATTTTGGGATTCACGCATCGAGCGTAACCGGCGGGGCGGGGGCGGCCGGTCACCGGCCTCCCCCGCCCCGTAGCGGGTCGGCCGCCGGTCTCCCCGTCAGCGGGGGGCCGAGTCGATCGCGCCGAGCAGCAGGTCCAGGGCGCGTTCGAAGGCGGAGTGCCGCATCAGCGGCAGGTGTTCGCGCGCCTCGTGCAGGTGCGGGTGGGTGTCCGGTGACACCCCCGCGCAGACCGCCGCCCACGCCCCCTCGTCCGCCTCCCGCTGCTCCGGCCGCAGGCCCTGGACCGCCGCGTCCAGGGCCGCGTGGCCCAGCACCGTGTCCACGAACACGTGGTAGTGGCGGACCGCGTCCCGGGGCGGGAAGCCGGCCGCCCGCAGCAGGCCGATGCCCGTGTCGACGGCGCGCTGCTCGTTGGGCAGGCGGGTCGCCCGGAAACCGCTCAACAGGGCCGCGCGGGGGTGGCGTTGGGCCGAGAGGGGCGCGGGGAACTGCGCGACCAGCCACGACGCACCCGCACGGAACCGTGCACTTGACCGCGCGGCGAGCGCTTTAGGGAAAGGGGCGGGTCCGGGGCCTCCCTGCCCGAGCCGGGCGGGGCCGCACGGGCCGGTGCCGGGGTTGAGCTCACAGCCTCGGCGCAGAAGCGTGCCCGGCACACGCGCTCGGGCAGGGGCGGCACCCGGGTGGGCCGGGAGCGGGAGGGGCCGCCCCCTTGCCCGCCCTCCCCCAAGCTCTCGGCTTCGCTCGAGCAGGGGGTACCCCCCTCGCCCCCTTGGGGCGGCCCCGTCGCCCAAGGCGGCGGGGGAAGCGGGAAAGGCGGCCCCGCCGCCCGAGGGGACGGGGGCCGCGACGCTTGAGGGGGCGGGGGAGGGGGGCGGCGACGCCCGAGGGGGCGCGCCCCCGGGGGTCAGGTTGCCGGGGCGGGTTGGCGGGGGCGGGACCTCTCGCTCGGGACCAGCCGGAAATGCTCCCGCCCCCGCCTCAGATCCACCTTCGGCCGCAGCCCGCCGACCCGCAGGAGCAGCGCCCCGACGCCCGCCGCCGCGACGGCGGAGATGACCCCGCCGGCCGCGAAGCCGATCCGGGCCCCGTAGGTGTCGGTGATCCAGCCCAGCAGCGGCGCCCCCAGCGGCGTGCCGCCCGTGAAGACCATCATGAACAGGGCCATCACCCGCCCCCGCATCGCGGGATCGGTCGCCATCTGCACGCTGGAATTCGCGGTGACGTTGACCGTGAGCCCGAACATCCCGATCGGCACCATCAGCGCCGCGAACAGCCAGAAGGTCGGCGCGAACGCGGTCACCGCCTCCAGCACGCCGAACAGCAGCGCGGCTCCCACCAGCAGCCGCAGCCGCGAGGTGCCGCGGCGGGCGGCCAGCAGCGCGCCGGCCAGCGAGCCCGCCGCCATCAGCGTGTTGAGCAGGCCGTACGTTCCCGCCCCCTCGTGGAAGACGTCGTCGGTGAAGGCCGAGAGCCAGATGGGGAAGTTGAAGCCGAAGGTCCCGATGAAGCCGACCAGCACGATCGGCCAGATCAGCTCCGGCCGCCCCGCGACGTACCGCAGGCCCTCGCGGAGCTGTCCCTTGCCGCGCGGGGCGCGTTCGACCTTGTGCAGTTCGGACGTACGCATCATCAGCAGCCCGGCGATGGGCGCCAGGAAGGAGAGGCCGTTCAGCAGGAAGGCCGCCCCGCTGCCGACGGCGGTGATCAGCACACCGGCCACCGCGGGCCCCACCAGCCGCGCCGACTGGAAGTTCGCGGAGTTGAGGCTGACGGCGTTGCGGATCTCGTCGGGTCCGACCATCTCGGCGACGAAGGTCTGCCGGGCCGGGTTGTCGACGACGGTGACCAGTCCGCCGACGAAGGCGGTGGCGTACACGTGCCAGACCTCGACGTGTCCGGACAGGGTGAGCGCGGCCAGCGCCAGCCCGGTCAGTCCCATCGCGGACTGCGTGGCCAGCAGCAGCGGCCGCTTGGGCAGCCGGTCGGCGAGCACGCCGCCGTACAGGCCGAAGAGCAGCATGGGAAGGAACTGCAGCGCGATGGTGACGCCCACCGCGGAGGCGGACCCGGTGAGGGACAGCACCAGCCAGTCCTGGGCGATGCGCTGCATCCAGGTGCCGGTGTTGGAGATGACCTGCCCGCTTGCGAAGAGCCGGTAGTTCCGGTTCCTGAGCGAGCTGAACATGGACTGCTTGGGGGTGGTCGGTGCGGGGGCGGAGTCTGCTCCGGATCCCGTACTCAAAGTGGGTTCGCCTCCTCGACGGCGCGCGGGGTTGTTGTCGGCAGGGCCCACCCTGAACGGTTCCTACAGGTGGGCGAGTTTCTCCAGGACGGGGGCGGCAGCGCGCAGCTTCGCCCAGTCGTCCTCGTCCAGACCGTCGGCGAGGTGGGACAGCCAGACGTTCCGCTTGCGGCGGCTCTCCTCGAGCATCGCCTCGGCGGTCTCGGTCTGGCTGACCACCTTCTGGCGGCGGTCCTCGGGGTGCGGCTCCAGCCGGACCAGTCCCTTGGCCTCCAGCAGCGCCACGATGCGGGTCATCGACGGCGGCTGCACGTGCTCCTTGCGGGCCAGCTCCCCCGGGGTGGCGCTGCCGCAGCGCGCCAGGGTGCCGAGCACCGACATCTCGGTGGGGCTCAGCGATTCGTCTACACGCTGGTGCTTCAGTCGCCTGCCCAGCAGCATGACTGCGGAGCGGAGGGCGTTCACGGCGGCGGCGTTGTCGCCGTGGGACAGGTCAGGCATGTTTGTTAGCGTAACTCATTACCCATGCTAAGGACCACCTGAAACACAGTGGTAAACGCGGCGGTGGCCGATCTCACCCTTCATGTCACCCGTACGAGTGAGTCGCGGCCGGAAAGCGACGCGTCCGGCGGCCCGTCGGGCCGACTCTGGGCAGATGGACTCGTCAGTGCTCAGCCTGCGGATAGACGGCGATCTCCTCGACCGCCTCCGGGACCGTGCCGCGAAACGCGGAATGAGCGTCCAGGACTACGTGACCCGGACGCTCATTCGCGACGACTTCGACGAACGCTTCAGGACGGCGGTCGACGAGACGCAGAAGTTCTACGGCCTCACCTGAGGCGGGCGCGCTGCGTCGGGCCTCACCTGACGGGCGCGCTGCGTCGGGCCTCGCCCGAGGCGGGGGCGCTACGTCAGACCCAGCGCCGGCATCAGGTAGTAGAAGGCGAAGACCGCTGACACCGCGTACATCGCGATCGGCACCTCGCGCCCGCGCCCCGCCGCGAGCCGCAGCACGCAGAAGGTCACGAAGCCGATGCCGATGCCGTTCGTGATCGAGTACGTGAACGGCATCATCAGCATCGTCAGGAACGCCGGGATCGCGATCGTGTGGTCGCTCCAGTCGATGGCCTTGACCGAGCCCGCCAGGATCATGAATCCGACCGCGAGCAGCGCGGGGGTGGCCGCCTGGGACGGGACCATGGTGACGATCGGGGTCAGGAAGAGGCCGACCGCGAAGAGGCCGCCGGTGACCATGTTGGCCAGGCCGGTGCGCGCGCCCTCGCCGACGCCCGCCGTGGACTCCACGAAGCAGGTGGTGGCGGAGGACGAGGTGCCGCCGCCCGCCGCGACCGCGAGGCCGTCGACCAGCAGGACCTTGTTGACGCCCGGCAGGTTGCCCTTGGCGTCCGTCAGCCTGGCCTCGTCGCCGACGGCGAGGATCGTGCCCATGGCGTCGAAGAAGCAGGAGAGCAGGACGGAGAAGACGAAGAGCAGTCCGGTGAGGACGCCGACCTTCTCGAAGCCGCCGAAGAGGCTCACCTCGCCGACCAGGCCGAAGTCGGGGAGCGCGACCGGGTTGCCGGGCCACTGCGGGGTGGTCAGGCCCCAGGCCTTCGCGTCGAGGCCCGCGACCGCGTGGATGACCATCGCGACGACGGTCATCACGACCATCGAGATCAGGATCGCGCCCGGCACCCTGCGGGTGAGCAGGGCCATGGTGAGCAGGACGCCGAGGACGAAGACCAGGACCGGCCAGCCGTTGAGGTGGCCGCCCGTGCCGAGCTGGAGCGGGACGGTGGTGTGCGCGGCGTCCGGCATGCGGCTCACGAAGCCCGAGTCGACCAGGCCGATCAGCATGATGAACAGGCCGATGCCGATCGCGATGCCCTTGCGCAGGCCGAGCGGCACCGCGTTCATCACGCGCTCCCGCAGCCCGGTGGCGACCATCAGCATGACGACCACGCCGGCGAGGACGACCATGCCCATCGCGTCGGGCCAGCTCATCTGCGGGGCGAGCTGAAGGGCGACGACGGTGTTCACGCCGAGACCGGCGGCGAGCGCGATCGGCACGTTGCCGATGACGCCCATCAGGAGGGTGGAGAGCGCGGCGGTCAGGACGGTCGCGGTGACCAACTGGCCGTTGTCGAGCTGGTGACCGTACATGTCCTTGGCGTTGCCGAGAATAATCGGGTTCAGCACGATGATGTACGCCATCGCGAAGAAGGTGGCGAGACCGCCGCGCAGTTCGCGGCCGACGGTCGAACCCCGCTCGGTGATCTTGAAGAACCGGTCGAGTCCGTTGACCGGCCCCGTCGGCTGCGCCGATGACGGCTTCGGGGCGGGCGGCTGCTCGGCGGCATCCACCGGGGAGCTGGCGGGGGACATGCGTGACCTCACGGGGCGACAGGAGCGGGGCTAGATTCGGCCTGACTTGGAGGTTTAAACGAACGGAACAAGTCAAACCAGGGAAGTTTCAGTATGAATGCATAAGTCGAAGATCGGTATCTCCGCGCGTAGACCCTTGCGCCGACCGGCCCGGCGGGCTTCCCGCGACCCCCTCCCGGGTGCCGCCTACACTGACCGGCATGGCGAAGTGGACAGCGAAGCACGAGGCACCCGAGCCCCTGGAGGGCCCTGTCGTCGGCACGATCGTCGGCGGCACGATCATCTGGTTCGTGCTCTTCCTCGCCCAGTCCGCGTTCTACGGCTGGTTCGCCGACCGCGATCTGACCTGGTGGTACTGGACCCCGCTGGCCGGAGCGGGCCTCGGTCTCATCGGCATCTGGTACGTCCGGGGCCGCGACGCGGCGCTCAAGCGCTTCGCGGCGGAGCGGGCGGCGCAGGCCGGGCGGACGGACTAGGCGGGCGCGGACGTGCGGTGGGCGCGGACGTGCGGCGAGCGCGCGGGGGCCGCAGGGAGTCGCGGAGCCCCGGGCACGCCGTCCGCCGCCCCGTAACCGACGAAAGTCAACGCCGGTGTACGACTCCCGGCCGCCCCGCGTCGTCCCCGGGGCTGATCTTGCCTCCCGGTGGCCCTGAAATCCGGCCACTCGACGGGTGAACCCGAACATCCGGCCGTACCGTCGGTGCCATGACGCACATTGACGCGGGCTCGGAGCTGGACCCCGTACATCCGGTGAAACCCCCCGCTTCCGAAGGGTCGGTCGCCGTGCGCGCGTCCGGGCTGACCTCGGCCGAGGTCGCGGAGCGCATCGCGCGGGGCGAGGTCAACGACGTACCGGTACGGAGTTCGCGCTCGACGGCCGAAATCGTCCGGGGCAACGTCTTCACCCGCTTCAACGCGATCATCGGCGTGCTCTGGGTCATCATGCTGTTCGTCGCGCCGATCCAGGACAGCCTGTTCGGCTTCGTGATCATCGCGAACACCGGCATCGGCATCATCCAGGAGCTGCGCGCCAAGAAGACCCTGGACGGCCTCGCGGTCATCGGCGAGGCCAAGCCGACGGTCCGCCGCGACGGAACGGCCGCCGCGATCTCCACCTCGGAGATCGTGCTCGGCGACGTCATCGAGCTGGGCCCCGGCGACAAGGTGGTGGTCGACGGCGAGGTGGCCGAGGCGGACAGCCTGGAGGTCGACGAGTCGCTGCTGACGGGCGAGGCGGACCCGGTGCTGAAGAAGCCCGGCGACGTGATGATGTCGGGCTCGTTCGTGGTGGCGGGCGGCGGCGCGTTCACCGCGACGAAGGTCGGCCGGGAGGCGTACGCGGCGCAGCTCGCCGAGGAGGCGTCCCGCTTCACCCTCGTCCACTCCGAGCTGCGCTCGGGCATCTCCACGATCCTCAAGTACGTGACGTGGATGATGATCCCGACGGCGATCGGCCTGATCATCAGCCAGATGGTCGTGAAGGACAACGACTTCAAGAACTCGGTCGCCCGGACCGTCGGCGGCATCGTCCCGATGATCCCCGAGGGCCTGGTCCTGCTCACCTCGGTCGCCTTCGCGATCGGCGTCATCCGGCTCGGCCGCAAGCAGTGCCTCGTCCAGGAGCTGCCGGCCATCGAGGGCCTGGCCCGCGTCGACGTGGTCTGCCTCGACAAGACCGGCACCCTCACCGAGGGCGGCATGGACGTCACCGGGCTGCGCCCCCTGAACGGGGCGGACGAGGGTCACGTACGACAGGTGCTCGGCGCGCTCGGCGAGTCCGACCCGCGCCCGAACGCGAGCCTGACGGCCATCAAGGACGCCTACCCGGACGACGCCGGGTGGCGGGTCCTGGAGGCCCTCCCCTTCTCCTCCGCCCGCAAGTACAGCGGGGCGTCCTTCAGCGACGGCACGGGCGAGAACTCGACGTGGCTGCTCGGCGCGCCGGACGTGCTGCTGCCCGCCGGCGACCCGGCCCTGGCCGAGATCGACGACCTGAACGCCCAGGGCCTGCGGGTCCTGCTGCTGGCCCGGGCGACCGGCTCGGACCTGACCGACCCGCGGATCGGCGCGGGCGCGCAGGCGACGGCCCTGGTCGTCCTGGAGCAGCGCCTGCGCCCGGACGCGGGCGAGACCCTCGCCTACTTCGCCGACCAGAACGTCGCCGCGAAGGTCATCTCCGGTGACAACGCGGTGTCGGTGGGCGCGGTGGCCGGGAAGCTGGGCCTGTCGGGCGCGGAGAACACGGTCGACGCGCGGAACCTCCCCACGGACCGGGCGGAGATGGCCAAGGTCCTGGACGAGAACGCCGTCTTCGGCCGGGTCACCCCGCAGCAGAAGCGGGACATGGTCGCCGCCCTCCAGTCCCAGGGGCACACGGTCGCCATGACGGGCGACGGCGTGAACGACGTGCTGGCGCTGAAGGACGCCGACATCGGCGTCTCGATGGGCTCCGGCTCGGAGGCGACGCGGGCGGTCGCGCAGATCGTCCTCCTCAACAACAGCTTCGCCACCCTCCCCTCGGTGGTCGCCGAGGGCCGCCGGGTCATCGGCAACATCACCCGGGTCGCGACGCTCTTCCTGACGAAGACCGTCTACTCGGTGCTGCTGGCGGTCCTGGTGGTGTGCAGCCAGGTGGACTACCCCTTCCTGCCGCGCCACCTGACGCTGCTCTCGACGCTGACGATCGGCGTCCCGGCCTTCTTCCTGGCGCTCGCGCCGAACAAGGAGCGGGCCAAGCCGGACTTCGTGAAGCGGGTCATGCGGTACGCGATCCCCAGCGGGGTGATCGCCGCCACCGCCACGTTCACGACGTACCTGATCGCCCGCCACCACTACACCGGCCCGGACGCGCTGGCCGCGGAGACGAGCGCGGCGACGCTGGCGCTGTTCCTGGTGTCGATGTGGGTGCTGGCGATCATCGCCCGGCCGTACACGTGGTGGCGGATCGGACTGGTCGCGGCGATGGGGCTGGGCTTCCTGATCGTGCTGGTCGTGCCGTGGCTGCAGACCTTCTTCGCGCTGAAGCTGATCGGGACGACGATGCCGTGGACGGCGGTCGGCATCGCGGCGGCGGCGGCGGTGCTGCTGGAGCTGGCGTGGCGGTGGGTGGGGAAGAAGTGGGACGCGTGACGCCGGGCCCCGTCGGGGGCGCGGGGAACCGCGCGGGCGGCCCACCGCACGCCGCGCGGCGAGCGCCCTAGGCGAAGGGCGGGGCCGCAGGCAGCCGGGGCGCCGGGCGCGGCGCGCACGGGGCGCGCACCCGGCGCCGTCGGCACGCGCGGCACCTCCGGCAGCCCGCGCCCCCGAATCCCCCCGCTGCCTCGGAGACCGCGTGCCCCCGGTGCCTCCCGCCCCCGCCCCCGCCCCCGCCCCCGCCCCCGCCCGCAGGGCCTAGTCGAACCAGCGGTTGCGCGCCAGTTCCGCCGTGCGCGTCGGGTCCTCCAGGAGCGCCGCGACCTCGAAGCGCCGCGGCCACTGGCCGGCCGCCCAGGCGAGCCCCGCCGCCACCCCCTCCAGCGTGGCGGCGTGGATCACCCCGTCCGGCGTGCGCCGCCAGTCCAGCGAGACGCCCCCCGCGAGCAGCTCCTCGTGCTCGTGGTACGAGGCGGGGACGGCGGCCCCGAGAAGCTCCCGCACCTCCGCCGGCACCTCGTGCACCGCGCCCGACGACGTGACCTCCGCCGGCACCGTCTCGCTCAGCCGGCGGACCTGGAGGAGTTCCGCCAGCTCCGCCGCCCGCGCCGGGGCGACCGGCAGCAGCGGCAGCCCCCCGGTCAGCGGCAGCAGGTCCGGCGCGTCCACGATCAGCGCGTCACGGGCGTCCACGACCTCGACCCGCCCGTCCGTGACCACGCACAGGTCCTCCGGGATGGTGACCTGTTCGGGATCGAGCCCGGCCAGGGCCGTGTAGAGCACGTGCAGTTGCCCGGCCGTCACGTCGCTCTCCGGGTCCGTCATGCGGCCCAGCAGCTCCGCCGCGCCCCCGGGCTCCGTGAGCAGCGACGCCAGGGTGGTCCGTACCCCCAGGGCCCGCAGCACCTGTTCGTCGTCGAAGCCGGTCGCGTCGGCCTCGTCGTACAGGCCCTCCAGGAGCGCGTCCCCGCCCGCCGCGAGCAGGCCCGCCGGGCGGCGGCCGTCCAGGACCGGGTGGTCGCGCAGCCACCACGCCGTGTACGGGCGCACCGACCGGGTCGTGCCGTCGGGGAGCAGCACCCGCACCTGCTGGGTGAGCGCGTCCCGCAGCGGGGGCAGGGCGAGCAGCGCCAGCGCCTGCGGCCACTTGTCGTCGTCGACCAGGTCCAGGTCCCGTACCGCCACCAGTTCCGTCGCGACCGGCGGCAGCGGGGTGTCCGGAAGCTGGTCCAGGACGTCCTCGCACCACACGTCGACCGCGTCGAGGAGCCCCGCGTCGTCGGGTTCCGCGAAGTCGCCGGAGCGGGGCTCGAACTCGTCCGGGTCCAGGACCACGTCGGTCGCCCGTACGAGCGCGAAGGTGGCCAGCACCCCGGCCGCGGCGAGCACCTGCTCGCCCCACCTGTCGGTCAGCTCCTGGTCGCAGAGGGCGAGTTCGCCCTCGCGCATGACGGAGGCGAAGGCGCTGCCGGGGACGACCAGTTCGCCCGCCGGGGACAGCTCGCCGTCCTCGTCGGGGAGGGCGAGCGCGCCGAGCCAGGGCTCGTCGCCGGGGGCCAGGTCCGCGTCCCGTACGAGGGAGAGGACCGTGTCGGCCAGTTCGTCGGCGTCGAGCGCGTCCTCGTCCCAGACGTCGGAGCCGTCGAGCGAGGCGGCGACGGCCGCCCTCACCTGGGGGGTGGTGAGGACCGCGCGCGGGGTCGCGGGCAGCGCGCCCAGCTTCTCCAGGAGGGGGTGCGCGGCGTCCGCGTGCGCCACGCGCAGGCCGAGCCGGGCGAGGTTCTGCGGGGCGGTGGTGTCCGGCAGCGGAAGGAGGACCTGCCGGGGGCCGATCGCGGTCCGGCCGCCCGCGAGCGGGACCGGCAGGCCGGCCAGCCGGTCCGGGTCGACGCCCGCCAGGGACTCGTACAGCCGGTGCCACCAGCCGGGCGCGCGCTCGGCGCCCGCGATGCGCTCGATGGCGTCGCCGAGGGGCAGGCGGCCGACGCCCAGGGTCCTGAGCTCGGCACGGCGCTCCAGCCCGGCGGGCAGCAGGGTGGGCAGGACCTCGGAGAGGACCCGTACCGTCTCCTCCCCCGCCCCCTCCACGACCTCCGCCTCGAACGGGCGCAGCGCGGGCTGCTCCTCGGTGGGGTGGGCGGGGAGCAGGAAGGCGACGCGGGGGAGCCGGGCGACGATCGCGGCGCGCAGCGCGCCGTCGAGGACGCCCTTGCCGAGGGGGCCGGGGGTGAGGTCGAGGGTGCCGGTGGACACCGGCCGCCAGTCGCGGAGGAGTCCGGCGTACGTGTCCGCCGCCCGCTCGACCAGGAAGTCGGTGAGCGGACCGGGCGCGGGGTGGCGGCGGGTGGTGTCGAGCGGGAAGGACGCGATGAGCAGGGCGGGCACGCCCAGCGGCTCGTCGGTGGGGGTCGGCGCGTGGACGAAGCGGGCGGTCCGGGGCGGGACGGGCGCTCCGTCGGTGTCGACGGGAACGGCCCAGGCCAGGGACCAGTGGGGGCGCAGGCGTTCCTCGGTGGGGCGGTCGGCGAGGAGGTCGCGGGTGAGGGGGCCGGAGGCGGTGGCGGTGCGCCAGCGGGTGAGGCCGTGGGCGCTGTCCTCGATGTGGGTGTACGGGCCGTGCACCGAGCGGGTCAGGGTGCGGACGGCCTCCGGGGTCTCGACCACGACCTCGCTCAGTCCGGGCAGCGTGAGCAGCAGGGCGTCGTCGATCGCGGCGAGGAGGTGCTCGACCAGGGCGACGGCCGCCGGGTCGCGGAGCGGCAGCACGACGACGGTGTCGTAGCCGTCCGGGGCGGAGCCCTCGGCGGGCAGCGGCAGGCGCAGGAGGGGGACGTGGCCGTCGCGGCGGCGCAGCTCGTCGGCGAGGCCGGGGCTGCGCAGGGCCGCGTCCTCGGCCAGGCCGCGCGCCTCGGGCAGCGACCAGCGGACGCCGCCGTGGCGGCCGAGCACGGCGGGTTCGTCGCTCACCGCGAGCACGGCCGCGAAGCCGACGCCGAAGCGGCCCACGGCGGTGTCGGCGTCCTCGCGCTTGGCGGAGGCGCGCAGGGTGCTGAGGGACTCGGCGCCGGCGGCGTCCAGCGGGGCGCCGGTGTTCGCGGCGGCGAGGACGGCGGGGCCGTCGGGGGTGGCGGGGTGCAGGGTGAGGCGGAGCCGGCCGGGGACGCCGGTCCGGCCCGCGGCGTCGGCGGCGTTCTGGGCCAGCTCCACGACGAGGCGGTCGCGGTAGCCGCCGAGGGCGAGGTCCTCCTCGGCGTTCGCGTCCTCGCGGAAGCGGGCGGGGGTGGTGGTCCAGGCGTCGAGCACCGCGCGGCGGAGGCGGGAGGTGCTGAACGGGTCGCCGGGGGTGGTGTCCTCGCCCGTGTCGGCCCCGGGGGTGTCCGTCTCCTGAACGCTCACGGTGGTGCTCCTCTGTTGTGGTGTGCGGCGTGCAAGGTATCGCGCGGCTGAGCTCTGCCCCTGCCCGACGGGAGCGGGACCAGTCCCCCTCCCCCGAACCCCACCCCCCACATCCCCCAATCCTCCCTCTCCCCGGCCCCCCGGGCTCTTGGACGCCGCAGCCCGCCTTCCCCCGCTCCCTTGGGCGGCCGGGTCCGCCCTGTCACCCCGCCCCCTGAGGCTTCGCAGCCACCCTGCCGTCCCGCCCCCTTGGGCGACGCAGCCACCCTGCCGTCCCGCCCCCTTGGGCGACGGGGCCGCCCTTCCCGCTCCCCCCGCCCCCTTGGGCGACGGGGCCGCCCTCCTCGCTTTCCCCCGTCCCCTTGGGCGACGGGGCCGCCCCAAGGGGGCGGAACGGGCGGGCAAGGGGGCGGCCCCTCCCGCTCCCGGCCCACCCGGGTGCCGCTCCTGCCCGAGCGCCTGTTCCGGGCGAGCTCCTCCGCCAAGGCCGAGAGCTCAGCGCCTGTGCCGGATGCGTCAGCCCCTGCCGCTCGGGCAGAAGAGGCCCCGGACCCGCCCCTTTCCCTAAAGCGCTCGCCGCGCGGCTGCCTCCGGTTCACTGCGGACGCGTCGTGGCTGGGCGCGCAGTTCCCCGCGCCCCTGGCGGGGCGCACCGCCCGGTGGGAAATGTGCAGGAGCGTCGTGGCGGGGCGCGCAGTTCCCCGCGCCCCTGGACGGGGCGTACCGCCCGGCGGGAGGCGTGCGGGAGCGTGGGAAGGGGTTCCGCGCCCCTGAAGGGGGTCAGGAGTGGCCGAGGTCCTCCGAGGACGGGTCCGGGGTGGCGGGGACCGAGCCGCCCTCCGGGTCCGGGCGGAGGGGAAAGGCGTCGATCGCCATCGAGTCCAGCACCGGAGTCGGCTGCTTGGCCGGCTTGGGCACGACCGCCGCCTCCGAGTGGCCTCCGCAGCCGTAGGAGAGGGAGACCACGTGCCCGTCGGCCGGGCCGAACTCATTGGCGCAGATGCCGAAGGCCTGGCCGAGCGAGCCCGAGACCGGGATCAGGAAGGCGCAGGACACGCAGGTCGCGGGGGCCGCCATGGCCATCGGGGTCTTCGCCCCGTACTCCTCGTCCCAGCGGTCGGCGGCGAGGTGGAGACCGTAACGGGACAGCACCCGGGCCCGGCGCATGCCGAGTTCCTCGGCGACGGAGGTGATGGACCCCCGGACCGGGGGGACCGTCGCCGTGGCCAGTTCGGCGTCCTCGGCCTCGACGAGGGCTTCCATCTCCTCGGAGAGGAGCGAGTTCGGCGGCGGCGCGTCCTCGCCCGTCCAGCCCGGCTCCAGGCGCAGGTCCTCGGCCTCGGTGGGCAGCAGGTCGCCGGGGCCCATGTCGCCGGGGCGCAGCCGCTCGCTCCACGGCACCCAGGCGGGGGCCTGGAGGGAGTCGGGGCCCGGGAGCAGGACCGTCTCGTCGACGGTCACGACCTTGGCGCGGGAGGCGCGGGCCACCGTGACGGCCCAGCGCCAGCCCCGGTAGCCGGGCTCCTTGGCCTCGAAGAGGTGGGTGACCACCCGGTCGCCCTCGGAGAAGAGAGAAACGTGCTCGCCCACCACCCCGGGGTGGGCGGCCTCCTCGGCGGCCTCGCGTGCGAGGTCGACCGCTTCGGCGCACAGACGGTCGGGGGTACGGCTTCTCGTCGTCGCAGCACTCACAGGTTTCGCTTCTCTCCTACGCCGTATCACGGGTGCGCCAGCCGGGGAGCGATGCAGACGGATGTCGGATGTACGAGCCGCGGGCGGAGCGGACCAAGGGGCCGCGTCGACGTCCGCGCCCGGTCCTGTCCTGTCTACGTGTCTCGGGCACACCTTCCACGAACCATTCTGCGGGATCGCCGAGAGGCGCGCGGCCGAGGACAACCGCCGGTGGCGCGCTACGCACGCTACCCCCTCCGCCGCCCCCATCCCACCTGCGCGTCCGAATCCCGGTTCGGGTCGTGTGGGGTCGGCGCGTCATTGGGGCACTATGACGTGGTGGCCGGTACTCGTACGTCGTCACGCGTCTCCACCCCAACCGGGCCGCTGCGCAAGGCGGGCCGGGCGGTCGGACATGCCCTCCACCTGCCGTTCACCGGTACCGCGAAGGGCATCCGGCGGGCCACGCACGCGAACGGAGCGGGCGAGTCCGGTCTCGGGAAACTCATCGAACTGCACGCCGTGAACGGTGCGGGCGACGTATTGATCACAATTGCGCTCGCCTCGACCGTTTTCTTTTCGGTGCCGACCGATGAGGCGCGGGGCCGTGTGGCCCTGTACCTCGCGATCACGATGGCGCCGTTCACGCTGCTCGCCCCGGTGATCGGCCCGCTCCTGGACCGGCTGCCGCACGGGCGCAGGGCCGCGATGGCCGGTGCGATGCTGGCCCGCGCGGTGCTGGCGCTGGCCATGTCGGGGGCGGTCGCGACCGGCGGGATCGAGCTGTACCCCGCCGCGCTGGGCGTGCTGGTGGCGTCCAAGGCGTACGGGGTGGTGCGCAGCGCCGTCGTCCCGAGACTCCTGCCGCCGCGCTTCTCGCTGGTCAAGGCGAACTCGCGGGTCACCCTGGCCGGGCTGCTCGCCACCGGGGCCGCTGCTCCGATCGGGGCGGGACTCCAGCGGATCGGGCCCGCCTGGCCGCTCTACGGGGCGTTCCTGGTCTTCGTCGCCGGGGCCTTCCTCGCCTTCACCATGCCGGGGAAGGTGGACTCCGCGAAGGGTGAACGACGGGCCCATCTGGCGGCGGAGCACGTCGGCGAGGCCCAGACGAAGACCGGACTGCGGGACGTCGGACCGTCCGTGGTGCACGCCCTGCAGGCGAACGCGGCGCTGCGGGCCCTGTCCGGGTTCCTGATCTTCTTCCTCGCCTTCCTGCTGCGGCAGCACCCGCTCGCCGGGCAGAGCGCGGCCGTCTCGCTCGGGATCGTCGGCGTCGCGGCGGGGCTCGGGAACGCGGTGGGGACGGCCGTGGGGGCCTGGCTGAAGTCCCGCGCCCCGGAGCTGATCATCGCGACCGTGCTCGGGGCCGCCCTGGCGGTGTCCGTGCTGACCTCGGTCTTCTTCAGCGGGTTCCTGGTGGCGGCGCTGGGCGCGGTGGCCGGGCTGTGCCAGGCGCTCGGCAAGCTGTCGCTGGACGCGCTGATCCAGCGGGACGTGCCGGAGGCCGTCCGCAACTCGGCCTTCGCCCGCTCCGAGACCCTGCTCCAGGTGGCCTGGGTGGTGGGCGGCGCGATCGGCATCGCCCTGCCGCTGGTGGCCTGGCTGGGCATGGGCGTGGGCGCGGCCCTGGTGGGGCTGGGCGCGCTGGTGGCGGTACGGGGCCTGTTCAGGGCCGCCCGCGCGAAGGGCCGCGCGCCCCTCGGCTGACCCCCGGCCCGTACCGCGCCCCCCTCGGCCGGCCCCCGGCCCGCCGGGACACCCCGGAAGCCCCCCGGCGCAGCCCGGCGGCCCCGGAACGATAGCCTTCGCGCATGACCGCTGCGTTGTTCACGGGCAAGGCCCGCCGTACCACTGCCGCCCTCGGCGTTGCCGCTGCCGGGCTGCTCGTCCTCTCCGCCTGCGACAAGCCGACGCCCCGCGTGACCATGACGGTCGGCACGAGCTCGGTCAACGCCGAGGCGGACTGCTACGACGCCGACAAGGGCATCGCCGAGAAGGACATGAAGGCCTGCCTGAACAAGAAGCCCAAGGAGTCCGTCAAGGTCGCCATGGAGGAGACGCTCCGCATGGGCGTCGACCCCGAGGTCGCCGAGAACGGCTGGTCGCTGTTCATCAACGGCGAGCAGGCCGAGCCCCAGCCGTACAAGAAGACCTACCGCACCCTGCCCGGTTCGGCCTTCTTCGGTCCCCGCCAGGACGGCTCGCCTGCCCCCAAGGAGGTCGTGCTGAGCGTCGTGGAGACCGGCAGCAACAAGCTCATCGGCTCCTGGAACTTCAAGCTGGAAAAGGCCGCCTGAGCCCGGTGGACGTCCTCGTCGTGACCGCGGTCCCCGCTGAGCGGGACGCGGTCACGCGTGCGTGCGGGGACGGTTTCGACGTCCTGGCGGGCGGTGTCGGGCCCGCCGCGGCGGCCGCCGCCACCGCCCGTGCGCTGGCCGCCGGCGCGTACGGCCTGGTGGTCTCGGCCGGCATCGGCGGCGGGTTCCCCGGCCGGGCCCCCCTCGGCGCCGTCGTCGTCGCGGACGCGATCGTCGCCGCCGACCTGGGCGCCGAGACCCCGGACGGGTACCTGCCCGTCACCGCTCTCGGATTCGGGACGGTGGAGCACCTGCCTCCGGCCGATCTCGTACGCCTGACCGGCGAGGCCGCCGGGGCCGTCACCGGGACCGTCCTGACCGTCTCCACCGTCACCGGCACCGCCGCCCGCGCCGCCGAGCTGGCCGCGCGGCACCCGCGGGCCGCCGTGGAGGCGATGGAGGGCTTCGGGGCGGCCGAGGCCGCCGCGCTCTTCGGGCTGCCGGTGCTGGAGATCCGTGCCGTGTCCAACGCGGTGGGGCCCCGTGACCGGGACGCCTGGCGGATCGGGGAGGCGCTCGCCGCGCTGAGCGACGCCTTCGGGAAGATCGCACCCGTACTGGAGGGTTGGACCCCGCATGACTGACGACCGGCTGAAGATCGCCTTCTCGCCCTGCCCCAACGACACCTTCGTCTTCGACGCCTGGGCGCACGGCCGCGTCCCCGGGGCCCCCGCGCTCGACGTCGCCTTCGCGGACATCGACATCACGAACGGCATGGCCGAGCGCGGCGAGTTCGACGTGCTGAAGGTGTCGTACGCGGTGCTGCCCTGGGTGCTGGAGGAGTACGCGCTGCTGCCGTGCGGCGGGGCGCTCGGGCGGGGCTGCGGCCCGCTGGTCCTCACGCGCGAAGCCGGGGCCGACCTCACCGGGAAGACCGTCGCCGTGCCGAGCGAGCGCTCGACGGCGTACCTGCTGTTCCGGCTGTGGGCGGCCGACGTGCTGCCGGGCGGGGTCGGGGAGGTCCGGGTCATGCCGTTCGACCGGATCATGCCCGCCGTGCGCGACGGCGAGGTGGACGCCGGACTCGTCATCCACGAGGCGCGCTTCACGTACCAGAACTACGGGCTGCACAAGCTGGCCGACATGGGCGAGCACTGGGAGGCCACCACCGGACTGCCCATCCCGCTCGGCGCGATCATCGCCAAGCGCTCGCTGGGCGGGGCGCGGCTGCGGGAACTGGCGGAGGCGGCGCGCACCTCCGTGCGCATGGCGTGGGACGAACCGGAGGCGTCGCGCCCGTACGTGGCGGCGCACGCCCAGGAGATGGACCCGGCCGTCGCCGACCAGCACATCGCGCTGTACGTGAACGAGTTCAGCGCCGACCTCGGCGAGGACGGCTACGCGGCCGTGCGCGGGCTCCTGGAACGCGCGGCGGCCGAAGGGCTCGTTCCGCCCCTCGGCCGCGACGCGCTGGATTTTCCCGGGTAGCCGGTTACACGTCGAGCTGGTCCGCCACCGCACGCAGCAGGCCCGCGATCTTCTTGCCCGCCGCCTTGTCGGGGTAGCGGCCCCGCTCCAGGGACGGGGTGATGTTCTCCAGGAGCGTGGTGAGGTCCTGGACGATGGAGGCCAGCTCGTCGGGCTTGCGGCGCTGGGCGGCGGCCACCGAGGGCGTCGGGTCCAGGACCGTCACCGACAGGGCCTGGTCGCCGCGCTGACCGGCCACGACGCCGAACTCGACCCGCTGGCCGGGCTTGAGGCTCTCGACACCGGCCGGAAGCACCGAGGAGTGGACGAAAACGTCGCCGCCGTCGTCGCGGGAGAGGAAGCCGAAGCCCTTCTCGCTGTTGAACCACTTGACCTTGCCGGTAGGCACCGTCTGTCCTCGTCCTCGTACTCGTCGGGTCCGGACAGGCCGCGAAAACGGGTCCGGATAGCACTACAGCGGGTCTCCAGTGACCCGCCACTCATTAGGCTAATGGTCTGTTCGCCGCTGACAAGAGCCGCCGGGACCCCCGGGCCTCCGCCCGGGGCCGGGCCGGCTCCCGGGGGTGGGGAACTACCCTTGCCGGGTGAGCAACGAAACCCGTACGACAGAGTCCGCCGAGTCCACGGCCGGTGATCGGCTGGTTCGCATCGGTGGGATCGTCTTCTTCGTGGGCGCGATCGCGACACTGGTGACGATGGCGCCGCTGTTCCTGGGCACCGAGCCGTTCCCCTCGATCGCGTACGCGGTGTGCATGCTGATGGGCGTCGGCTTCGCGATCGCGGCGGCCGGCGTGCTGACGTCGATCGCGGCGCAGCGCAGGGCCGCGCGGGGCTGAGCCCCGGGCCCGGCGGCGGCCACGCCGACCGGCTGCGTCAGGTGCCGGCCAACCGGCTCTCCGACGGCCGCCGCCGCACCCCGCCCGTGCGGGCCGTGGTCGAGGCGGCGGACCGGGGGGCCGGGCTGACCGGGCTGACCGGGCTGACCGAGGAGGAGGCCGCGCGGGCCTTCGAACGGTCCTTCCGGGTGCGGCTGCCGCTGCACGGCCGGGCGCCGCCCGCCTGTGGTGCGTCCACTTCGCCCGTTTCCTCTCGCCGCGTCCCCCCGGACGCGGCCCTCACTCCCCGGCCGGCCCCTGTCCCCGCAGCCAGGACGGGAATTCCGTCAGGTCGCGCAGGACCACGTCCGCGCCCGCCTCGCGGAGGGGGGCCGCACCGTACGGGCCCGTCGTGACCGCCACGGCGAGCGCGCCCGCCGCCTTCGCCCCGCGCACGTCGCCCAGGTGGTCGCCGACGTAGATCCGCGCGCCCTCCGCCCGCAGGGCCAGCGCCTTGCCCTCCGCCCAGACGTTGCCCGCGAGGACGTCCGCGTCCAGGCCCAGGTGGGCGAGGTGCAGCTTGGCGTTGGGCTCCCACTTGCCGGTGACGACCAGGACCCGGCCGCCCGCCTCCCGTACCGCCGCGACCGCCTCGTGCGCGCCCGGGAGCGCCGGTGAGGGCTCGATCGCGTGGGCGGGGTAGAGGGCGCGGTAGCGGTTCGCCGCCTCCTCCACCCGGTCCGCCGGGAACCAGTTCGCGAGCTCCTGCTCCAGCGGCGGGCCGAGCCGCGTGACCACCAGGTCGGCGTCGATCGGCACCCCCGTCTCCGCCGAGAGCCGCCGGTACGCGGCACGGATGCCCGGCCGCGAGTCGACGAGCGTCATGTCGAGGTCGAACCCGACGGCGAAGGGGGCGGCGAGCGGCGGTGGCGGCGTGGCAGTCATACGGCCATTGTGCCGGGAGCCCGTTCGGGGCCCGCCCCTACACTGAGGGCCGCCCGACACCGAGGGCCGCCCGCCCCGCTCACCCGCACGTCAGCACGTCAGCACGGCCACCCCCGTCCTTCGGATGCCCGTCCCCGCCCGAGGTCCAAGGAAAGTCCGCTCATGCACCGTGCGCCGCGCCCCCTCGCCGCGCTCTGTCTCGCCGCCGCGCTCACGGCGTGCACCGCCTCCCCCGGCGCTCCCGGTCCGCCCCCGCAGGACGCGCGTGCCACCCGTACCGTCGACACCGTCATGGGCGCGGTGACCGTACCCGCCGTTCCGCGGCGCGTGGTCGTCCTGGACACCGCGGAGCTGGACTCCGCGCTCGCCCTCGGCGTCACCCCCGTCGGCGCCACCCGCGGCGACGCGCCGTCCGGGTTCCCGCGCTACCTGCCCGCCGCGAAGCTCACCGGCGTCAAGGACCTCGGCCCGTCCATGAACCCGGACCTGAAGGCCGTCGCCGCTCTCCGGCCCGACCTGATACTCGCCGGGAAGGTCCGCCACCAGGACAGGTACGCGGAGCTGCGGGCGATCGCCCCCACCGTCATGACCGACGGCGCCGGCCACTCCTGGAAGGAGGACTTCCGGGTCCACGCCGGGGCCCTGGGCCGCGAGCGGGAGGCGGCCAGGACGGCCGCCGCCCACACCGCGCACGCCGCGCAGGTCACCGAGTCCCTCGGCGGGAGGGCCGCCGCCGCCCGCATCCGGGTCAGCGTGATCCGCTTCGTCGAGGGCGCCGACATCCGCATCCAGGGCCTGCGCACCTCCCTCGGCGTCGTCCTCGCCGACGTCGGGCTCGGCCGCCCGCCGGTCGCGGCCAGGGCCGCGAGCGGTTTCTCGTACGACATCCGGCCCGACCGCATCGCGCTGGCGGGCGAGGACGCCACCGTCCTCCTGCACTCCACGTACGGCGACCCGGCCGCCGCGGGCCGCACCCGCACGCTGGCCTCCCCGGCGTGGCGGGCGCTGCCGCCGGTGCGGGCGGGCCGTGCCTTCCCGGTCGACGACGAGGTGTGGGTGCGCAGCACGGGCTACCTCGCGGCGGACCGCGTCCTGACCGAGCTCCAGGGGCGGCTGGGGCGGAGGTAGCCGCCCGGTCCGAGGCCCCCGGCCCCCTACCCGCTCATCCGCCTCGCCCGCCACAGCAGGAACAGGGCGGAGGCCACCGCCGCCACCCGCACCAGCACCGGCCACAGCCCGGAGAGGGCCTCGGTCAGCGCCCCTTCCGTCTGGAGGGAGAGCTCTGCGCCCCAGTGCCGCTCCGTGCGCCCCCACAGCCACACCAGTCCCCCGGCCACCACCACTCCCGGCACCCCCAGCGCCGCGAACTTCGCCTCCGCGCGGGTCAGCCTCCTCGACACGTACGCGAGGAACCAGCCGCCCAGCAGGAGCAGCGGGTTGCCGGCCACCGCCCCCGCCACCAGCAGCACGGCGGCCAGCAGCAGGAAGGGGCTCCCGCGCGGGACCAGGGGCGCGCGCACCGGCCCGCCCGCCTCCTCGGCGGCCACCACCGGGACGGCGCGCCGCCGCCGCAGCCGGGCCGGGAACCGGCGCCGCCCCGCCGCCCCCTCCTCGACGGCTGCGCGCTCCCCGCCCTTCCCGTCCCCCTTGCCCTTCTTGTCCTTCTCGCTCTCCTCGTTCTTCTCGTCGTCATCGGAAACCGGCGGCCGGAGTATCTCGGGGATCTCCACGCCTCCCGTGAAGCCGGGCACGGCCGTGCCCATGCCGCCAAACGGGCCCGGTTCCGTACGCCACCAGTCCGGATCGAGGTCGCCGGGGCCGAGTTCGTCCGCGTCCGCGAGGTGCGGGGCCGAGGGGCCGGGCCGTGCGGCCGACGGCTTCTCGAAGCCCACCGGGGCCTCGGGCCCCGGCTCGGCGGCGGTGCGGCGCTGCCGGGGCACCCGGCGGGACGTGCGCGAGGACAGCACCGCCTCCACCCCGCCGCCGTCCGCCGCGTCCACGACCTCGTCCGGGGTGCCGAGCCTGCCGAGGATGCGCTGCACGGCGGCGGAGCTGTCCGGTCCGCCGATCGCCCTGGCGCGCTGCCGGTCGATCTCCCCGCGCAGGGCGCTGACCAGGCGCATCCGGTCGGCGGAGGCGAGTTGACGCTGCTGGGCGAGGTCGCCGACCCGGCTCAGGTAGTCAAAGACCAACTGGTCGCTCTCGATGCCCACGGCGTCCGTCCCCTGCGTGTTCTGCGGCCCCGACGGCTTCGGCACCGTGCGGATCGTGTACGTGGATCTCCTGCCCGCAAGTGCCGGTCGGCCACGCCCAGTTGCCGACCCGCCCCGCACCGACGGTAGCGCCTGACGCGCGGGACGGAGCGCTCCAGGGGCTAACGTGGGGCGGATGGGGACCAGCGAGCGCGACCTGGAGGCGCACGTGCCCGAACAATTCACCACCGGGGACCACACGGCGGACACACCCGCGGGCCACGACACGGCCCGCACGCCCACCGCTGCCCCATGCCCTCCCGCACCCGCCGACGCCCTCCCGCCGGACGGCCGCCCCGCCCCCGTCGCGCAGACCCCGCCGGCCGCCCCGCCGACCCCCGCCGCCGCGCCCCGCACCCTCGCCGAGTCCCTGCGGCAGCGGGACGACGCCTCCCTCGCCGCCCTCCTGCGGTACCGGCCCGACCTGCTCAACCCCGTCCCCGGCGACCTCACCCTCCTCGCCACCCGGGCCGGGACCCGGGCCTCCGTCGTACGGGCCCTGGAGCGGCTCGACCGGTTCACCCTCCAGACCGCCGAGGCGCTGGCCGTCGCCCCCGACCCGACGCCGTACGAGACGCTCCTGCACCTCATGACCGGCGACGAGGGCGACCCGGCGACCGCCGACGCCCTCCCGCACGCCGTGCACACCCTGCGCGAACAGGCCCTGGTCTGGGGCGCCGACGACCGGCTGCGGCTGGTGCGCACCGCCCGTGAACTCCTCGCGCCCTCCGCCACCCACCCCTCCCCGACCGGTCTCGGCCCGACCGTCGCCGAGGCGACCGCCGGGATGTCCCCGACCCGGCTCCAGGAGATCCTCCGGGCGATCGGCATCCCCACCACCCACGACCCGGTCTCGGCGGTACGGGCCCTCACCGCGCTCTTCACCGACCGCGCCCGCATGGACGCCCTGCTCGACACCGCGCCCTCCGACGCGCTGACCGTCCTCGACCGGCTGGTGTGGGGTCCGCCGTACGGCGAGGTGAGCTCCGACCCGGCCCCGCCCGTGCGCTGGCTGCGCGACCACGGCCTGCTCCTGCCGACCAGCGCCCGCACGGTCGTGCTGCCCCGCGAGGCCGCCCTGCACCTGCGGGCCGGCCGCGCCCACCGCACCGCGCAGCCCGCGCCTCCGCGGCTCGTGCCCGCGCCCGAGCACTCCCCGAAGACGGTCGACCTCACGGCGGCCGGCCAGGCCTTCAGCGCGCTGTCCACCGTCGAGGAACTCCTCAAGGACTGGGACACGGGCGGCCCCGCCGTGCTGCGTTCCGGCGGCCTCAGCGTGCGCGACCTCAAGCGCACCGCCGCCGCCCGCGACCTGACCGAGCAGACCACCGCGTTCTGGCTCGAACTCGGATACGCGGCGGGCCTGTTGGCCTCGGACGGCCGGACGGACGAGCGGTACGCGCCCACTCCCGCCTACGACGAGTGGCTCGACCTCGCGCCCCAGGACCGCTGGGCCCGGCTCGCCGCCGCCTGGCTGCGCGCGACCCGCACCCCGGGCCTGGTCGGCGGCCAGGACGCCAAGGGCCGCACGCTGTCCGTGCTGGGCCCGGACCTGGACCGCTCCTTCGCCCCCGAGGTGCGCCACCGGGTCCTGACCCTGCTCGCCTCGCTCCCGGAGGGCACCGCCCCGGACCCGGACGCGGTGCTGGCCCGGCTGCGCTGGGAGCGCCCGCAGCACGGCGCCACCGGCGAGCTCCGGGCCCGGATCGCCCTGTGGGCCCTGGACGAGGCCGAGTTGCTGGGCGTGACGGGCCGGGGCGCGCTCTCCGCGCACGGACGCGCGCTGGCGGGTCTGGACACCGCGCCGGTGCGCCCCGAGGACCCGGCGGGCCCGGTGGTCGCCGCCCCCGCCAGGACCGAGGCCGCGCACGCCGCGGCCGCCGTTCGCGCAGCCGCGCTCCTCGCGCCGCTCATCCCCGAGCCCCTGGACCACGTCCTGCTCCAGGCCGACCTGACGGCGGTGGCCCCCGGCCCGCTCCAACGGCCCCTCGCCGACGCCCTGTCCGTGTTCGCCGACATCGAGAGCCGGGGCGGCGCGACCGTCTACCGGTTCACCCCGGGCTCGGTGCGCCGGGCGCTGGACTCCGGCCAGACCGCCACCGACCTGCACGCCTTCCTCGCGGCGCACAGCCGCACGCCCGTCCCGCAGCCCCTGAGCTACCTGATCGACGACGTGGCCCGCCGCCACGGCCATCTGCGCGTGGGCGCGGCCTCCTCGTACGTGCGCTGCGACGACGACGCCGTCCTCGGCGAGATCCTCGCCGACAAGCGGTCCGCGGGCCTCGGCCTGCGCCGGCTCGCGCCGACCGTCCTGGCCTCCCGCGCCGAACCGGCCGCCCTGCTCGACGGCCTGCGCTCGATGGGCTTCGCACCGGCGGCGGAATCGGCGGCCGGTGACGTCCTGATCACCCGGGCCGACGCCCACCGCACCCCGCCGCGCACCGCGCCCGTCCCGGTGCCGGAAGGCCCTCCCGTACCGGACGACACCCTCCTGCACGCCGCCCTGCACGCCATCCGCGCGGGCGACATGGCGGCCAACGCCCCCCGCAAGCAGGCCGTCCCGCAGTCCGCGCGCGCCCAGGGCTCGCTGCCGCGCACGTCCTCCGCGGAGACCCTGGCGACGGTCCAGGCGGCGGCCATGACGGGCTCGGCCCTGTGGATCGGCTACGTCAACGCGGACGGCGCGGCGAGCCAGCGCGTCATCGCGCCGGTGCGCGTCGAGGGCGGGTTCGTCACGGCGTACGACCACACCGCGGACGAGGTCAGGACGTACCCGCTGCACCGCATCACGGGAGTCGCCGAACTGGCCGACGACCCGGCCTAGCAGGAGGGGCGGAGGGCACCGGGGTCAGGGCGTCCGCGCGTCGGCGCGTCCGTCCCGGGAGCGGTACCGGGCGGTGAGCCCGCGCCCCCAGGAGCGCCGGGGCCCCGCGCCCGTCTCCGGCTCGTCCAGCGGCGGCCGGGCCTCCTCGGCCACGGGCGCCTCCTCCCGGTAGCGCCTCCGGTGCACCACGCGCCCCAGCCACTTGCCGAGCACCAGGTACCCGAGCAGCGCACCGGTCGTGTTCATGATCACGTCGTCCACGTCGAAGGTCCGCCCGGTGACGATCGCCCCCTGCGCCAGTTCCACCAGCACGATCACGACGACCGTCGCGAGCAGCATCCGCACGAACCGCCATCGCCTCGGCCCCAGGATCGGCAGCAGCACGCCGAACGGCACCCCGAGCAGGATGTTCCCGCCGACCTGCTTGCAGGCGGCGAGGAAGGTGTAGTCCTGCGCGTACTGCCGCAGGGAGGCGCCGGGTTTCAGGTTGCTGTGCACGAGGCCCTCGGACGCGGGCGAGGGCACCAGGGTCAGCTTCGCCAGGACGACGGAGAAGCCGATCAGGACGAGAAAGGCCAGCAGGATCAGGGCGGTCCGTAAGAGCACCCAGCTCCACAGCGGACGCGGTTCCCCTTCGGCGACGGGCGTGCGCTCGGCAGTCATGGCACCCGCTTACCCCCGCGATCGCGCCTCTCACCCACGGGACGGGGGCCCGCGTGAGGCACACTGGAGGTTTGACCGCGCGCGGAAGGACTCACGGCGTTGAATGGTCCCCTCATCGTTCAGAGCGACAAGACGCTTCTCCTGGAAGTGGATCACGAGCAGGCCGACGCCTGCCGTCGCGCCATCGCGCCGTTCGCGGAGCTGGAGCGCGCGCCGGAGCACATCCACACCTACCGGCTGACCCCGCTGGGCCTGTGGAACGCGCGGGCCGCCGGGCACGACGCCGAGCAGGTCGTCGACGCGCTGGTGGAGTTCTCGCGGTACCCGGTGCCGCACGCGCTGCTGGTGGACGTCGCCGAGACGATGGCCAGGTACGGGCGGCTCACCCTCAGCAAACACCCGGTGCACGGGCTGGTGCTGACCTCCACCGACCGGCCGGTCCTGGAGGAGATCCTGCGCTCCAAGAAGGTGCAGCCGCTGGTCGGGGCGCGGATCGACGCGGACACCGTGGCCGTGCATCCGTCCGAGCGCGGCCAGATCAAGCAGACGCTGCTGAAGCTGGGCTGGCCGGCCGAGGACCTCGCCGGGTACGTCGACGGCGAGGCGCACCCGATCGAGCTGGCCGAGGACGGCTGGGCGCTGCGGCCGTACCAGAAGCAGGCCGTGGAGGGGTTCTGGCACGGCGGGTCCGGTGTCGTCGTGCTGCCCTGCGGTGCGGGCAAGACGCTGGTCGGGGCCGGGGCGATGGCCGAGGCGAAGGCGACCACGCTGATCCTGGTGACGAACACGGTCTCGGCGCGGCAGTGGAAGCACGAACTGGTGAAGCGGACCTCGCTGACCGAGGACGAGATCGGCGAGTACAGCGGCACGAAGAAGGAGATCCGCCCCGTCACCATCGCGACGTACCAGGTGCTGACGACCCGGCGGAAGGGCGTCTACCCGCACCTGGAGCTGTTCGACTCGCGGGACTGGGGGCTGGTGATCTACGACGAGGTGCATCTGCTGCCCGCCCCGGTCTTCAAGTTCACCGCCGACCTTCAGGCGCGGCGGCGGCTGGGCCTGACGGCGACGCTGGTGCGCGAGGACGGCCGCGAGTCGGACGTCTTCTCCCTCATCGGCCCCAAGCGGTTCGACGCGCCGTGGAAGGAGATCGAGGCGCAGGGGTACATCGCGCCCGCCGACTGCGTGGAGGTACGGGTCAACCTCACGGACTCCGAGCGGCTCGCGTACGCCACCGCCGAGGCGGAGGAGAAGTACCGCTTCTGCGCGACGACCGCGACCAAGCGGAAGGTGACGGAGGCACTGGTCGCCAAGCACCGGGGCGAGCAGACGCTGGTCATCGGGCAGTACATCGACCAGTTGGACGAGCTGGGCGAGCACCTGGGGGCGCCGGTCATCAAGGGCGAGACGCCGAACGCCCAGCGCGAGAAGCTCTTCGACGCGTTCCGCACCGGCGAGCTGAGCGTGCTGGTCGTGTCGAAGGTCGCGAACTTCTCGATCGACCTGCCGGAGGCGACGGTCGCGATCCAGGTGTCCGGCACGTTCGGGTCGCGGCAGGAGGAGGCGCAGCGGCTGGGCCGGGTGCTGCGGCCGAAGGCGGACGGGCACGAGGCGCGGTTCTACTCGGTGGTGGCGCGCGACACCATCGACCAGGACTTCGCGGCGCACCGCCAGCGGTTCCTGGCCGAGCAGGGGTACGCGTACCGGATCGTCGACGCGGACGACCTGCTGGCAGGCCAGTAACCGCCGCGCGACGGGCGTTCCCGCCGGTGCGGGGCCCGGCGGGTGTTCCGGCCGGTGCGGAAGCCCGGCGGGTGTTCCGGCCGGTGCGGGGGCCCGGCGGGCGGCGCAGGGAGGGGCGCGTCGGCCGGAGCTCAGAGGCCCGGGTCGCCCGTGGTCACTTCTCGCTCTCGGGCGTGACCGGGGCCGGTGCGTCCGGGCGCCGGGGGGCGGGGGCGCGGCGGGCCGGCGCGGGGTGCTCGGCCGGCGCGGTCTGCTGGGCCCCTTCCGCCCGGGGCACGATGCCGGTACGCCGCCGGGGCCAGCGGCGGCGGGCCAGCCAGCCCAGCAGGACCAGGCCCAGCAGGGGGTACGGGGAGAGCGCGGGCTGCGCCCACAGGCCATAGGCGATGTCCGTGTCCCCCTGGTGGGGGAAGACCCAGAAGCTGCGCGCGGTGAACACCACCGCCAGGACGCCCGCGAGCCGGTACCGACCCTCCGCCAGCAGCAGCGCCAGCAGCGGCACGCACCACACCCAGTGGTGGGACCAGCTGATCGGCGAGACCAGCAGCATGGTGAGGGCGACGGCGACGATGCCCCACTCCTCCTGCCCGGCCCGCACCGCGCGGCGCGCGATCCACAGTCCGGCGACCCCGACGACGGCGGCACCGGCCAGCCAGACCAGCCCCGGCTCCATCGAGTTCATGGCGCGGGCCAGCAGGCCCTGGAGGGACTGGTTGTCCACGATCCAGACCTTGCCGACCCGGCTGGTCTCGAACATCCGCCGGGTCCAGAAGTCCAGGCTCGCCGACGGCAGCACGAGGATGCCGAAGAGGACCGTGCCGGCGAAGGACGCCAGCGCGGTGAGGCCGTTCCGGACCCGGCCGGTGACCAGCAGGTACACGATGAAGATGGCCGGGGTGAGCTTGATCCCGGCGGCGATGCCGAGCGCGACGCCCTTGCCCGGCGCGCCCTTGGGGCGGGACAGGTCCCACAGCACCAGACAGGCCAGCGCCAGGTTGATCTGCCCGTACACGAAGGTCTGGAAGACCGGCTCCAGCCAGATCGCGAACGCGGTGGCGGCGAGAATCCACTCGGGCCGCTTCGGCAGCCCGGCGAACCGCCACGACAGGCGCACGAGCACGGCCAGCAGGGCGAGGTTCCCGACGAAGAAGCAGACCTTCATGGCCGTGACCGGCAGCCAGGTGGTCGGCACGAAGAGGATGGCCGCGAAGGGCGGGTAGGTGGCGGGCAGCTTCCACTCGGTCGTCACGAAGTCGTACAGGCTGGTGCCATTGACGACGGCCTGCCCCTCGGCCCGGTAGACGAGGGTGTCGCCGAGCGGGATGCGGGTCACCACGAAGAGGGCGGTGAGCGCGGCCACGGAGAGGACGAGCAGCACACGGGCCGCGAGGAGCGGGCGGGAACGCGGGGCTGGGGACTCCTCCCTCCCCGGCTCGCGCGGGGCGCGGGACGCACGGGTGAGGGCGGCGCGGGCGTTCTCGGTCCGGTCTGTCGTCACGACGGCAACCCTATGAGGGTCCGCGGGGGGGCGGGCACGAAGGGGCCGCCACCCGTGCCCTGTCGGGGGCGCGGCACCGTCCCCCTACGGCACGGCCGGCTTCCGTGCTCCGTTAGGGACGCGGGGCCGTGTTGCCTGTGCGGCTCCGCCGCGTGGGCGCGATCTCCTCGTGCACGGCCAGCTTCCGTGCCACGTCAGGGACGCGGGAAGCTGCGCGATCAGCCACCCGCTCACTCGCGGGGGACCGTGCCTCGCATCGCGGGGCGAGGTGAAGGAGCGGCGTGGCCCAGGGTCCCGGGCGGGGCCGGGCCGCGTCCGGTGCCGGACGGGAACGGGGGGTCAGTGCGGGCGCTGGGCGGGTATCGCGCGCTCGCCGGAGGCCCAGGCGTCGCGTTCGCGGCGCCAGTCGCCGCCCGCGCGGGACTCCTCCTTCCAGTCGTCGGCGTAGTCGCCGAGGAGGATCACGCCTGCTGCCGCTCCCGCGAAGATGCGGACGGCCCGGAGGGCGCGGGCCATGCGGTGGGACTTGTCGGTGACCGCCGTCGCACCCGTGTGCGCGCGGTCCTTGGTCGTCGTCGTACGGGCGTCCGTCCTGCCCGTACCTGCACCGGGGGTGAAGGTCGCTGTACTCATACATCCATGGTGGCTCCCCGCCCTCCCCCGCGCATCGAACCCCGGGTTGAACCTCCCCCGCCCGTCCCTCCACCCTGGGTCTGACCCCGGTGGCCCCGCCTCTCAGCCCTGGGGCCTACGGGTCCCGCCCCGCAGGGCCACCGGCCCGGGAACGGCCGGGCGCGCCCCCGGCCGCGCAGAAAGTCATTCGCCCCGCCCCGCCCCCGCGGCTAGAATCGCGCGTCTGCCCGCCTCCCTTCCGTGGAGTGCGCCGCGCCGCCCGGACGGAAACCGGTCGGCAGCCAGACGTGACTTCCCCGCCGAGCCGCGCCGCACACCCGGCCGCCCCGGTCCCCGCGCCCCGCGCCGGGACCCGGCCGCCGCAAGGAACCCGGCCGCCCGGCCCGCGTACAGCCGGAGGCTCCACCGTGCCCGCGCACGACATCGTTACCGTCACCGACGGTCCCGCAGACGACCCGCTCGCCCGGGAACGCGCCCACCTCGCCGCGTCCCGCGCCGCCCTGCGCGCCATGCGCGAGGACGTCGAGAGACTCGACATCAAGGACGTCACCGCGAACTGGGTCAACGCCGCCGTCCTCACCGCCCAGATCGAGGACCGCGTCAAGGCCCTCGCGGACCTCTCCCACACCCCGCTGTTCTTCGGCCGGCTCGACTACCTGCACACGGTCGGCGCGGAGCAGGCCGAGGGGACTCCCGGCGAGAGCTTCTACATCGGCCGCCGCCACGTCCACGACGCCGACGGCGACCCCATGGTCGTCGACTGGCGCGCCCCCGTCTCGCAGCCCTTCTACCGCGCGTCGAAGAAGGACCCGCAGGACGTCGGCCTGCGCCGCCGGTTCGGTTACACCTCCGGCGAGCTGACCGCGTACGAGGACGAGCACCTCTCCGACCCCTCCGCCGCCGACGACCCGCTGACCAGCAAGCTCCTCCAGGCGGAGATCGAACGCCCGCGCGTGGGCCCGATGCGGGACATCGTCGCGACGATCCAGCCGGAGCAGGACGAGATCGTCCGGTCCGGGCTGGCCGGTTCGGTGTGCGTGCAGGGAGGACCGGGGACCGGGAAGACGGCGGTGGGCCTGCACCGCGTCGCCTACCTGCTGTACGCGCACCGCGAGCGCCTCGCCCGGACGGGGACGCTCGTCGTCGGGCCGAACCGCTCCTTCCTCCACTACATCGAGCAGGTGCTGCCCGCGCTCGGCGAGTTGGAGGTGCGGCAGGCGACGGTGGACGACCTGGTGACCAGCGGGGAGGGCGCCGGGATCGAGATCAGGGGCACCGACGAAACGTCGGCCGCCTCGGTCCTCAAGGGCGATGCCCGGATGGCGGAGGTGCTGCGGCGCGCGCTGCGCTCGCACGTGACGCCGCCCGACGAGGGACTGGTCGTGGTGCGCGGCTCGCGCCGGTGGCGGGTTCCGGTGTACGAACTGGAGGAGATCGTACGGGAGTTGCTCAACCGCGACATCCGGTACGGGGCCGCTCGTGAGGCCCTGCCGCAGCGCATCGCGCACCAGGTGCTGGTACGGATGGAGCAGGCCGGGGAGGCCCCCGACGACCGGGTGCAGGACGCGGTGGCCCGCAACGCGGCGGTGAAGGCGGCCGTGAAGGCGATCTGGCCGCCGGTCGACCCGGCGAAGCTGGTGCTGCGGCTGCTCTCGGACGCGGAGTTCCTGGCGGAGCACGCGCGGGGGGTGCTCAGCGAGGAGGAGCAGGCCGCGGTGCGGTGGACGAAGCCCGCGCGGTCCGTGCGGTCGGTGAAGTGGTCGGCGGCGGACGCGGTGCTCATCGACGAGGCGCGGGACCTGGTGGCGCGCACGCACTCGCTGGGGCACGTGGTGCTGGACGAGGCGCAGGACCTGTCGCCGATGCAGTACCGGGCGGTGGGGCGGCGGTGCAGCACGGGTTCGGCGACCGTGCTCGGGGACCTGGCGCAGGGCACCACGCCCTGGGCGACGGAGAGCTGGGCGGAGGCGCTCGGGCACCTGGGGAAGCCGGACGCGGTGGTGGAGGAGCTGACGGCGGGCTTCCGGGTGCCGCGGGACGTCATCGCGTACGCCTCGCGGCTGCTGCCGTGGATGTCGCCGGGGCTGACCCCGGTCTCGTCCGTACGGGAGTCGCCGGGGGCGATGTCGGTGCGGCGGGTCGCGGCGGACGCGCTCGACGCGGCGGTCGTCGAGGCGTGCGGGGAGGCGCTGCGGAACGAGGGCTCGGTCGGGGTGATCGCGGCGGACGCGCGGATTCCGGTGCTGGCGGGGGTGCTGGCGGCGGCGGGGCACCTGCCGCTGGCGCCCGGCGAGGAGACCACGGCCGCGAGGCGGCTGACGCTGGTGCCGGTGTCGCTGGCGAAGGGGCTGGAGTACGACTACGTGGTGCTGGACGAGCCGGCGGCGATCGTCTCCGGGGAGCCGGATGAGAGGACGGGGCTGCGGAGGCTGTATGTGGCGTTGACGCGGGCGGTGTCGGGGCTGGCGGTACGGCATGCGGGGCCCTTGCCGAAGGCCCTCCACCCCTGACCCGCCATCCCGGCGCCCCTGTCCCCTTGGGCGTCGCAGCCGCCCTTCGCCCCCGCTCCCTTGGGCGACGGGGCCGCCTCCCGGGCTCCACCCCCGGCCCCTTGGGCGACGGGGCCGCCCCAAGGGGGCGGGACGGGCGGGCAAGGGGGCGGCCCCTCCCGCTCCCGGCCCGCCCGGGTGCCGCCCCTGCCCGAGCGCCTGCGCCGGACAAGCTCCTCCGCAAGGGCCGAGAGCCCAGCACCTGTGCCGGACGCGTCAGCCCCGCCCGGCTCGGGCAGGAGAGGCCCCGGACCCGCCCCTTTCCCTAAAGCGCTCGCCGCGCGGCTGTCCAGGGTTCACTGCGGGTGCGTCGTGGCTGGTCGCGCAGTTCCCCGCGCCCCTGGCGGGGCGCACCGCCCGGTGGGAAATGTGCAGGAGCGTCGTGACGGGGCGCGCACGCACCGGCCCCGGGGACCCCCGCCCAGCCGTCAGCGTGACGCGTCAGGCGTCGAGGACCGCCCGCCACTCCCCCACCGCGTCCGCGCACACCGCCCCCGTCCACCCCCGCGGCCTCGCCGCCCCCCCGATGTGGAACGCGTTGATCCCGGCCGAGCGCAGCACCGGCAGGTGGTCCAGGCGCAGGCCGCCGCCGACCAGGATCTCCGGCGCGTAGCCGGGCGAACCGGCCCGGTCCGCCTCCGCCAGCAGGGTCGGCAGGCCCGCGTCGACGCCCTCCGCCGAGCCCGCCGTCAGGTACGTGTCCAGCCCCGGCAGGTCCGCGAGCTGCTTGCGGGCCGCGTCCCGGTCCGCCGCCCGGTCGATCGCCCGGTGGAAGGTCCAGCGGCAGCCCTCCAGTTCCGCGACGAGCCGCTCGACCGTGACGAGGTCGGGGTTCCCGGCCGGGTCGAGGAAGCCCAGTACGAACTCCTCCGCGCCCTCGGCCCGCAGCGCCCGCGCGTCCTTGACCAGCGACTCCACGTCCTGCGGCGAACCCGCGGCGAAACCGTCCGCGGCCCGCAGCATCACGCGCAGCGGAATGTCCACGGCCGCCCGGATCGCCGCGAAGGTCTCGGCCGGGGGCGTCAGCCCGTCGGCGGCCATGTCCGTCACCAGTTCGAGCCGGTCGGCTCCTCCGGACTGGGCCGCGACCGCGTCCTCGGCGTCGAGGGCGATCACCTCCAGGACTGCGCGCTCACTCATGGGGTTCGGTTCCTTCGCCATCGCCGACACGGATACAGGTCTAGTCCAATATCCAGACTAGGGCCCGCAACGGAACCGCGCACCACCCTCGTGCGACGCGCGATCGGCATCTGGCGGAAAGAGCACCCGTCGCCTCATACCCCCGGGGGGTAAGCGAGTGGACCTTGCATCGCATGGGGGTGGGGGGTATACATGGAGGCAACGCATACCCCCCAGGGGTAAATGAGCCCGTCCTTGGAGCAACCCCCGCCTCGCGCCACAGGGAGCAGTCCATGACCGTCCAGACCCCCGCCGCCACCTCCGCCCCGGCGGCCCCCGCCCACGTCGAGCTCGCCATCGGGGGCATGACCTGCGCCTCCTGCGCCGCCCGCATCGAGAAGAAGCTCAACCGGATGGACGGCGTCGAGGCCACCGTCAACTACGCCACCGAGAAGGCCCGCATCGTCTACGACGGGGACAGCACCGCCGTCGCCGACCTCATCGCCACCGTCGAGAAGACCGGGTACACCGCCGAGGAGCCCGCTCCCCCCGTAAGGGAGGAGGACCCGCCCGAGTCCGGGGCGCCCGACGATCCGGCCCTCGTGTCGCTGCGGCAGCGGCTCGTCACCGCGACCGTCCTGGCCGTACCGGTCATCGCGATGGCCATGGTCCCCGCGCTCCAGTTCGAGTACTGGCAGTGGCTGTCGCTGACGCTGGCCGCGCCCGTCGTCACGTACGCCGCCTGGCCCTTCCACCGGGCGGCGTGGACCAACGCCCGGCACGGCGCGGCGACGATGGACACACTCATCTCGGTCGGCACGTCGGCCGCCTTCCTGTGGTCCCTGTGGGCGCTGTTCTTCGGCACGGCGGGGATGCCCGGCATGACGCACCCCTTCGAGTTCACCATCGCCCGCAGCGACGGCGCCGGGAACATCTACCTGGAGGCGGCGGCCGGGGTCACCGCGTTCATCCTGGCCGGGCGCTACTTCGAGGCGCGGTCCAAGCGGAAGGCGGGGGCGGCGCTCAAGGCGCTGATGCAGCTCGGGGCCAAGGACGTCACCGTGATCCGGGGGGACGGCGGCGAGGCCGTCGTGCCGATCGCGGAGCTGAGGGCCGGGGACCGCTTCCTCGTACGGCCCGGCGAGAAGATCGCCACCGACGGCAGGGTGGTCGAGGGCTCGTCCGCCGTCGACGCGTCGATGCTGACCGGCGAGTCCGTGCCGGTGGAGGTGGGCGTCGGGGACGGCGTCACCGGAGCCACCCTCAACGCCGGCGGCCGGCTCGTCGTGGAGGCGACGCGGGTCGGCGCCGACACCCAGCTCGCCCGGATGGCCAAGCTGGTCGAGGACGCCCAGAACGGCAAGGCCGCCGCGCAGCGGCTCGCGGACCGGATCTCCGCCGTGTTCGTGCCGGTCGTGATCGCGCTGGCGCTCGGCACGCTGGGGTTCTGGCTGGGCAGCGGCGCGGGCCTGACGGCCTCCTTCACCGCGGCCGTCGCCGTACTGATCATCGCCTGCCCGTGCGCCCTGGGGCTGGCCACGCCGACCGCGCTCATGGTGGGCACCGGGCGGGGCGCGCAGCTCGGCATCCTGATCAAGGGGCCGGAGGTCCTGGAGAGCACCCGCAAGGTCGACACGATCGTCCTCGACAAGACGGGCACGGTCACGACGGGCCGGATGACGCTGCTGTCGGTGCACACCGCCCAGGGGGTCGAGGAGGCCGAGGTCCTGCGGCTGGCGGGCGCGCTGGAGAAGGCGTCCGAGCACCCGATCGCGCAGGCGGTGGCCGCGGGCGCGGCCGCGAAGACGGGGACGCTGCCCACCCCGGAGGACTTCGCGAACGTACCCGGACTCGGCGTCCAGGGCGTCGTGGACGGGCACGCGGTCCTCGTCGGCCGCACGAAGCTGCTGGGCGAGTGGGCGATGTCCCTGCCCGCGGAGCTGGAGCGGGCGAAGGCGGCGGCGGAGGCCGCGGGGCGCACCGCCGTCGCGGTCGCCTGGGACGGCGAGGCCCGTGCCGTCCTCACCGTCGCCGACGCCGTCAAGGACACCAGCGCGGAGGCCGTCCGCCGGCTGCGCGCCCTCGGACTCACCCCGATCCTGCTCACCGGCGACAACAGGGCGGTGGCGGAGGCCGTCGCGGCGGAGGTCGGCATCGAGCGGGTCATCGCGGAGGTCATGCCGGAGGACAAGGTCGGCGTCGTCACGTCCCTCCAGCAGGAGGGCCGTTCGGTGGCGATGGTCGGCGACGGCGTGAACGACGCGGCCGCGCTCGCCCGGGCGGACCTGGGGCTGGCGATGGGGACCGGCACCGACGCCGCGATCGAGGCGGGCGACCTGACGCTCGTACGGGGAGACCTGCTGGCCGCGGTGGACGCGATCCGGCTGGCCCGGCGGACCCTGGGAACCATCAAGTCCAACCTCTTCTGGGCGTTCGCCTACAACGTGGGCGCGCTGCCGCTGGCGGCGGCGGGCCTGCTGAACCCGATGATCGCGGGGGCGGCGATGGCGTTCTCGTCGGTGTTCGTGGTGGGGAACAGCCTGCGGCTGCGGGGGTTCAAGGGCGCTGCGTGAGGGGCGGGTTGCGGGATGCGGGGGGAGCCCGGGGCCGGTGGGTCCCGGGCTCCTGCCGTTTTCCGCGGCCCCGCCGGTACCCGTCCTCGGCCTTCGGTGATACCCATCAGCTATGGACGTGCACACCAGGGACCTCCGCTACTTCCTCGCGGTGGCGACCGAGCGGGACCTCTCCCGGGCCGCGGCGTCGCTCTGCGTGTCCCCGCCGGCCCTGAGCCGGCAGTTGCGACAGCTCGAACAGGCCCTGGGAGCCGCGCTGTTCGTCCGCGACCCGCACGAGGTACGGCTCACGGAGGCCGGCGAGGCGCTTCTGCCGCACGCCCGGATGACCTGCTCCACCTGGGAGTTGGGCACGGTCGCGCTCTCCGCGCTGCGCACGGCGACGGCCGGGGTGCTCACCGTCGGCCTGAGCGCGGGCCCGGGGCACGAGGGTCTGCTGCCCGCGATCCGCTCCCACTTCACCGAGGCCCACCCGGAGGCGACGCCCGTACTGCGGGAGGCCGGGTGGGGCGACCCCACGGCCGGGCTCGCCGACGGCGGCAGCGACGTCGCGTTCGTGTGGCTGCCGCTGCCCGAGCCGTCGCGGTACGCACACCTGGTGCTGGCGGAGGAGCCCCGGCTGGTCGTGCTGCCGGCGGGGCACCGGCTGGCCGGCCGCCCCTGGGCCGACTTCGCCGACCTGCTCGACGAGCCCTTCCTCGCACTGCCCGACGCGGCGGGGCCGCTGCGGGACTACTGGCTGGCGACGGACGCGCGGGGCGGGCTGCCGGCACGGGTGGGGGCGGTGGTGAGCGGTCCCGACGAGACGTACGAGGCGGTGGCGGCGGGGCGGGGGGTGGTGCTGGTCGCGTCCGGCAGCGCGAAGGCGCTGCTGCGGGGCGACGTGGTGGCGGTCCCGGTGCGGGGGGTCACCCCGTCCCGGTACGCGCTGGCGTGGCGCCGGGACGACATCCGCCCGCTGGTACGGGCCTGGGCCCGCGCCGCCCAGCACGTCACCCGGGCGCACGCCCCCGGGGGTTCCCCGCACCCCTGACCGGGCACGGCAGACTGGGCCCATGACCACCCCGTACCCCGAACTCCTCCAGCGGTGGGCCGCGACCGTCGCCGCCCTCGTCCCGGGCGCGGCCCCCGTCGACCCCGAGCCCTACGCCCGCAACCTGCTCGGCCGCTGGGCCGAGCCGCACCGCGCGTACCACACCCCCGCCCACCTCGCCGCCGTCCTCGGCCACCTCGACACCCTCGCCGACCACCCCGCCGACCTCCACCTCGTCCGCCTCGCCGCCTGGTTCCACGACGCCGTCTACCACCCGGAGCGCGACACCAACGAGGACCGCTCCGCCCGCCTCGCGGAGCGCGCCCTGCCCGAGCTCGGCATCGGGGAGAAGGAAACCGCCGAGGTCGCCCGGCTGGTGCGGCTGACGGTCACGCACGACCCGGAGCCCGACGACACCAACGGCGAGGCCCTGTGCGACGCCGACCTCGCCGTCCTCGCCGCCTCCCCCGAGGACTACGCCGCCTACGCCGCCGCCGTGCGGACCGAGTACGGCTTCGTGCCCGACCCCGATTTCCGCACCGGGCGCGCCGCCGTCCTCACCCAGCTCCTGGCCCTGCCCCGGCTGTTCCGCACGCCCTACGGCGCCAGGCACTGGGAGGACGCCGCCCGCCACAACCTCAGCACCGAGCTCGCCCTCCTGAGCCCGTGAGCAACGCAAGCGGCAGCGGCAGCGGCTGGACCCTGACCCGACAGGAGGCCCTACCTTCACCCGCATGAAGATCGTCGTGCACGACTCCGCCGCCGCCCACCTCCGCCTCCTCCAGCTCCCTCCCGCCGACCGCCGCGCCGCCCTGCGCGAGATCTACGCACCGCTGCACCCCACCCTCGCCGCGGCCTTCGGCGGTCACGCCGACCTCGTCGCCACCCATGAGCAGGGCGTCGGCTTCCCGCTCGACGGCGACGACCCCCGGCTGCCGGAAGCCGTCGAGCGGATGCGGGAGGCCCGGGTGTGGGAGCGGGTCGAGGACGCCCTCCACGCGGCCCGGGACCTCCTCCGCACCGCGCCCGGCGTCCGTACCCCCGACACCGTGCACGTCGTCCTCGTCCTCGGCGACCCCGACGACCAGCACCTCGTCACCCGCAGCAAGGGCTACTTCGGCTTCGGCGGCATCCCCGGCGCCGTCCACCTCGTCATGTGGCCCACCCCCGAGGCCCTCGCCAGGATCGGCCACGCCGCCGCGCACGAGCTGCACCACAACGTCCGGTACGCCAACGTGGTGTGGGACCCGGCGACCGTGACCGTCGGGGAGCAGGTCGTCGCGGAGGGGCTGGCCGAGGCGTTCGTACGGGAGCTGGCCGGGCCCGAGGCCATGGGGCACTGGGCCACCGCCCTCACCGGGGCCGCGCTGGACGACGCGTACGAGAAGGTGACGGCCGGGATCGGCGTCGCCGGGATGCAGAACCTCACCGCGTACGTCCACGGCGACGCCACCGCCGCCCTCCTGAACCCGGACGCCGTCCCGCTCGGCATCCCCGACATGGCCGGTTACGCCACCGGCCTGCGCATCGTGGACGCGCACCTCGCGGCCACCGGCCTCACCGCCGCCCGGAGCGTCGCGCTGCCCGCCCGCGAGGTGCTGAGCAACGCGGGGGTGCCGACCACGGCCTGAGCCACGCCCCCGCCGCGAGCCGCAGACGTAACCCCTGAGCCACACTGAACCCCATGGAACCGCAGCACGCCCCCGGGGAAGACCTCACCGTCGGCCGCGCCGCCGCCCTCGTCGGCGTCAGCGTCAAGACGCTCCACCACTGGGACGGCATCGGGCTGGTGCGCCCCCGTTCGCGGACCCGGGCCGGATACCGGGTGTACGGGGCCGAGGACGTCGCCCGCCTCCACCGCGTACTGGTCTACCGCGAACTGGGCCTCCCGCTCGCCGAGATCGGCCGCATCCTCGACGACCCCGGCGCCGACGCCCGTACCCATCTGCGCCGCCAGCGCGCCCAACTCACCGAGCGGGTGGCCCGGCTGGAGCGGATGATCGTCGCCGTGGACCGCATGCTGGCCGCCTCCGGGCCCGGCGGCATGCGGCTCACCCCCGAGGAACAGGTGGAGATCTTCGGCGCCGACTGGCAGCCCGAGTGGATCGAGGGCGCCGAGGAGCGGTACGGCGACAGCCCCCAGTGGGCGCAGTACCAGGAGCGCGCCTCCCGGCTGAGCCGCGCGGAGTGGGAGGAGGTCGCCGCCGCCACCCACATCCTCCACCAGGACCTGGCCGCCGCCCTGCGCGCGGGCACCGCCCCCGGCTCCCCCGAGGCCAACGCCCTCGCCGAACGGCAACGGGCGCTCCTCTCCACGTACTTCGACTGCACGCACGCCATGCAGGTCTGCATCTCCCGCATGTACGTCACCGAGCCGGGCTACGCGGACTCCTTCGAGGCACTGGCGCCCGGCCTCACGGCGTGGCTGCGCGACATCGTCTGCGCGAACGCGGCGGCGCGGGGAACCGACCCGGAGACGGCCGCCTGGCCCACGTGAGCGGGGCCCGCCGGCCGGCGCCCCGCGCTCAGTGGTGCCAGGGCAGCCGCACGGGCCGCTCCGGCACCCGCCCGGCCGTCAGCTCCCGCACCAGGGACGCGATCCCGTGCGGGTACACCGTTCCGCCACCCGCGACGAACTCCTCCAACTCCCCCACCGGCCACCAGCGGTGACCCGCGTGGGAGTCCCGCTCCAGACCCACGAGACCGCTCACGTCGACCTCGTACGACGCCACCCGGCAGTGGAAGAAGACATCCCGGAAGACCCCCTCCGCCCAGCCCACATCGGCGTACCCGGAGGTCTCCGCGACCGCCTCCCCGAGCGCCGACTCGGGCACCTCCAGCCCGGTCTCCTCCCGCAGCTCCCGCGCCGCCGCGCGCACGAGGCTCTCGCCCTCCTCGACGCCGCCGCCGGGGGTGCACCACCCGACCGCCCCGCCCGCGCGGAAGCCGAGCAGCAGCACCCGCCCGCCCTCGTCGACCACCAGCACCCGGGCGGACGTCCGCCGTGTCTCCCCACCCCGATCAGCCATCCGGCCACCCTACGGTCCCGCCTGCCGCCTTCCGCCTGCCGCCTACCGGGAGCGGTGCTCGGCGGCCGGGCGGGCCGCCGCGACGGCCTCCGCGAGGCGGCGTGCGGTCTCCACGTCGCACCGGCCCAGGTCGATCAGCGGGGTGGGCACGTCCCGGGCGCAGGAGGCGGAGTCCAGGGCCAGCGACGGCAGAGTGAGACCGGCGGCGACCAGGGCCTCACGCAGCGTGCGGATCGTTTCTTCAGCGGCTCGGATGCCGAGCTCCTTCGTCGTCATGATCTATATCTCTACCGGCCGTATGGTGCTTATGCGTCAGGCGAGTTGAAAGCCCCCCGAAGGGGACCGTTGAGGTGACGCACCGGTCCGGGAATGGCCGAGTTCGACGACTTGTTGAACGGTGTCATGCCCCCCTCTGATCAGTCGCGTCAACCGGACGCCCCTGCCGACATACCCGCTCCCCCTCCCGCCCCCGCGCCCCGCGCCCGCGCCCGGATGCCGCTCGCGGTCTACATGCTGGGCCTCGCCGTCTTCGCGCTGGGCACGAGCGAGTTCATGCTCTCGGGGCTGCTGCCCCCGATGGCCGAGGACCTGGACGTGTCCATTCCGCAGGCGGGCCTGCTGATCTCCGCGTTCGCGATCGGCATGGTGATCGGCGCCCCGCTGCTGGCCGTGGCGACCCTGCGCCTCCCCCGCCGCACCACCCTCATCGCGCTGATCACCGTCTTCGGCCTCGGGCAGGTGGCGGGCGCGCTCGCCCCCACGTACGAGCTGCTCTTCGCGTCCCGCGTCGTGAGCGCCTTCGCCTGCGCCGGGTTCTGGGCGGTCGGCGCGGCGGTGGCGATCGCCATGGTGGACGTCGGCTCGCGGGCCCGCGCGATGGCGGTCATGATCGGCGGCCTGAGCATCGCGAACGTGCTGGGCGTCCCGGCGGGCGCCTTCCTCGGCGAGCACCTGGGCTGGCGCTCGGCGTTCTGGGCGGTGGGCGCGGCCTCGGCGGTCGCGCTGGCCGGCGTGGTGACCCTCATCCCCCGCATCCCGCTCCCCGCCGAGAAGCCGCAGCTCAAGCGGGAGCTGAGCATCTACCGCGACCGCCAGGTGCTGGTCTCGGTGCTCATCACGGCGCTGGCCGCCGGCGGTGTCTTCTGCGCCTTCAGCTACCTCTCGCCGCTGCTCACGGATGTCGCGGGCCTGGACTCGAAGTGGGTCCCGTGGGTGCTTGGCCTCTTCGGCGTCGGCGCGCTCGTCGGTACGACGGTGGGCGGCATGGTCGCCGACGCGCGCCCCTTCGGCGTCCTGATCGGGGGCATCAGCACCTCCACCGTGCTGCTCGCGGCCCTGGCCCTGTTCGGCTCGACGGCGGCGGTCGCCGTCGCCCTCTCCTTCGCCCTCGGCTTCTCGGCCTTCTTCACGGCCCCGGCGCTGAACGCGCGGATGTTCAACGTGGCGGGCGCGGCCCCCACCCTCGCGGGCGCGACCACCACCGCCGCCTTCAACATCGGCAACACGGGCGGCCCGGCCCTGGGCGGCACGGTCATCGACGCGGGCTGGGGCTTCGCGGCCACCGCCTGGGCGGGCGGCGCGATGACGGTCGTCGCGGTGGGCCTCGTCCTCCTGTCCCTGCGGTGGCAGCGGACGGACCGGGCCGCGTCGAGGCTGGTGGCGTCGGGCGCCCCGGCGAGCTCGCCCGCCCCGGTCTCCTCCCCGAGGGCGGCCTCCGCCCCTCGCCCGAAGTAGCGGGCGGGCGGCGCGGGCCACTCGCTCAGTCGAGCCGTGGCACCGGGCGGCCCGGGGCGTCCAGCCACACCCGGTGCGATCCGTCGGCGGTGACGGTGAGCCCGAACCGTTCCGGCCCGGGACTGCCCGCGCCACGCCACCAGGCGTGAGCGGCTTCCACCAGATCCCACAGGGGCCGTGACCCGTGCTGCCACACGGTGAAGCGCTCGTCGTTCCGCCCGTCCCAGTCCACGGCCGCCCATGACGCGGCGTCCGTGGTCGCCACCCACAGACGGCGGGCGACTCCCGCGACATCGGGGTCCTCGTGCCAGGCCCGCCACACCCGCCGTAGCTGAAGGCCGATCGCGAACCGGGCAGCCCAGTCGTCCCCTGCCACCGTCCAGGGGGCGAGCCCGGAGCGGGACTCGGCGGGCACGTGGTCGTCCCGCACCACGTCCCGGAAAATCCGCAGGTCCCTGCGTTGTCCGCGCATCAGCATGAACGCCGAGTACGGGAAGAAGGGGCCCGAGGCCGCTCCGTACCCGTCGACTGTCAACCGCAGCAGCCCGTAACAGAGCCACGGCGATTCCCATGGAAGCAGGATCACCCCGCCCGGCTTCGTCTGGGCGATCCACGCCGGGGGCACTGAGCGCACTGAACAAGTGGCGATCACCCGGTCGTACGGGCCGTCGGCCTCGTACCCCGACTCCCCGTCAACGCAGACGGCATGAGGTCTCAGTCCGACAGCCGCGAGGTCGCGTACCGCCCGGTCGGCGAGGGCCTGGTCCACTTCGAGTGTGGTCACGCGCTCGGGGCCGAGGCGGTGTGCCAGGAGCCCGGCGTTCCACCCGGTGCCCGTGCCGATCTCCAGGACCCGCTGTCCCGGAGACACGTCCAGGAGGTGGAGCATGCGGAAGACGATCGAGGGCGCGGAGGCCGAGCACGACGGCCAGCGGTCCTCGGGGTCCGCCACCTGGCCGTCGTTCACCTGCGTGATCACCGGAGTGTCCGCGTACGCGTGCCGCAGCCAGGTCTCCGGGTCGGTCTCCCGGGAGCACTGCCCCCACGCGTCCCCCACCCAGATCCGGTCCGGGAGGAAGCGGTGCCGGGGAACGGCCCAGTACGCGTTCTCCCAGGCCGGGGCGGGTGAAGCCCCGAGGCCTTCGCTCATCGAGCGCAGCAGTCCACGCATGGCGGCCCGCTCGCTCCCCTCCGTCACCGTCACCACCGCACGCCTGCTTCCCCTTGTGCTTCGGCTCGGGTGCCGGTTTCGCCGTGTCCGAGGACGGCTTGCCGGTCCCGGGGTCCTTGGGCCCCGCGTGCTTCCCGTCGCCACCGCTGCCGCCCTTGCCGGCTCCCCAACCCATGGTGATCTCCTTCGGCTTCGCATTCGACGTGCCTCGAACGATCTGTTGCGGCGAGGGCGGTTACCGGACGCATGCCGTCCGGTCCTCCCTCCCAGAGCCCTCACTCGGCGGAGACGCCGCCCCGCCTCCGGCACCGCGCACACCTGCACAGCGGCCACACCCCGCTCGTCATGGGCGCGAGCCGGCCGCCGCTCCGGACCACCTGGGTCGTGGACCAGCTCCGCCCACCGTCCCGCGACACCCGCATCGTCATCAGCGGGTGTGTCGCGGCCGACACTGTTCGGGGACCGGTCCCGGAGGCGGGCTTGGTGCCGGGAGCCAGGTCCGGATTCAACTCCGCCGCCCGTGCGGATGGTTGCGCAGCTCGACATCGGCATCCGTGACCGCCGAGTAGTCGAACTCCTCCCGGGCCTGCTCCCTCTGCCGCACGAGCGCGGCACACACCCCGCGTCCTTCGACGGGCACCGGGGCCTCCACCGGAAGCCCGAGGTGTACTGGTGAACTCGTCGCCTGCTGCATGGCAACCACCCGTCATCGGATCTCACGACTGCCGCACCTTACTGCTATTCGCGAATAGTGGAAAGATTTGGCGAGAGGTGCCACTTAGGGTGAGATGCGCCCGGTGCGAAGCTGGGAGCCGCAAGAGGACGCGCAGGCCGCACGGGAGGACGCCATGAGCAGCAGCGACGAATGGGCCAGCAGCACATCGACCCCCTACCTCGCGCCGCGCGCGACGGGGCAGTCCGACGCGTGGACCGCCGAGACCGCCGCCGCCGGGCGCAGGGGGACACAGACCGTCGTCCGGGCCGGCGAGGTACCGGCCTCGGAGGATGTGGCGGCCCTGTTCGGCGTGACGGCGGGGACTCCCCTCGTCGCGCGCCGCCGGATCATGCAACTCGACGGCATTCCGTCGGAGTTGACGGACACCTACTACCCCTCAGCCATCGCCCTGGGCACTCCACTCGCCGGTACGGCCAAGATCCGGGGTGGCGCGGTGACGCTGCTGGCCGAACTGGGGCACGTCGGCGTACGCGTACGCGAGGAAGTCACGGCACGCATGCCGGACGCGGCCGAACGGGAAGCGCTGCACATGGGCGAAGGCGAACCCGTACTGCGGCTCACCCGTGTCACCCTGGACGCCGACGACCGTCCCATCCAGGCCGACGTGATGCTGATGCCCGCCCACAGCCAGCGTCTGCGTTACGAGATCAGGATCGGATGACCGTGCCCCGCAACGACCCCACCGCCGCCTCCTCTTCTGACCGACGCCCCCTCCACGAACGGATCGCCGCCGATCTGCGCGACGAGATCATGAGCGGCGACCTGCCGCCCGGCGGCAAGCTACCCTCCACCGTCAAGCTGAAGGAACGGTTCGACGCTTCCAGCGCGACCGTGCAGAAGGCGCTGCAACTCCTCAAGGAGGAGGGGCTGGCCGTGGGCCGGGCGGGTTCGGCGGTCACCGTACGCGAGCACCGGCAGCGGACCATGCGTCCCGCCTCCTACATGGCCCCGGCCCCCTCCGGCGAGCCGTACCGCTGGCTCACCGAGACCTCGAAGCTCGGGACCCACCCGCACAGCACCCTGCTCGACGTGACCGAGACCGTCCCGCCGACCGACGTCGCGGCCCGCCTCGGGCTCGGGGAGGGCCGCACCGCGATCCTGCGCCGCCAGATCCTCACCCTGGACGGCGAACCGGTGGAACTGGTGGCCTCGTACTACCCCGCCGACATCGCGCGGAGCACTCCTCTCACCGAGCGCCGCAAGATCCGGGGCGGCACCCCGGCCCTGCTCGCCGAACTGGGCTTCCCGCCCCGCCGCAGCGTCGACCGCGTATCGGCCCGCGTCCCCACTCAGGAACAGACCGCCGCACTGCTGCTGCCCGGTAACCTCCCGGTCCTGCGCACCCTGCGCGTAGTCCTCAGCAACGCGGAACGCCCCATCGAGGCCACGGTGATGGTCAAGGCCGGGCACCTCTACGAGTTGCAGTACGAATTCACGCCGGAGTAAGGAATGTCCCGAAAATCGCTGTGCGAGGAGATGCCGTTACGGTCGGCTCTCTATACCGTGAGCCGGTAATAGCCCTACCAGTGCGCCTACGGCCTCGACAGCGTCCGGAGTGGCGAGTACGAGTATGGGGTCGGGCTCCCGGAGCAGGAGGCCGCTCCAGACACGGAAGGTGGGGCGGCCCTCCGTCCCGCCCGTGTCGAAGGAGATGGACCCGGCCAGCTCGTTCACGTCTTGTGCGCCAGGCATTCCGAACGCCGGGCTGTCCTCGAACCGAAGATAGTTGTGGCTGGTGAACGGATACCACTGACTCAACGCGCTCGCCCTGGCGGCCAGCACTAATTCCTCTGCGACAGGGGGAACCCACGAGTCGGTTCCTCGCACTCCGGCGTCGTCGGATCGCGCGCATTCTTCCATCCAGTCCCAGGCATCTGCCAGTGACCATGGGGCGTTCGTCTCCATCCACCAAGTCTGGCTCGATACGCGCGCGGTCACGCTGGTTACGATGAGATGATCTTGTTGTGGCTGGTGTGATCACGGCGTCGGAACCGTCCTGGATAGTCCCGTTCACTGGGCTGAGCCCGTACTGCTTCGGCAAGTTGGTGACCGTGGTACGCCGCGAGGTCCCGGACGAGCCGCGGCGAGGATGGCCGTGGACCCTGCCACTTGAGGGCCGGGTGTTACTCGTCGTGGCGTACTGGCGCACGAACTTGACGCTGCGACAGCTGGCCCCGCTTTTCGGCGTTTCCAAGTCGGCGGCCGACCGGATCATCGACCACCTTGGCCCCAAGCTCCCCGCGAGCTCCCCGCGTACGGGCAGTGCGCCGTCGCGTCCGCCCTGCGCAAGCTCACCACCGCCGGTCACCTGCGGCGATTCCGCGAAGCCCTGCACGGGCAGGACAACACCGTGCGGTGGGTGCAGCGCACGTACTTCTCGCGGACCGCCCGGCCCGACGCCTGGTGGCAGTCGTTGGTGCGGGGCGAGAGCACCGAGAGCGAGCCCGAACGGTCCGGCGATCCGGAGCGGCGGGCGTACGTCGCCCTCGCCCGGCTCTCGCACCGCGTACCGCAGTTGACGCTCTCCGACCACGCCTGCGAGGAGCTCGCCCCGTACGCCGCCGAGTGGTTCAGGCGCGGTGCTTCGGAGGACCGGCTGATGAACGCGCTCGGGCTGATCGTGCCGAAGGTGGTGCACAGCCCGTTCCGGTTCGTGCAGGCCAAGCTGCTGAGGGAGCTGCCGCCGCCGCTGCCCGCACCCCGGCAGGGCGTGCTGGTGATGGAGTGCGCCGAGTGCGGGGTCCCCGGTGCGCCCGCCGCGCTCCCCGGCGGGCTGTGCCGCCCCTGCCGCAGCGAGCCCCATGTGCGGGACCGGCGCGGGCTGCCCGCCGATGTCGTACGGGGGAAGGCCGCGCGCATCCGGCACGACCTGCCGAAGCGAGCGGACAGGACGCGGGACAGGACGGCGCGGCACGGCACCGCGAGGTGACCCGCTACGCGGCCCCGTAGCCGTGCTTGCGCCGTCGCAGGCCGGCCGCCGTGAGGCGGCGGACGATTTCCTTGCTGCCGACCTCCACGGCGCCGGCCGCGACGGCGTCCGCGTACCGCGCCTCCGGAACGTCGTAGTGGTCGCGCTCGAAGGCGCGCGGCGGGCAGCCGATGGACGCCGCGAAGGCGTGCAGCTCCTCGTACGACACGTCGCTGACCAGGTGCGACCAGAGGCGGCCGTGGCCGGGCCAGGTCGGCGGGTCTATGTAGACCGTCATGCCGGGGGCAGCTTCCCGACGGGGGCGACGGCGACGACCGCCTTGGTGCAGACCCAGTGCGGGTCGGGACCCAGCTCCGGTTCCACCTCCAGGGCGTGCGGGTCGCCCTCGTGGCAGACCGGGCACAGCGGCCAGCGGCCGTACTTCTCCAGCAGCGCGTCCTGCACGTCCTGGGCGATCAGGCCCGTGACGTACTCGGCCCCGTCGGGCCACTGCTCCACCCACCAGCGCCGGTGCACCACGGCGTCCTCGACGATCGACACGATGCCGGGGTCGGCGACGTCGCGGGCGGTCAGGTCGGCCATGACCTGGGCGCGGGCGGTGTGCAGGGACTGTTCCAGGGGGGTCATGGGTCCATTGTCGCGCGGCGGGGCCGAAGTTCCCGGGCGAGTGTGACCTCCGCACCGTTGACTCACCCCTTCGGTTGAAAATATCTTTCAGGCGTGAGCGACACAGTGAAGGAAAGTTCCAGTACGCCGGACGCGGTGCCCGCGGCGGCTTCGGCCGCGGAAGCGCCCCCCGCCCCCGCGGCCCTCGCCGCGAAGGTGCGGACCCTCGCGCCCTCCATGACCCGCTCCATGCAGCGCGTCGCCGAGGCCGTCGCCGGGGACCCCGCCGGGTGCGCCGCCCTCACCGTGACCGGGCTGGCCGAGCTCACCGGGACCAGCGAGGCCACCGTCGTACGCACCTCGCGGCTGCTCGGCTACCCCGGCTACCGGGACCTGCGCCTGGCCCTCGCCGGACTCGCCGCGCACCAGCAGTCGGGGCGCGCGCCCGCCGTCACCGCCGACATCGCCGTCGACGACCCGATCGCGGACGTCGTGGCGAAGCTCGCGCAGGACGAGCAGCAGACCCTCGCCGACACGGCGGCGGGCCTGGACACCGTCCAGCTCGGCGCCGCCGTCGGCGCGCTGGCCGCCGCCCGGCGCGTCGAGATCTACGGCGTCGGCGCGTCCGCCCTCGTCGGCATGGACCTCGCCCAGAAGCTCCAGCGGATCGGGCTGTTCGCCCACGCCCACAGCGACGCGCATCTCGCCGTCACCAACGCCGTCCTGCTCCGCGCCGGTGACGTCGCCATCGCCATCACCCACTCCGGGTCCACCGGCGACACCATCGAGCCGCTCCGCGTCGCCTTCGAGCACGGGGCGACGACGATCGCGGTCACCGGCCGCCCCGGCGGGCCCGTCGCCCAGTACGCCGACCACGTCCTGACCACTTCCACCGCCCGCGAGAGCGAACTGCGCCCCGCCGCCATGTCGAGCCGGACCAGTCAGCTCCTGGTCGTGGACTGCCTGTTCGTCGGCGTCGCCCAGCGCACGTACGACACGGCGGGCCCCGCGCTCTCCGCCTCGTACGAAGCACTCGCCCACCGCCACCACCCCCGCACCGCGCGACAAGGAACCCCCACCCCATGAACGCCACCCCGTACAGCGACCTGCGTGCCCAGCTCGACATCCTCACCACCGAGGCCTTCCGCCCCGAGCTCGCCGAGATCGACCAGCTCTCCACGCCCGAGCTGGCCGCGCTCATGAACAGCGAGGACGCGACCGTTCCGGCGGCCGTCGCCGCCGAGCTCCCCCGGATCGCCGCCGCCATCGACGCCATCGCCGAACGGATGGCCAGGGGCGGCCGGCTGGTCTACGCCGGCGCGGGCACGGCCGGACGCCTCGGGGTGCTCGACGCCTCCGAGTGCCCGCCCACCTTCAACACCGGCCCCGGCGAGGTCGTCGGCCTGATCGCGGGCGGCCCCTCCGCCCTGGTGAAGGCCGTGGAGGGGGCGGAGGACAGCAGGGAGCTGGCCGCCGCGGACCTCGACGCGCTGGAGCTGACGGGGGACGACACCGTCGTCGGGATCTCCGCCTCCGGCCGCACCCCGTACGCCGTCGGCGCCGTCGAGCACGCCCGCAGCCGCTGCGGAGCGCTCACCGTCGGCCTGTCCTGCAACGCGGACAGCCCGCTGGCGGCGGCCGCCGAGCACGGCATCGAGGTCGTCGTCGGGCCCGAACTCCTGACCGGCTCCACCCGGTTGAAGGCGGGCACGGCCCAGAAGCTCGTACTGAACATGATCTCGACGCTGGTCATGATCCGGCTCGGCAAGACGTACGGGAACCTGATGGTCGACGTCCGCGCCTCCAACGAGAAGCTGCGGGCCCGCTCGCGGCGCATCGTCGCGCTGGCCACCGGCGCGGACGACGCCGAGATCGAGGCCGCCCTCACCGCCGCCGACGGAGAGGTGAAGAACGCGATCCTCATCGTCCTCGGAGAGGTGGACGGCCCCACCGCCCGGACCCTGCTCAAGGAAGAGCACGGACACCTCCGCGCGGCCCTCAAGTCGGCCCGCGACACCGTCTGAACTCCCCTGCCCCCCGCACAGCAAGGCACCCCGCACCATGAGCACCGGCACCCCTGAGAACAAGAACCGCGCCACCGCCGCCGCGATCCTTCCGCTCGTCGGCGGCGCGGACAACGTCACCTCGGTCGCCCACTGCATGACCCGGCTCCGGCTGGGCCTGCGCGACCGCTCGCTCGTCCAGGACGACGCCCTGAAGGCGGTGCCCGCGGTCATGGGCGTGGTCGAGGACGACACGTACCAGATCGTGCTCGGGCCGGGCACGGTCGCCCGGGTCGCCCCCGAGTTCGAGGCCCTCGTCGAGGAGGACAGGTCCGCCTCCGCCGGCGCCCCGACCGCCGAGCAACTGGCCGCCGAGGGCGCCGCGCTGCGCGCCGCGCAGAAGGCGAGGAACGCAACCCCGTTCAAGCTCTTCCTGCGCCGCATCGCCAACATCTTCGTCCCGCTGATCCCCGCCCTCATCGGCTGCGGCATCATCGCCGGCCTCAACGGACTGCTCGTCAACCTGGGATGGCTCCCGGCCGTCACCCCCGCCCTCGCCTCCATCGCGTCCGGCTTCATGGCGCTGATCGCGGTGTTCGTCGGCTTCAACACGGCGAAGGAGTTCGGCGGCACGCCCATCCTGGGCGGTGCGGTCGCGGCGATCATCGTCTTCCCCGGCGTCGCGAAGATCGACGCGTTCGGCCAGACCCTCTCGCCCGGTCAGGGCGGCGTGCTCGGCGCGCTGGGCGCGGCGGTCCTCGCGGTCCACGTCGAGAAGTGGTGCCGCAGGTGGGTCCCGGAGTCCCTGGACGTCCTGGTCACCCCCACCCTCACCGTCCTCCTCTCCGGCCTGGTCACGATCTTCGGGCTGATGTTCGTCGCGGGCGAGGTCTCCACGGCCATCGGTACGGGCGCCAACTGGCTGCTCGACCACACCGGCGCCTTCGCGGGCCTGGTCCTCGGCGGGTTCTTCCTCCCCCTGGTCATGCTCGGCCTGCACCAGGCGCTGATCCCCATCCACACCACCCTCATCGAGCAGCAGGGCTTCACGGTCCTCCTGCCCATCCTGGCGATGGCGGGCGCGGGCCAGGTCGGCTGCGCGGCGGCGGTCTTCCTGCGCCTGAAGAACAACCACTCCCTGCGCGACACCATCAAGTCCGCGCTGCCCGCCGGAGTCCTGGGCGTGGGCGAGCCGCTCATCTACGGCGTCTCCCTCCCCCTGGGCCGCCCCTTCGTCACCGCCTGCGCGGGCGGCGCGGCGGGCGGGGCCTTCGTGGGGCTCTTCTCGATGCTGGGCGACAAGGTGGGCTCGACGGCCATCGGCCCGTCCGGCTGGGCGCTCTTCCCCCTCCTCCAGGGCAGCCGGGGCCTCGGCACGACGGCCGCGATCTACGCCGGCGGCCTGCTGGTCGGTTACGCCGTCGGGTTCCTGGCGACCTACTCCTTCGGCTTCACCAGGACGATGCTGGCGGAACTGAACGCCCCGGCGGCCGGTCAGGCCGCCGACCCCGAGCAGCCCGGGGACCCGGTCGCCGTCTGACGCTCAGCGCGGAAAGCGCGAGGTGTCCAGTTCCCCGCCGAAGGGCTCGGGCAACACCACCGGCTCTCCGAAGGGCACCCGGTCCATGTGCTTGTACGCGCCGTTGTGCGGCTCGGTGAACAGGGTGCTGGTCGGCCCGTGCTCGTCGAACCGGTCGATCAGGAGGTAGGCGGGGACGGGCGCGTGCGCGTACGCCCAGAGCTTCTTGGTCCGGTCGTCACGGGCGTTGCCCCGGGAGGTGATCTCCACGACGAGAAGCGCTTCGGCCGCGTCGAGAGGGTCGGTCACGTCCGGGTCGTCGTCCGCCACGAAGCGCTCAGGCATCACCACGAGGTCGGGGATGTAGAGCTTGTCGAGACGGGCGATGTGGACGCCGAGCGTCTGGAAGACCCCCATGTCCGCGGGAAGCACCCCGTAGAGGAACTTCTGGAGCTGATGGGCGATGGCGTTGTGGTGGCGGTGAGGCGGCGGTACCAAGACGATCCGTCCTTCGTCGATCTCGGCGCGCCAGCCCTCGGGCACATCCAGTCCGCGCCAGGTTCCCAGCAGGTAGTCCCACGGCCGGACGGTCTGCGGCTGATCGTGCTCAGCCATCGCAGCGGTCATCGCGGTTCCCTTCTCTCCTGGCCCGAGGACGATCCGACCCTAGGGCGACGAACGGGCGGGTACGTGCCACTCCGGCCAGCATCCCACGAAGGGGTGACCCCTGGCCCGTGCTGCCGCGGCCGCCCGGGAACGCCACCGGGGCGGCACCCCCGAAAGGGGTGCCGCCCCGGTGGACGTGCGTACGGGACCTGCCAGGGGGACTAGAAGTCCATGTCCCCGCCCGGCATGCCGCCCGGGGCGGCCGCGCCGGCCTTCTCGGGCTTGTCGGCGATGACGGCCTCGGTGGTGAGGAACAGCGCGGCGATGGAGGCGGCGTTCTGCAGGGCAGAGCGGGTCACCTTCGCCGGGTCGAGGATGCCCTCGGCGATCATGTCGACGTACTCACCGGTCGCGGCGTTCAGGCCGTGGCCGATCGGGAGGTTGCGGACCTTCTCCACGACGACGCCGCCCTCGAGGCCGCCGTTGACGGCGATCTGCTTGAGCGGGGCCTCCAGCGCGAGCTTCACGGCGTTGGCGCCGGTCGCCTCGTCGCCCGTGAGCTCCAGCTTCTCGAAGACCGCGGAGGCCTGGAGGAGGGCGACGCCACCACCGGCGACGATGCCCTCTTCGACGGCCGCCTTCGCGTTGCGGACGGCGTCCTCGATGCGGTGCTTGCGCTCCTTGAGCTCGACTTCGGTGGCGGCGCCGGCCTTGATGACGGCCACGCCGCCGGCCAGCTTCGCCAGGCGCTCCTGGAGCTTCTCGCGGTCGTAGTCCGAGTCGCTGTTCTCGATCTCGGCGCGGATCTGGTTCACGCGACCGGCGACCTGCTCGCTGTCACCGGCACCGTCGACGATGGTCGTCTCGTCCTTGGTGATGACGACCTTGCGGGCGCGGCCGAGGAGGTCCAGGCCCGCGTTCTCCAGCTTGAGGCCGACCTCTTCGGAGATGACCGTGCCGCCCGTGAGGATGGCGATGTCGTTCAGCATGGCCTTGCGGCGGTCGCCGAAGCCCGGGGCCTTGACGGCGACGGACTTGAAGGTGCCGCGGATCTTGTTGACGACCAGGGTGGAGAGCGCCTCGCCCTCGACGTCCTCGGCGATGATCAGCAGGGGCTTGCCCGACTGCATGACCTTCTCCAGCAGCGGAAGGAGGTCCTTCACGTTGCCGATCTTCGAGTTGACGATGAGGATGTACGGGTCGTCGAGCGCCGACTCCATGCGCTCCATGTCCGTCGCGAAGTACGCGGAGATGTAGCCCTTGTCGAAGCGCATGCCCTCGGTGAGCTCGAGCTCCAGGCCGAAGGTCTGCGACTCCTCGACCGTGATGACGCCTTCCTTGCCGACCTTGTCCATCGCCTCGGCGATGAGCTCGCCGATCTGGGTGTCGGCGGCGGAGATGGAGGCCGTCGAAGCGATCTGCTCCTTGGTCTCGACATCCTTCGCCTGCTCCAGGAGCGCGGCGGAGACGGCCTCGACGGCCTTCTCGATGCCACGCTTCAGGGCCATCGGGTTGGCGCCCGCGGCGACGTTGCGGAGACCCTCACGGACCAGCGCCTGCGCGAGGACGGTCGCGGTCGTCGTGCCGTCACCGGCGACGTCGTCCGTCTTCTTCGCGACCTCCTTGACGAGCTCGGCGCCGATCTTCTCGTACGGGTCCTCGAGCTCGATCTCCTTGGCGATGGAGACGCCGTCGTTGGTGATCGTGGGGGCGCCCCACTTCTTCTCAAGGACGACGTTCCGGCCCTTGGGGCCAAGGGTGACCTTGACGGCGTCGGCGAGCTGGTTCATGCCACGCTCGAGGCCGCGCCGGGCCTCCTCGTCGAACGCGATGATCTTGGCCATGTGAAGTGGTCCTCCCAGGACTGGGGTGGATTTCTCCGGACCGTACGATTCGGCGCCCGCGACGGACGGCCTCGCGATGCCCGGGATTCCTTACCCCGACACCACTCGGCCTCACCGAACCTGGTCCAAGTTCTGTCACTCTCACGGGGAGAGTGCTAACGCCAATGATTAGCACTCGACCCATGCGAGTGCAAGCGGATACCACAGATCGCGGGAAGCGCAGCAGGTCGTGGGCCGGACGTGCGACGGGACCCGCGGCCGGGGCGCGACGGGATGCACGGCCGGGGCGCGACGGAGCCCGCGAGGGGCGCGCGGCCGGAGTGCGCCCGGACGCACCTGGGGCCCGTACCCCGGTGACGGAGTGCGGGCCCTAGGTGTGTGAGTGCTGGTGAAGTCGCTGAGTAGTGCGTCGGTGGCCGATCGCGCCGAGATCAGACGGCGAGCTTGACCATGTCCGCCTGCGGACCCTTCTGGCCCTGCGAGATCTCGAACTCGACTCGCTGACCCTCTTCAAGGGTGCGGTAGCCGTCCATCTGGATCGCGCTGTAGTGGACGAAAACATCCGCACCACCGTCGACCGCGATGAAGCCGTACCCCTTCTCCGCGTTGAACCACTTGACGGTGCCCTGAGCCATGCCTAACTCCCCTATTACTGGCCCTTGCGCGGGGCCGCACTTCGCGACCCCGGGTCAGACCCCACCCGCCGACAGGATCGCGGTGGGCGTGCGCCGTAGCGCGTCGACCGCGGCTGAATGTATCCGCCCAACTGCCCTCTGCAACAGGTCAATTGGACGAGAATTCTGGGCACGCCCGAACGCCCGGAACGGTCAACTCTCGCGTTTCCGGGGCAAGTCGGGCCGGACATAGCGTGTGCATCGGCGGCAAAACGCTCGGGCACACGGGCCGCATCTTGTCGCCTTCTCATATGCGCGGGGCATGGGCGGCGACCGGGGCTTCCCCCACTCTACCCCTTTCAACCCTGCAGAATTGCCCCCTCCGCTTGTGTGCGGAGGGGGCAACAGGGGTCGGTGCGGAGCGCGTTGGGGCGTGCGGACGCCCCCACGGCAGGGGCGGCGGTCAGCCGCCGGCGACGGCCGGGATGATCGAGACGCCGGCGCCGTCCGGGGTGGCCGTCTCAAGGCCGCTCTCGAAGCGGACGTCGTCGTCGTTCACGTACACGTTCACGAAGCGGCGCAGCTTGCCCTGGTCGTCCAGGACGCGCGCGGCGATGCCCGTGTGGTTCTTCTCCAGGTCGGCGATGACCTCGGCGAGGGTCGCCCCCTCGGCGGCCACCTCGGCCTCGCCGCCCGTGTACGTGCGCAGGATGGTGGGGATGCGGACCTTGACGCTCATGGTGTTCAGCCTTTCCAGTACGGGGGAATTCAGCGTGCCAGGCCGGCGTCGCGGAACGCGTCCAGGCTCGGGCGGATGGTCGCGGAGGGGCCGGTGGTGGGGGCCACCGCGTCCAGCGTCTTGAGGCCGTCGCCGGTGTTGAGGACGACGGTGGTGAGGGCGGGGTCCAGCAGGCCGGCCTCGATGAGCTTCTTCGTCACGCCGACGGTCACGCCGCCCGCGGTCTCCGCGAAGATGCCCTCGGTGCGGGCCAGCAGCTTGATGGCGTCCACGACCTGCTCGTCGTTGACGTCCTCGACCGCGCCGCCGGTGCGCCGGGCGATGTCCAGGACGTACGGGCCGTCCGCCGGGTTGCCGATGGCGAGCGACTTGGCGATCGTGTCCGGCTTCTGGGGGCGGACCACGTCGTGCCCCGCCTTGAAGGCCGTCGACACCGGCGAGCAGCCCTCCGCCTGGGCGCCGAAGATCTTGTACGGCCTGTCCTCGACCAGACCCAGCCTGATCAGCTCCTGCAAGCCCTTGTCGATCTTGGTGAGCTGGGAGCCCGAGGCGATCGGGATGACGATCTGGTCCGGCAGCCGCCAGCCGAGCTGCTCGCAGATCTCGTACGCGAGCGTCTTGGAGCCCTCGCCGTAGTACGGGCGCAGGTTGACGTTGACGAAGCCCCAGCCCTCGCCGAGCGGGTCGCCGATCAGCTCGGAGCAGAAGCGGTTCACGTCGTCGTAGTTGCCCTCGATGCCGACCAGCTCGCCCCCGTACACGGCGGCCATGACGACCTTGCCCTGCTCCAGGTCGTGCGGGATGAACACGCAGGAGCGGAAGCCGGCCCGGGCGGCGGCCGCGCCGACGGCGCCCGCCAGGTTGCCGGTGGAGGAGCAGGAGAGGGTCGTGAAGCCGAAGGCGCGGGCGGCCTCGACGGCGATCGCGACGACGCGGTCCTTGAAGGAGTGGGTCGGGTTCCCGGAGTCGTCCTTGACGAACAGGCCGCCGGTGACGCCCAGTTCACGGGCCAGGTTGTCCGCCTTGACCAGCTTCGTGAAGCCGGGGTTCAGGCTGGGCTTCTCGGCGACGTCGGCCGGGACGGGCAGGAGGGGGGCGTAGCGCCAGATGTTGTTCGGACCGGCCTCGATGCGCTTGCGCAGCTCCTCCGCGTCACCGGCGGGCAGGTCGTAGGCGACTTCCAGCGGGCCGAAACACAGCCGGCAGGCGAAGATCGGGCCGAGCTCGAAGCGCTCCGAGCACTCGCGGCAGGAGAGGGCGGCGGCGGGGCCGAGGTCGACGGTCTGCGGAGCGGCTTCGGTGGTCTGCACAGCCATGATGGCGAGGTCCTTTCCTCATCTTCCCCGCGACGACTTTCGTCGCGAGACGGAATTGGCACCTTCCCGACCTGACCTCGCGGTCGGCCGGGGGGTTGCCGGGACTTCAACGGGCCGTTTCCCTCTGTCCCTCTGGATGAGCGCTATGACGCCGGCGCCGCGCGGACGGCCGGGTGTTTGTGTGCGGAGGACCCCGACATGCACAGGTCGTCCGCGTTGTTCAAGACTGTAACCGAACCCCCGGACGGGTGTGCCAGACGTCCGGAGCGCGAGATGGATCACAGGAACGACCACAGGGACGGGAGTGGAGCGGCGTGCTGGAAGAGGTGGAGCGCTGGCTTGGGGCGCGGTCCTGGTCGGCCGCCGACCGCCCGCCGGAACTGCTGCTCGCCGCCAAGGCCGCCCAGGGGCTGAGCGTCAGCGTGGTCCTGCCCGCCCTGAACGAGGAGGCGACGGTCGGCGAGATCGTGGCCACGATCCGCCGGGACCTGATGGGCCCCGCGTTCCCCCTGGTGGACGAGCTGGTGGTGATCGACTCCGGTTCCACCGACCGCACCGCGAAGGCGGCGGCCGGGGCGGGCGCCCGGGTGGTGCACCGGGACGCGATCCTGCCGCGCCTGACGCCGCTGCCCGGCAAGGGCGAGGTCCTGTGGCGCTCACTCCTGGTCACCACCGGGGACGTCGTCTGCTTCGTGGACGCGGACCTGAGGGACTTCGACGCCTCGTTCGTCTCCGGGGTCGTCGGCCCGCTGCTCACCGACCCGGCCGTCGACTTCGTGAAGGCCACCTACGACCGCCCGCTCGACGGCGCGGCGGGCCAGGGCGGCCGGGTCACCGAGCTGATGGCCCGCCCGCTGCTCAACCTGCACTGGCCCCGGCTGGCCGGCTTCGTCCAGCCCCTGGGCGGCGAGTACGCGGCCCGCCGCTCGCTGCTCGAGCGGCTGCCCTTCCCGGTCGGTTACGGGGTCGAGCTCGGCCTGCTCATCGACGCCCTGCACACGGTGGGCCTGGACGCGCTGGCCCAGGTGGACGTGGGGGTGCGCGTCCACCGCCACCAGGACGGCCAGGCGCTGGGCCGGATGGCCGCCGCGATCTACCGCACCGCCCAACTGCGCCTCTCCCGGGGGCATTTGATCCGCCCCTCCCTCACCCAGTTCGAGCGGGTCGGCGCGCGTTTCGTGCCGCGCACCCACCCCGTGGACACCGAGGAGCGCCCGCCGATGCGGGAGATCGCGGAGTACGCGGCACGTCACGCCGCGTGACGCCCCCGGTCCGGGGCGGGCTCCGCACGGACCGTGACCGGCCGGACGCGTCGCGTCGGCACGGCCGCACGCACGTTTGAGGGGAATCCTTACCGGCTAGGTTTCGCCACATGACTTCCCCGTACGACGCTGAGCAGCCCCCGCCGGTCCAGGCCGAGATCCTCGTCGCCTCCAACAGGGGCCCGGTGACCTACTCCCTCGGTGAGGACGGCGAGCTGACCGCCAGGCGCGGCGGCGGCGGGCTGGTCTCCGGCCTGTCCGCGATCGGTCCGGACGCCGACGCGCTGTGGGTGTGCTCGGCGCTCGGCGAGGGCGACCGGGAGGCGGTGCGGCGCGGGGTCGGCGAGCCGGGCGTACGGATGCTGGACATCGACGCGGACACGCACGCCGACGCGTACAACGGCATCTCGAACTCGGTGCTGTGGTTCGTCCACCACCTGCTCTACCAGACCCCGCTGGAGCCGGTCTTCGACGCGGAGTTCCGCCGCCAGTGGGCGGCGTACGAGACGTACAACCGGGCCTTCGCGCAGGCGCTCGCGGAGTCCGCGGCCCCGGCGGCGACGGTCCTCGTCCAGGACTACCACCTGTGCCTGGTGCCCGGCATGCTCCGGGAGCTGCGCCCCGACCTGCGCATCGGCCACTTCTCGCACACCCCGTGGGCCCCGGTGGACTACTTCCGCCTCCTCCCCGACGACATCGCCGAGCAGCTCCTGCGCGGCGTCCTCGGCGCGGACCGGGCGGCCTTCCTGACCCGGCGCTGGGCGGACGCGTTCACGCAGTGCGCGCTGAGCGTGCTGGGCGAGGAGGCGCTCGACGGCAAGCGGATCGGGGTGCACGGGCTCGGCGCGGACGCGGACTTCCTGCGGGAGCGGGCGCACCGGGACGACGTGGCGGAGCGGCTGACGGCGCTGCGCGAGCAGGTCGGCGGCTCCGGCCGGCGCACGATCGTGCGCGTCGACCGCACCGAGCTGTCCAAGAACATCGTGCGCGGCCTGCTGGCGTACGAGCACCTGCTCCGGACCCGCCCGGAGTGGCGCGAACGGGTGGTGCACATCGCGTTCGCCTACCCCTCCCGGCAGGACCTGGCGGTGTACCGCGAGTACACGCAGGAGGTGCAGCGGGTCGCGGACGACATCAACGCGACGTACGGCACCCCGTCCTGGACCCCGGTCGTCCTGCACGTGAAGGACGACTTCGCGCGCTCCCTGGCCGCGTACCGCCTCGCGGACGTGGCGCTGGTCAACCCCATCCGGGACGGCATGAACCTGGTCGCCAAGGAGATCCCGGTGGTCTCCGACGAGGGCTGCGCGCTGGTGCTCTCGCGGGAGGCGGGGGCGTACGAGGAGCTGGGCGAGGACGCGGTCGTGGTGAACCCGTACGACGTGGTGGGCACGGCGGATGCGCTGCACGAGGCGCTGTCGATGGAACCCGGGGAGCGCGCCGAGCGGACCAAGCGGCTCGCGGCGGCGGCGACGGCGCTGCCGCCCGCGCGGTGGTTCCTGGACCAGCTCGAGGCGCTGCGCGCCTAGGAACGGCCGAAGGCCCGGAACCCCTGTGCGGGGTTCCGGGCCTTCGGCGTACCTCTTGGTAGCGGGGACAGGATTTGAACCTGCGACCTCTGGGTTATGAGCCCAGCGAGCTACCGAGCTGCTCCACCCCGCGTCGGTGAACATGACAGTACGGGGTTTCGGCGGCGGTGGGAAATCGGTTATCCGGCGATGCGCTCCGCGAGGCCGGCCAGGAAGGCGGTCACCTCGGCCGGTCCCGGCAGCAACACGTCGGCCTGCTCGGCGAGTTCGGGGATGGCGGTGCCGCTGCACACCAGGAGGCCGGGGACCCCGTCGGAGCGGAGCTTCTCGACGGCCGCGTAGGCGGGGAGGTCGCCGAGGTCGTCGCCCGCGTAGACCACGCACCGGGCGCCGACCTCGCGCACGTACGCCTCCAGCGCGACGCCCTTGTCGACGCCGGGGGGCCGCAGCTCCAGCACCAGGCGGCCGGGTTCCAGGATCAGCCCGTGCCGGGCGGCGAGCTCGGCGAGGGGTGCGCGCAGCGCCTCGAAGGCGGCCTCGGGGTCGCTGGCCCGCCGGGTGTGGACGGCGACCGCCTGGCCCTTCTCCTCCACCCAGGTGCCGCGCCAGGCCCCGTGCGCGTCGAGCACGCCGGGGAGCTCGCCGCGGGCGGCGGCGATGCCGGGGTGGGGGGCGGGGGCGTTCACGGTGCCGGAGCGGGCGTCCCAGCGCTCGGCGCCGTAGTGGCCGAGGACGACGAGGTGCTCCAGGCCGGCCGCTCCCGCGAAGCCGCCGTAGCGCACCGCGACGCCCGCCGGGCGCCCGGTGACGATCGCGACGGACGCCACGTGCGGGGCGAGGGCCGCGAGGGCGGGGACGGCGCCGGGGTGGGCACGGGCCTGCTCCGGGTCGGCGACGATGTCGGCGAGGGTGCCGTCGAAGTCGAGCGCGACGAGGGCGCGGGCGGGCTCGGCCAGCAGGGCGGCGAGGGCGTCGCGACCGGCCGGGGTGGACGGTTCGGGAAGAGTGTCCATACCGCTGAGCCTACCGAGCGGCCCCCCGGGCCGGACGGGGGGTTCCGGCCGCACGGCTCCGGCCCGGCACCGCCAGGAGGTCAGCGGCGGGCGCGGCGGTCGTCGCGGACCCGGCGCAGGCGCTTGACCGTCGCCGGGTCGTGCTCCCACGCCCTCGCGTCGTCCAGGAGCGCGTTGAGGAGCTGGTAGTAGCGGGTGGGCGAGATGCCGAGCTGCTCGCGGATCGCCCGCTCCTTGGCCCCCGGCCCGGGCCAGCCCCGCCGCTCCACTTCGAGGACGGCCAGCTCGCGGGCGGACAGCCCCCCGGCGGCGGGGGGGCCGTCCGGGCCGGGCCCGTTCTCGTACGGCTGCTGCTCAGACATGCGTCCAGCCTAGGCCGACGCTCCGCTACTGCGTCGCGCTGTCCAGCGCGGCGGCCTCACGGGAGAGGACGCCCAGGACACCCGCGGGGGTGTTCGAGGGCTCGACGGCCGTGCCGATCTGCTGCTTGATGCTCTCGCTGACCTTGGCCCAGGAGGTCTTGGAGACCGGGTAGGACACCGAGGACGGCAGCGCCTGGAGGAACTTGCGCACCTTCTGGTGCTTGCTGTCGGAGGCCATCTTCTGCGAGGCGGTGAGGGTGACGGGCAGCAGGTCGAACCGGTCGGCGAAGGCGATGACGTTCGCGTCGCTGTAGACGAAGTCGAGGAACTTGCCCATCTCCTTGCGGTGGCCGTTCTGCTTGAAGCCCATCATCCAGTCGGCGACGCCCATCGAGGGGCGCTTCTTGCCGTCGGGGGTGGGCAGCGGCGCCATCTCGTACTTCACGCCGTTCTTCTCGGCCTGCTGCATCAGCGACGGGTGGCCGTTGAGCATGCCGACCTGGCCCTTGGCGAAGGCCTCGAAGGCGGCCTTGCGGTTGAGCTTGCCGGGGGCGACCGGGCCGGTCAGGCCGGGCGTGACGAGGCTGTTCTTGAGGAACTCAAACGCGTCGATGTTGTCGGAGGAGTTGAGGGTGTACGTACCGATCTCGTCGACGTAGCCGGAGCCGCCCGCCAGCATCCAGTTCAGGGTCTCCGCCTGGGCCTCTTCGGGGCCCAGCGGCAGCGCGAACGGGGTGGCCACCCCGTCCTCCTTGAGCTTCTTCGCGTCGGCGGCGAGCTCCTTCCAGGTGGTCGGGGCCTCGGTGATGCCCGCCTTCTCGAAGAGGGTGCTGTTGTAGAAGAGCTGGCGGGTGCTGCCGACGAAGGGCATCCCGTACTGGACCCGGTGGACCTTGCCGTCCTCGGCGAGGGAGTCCAGGAAGTTGGCCTGGGTGGGGATGGAGAGCATCTCGGCGGCCGAGTAGAGCTTGTTGTCCGAGGCGTAGTCCGCGTAGGCGCCGATCTGGGCCAGGTCGGGGGCCTTGCCCGCCTTGACCATCTCGCCGACCTTGCGGTCGACGTCGTTCCAGGACTGGATCTCGACGTCGACCTTGATGCCGGGGTTCTTCTCCTCGAACTTCTCGGCCAGGTCCTGCCAGTACTTCTTGGTGCCGTCGCCGCCGTCGAGGTTGTAGTCGGCTGCCACCAGCCGCAGAGTGACGTCACCCGCGCCGCCGACGCTTCCGCAGCCGGAGACCGATATCGCCGTCGTGAGTGCGGCGACTGCCGCGGTCAGACCCAAGTAGCGCCGCTGCACAGCCCGTTCCACCCTTTATTGCCCGTTTTGTTGCTTGTTGACGTTGATGTACGCGTGCCCTTGTGAGGCGTTGCGCGCGCCACCTGCGCCCTTGTCCACATGAGTTGCGATTTTGGCCCATGTGCGACCGCGAGGTCTACACCACTTGGGTATCTCTTCCGCAACACCTTCCGCAAATCGCGTACGGCCTGCTAAGCAGAGCGGCAGCAAGGTCATCCCGTGTCCGCCCGTGTCCGTCCGTGTTCTAGGAGCCGTCGCGCATGTCCCGCACCGCAACTGAGATTGCCACCCAGCCGACCTGTTGGCGGCGCGCCGCCGAGTACGCGGCCGACTTCGAGGGCCTTCCCCTGCCTGGTGAGCGCGTCGCGGTCACCGGCTGCGGCACGTCGTGGTTCATGGCGATGGCGTACGCGGCGCTGCGCGAGGCGTCGGGCCAGGGCGAGACGGACGCCTTCGCGTCGTCGGAGTTCCCGGTGGGCCGTTCGTACGACCGTGTGGTGGCCATCACACGCTCGGGCACCACGAGCGAGGTCCTGGCGCTGCTCGCCGAGGTCCGCGGCACCGCGCCCACGCTCGCCCTCACCGGCGACCCGAAGACGCCCGTCATGTCCGCGGCGGACACCGTCGCCGTGCTCGACTGGGCGGACGAGGAGTCCGTCGTCCAGACCCGTTTCGCGACCACCGCCCTCGCCTTCCTGCGGGCGGGCCTGGAGCGTACGGGCAAGCTGGCGGACGGGGTCAAGACGGTGGCGGAGGCGGCCGTCGACGCCGAGCTGGCGGTCACCGAGCCGCTGCCCGAGGCGGTCACGTCGGCCGAGCAGTGGACGTTCCTGGGGCGGGGCTGGACGTACGGCCTGGCGCAGGAGGCGGGGCTGAAGATGCGCGAGGCGGCGGGGGCGTGGACCGAGTCGTACCCGGCGATGGAATACCGGCACGGGCCGATCTCCATCACCGGCCCGAACCGGGTGGCGTGGATGTTCGGCGCGCTGCCGGAGGGGCTGGCGGGGGACGTGACGCGGGTGGGCGGCAGCGTGGTCGCCCACGCGTCGGCGGACCCGATGGCGGATCTGATCCGGGCGCAGCGGCTGGCGGTCGTCCTGGCGGAGTCCAAGGGGTACGACCCGGACCACCCCCGCAACCTGTCGCGCAGCGTGATCCTTCCCTGATCTCGACTTGCCGGGGGGCTTCCGTGGCTGGGGGACCTTCCCGTCCCCTTGGGCGACGGGGCCGCCCCAAGGGGGCGGGACGGGCGGGCAAGGGGGCGGCCCCCTCCCGCTCCCGGCCCACCCGGGTGCTGCCCCCTGCGCAAGCGCCTGTGCCGGGCGAGCTCCTCCGCCGAGGCCGAGAGCTCAGTCCCCGTACCGGATGCGTCAGCCTCGCCCGGCTTGGGCAGAGAGGCCCCGGACCCGCCCCTTTCCCTAAAGCGCTCGCCGCGCGGCCAGGCGCACGGTTCCCGTGCAGGTGAGTGGGTGGCTGGGCGCGCAGTTCCCCGCGCCCCTGACGGGGCGTACCGCCCGGTGGGAGCCGTGCGGGTGCGTCGTGGCGGGGCGCGCGGTTCCCCGCGCCCCTGAAGGGGCGCCCCCCGGTGGGAGCCGTGTGGGTGGGTCGTGGCCGTTCGCGTCCCCGACAGAGGCAATGGACTAGACCTCTCAGGGCAGACGCGCGACACTGACCCCGTGAATCACGTCATCGCCCTCGATGTAGGCGGCACCGGCATGAAAGCCGCCCTGGTCGCCCCCAACGGCACCCTTCTCCACGAGGCCCGCCGCCCCACCGGCCGGGACCGCGGCCCGGACGCCGTCGTCGAGTCGATCCTCGCCTTCGCCGCAGACCTCCGCGCCCACGGCGAGACCCACTTCGGCGAGAGCGCCCGCGCCGCCGGCGTGATCGTCCCCGGCCTCGTCGACGCCGAGAACGGCGTCGCGCTGTACGCCGCCAACCTCGGCTGGCGCGACGTCCCCCTGCGCGCCCTCCTGAGCGAGCGCCTCGGCGGCATCCCCATCGCCCTCGGCCACGACGTCCGCACCGGCGGCCTCGCCGAGGGCCGCGTCGGCGCGGGCCGGGGCACCGACCGCTTCCTCTTCGTACCGCTCGGCACCGGCATCGCCGGCGCCATCGGCATCGGCGACGGCATCGAGGCCGGCGCCCACGGCAACGCCGGCGAGATCGGCCACATCGTGGTGCGCCCCGGCGGCGTCGACTGCGGCTGCGGCCAGCGCGGCTGCCTGGAGCGGTACGCCTCCGCCTCCGCCGTCTCCCTCGCCTGGGCGCAGGCGTCGGGCGAACCCGACGCCGACGCCGCCGACTGCGCGAAGGCCGTCGAGGCCGCGGACCCGAGGGCGCTCGCCGTCTGGCAGGACGCCGTCGACGCCCTCGCCGACGGCCTGGTCACCGCGCTGACCCTGCTCGACCCGCGCACGATCATCGTGGGCGGCGGGCTGGCCGAGGCCGGGGAGACCCTGTTCGCGCCCCTGCGCGCCGCCGTCGAGGAGCGCGTCACCTTCCAGAGACTCCCGGCGATCGTCCCCGCCGCCCTCGGCGACACGGCCGGGTGCCTGGGCGCGGGCCTCCTCGCCTGGGACCTCCTGGAGACGTACAACGACACCACCCGTCCCCAGGACGGCCCGCACCCCCACCACCGCCCCCACACCCACGCCATGCACACCGACGTCATGGCCCCCACGGAGGTATCCGACTGATGGCCAGCAGCAAGGGCAGCCAGGTCCACGTCCTGACCGGCGCCAAGGTGGTGCTCCCCACCGGCACCGTCGACGGCGGCCGGGTCATCGTCGACGGCACACGGATCGCGGGAGCGCTCCCCGACTCCGCCGCCCCCGCCGCCCCCGCGCGGGACCTCTCCGGCCACTGGATCGTGCCCGGCTTCGTGGACATGCACGTCCACGGCGGCGGCGGCGCGTCCTTCACCTCCGGCACCCCGGAGGAGGTCCTCACCGCGGTCGGCACGCACCGCAGGCACGGCACGACCACGATGGTCGCCTCCACCGTCACCGAGGACATGGACGTGCTGGCGGACCGCGCCGCGCTGCTCGCCGAGATCGTCCAGCAGGGCGACCTGGCCGGCATCCACTTCGAGGGCCCCTTCATCTCCCCCTGCCGCAAGGGCGCGCACAGCGAGTCGCTGCTGCGCGCCCCCGACCCGGCGGACGTGCGCAAGCTGATGGACGCCGCGCACGGCACGGCCAAGATGTTCACGCTGGCCGCCGAGCTGCCGGGCGGGCTGGACTCCGTACGCCTGCTGGCCGAGAACAACGTGATCGCCGCGATCGGCCACACGGACGCCACGTACGAGCAGACCCGCGCGGCCATCGACGCGGGCGCCACCGTCGCCACCCACCTCTACAACGCGATGCCCGCCATCGGCCACCGCACCCCGGGCCCCATCGTCGCCCTGCTGGAGGACGAGCGGGTCACCGTCGAGCTGATCAACGACGGCACCCACCTGCACCCGGGCGCCTTCCAGCTCGCGTACCACCACGCGGGCGCGGACCGCGTCGCGCTGATCACGGACGCGATGGACGCGGCGGGCTTCGGGGACGGCCGGTACGACCTCGGACCGCTCGCCGTCGAGGTCAAGGACGGTGTCGCGCGCCTGGTCGAGGGCGGTTCCATCGCGGGCTCGACCCTCACCCTGGACACGGCCTTCCGCCGCTCGGTGACGGTCGACGGCCTGTCGGTCGACGACGCGGTGCGCTCGCTGTCCGCCAATCCGGCGCGCCTGCTCGGCGTGGACGACCGCGTCGGCTCGCTCGACCCGGGCAAGGACGCGGACCTGGTGGTCCTGGACGCGGACTTCGCGGTCGTCGGCGTGATGCGCAAGGGCGACTGGGTGGTTGAGCCCGGATAGTTCCCCCGTGGGGTGATTCTCCGCCGAACCGGTGGGAAGCGGCTGGCCCCGCCCCTTGGGCCGGCCGCTCTTCCTTTGACATGATCCTCCTGGCAGACCAGCCAGAAAGCGCTTTCTAAGCTCTTGGGGGGACGTGGATCATGGCCAGGATCCTCACCGTCACACTGAACACCGCGCTCGACCTCACCCACCACGTCCCCCGCCTCGTCCCGCACGCCTCGCACCGCGTCACCCGCGTCACCGAACGCCCCGGCGGCAAGGGCCTGAACGTGGCCCGCGTGCTCGCCGCCCTCGGCCACGACACCGTCGTCACCGGCTTCGCGGGCGGCCCCACGGGAGAGGTGCTGCGCGCCCTGCTCGCCGCCGAGCGGCCGGTCGACGCGCTGGTCCCCATCACCGGCAACACGCGCCGCACGCTCGCGATCGTCGACGCGTCGACCGGCGACACCACCCAGCTCAACGAGCCCGGCCCGGCCGTCTCCCCCGCCGAGTGGGAGTCCTTCCTGCTCGGTTACGAGTCCCTGCTGACCGGCGCCGAGGCCGTCGCCCTCTGCGGGAGCCTGCCGCCGGGCATCCCGGTGGGCGCGTACGCCGAGCTGGTCCGGCGGGCCCGGACCGCCGGGGTGCCGGTCCTCCTGGACACCAGCGGCGAACCCCTCCTGCGCGGCATCGCCGCCCGCCCCGACGTGGTCAAGCCCAACGCCGACGAGCTCTTCCAGCTCACCGGCTCCCGCGACCCGGCCACGGCGTCGGCGGACGCCCGCCGCAAGGGGGCGCGGGCGGTGGTGGCCTCCCTGGGCCCGGACGGGATCCTCGCCACCACGGACGCGGGCGCCTGGCGGGCGGCCCCGCCCTCCCCCGTCCGGGGCAACCCCACCGGAGCGGGGGACTCCGCCGTGGCGGGGCTGCTCTCCGGGCTGGTCGCGGGGCTTTCCTGGCCGGACCGTCTGGTCCGGGCGGTGGCTCTCTCGGCGGCGACGGTCGCGGCGCCGGCGGCGGGGGAATTCTCCGTTCCGGTCTACGAGTCCCTCCTCCCGGAGGTCCACGTCACCCCCCACCCCACCCACCCATGACCTCTCCGCCCTCCGAGCACCGGCCCCCACCTAAAGCGCTCGCCGCGCGGCCGGTGCACGGTTCCGTGCAGGTGCGTCGTGGCTGGGCGCGCAGTTCCCCGCGCCCCTGGACGGGGCGCGGCAAGCCAGATCAGAAGAGGAAGCCCGTATGCCGCTCGTCAGCACCGGTGAGCTCATCACCGCCGCCACCGCCGAAGGCCACGCCCTGGCCGCCTTCAACGTCATCACCCTGGAGCACGCCGAAGCGACCGCGGCCGGCGCGGAGGAGGCCGGCGCCCCCGCCGTGCTCCAGGTCTCCGAGAACGCCGTCACGTTCCACGGCGGCAACGTCCTCGCCGTCGCCGCCGCGGCCGCCGCCGTCGCCCGCGCCTCCTCCGCCCCGCTCTCCCTCCACCTCGACCACGTCGTCTCCGTCGGGCTCCTGCACGCCGCCCACGAGGCCGGTTTCAGCTCCGTGATGTTCGACGCGTCGAAGATGACGTACGAGGAGAATGTCGGGGCGACCGCCGAGGCCGTCCGCTGGGGGCACCAGCGCGGCATCTGGGTCGAGGCCGAACTCGGCAGGGTCGGCGGCAAGGACGGCGAGGCCCCGCTCGACGCGCACGCCCCCGGGGTGAGGACCGATCCCCGGGAGGCCGCCGCTTACGTCGCGGACACCGGCGTCGACGCCCTCGCCGTCGCGGTCGGCTCCTCGCACGCCATGACCGAGCGCACCGCCCGCCTCGACCACGCCCTGATCGCCGAACTCCGCGCCGCCGTCCCGGTCCCGCTCGTCCTGCACGGCTCCTCCGGCGTCCCGGACGAGGAGATCCGCCGCGCGGTCGCCGCCGGCATGGTCAAGATCAACGTCGGTACGGCCCTCAACACCGCCTTCTCCGGCGCCGTGCGCGAGTACCTCGACGCGCACCCCGCCGCCGTCGACCCGCGCAAGTACCTCGCCCCGGGGCGCGACGCGATGGCGGCGACGGTGGCGCACTTCCTGCGGACGGTCGGGTGACGGGCACGGGCACGCGAAGGGCCCCCGCCGGAACAGGTGTTCCGGCGGGGGCCCCGGCCCGGAGGCGTCAGCTCCCCTTGTGCCCCTGCTCCAGCGAGACGCTCGCCAGGTTCGCCTGACAGCCCGCCGGACAGGCGATCACGAAGGTGTTGTCGCCCTCCTTGAGGTTCACGAAGGAGTAGGTGCTCTGCCAGCCCTTCGCCCAGTCCCCGGCCGGCGTGCCCCCGAAGTTCTTCATGTTGACGCCGGTGCCGTGCGGCTTGCCGTTGACCGTGAGGTCCGCCTTGGCGTCCTGGCCCGGAATGCCGTAGTTGACGGACAGCGTGTACTTGCCGGCCGACGGCACCTTCACCGTCCACGTCGCCGACGAGTTCGGGGCGCCCAGCGGCACGTACGTCCCGGACTCCGACTTCGCCCCCGGCACCTCCTTCACCGCGCTCAGCCCCGTCGAGAGCTGCATCATCGCCGCGTCCGACTTCGGCAGTTCCGCCGGCGGCTTCTCGCCCTCGGTCGGCTCGGCCGTCGGTGACGGCTTCTGCTCCTGGCCCGTCGTCGTGCCGCCCTTGTCGGCGGCCTGGTCCTTCTTGTCGTCGTCGCCGTTGACCAGCGCGACGCCGATGCCGATCACCACGGCCGCGACCACCGCGATCGCGCCGATCAGCAGCCCCTTGGTGTTGGGCCCGCGGCCGCGGCCGCCGCCGCGCGTCCCGCCCTGGTACGGAGCCGGACCGGCGGGGGCCCCGCCCGGCTGCGTCTCGGGGGCCGCGTAGTGGGCGTTGGGCTGCCCGTACGGCTGCTGTCCCTGCTGCGGGAAGGCCTGGGTGGCCTGCTGGCCGCCCTGCGTCGCCTGCTGCCCGTACTGGCGCTCGCCGACCGCCCGGACCTGGTTGTACGACGTTCTGGGCACCCCGCGCTGCGAGGTGGACCCCGGGTAGCCGTAGCCGCCGCCCGAGCTCGGCGGCTGAGCGCCCGCCGCACGTCCGTCCTCGTAGAGGTAGCCGAACGGATCGTCGTCCTCGGTCGTGCCCGTGCCGTTGTTCCCGGCAGTCATCCCAGCGTCACTCCTCACCGTGTTCCCGCCAGCGTCGCCGACCGGGCGAGCCTACCTGGTGCGGGCGAACGCCCCCCGGGGCGTGGACCACGGCATGCGCGCCGGGCGGAGCGGGCAGGAACGCGCGCGCGGCTACCCCGCCCTGCGGTGGACCTTCGACCTCGACCGCTTCTCGATGTACATGCGCTGGTCGGCGGACTGGAGGACCTCCTCCACCGTCATCCCGCACTCCGCCCACCCGATGCCGAAGCTGGCGCCGACGCGGACCGCGCGCCCGTCCACCCGGATCGGCGGGATGATCGCGTTGCGCAGCCGCACCGCGAGATCGGCGGCGTCCGCGCTCCCGAGCCCGTCCGCGAGGACTACGAACTCGTCACCGCCCAGCCGCGCGACGGTGTCGCCGTCCCGGACGCAGGTGGTCAGCCGTCGTGCCACTTCGATCAGGACCGCATCACCGGCCTGGTGCCCGAAGCGGTCGTTGATGGACTTGAAACCGTCCAGGTCGCAGAAGAGGACCGCGAGCCCCTTCGCACTGTCGTCGGGGTGGCCGGGAACGCCCTCCCCCGCGCCCTCCTGCGGCGCGACCGTGTGCACGTGGTGATCGTAGAAGCCGGGGTCGCCCTCGCCCATCGGATCGCCGTAGAAGCCGTCGTCGTACGCCACGACGCCGTCGTCGTACGTCAGGCCCCGGTCGTACGCGCCCTCGTACGCGGCGTCCAGTGCCTCCACCGCCGTCGCGCGTACGGCGTGCGGCCGGCGGCACAGCCGGGCGGAGAGGCGGGCCCGCAGCTCGGCGCTGTTGGGCAGGCCGGTCAGGGAGTCGTGCGAGGCGCGGTGCGCGAGGTGCAGCTCGTGGCGCTTGCGCTCCTCGATGTCCTCGACGTGGGTGAGCAGGAACCGGGGGCCGTCGGCGGTGTCGGCGACGACGGAGTTGCGCAGGCTGACCCAGACGAAGCTGCCGTCGCGGCGCTGGAGGCGCAGTTCGGCGCGGCCGCCCTCCGCCGACGTGCGCAGCAGGGTCCCCACGTCCTCGTGGTGGACGAGGTCGGCGAAGGAGTAGCGGCGCATGGCGGAGGCGGGGCGGCCCAGCAGCCGGCACAGCGCGTCGTTGGTGCGCAGCAGCCGGCCGTGCTGGTCGCCGCCCATCTCGGCGATGGCCATGCCGCTGGGCGCGTACTCGAAGGCCTGACGGAAGGATTCCTCACTGGCGCGCAGGGCCTGCTGCTCGCGCTCCAGGCGGACCAGGGCGCGCTGCATGTTCGAGCGGAGCCGGGCGTTGGTGATGGCGATGGCGGCCTGGGAGGCGTACATCGTGAGCGCTTCCTGCGCCCACGCGCCGGGCCGCCGCCCGCCGCGCGGCCGGTCCACGGAGATCACGCCGATCAGCTCGCCCTCGCCGCCGGCCGCGTACATGGGCGCGTACAGCCGGTCGCCGGGGTGCCACTCGTCGGCGAACCGCGGATCGGGGCCCTCCGTGTGCCACTGCGGGACGTCGTCCTCCACCAGCACCCAGCCCTCGTGGTGCGGAATGAAGTGGAGCGCGCCCCACCGCTCGCCCATGGTCAGCCGCCGCTCCCAGGAGCCGCGCGATCCGACGCGCCCGGTGATCAGGGCCTCCGCGGCGGTGTTCCCCGCGAACGCGGCGACGACCAGGTCGCCGTCGGGGCGTACGAGGTTCACGCACGCCAGTTCGTACCCGAGACCGGCGACGATGCCGTCGGCGACGGCCTGCACGGTGTCGGACAGACTGCGTGCGGTGTTGAGGTCAGCGACCACCCGGTGCAGTTGCCGCAGGGTCGCAAGACGGACGTACGGCTCCGACTCGGCCTCCATGACCCGCTCCCCGAGACCTCGACAGCAACGACAGCAACTCCAGGCTTCTCATCGTCCGATTGCCACCGCCACTGAATCACAGCGCGCTGCCCTCCCGGTACACAGGGTCAACAATTACTTCGCTCTGTGACTCAAGTCACAAGAGCGTACCGGAAGTTGATGTTTCGCAGGTGGGAGCGCTCCCGCGCTGCTGAGAGCACCCGTGTGGCCGAAAACGGGCGGCGAACGGAGGACGGTCCGGGGCCGGACGAGGCCCGCCCGGCCGGGGGACCTAGGTCCTGTCTGGTCCCTGTGCCCGATGTGCCCGGACATGGCCCCCGCCTAGCGTCGGTCAGGTGCTGCAGACGACTGAGACCACCCCGCCCGGCCCCCGGACCGCCCTTCCTTCGCCCCGCCCGACGGCGATCCCCCATCCTGAGGGGGTGAGCGATGACGAGTTCCGTGCCGCGATGTCCCGCCTCACGGCGGGCGTGACGCTGGTGACGGCCCACGACGAGGACGGCGGTCCGCGCGGCGAGGACGTCGGGATGACGGCGACGGCCTTCATGTCGGTGTCGCTGGAGCCGCCGCTGGTGATGGTCAGCCTGCGCGACGGCTCCCGGATGGACGACCTGCTGGCGGAGCAGCCCCTGTGGGCGGTGTCCCTGCTCTCCGAGAGCCAGCGGCACATCGCGGGCCGGTTCGCCATGAAGGGCCGCCTGAGCGACCGCCTGCTCTTCGAGGACATCCCGTGGAAGCGCGGCGAGGTGTCGGGGGCGCCGCTGGTGGGGGGCTCGCTGGCGGTGGTGGAGTGCCGCACCGAGCAGCGGGTGGCGGCGGGCGACCACACGCTGGTCATCGGCCGCGTGCTGGCCGTGGACCTGCCGAGCGCGGAGGGCGGCCCGCTGACGTACTTCCGGGGCAGGTACCGGCAGCTCGCGTGAGGCGGGGCTCCCCGCCTCGCCCGAGCGGGCCCGAGGGGGTTACTCCCAGCCCCGCCCGGAGCGGCCGCCCTTGGTCTGGCTCCGCTGCTTCTTCTCCCGCAGGCGGCGTTCGTTGATGCCGCGGGGGATCTTCGTCGCGCGGCGCGGCTTGGGCGGCGGGGCGGACGCCTCCGCGAGCAGCGAGGCGAGGCGGACGGCGGCGGTCTCCCGGTTGCGCCACTGCGAGCGGTGCTCGGCGGCGTGCACCGAGACGACCCCGTCGACCAGCCGCCCGGCCAGCCGCTCCAGGGCGCGCGCCTTCCACACCTCGGGCAGCGCCTCGGTCCGCGCGAGGTCGAAGCGCAGCTCGACGCGCGTGTCGGACGTGTTGACGTGCTGTCCGCCGGGCCCCGAGGACCGGGAGAAACGCCACATGAGCTCGGCCTCCGGGAGGGAGACGGAGCCACGGATGATGTAGGGCCCGGACATGCGTCCATAGTCCCTGCTCCGGACCCGTTCCGTCACACCGTTTTCCGGGCCGGCCGGACGGACGCGCGGGCAGCCGCGCGGCCGGCCGTACGGTCAGCCGCGTAAAGAAAGTAAAGACAACGCCGCCCGGCTGGAACTTATGGGGACCTTGGCCGCGTTAGATGGGTGACGGTAGCTTCGGGACTCGTACCGGAGCCCGCACATGACGCACGAGGAAAGGGACATCCCATGGCAGTCAGCCTCAGCAAGGGTGGCAACGTTTCGCTCTCCAAGGAGGCCCCGGGCCTGACCGCCGTCACGGTCGGCCTCGGTTGGGACGTCCGTACGACGACGGGCACGGAGTTCGACCTCGACGCCTCGGCCATCGCGGTGAACGGCGCGGGCAAGGTCTACTCGGACGGTCACTTCGTCTTCTTCAACAACAAGGCGACGCCGGACCAGACCATCGTGCACACGGGTGACAACCGCTCCGGCGAGGGCGAGGGCGACGACGAGCAGATCAACGTCAACCTGGCCGGCCTGCCCGCCGACGTCGACAAGATCGTCTTCCCGGTCTCGATCTACGACGCGGAGTCCCGCTCGCAGAACTTCGGCCAGGTCCGCAACGCGTACATCCGCATCGTGAACCAGGCCGGCGGCGCCGAGATCGCCCGCTACGACCTGAGCGAGGACGCCGCCACCGAGACCGCCATGGTCTTCGGCGAGCTGTACCGCAACGGCGCCGAGTGGAAGTTCCGCGCGGTCGGCCAGGGCTACGCCTCGGGCCTGTCGGGCATCGCCCAGGACTTCGGCGTCAGCGTCTGATCCAGTTGTACGAGTACGGGTGCGGGCCGGCCGGCCCGCGCCCGCTGCTCCCGAGGGCCTCGGCCACCGAACCGCTTCGGCGGGACGGCGGTCGGGGCCCTCGGCCGTTGCCCGCCGGGGCCGGGGCCCGGTTCAGCCCTCCGCCAGCGACCAGTCCCGCAGGCCCGGCTGGGACAGGATGCCGGTGGCCGTGCGGGTGAACTCGGCCGCCGTGGTCGGGGTCGGGGCGGTGAGCCGCAGACGCGCGCCGTTGGCGAGGAACTCCACCGGCTCGGCGCGCCAGTCGGCCGGGACGAGCGCCATGAAGCGGATCGCCGCGGTCTCCGGCGGCGCCCCGGCGGGGCCGGTGATCAATACCTGGTGCGACGTGTTCATGAACTGCTCCGGCAGGGCGAGAGGGCGGGACGAGGTGGTGCGGGGCGCACGCGCCGGTCCGGCGCCGACCGCCGCGGGGGCGGTTCCGGCGCCGGACCCGGTCGCGGCGTGGTCAGCGGGAGTCGCCGGTCCTGGGGAAGCGGGCCACCAGGGCCACGATCGCGAGCGCGACCACCGCGCCGACTCCGTAGCGGACGGCTTCGGTCGCGCCGCTGGCGAGCACCGCGACCTCCGCGCAGGCGAGCGCGGCGAGCAGGGCGGCGTAGGGGGCGCGGGTACGGGAGGTGGGGGTCATGGTGGGGGTTCCTTTCGGTGGGGGGTTCGCTTCTTGCGGCACCGGCCAGGTCGGCGGCCGGTGAGTCGGTGGGTCCGTGAGCCGGTGGGTCGGTGGGTCGGTGGGGCGGTGGGCCGGTGGATCCGCGCGGCTGCGGGGAGGAGGTCAGTCGCCCAGCTTCAGGGCCTGGCCGAACGAGAGCTTGCGGTCCGTCTGGAGGAGCGCCCGGCGGTAGACCCGGCTGCTGAGGGTGACGACGGCCGCCGCCGCGGCGAGCGACAGGGCCAGCGCGACCGCGGGCTCCCACCAGGTGACCTCGCCCGCCAGGACGCGGGCCGGCATGGTGACCGTCGAGGTCAGCGGGATGAAGGAGAGGATCTCGCGCATGCCTCCCGAGGCGGCGATGCCGACGATGAAGACGACCGCGGTGATCGCGTTGACCGGCGTCGTGGTCGCCTGGACGTCCTCGCTGCGGGTGGCGAGCGCACCGGCGGCCGCGTACAGGCAGGCCAGGACGGCGATGCCGACGACGTAGAAGACCAGGAACCAGCCCATGCCGCCGACGACGTCGGTGAGGATCGCCGTCTCCCCCGTGGCCAGCAGCCCGACCGCGCCCACCGCGCAGAACAGCGTCATCTGGGCGAGCGCCAGCAGGGTGGAACCGACGATCTTGCCGACCAGGAGCGCGCGCAACGGGACCGAGGAGGCGATGAGTTCGACGATGCGGTTCTGCTTCTCCTCCACGACGCTGGTGGCCAGCGCGGAGCCGAGGAGGACGGAGGCGAGGTAGAAGAGGAAGCCGAAGAAGTACGCCGTCATCTTGACCGCGCCCTCGGGGGCCTTGTCGGTGGAGAGGACGGTGTGGTGCAGCTGGGCGCCCTTGCTCAGGGCCGCCACGCTGGTGCCCGCGTCCTGCGCGTTGGCGGCGAGGGCGGACTGCTGGACGGCGGCGCCGATCCAGGTGGCGGCCACGTCGTTCTGGCCGGTGTCGCCGAGCAGGGTCCAGCGGCCGTTCTCGTACAGCAGGCCGGCCTCGGCCTCCCCGGACCGCACGGTCTCGCGCACCGCGTCGGCGGAGGACTCCTGCCGTACGGAGAGGGTGACGTCCTGGTCGGACTGCCGGGCCAGCTTCTCGCCCAGCGCGGCGACCTGGCCGCTCCTCTGGTCGACGACCGCGACGGTGATCTTCCCCATCGAGTCGGCGAGGAAGAGCTGGAGGCCGATCGCGCCCACGATCAGGGCGAGGGTGACGAAGGTCGAGACGAGGAAGCCCCGGTTGGTCAGCTTCACCTGGATCTCGCGGGCGGCGACGATCCGCCACGGTGCCGCGCTCCGGGTGGCCGTACGCGCGGGGGGCCGGCGGTCGCCGGAGGGGGACGCGGGTGCGGTGGGCGCCGTCGTGGTCCGCGTCTCGGTGTCGGGGGCGTGGGTCGTGGCGCTCATGCGGCGGTCATCTCCCGGTAGATGTCGGCGATGCTGGGGACGAGGGGGGTCAGGGCGTGCACGGGGCCCCTGCGCAGGGCTTCGGCGAGGAGCAGGCCCGGGTCGGTGTCGGGGCGGAGTTCGACGCGTGCGCCGTCGGGGAGCTCTTCGAGGTCCGTGACGTCGGGCAGGGCGCGGGCCCAGCCCGCCGGGGAGCCCGTGACCAGGTGGAAGCGGGGCCGCTCGCGGTGGCGCAGTTCGTCGGCGGTGCCCTGGCCGACGACCCGGCCGCGGGTCATGATCACCAGGTCGTCGCAGAGGCGCTCGACCAGGTCGAGCTGGTGCGAGGAGAAGAGCACCGGAACGCCGGCGTCGGCATACTCCCGCAGCAGTTCGGCCATCGTGTCGACCGCGTGCGGGTCGAGGCCGGAGAAGGGCTCGTCGAGGACGAGGAGCTTGGGGCTGCCGAGCAGGGCGGCGGCGATCTGCACGCGCTGCTGGTTGCCGAGGGAGAGGGACTCCAGCTTGGCCTGGCTCTTCTCGGCGAGCCCGAGGCGTTCGAGGAGTTCGAGCATCTGGGCGCGGGCCGGGGCGGCGTCCTGGCCGCGCAGTCTGGCGAGGTAGACGAGCTGGCTGAGGACGGACTGCTTGGGGTAGAGGCCGCGCTCCTCCGGCATGTAGCCGAAGTCCCGGCGGTCGGCGGCCGTCACGGGCCGGGCGTCCCAGTGGATCTCCCCGTCGGTCCTGGCGAGCACCCCCATGATCATGCGCATGGTGGTGGTCTTGCCCGCGCCGTTGCCGCCGACGAACCCGGTCAGCCGGCCGCCGCGGACCCGGAAGGACACGTGGTCGACGGCGCGGTTGCTGTCGAAGTCCCGTACAAGTTCCTTCAGTTCCAACATCTGTGCATCTCTCTCAGCTCGGTCTCTCGACGTTCGTGGGGCTCGCGCGAGCCGGGGCCTTCCGGTGGCCCGTCAGGGCGGGGGCCTTCTGGTGGCCCGTCAGGGCAGGGGGTGGGGGGCCGTGTCCCGTGGGTCGTCCACGCGGGCCGCGCAGCCGGTGCGGGCGACCGCCGACGCCAGCCGGGGCCGGTGCCAGCTCCAGTCCTGGGTCTCGTCCATCCGGAGGTTCTGGTAGCCGGGGGCCAGCACCTTGACGACGTGCCAGCCCATCGCGGCGACGGCCGGGGAGAGCCGGCGGGTGAGGTCGACGGCGAGGGGGGCGGCGCCGTCGGCGGCCAGGGCCCGGGTGAGCTCCTCGACCGGCAGCTCCGCGGCGGGAGCCGACGGCAGGGGCCGCGGCGCCCGGAAGCCGTCCACCCAGTCGCGTACGGACTCGTACGCGGCCGGGGTCAGCATGTACGCCAGCCGGTCGTGCTCCGTCACCACCGTGGCGACGGGACCGGCGTCGCCCTCCTGCCGGTGCAGTGCCCGCAGCGCGGTGCGCACCTGCCACGCCTCCTGGAAGGCCTTCACCGCCGCCTCGGCCGGATCGGTCGTGGCCTTCATGCCCACGGAGGCGAGCGCCCCCGGGGCCTCCGGGTCGATCAAGCAGGCCGCCATGCACCAGAGGTGGGGCACCGCGGTGGGGATGCGGGCCAGGAAGGGGACGGTCCCCTCGGCCCCGGCCCGCTGCCAGACGGCTTCGAGGGCGGTGTCGGCGGGCGACGGCACGTACGTCGGAAGACGCAGTTGGCGGCCCCAGGCGACGGTGAAGGCGTCGCGCTCGACGACCTCGACCATCGCCGCGCCGAGCGCGGACTCGTAGGTGCGGCCGGCCGCCGCCCCGGACGGGCTCGGGTCGAAGAGCGCGGCCGAGGTGGAGCGGGCGGGCCAGTCGACGCAGTCGGCGGGGACCAGCACCGGTGCTCCGGTGGCCGCGTCCTTCGCCTCGTACCAGGGCATGGCGGCCGCGGCGGCGTCCGGGTGGGCCAGGGCGTGGCCCGGGTGGTACGCGTGCAGGGTGACGCGGTCCAGTTCGGCGGCGGCGCCGAAACGGGCCCGGTGGGCGGCCGAGGGGTGCAGGGCGCGGCGCTCGACGGCCTCGCCCGTGCCGCGCAGCAGGGCGTCGTTGCGGGTGGCGCCGCTGGCTCCGGCGAAGCGGGCGGAGGGCGGGAGGTCCGCGCCGCCGGCGTTGTCCGGGCCCGAGCCGTCCTCGTACCCCTGGAAGCCTTCGAGGCCCTTCAGGCTGCCGACGGGCTGGAGTTCGACCGCGCTGCTCCACAGCGGCTCGTCCGCGCGGGGCGGGGCCACCGAGTGGCGCAGGGCGACGCCCGCGGCGGGGGCGAGGGTGGCCGGGATGTCGATCACGGGGTCACCTCGGCGGAGGTCGCGGCCTGGGCGGCGGCACCGGCCGCCCGCACCCCCGGCGCCAGGAACGGCAGTGCCGGAGCTCCGTCCCGCAGTGCCGCCAGCGTCACCAGGACGCCCGCCGAGCCGGTGCCGAGGTCCGTGGAGAGCCGGTAGCCGTGGTTGCCGAGGAAGTCGACGCGGCCCGGTTCGGCGGCCAGCGCCTCCCAGCCGAGGGCGTCGAGGTGGGCGCGCAGCACCCGGCGCTGGGCCTCGTCCTGCGCGTCGGCGGCGTCCGCGAGGACCAGGATCTCGCCCGCCCGGCCGTAGAGGAGACCGCAGGAGAGGGCGAAGCCGCCGTGCGGCAGCGCGACCAGGCGCTCCAGCGCGGCGTGCAGCCGGGTGTCGTCGGGGGTGTGCGGGAGCAGGGCGCGCAGGGTGAGCACGATGCCCGCCGAGCCTTCGAGGCCGGGGGTCAGGAAGCGGTCCTCGAAGGTGGGGCCCTCGATGATGTCGAGGTCGGCGTGGAGTTCGGCCACGGCCTGCGCCAACAGGGCCTCGTCGCCGGTGTGTTCGTACAGCCGCAGCAGGAACAGCGCCCGCCCGCAGCGGCCGTGCAGCAGCCCGAAGCGCTGCGGGACCGAGGTGTCGGGCAGCCGTGCGGCGAGCTCCAGCGCCTGGGCGAGGCGGCGGTCGTCACCGCGTTCGGCGGCGAGGTGCAGGGCGGTGAGGCCGAGCCCGGAGATGCCGGTGGCCAGGGTGGAGCCGACGTTGGGGTCGCAGGCGGCGAAGGCCCGGTCCAGGACCTCGTCGGCGGCCGCGTGGTGACCCAGCTCCTGGAGGGTGAAGGCGATTCCGGCGAGCCCGGTGAAGAAACCCGGTCCTTCGCCGGAGACCTGGGCCGCCTGGTCGAGCAGCCACTGCACGTGCTCGGCGGGGGCGTCGTGGCCGGCCCGGTGCAGCGCCCACAGCACGCCCGCCGCGCCGTGGGCGAAGGTGACTCCCCCGTCGGCGGCGATGAACTGCATGACGTCGCCCGGGTAGAGGCGGTCGGTGCGCTCCGGGGTGGCGGCCTCGACGATGGACGCGGCGAGCGAGGCGGCCAGGGTGTCGCCCTGTTCGCCGCCGACCGGCCAGCGGACCTCGTAGTCGGTGTGCGCGCCCAGGACGTCGGGGCCCAGGCCCCGCTCGACCTGGTCGACGAACTCCTGCGGCAGCGGGAAGTCCCGTACGGCCGCGTCCAGCAGGGTGCGGATCTTGGCGGTGCCCCACGGCACCACGTGCGGCATCGGTACGAACAGGGTCAGCCGCAGCACGTCGAGGGCGAAGAGGTCGACGTCCGGGCCCCTGAGGTGGCCGGGGGCCCGGAAGCCCAGCGAGCCCATGGCCTGCGGGCGCATCTCCTCGACGGGGCTGGCGGTCTCCAGGTCGATGAAGGCGACCTTGTCGTCCGCGCCGACCAGGATGTTGCCCGGGTGCAGGTCGCCGAAGACGACGCCCCGCTCGTGCATGGCGGCGATGCCCTCGGCGACCTGGTCGAGGATGTCGAGCGCCCACTCGGTGTACTCGACGCGGGTGCGGGCGGTGTTGCCGGCGGAGCCGTGCGGGTGCCGGTGGTGGACCAGTTCGGTCAGCGGCGTGCCGTCGACGTACTCGCGGGCCAGGAAGTAGTGCTCGTGCCCCTTGCGCTCGTCCACCAGGGCGGGCACCGAGGGCAGTCCGGCGAGCAGGGACAGCGCCCAGTGCTCGCGCTCCAGGCGGGTGACCGCGTCGTCGCCCGCGGCGTCGAGGCCGGCGAGCGGGCGGGCCTCCTTGAGGAGGACCTCGTTGCCGTCGCGCTTGTCGACGGCGCGGTAGACGCCGCCGCCGTTGGAGAAGTGCAGGGCCTTGTAGACGCGGAAGGGGAAGTCTTCGAGGGTGCGTCCGCGCCGCTCGGCCAGGGCCTCGGCCAGGAACGGCGGCAGGGTCACCCAGTCGGGGGTGTGGAAGCCGGGCCGCCGCTGGTCGGGGACGAGTTCGCCGTCCGGGGTGGTGATCGCGGGGGTGAGGGTGCCGTCCTTGAGACGGGCCGTCTTCAGGACGAAGCCGCCGTAGCGGACGTACAGCGGGCCCTGCTTCCAGCGCAGGTCGCTGAGGATGGACGGAGCGGGGGTCCCGCCGACCAGGGCGTCCAGGTCGTCCAGCGTCCGCTTCAGCTCGGCCTCGTCGACCGGGTAGAGGGTGATGAACTTCCCGCTGGCGCTGCGGTCGCCGTACTTGCTGCCCCGGCGGCCGAGGGTCTCCAGGTCGGAGATGTACTTGTACATGAGCCCGTGCTCGACGCAGTACGGGGCGACCGCGTCCAGGAGTTCCGCGGCGTTGCCGGGCGAGGCGGCGACGTGGATCTTCCAGCCCTGGTCCGGGATGCGGTTCTCCGGCGGGGTGCAGACGGTCCACTCGCGGCCCCGGACGGTGGTCCAGCCCTCGGGGAGGGTGCGTCCCTCGTGGAAGTCCTCCCCGACGGATTCGGTGGCCGGGGCGTCGTAGAAGAGTGAATCCGCTCGGATGAAGTCGATGAACCGGGTGTCGAGCACGGTGTTCTCCAGTGGTCGAAGGGCAGGCCAGTCGTCGTGAGGGCGGGCCGGGTGGGAAGTGCGGGGCGGGTCAGTGGGGCAGGAAGGGCAGTACGTAGGTGCGGTACAGCGACTTCCACAGCGGGACCTCGCCCACCGAGACCTCGGCGGTGCCGTTGGCCGGCGAGGGAGCCCGGTCCAGGTCGAGTGCGAAGGCGGTGGCGGGCATGCCGACCGCGTCGCCCATGTCGATGGGGAAGAAGGCGGAGACCGAGACGTCGGCCGGCTGCGCGGGGGCCGCGCCGATCCGGGTGGTGGCGACGGAGTCGTTCATGATCAGACCGTTGGTCCGCAGGCTCACCCGCGCGCCCTCGTGCACGAGCTGGTCGGCGCTGCCCTGCGGCAGCACCACCCGGGTGCCGGCGGCGTCGGTGACGTAGGCCGCGGCCAGGGTCTGCTGGACCGGCAGGAACAGTGCGCCGGTCCCGGCGGCCGCCAGCGCGGCGCCGACCGTCCACGCCCGCACCCGGCTGACGCCCGCCGCCTTGACCTCGGCGGCCAGCCTGACCCCGCCCCGGCCCAGCAGGTACAGGGCGTAGGAGATGACCGAGGAGGCGAGCAGCAGTCCGAGCCAGCCGACCCGCTGCATGGTGTCGATCCAGGTGCCCAGCGCCGTGGTGATGAAGTACAGCGGGAAGGCGAGGCAGCCGAGGCCGTAGAGGACCGTCCACCGGGTGGGCAGTTCCCGCTTGTACGTGCCGCCGAACAGGAGCCGGGCCAGGGTGCGCCGGGCGTCGGCCATGGACCGGTCCCGCAGGTACGGGGTGTCGACGTGGCTCATCAGGGCGATGTAGCCGTCGAGCTTGATGAACGGGGTGAGGTTGAGCAGGCCCGTCGCGTAGCTGCTGATCGCGAAGAAGAGCAGGCAGGTCTTGGCGACCGAGTCGTCCATCGGCCAGGCCACCAGGGCCGAGAGCGCGGCGAGCGAGGTCTGTACGGCGGGCCCGGCGAGGGCGGTGTGGACCCGCTGCTTGCGGTCCGGCAGCCGCCAGGCGTCCGACACGTCGCAGAAGAACGCGGGCATCAGGTAGAAGAGCATCACGCCGATGCGGGAGGGCTTGCCCCCGTACCGGATGAGGACGGCGGCGTGGCCCAGCTCGTGGATCGACACACCGAACAGCAGGGCGAGCAGTACGCCGACGAAGGTGACGGCGGACATCGGGCTGTTCAGGGTCGTCGCCACCGCCTGGTGCTGGGCGACGAGGGCGACCACGCCGAGGGCGACGCACAGGATCCCGGCCGCCACGGCGCCCTTGGAGAACAGGCGGGCGAACACGGGACGCAGGGCCTGCATGGCCCGGCCGGGCCGCAGCACGGTGAGCTGGAAGGTCATCGGGGGGACGATCAGGAAGCGCGGCGCGATCTTGGGCGGCGCGGTCTTGCCGTCGTCCAGCAGCTTGAGGGAGTCCAGTTGCGAGACGGCGCTGCCGACCCGCTCCGTGTTCCAGCCGGCGCCCAGCCGGTCGGCCAGGGCCTCGTGGTCGCGTTCGCCGTCGAGCAGCTCGACGAGTTCGGCGACGCGCTCGTTGATCCGCACGTAGCGGGAGCCGTGCTGGAGGACCCAGTTGCCCTGCCCGTCGACCGGCGCGTGGACCTCGGCGCTGGGCGCGAGGCGGGGTTGCCGGGTGTGGTCTTCGGGGAGGGTGCCGGTCGGGGGCGGTGGAATCAGGACTGCGCTCACGGAGGTTTCCTTAACGGGAACGAAACAGCGGCGGGGAGTTGGGGTGCGACACCCCTGCGGGGGGCCGGCCAACCGTGGCCGGCCGGCCCACCGCAGATCCTCGGGGTCACCCGGGCGGGCAGCCGAGGTGATGCTGGGAGTCGGTCAACTCCGTCTCCCTCAGCGTCGGTTCACTCGTCGACGCGAAGCCGGTCGGCTCAGGTGAGCGTGATGGAGGTGGCGACCGAGGCGCTGATCGCGACGCCCGTGGAGACGCCCGTCCAGAAACCCGGGGCCTCAAGGGCCTCCAGCTCCTGCATCTCCAGCTCGACGAGCTCGTTGTTGGCGATGTTCTCGACGGTGCCCAGGTTCTCGCTCATGTGAATTCCCTTTTCTGTGTGGTGTCGCGTGGTGTGTGCGGGGTGGTGCGATGAAGGGTGAAGCGGTCTGCTGCCGGCCCGGATCAGGTCAGGGTGACGGAGACGCCGACCGAGACACCGGTGGAGAAGGCGACGGAGAAGGTGCCCCAGCCCGGAGCCTCAAGGGCCTCCAGCTCCTGCATCTCCAGCTCGACGAGGTCGTTGGTCTCGATGTTCTCGACGGTGCCCAGGTTCTCGTTCATGTGAATTCCCTTGCGTGTGTGGTGTGTTCAGTGAGGGGTGGTGCGGTGCTGCGGATCCGGCGGGCCCGCCGTCGGGCGGGCCCCGGCCGGTTCGATCAGGTCAGGCCCGATCAGGTGAGGGACGCGGCGACCGAGACGATCGAGATGCCGACGCTGACGCCGATGCTGGTGCTCCAGCCCGGGGCCTGGATGGGCTCCAGCTCCTGCATCTCCAGCTCGTTGGCGACGAGTTCCAGCTCCTGCTCGACGGCCTGGATGTTGTCGCTCATGGTGTTCTCCTCTTGTGCTGTTTCTTCAGGGATGGGATGGGTGGTGCGGGTGGTGCGGTTTTCACCTCCCGGTCAGGCGCTCGGGCCCGCCGGGAGGAGTGCGTGGGAGTCGGCCGCATGGGCGGCGGCCGGCTCGGTGGCCTCGTCGAGGAGCGCGGCGATGTCGTCGGCGCTCAACCCGGCGAGGGTGGGAAGTCCGGCGCCCCAGAAGCGCACGCTGCGCAGGGCGACGGTGTGCAGCAGCTCCCTGGGGAGGCGCACGGTGTGCTCGATCCGCCAGCGCAGCATCAGCTGCTCCAGCCCGTCGTACGGGTGCGGTGCCAACCAGGGCGCGTGCACCCTGAGTCGTCCCCACAGCCGCTGGATGCGGGCGGCGCTGCCGAAGCGGGTGTCCCCCGCCAGGGCCCTGCGCCACACGAGCGGCCAGAGGGCGGCGACGGCGCGCATCTTGGCCAGGCCGAGCGCGGTGGAGAGTTCGTTCGCCAGCGCCCAGCACTTCACCGCGTAGGGGCTGCGCCCGACGTTGATGGCGCCGAGCTGGCTCTCCGCGCTGAGCCGGGCGACGCGCAGCCGCTCGGCCTCGGGCGCCGGTTCCCCGGCGGCCAGGCTGCGGGCGATCTCGTCACCGGCCAGCAGCAGCGCACCTGCCAATTCCTCGACGGCGGCGTCCTGTCGGGGCAGGTCGACACTGTCGCTGGTGTACGGGATGACGGTCCGGAAGATCGCCTCCAGTACGCCGTCCAGTACGAGCCGGCCCGGCAGGGTCTCGGTCGCCCCGGCCACCCGGAGGGCGGCGCGCGGCCTGAGGACCTCGCCCATCGCGATGCGTTTGACGCCGTCGTACGGGTAGCAGGCGACGGGTCCCGCCTCGGTGCCGGTGCCCAGGGTGGTGGGCACCGCCAGGAGGTTCGCGTACTCCCCCAGTGCTGCGGGGAGCACGACCAGCCCGCTGCGCTGGCCCGCGGTGAGGTAGCGGACGGTTTCGGGGCTGCGGCTGATCGCGGTCGCCAGCTTGGCGAAGTCGAGGGTGGAGCCCCCGCCGATCCCGACGACCAGTTCTCCGTCTCCCAGCCCCGCTGCGAAGGCCTCGATGGCCGGCAGTGTGCCGTCCGCCGGGGTCGACGCCGGGGTCGGTGCGAACCCGGCCCGGGTGAGGCGGTCCCTGACCTGCTCGGTGACGGTGTGCTCCGCCACGGCCGGGTCGGCCAGGACGGTCACTCCGGTGGGGCGCAGATCCCGGAGCAGGCCAGGGATCTGGTCGTACGCATCGAGTGCGGCGGGCATCTGTCGGCTCCTTCCGGTTCAGGCGGTCGCGGTGGCGGTGGCAGGGACGGTGGCGGTGGCGGGCGTCAGGGTGTCGATCCCCGCTTCGATGCAGGTCAGGAGCTCGGCGACGTCGTCGCGGGAGTAGGTGAGGGCGGGTACGAGCTGGATGCCGGAGGGCCCGGGGTGGACCAGGGCGCCGGCGCTGCGGATGCGGGCGACCAGGGTGGCGACGTCCTGGCCGGACAGTTCGCCGCCGTCGGCGTGCCGTACGTGCAGGGTGCGGAAGCAGCCGGTGCCGGTGGTGCCGTGGGCGAGCGGATGCCGCTCGACGAGTTCGGCGAGCCCCTGCTGGAGCCAGGCGGCGACGTCGCGTCCCGCCGCCACCGCGTCGAGGCGTTCCATCTCGGCGATGGTGGCGCTGACGGCCGCGCCGACGAGGGCGGTGCCGCCCTGGGTCTCGGCGTGGGCGAAGGTGGTGTCGGTCTCCTCCAGCACGTCGGTCACCCGCTTCGACATCACCAGTGCGGCTGCCGGGCAGGCCCCGTTGGTCAGGCCCTTGGAGGTCACCAGGACGTCCGGGCGGCCGGGCCAGCTCTCGGAGGCGAAGTACTGGCCGGTGCGGCCGAAGCCGGTGGCAACCTCGTCGGCGACCAGGAGGTAGCCGAAGTCGTCGCGCAGTCGGCCCAGTTCGGCGACGTACTCCTCGGTGAGGGGGACGGTGCCGGTGCCGACGACGGGTTCCACGATCACGGCGGCGACGCGGTGGCCGAGGGAGGTCATCAGCCGGCCGAGTTCGGCCGTGTCGTTGGGTGAGACGTGCCGGATGTGGCGCTGGTCGACTCCGTAGACCCGCTGTCCGAGGTCCTCACCGGTGAGGGCGAAGCCGCCGAAGGTCAGGCCGTGGAAGCTGCCGCGCAGCGAGACGATCAGGTTGCGGTTGGGGACGCCCTGGGCGGCGTGGAAGATGCGGGCCAGCTTCATCACGGCATCGTTGGCGACACCGCCGCCGGTGGAGAACAGCACCCGGGAGTAGTGGTCGGGGCCCGAGACCCGCAGCAGGTCGTCGGCCGCCCGGCGGGCGTAGACGTTCTCGAAGCGGAAGGCTCCCAGGTAGGAGGCGTTCCGGGCGGCTTCGGCGAGCGCCTCGGCGATGCGCTCGTTTCCGTAGCCGAGGTTGACGTTCCACAGGCCGCTGTCGGCGTCCAGGCGGGTGCTGCCGTCGGCGAAGGTGACGCGGTGTCCGCTCGCGGAGACCGCGCAGATGCTGTCGTCGCCGTGGCCGGAGGGCGGGACGAGGTAGGGCCAGAGCGCTGTCGTCGTCATCGGGTGGCTTCCGTGGTCAGGAGCGTCACGCGGTGACGCTCGCCGGGCGGGGTGAGGGGCTGGCGGGCGGTGACGGTCAGGCCCGCGGCCGTCAGCTCGGCCTCCAGTTCGGGCAGGTCGACGATGGCCACGCGGTCGGTGCAGACCGTGGTGGGGCCGTCGTCGGGCGCGCCGTCGGCGGGCAGGGGGATGAGGGTGACGGCGCGGCTGTCGGCGCCGGCCGGCCAGTGTTCGTACAGCTCGTAGACCGTGCCGCTGGCTCCGGCGACCCGTACGGCGGTCTCGGCGGGGCCCTCGGCGTCCCCTCGTTCCATGACGGTCAGCAGGAACTGGCCGCCTTCGGTCAGGTGGTCCAGGACGCTGCGGAACAGGCCCTTGCGGCCGTCCCCGTCCAGGAGGGAGAGCGAGGTGGTGCCGAGCAGGACGTGCGGGAAGCGCACCCCGCCGAGGTCGAAGGCGGACATGTCCGCCCGTACGACGGTGCAGCGGTCCCGCATGGTGGCGGGGGCCTTGCCGAGCTCGGCGTGCAGCAGGGCCAGCATGTCGGCGGACAGGTCGAGGGCGGTGACCTCGCGTCCCGCGGCCAGCAGCGGGAGGGTGAAGCGGCCCGCTCCGGCGGCCAGGTCCAGCACGGCTCCGGGAGCGGTGCGCACGGCGCTCAGCAGGGCCCGGGTCTCGGGGTCGTCGTAGGTGGCGAGGTCCTGGTAGAGGGGGGCGCCCAGGGCGTCGTACAGACCGCAGAGCCGTACGCGGTCGCCGAGCCCGGCGACGCGTCGGGCGGCGTGGGTGTGCGGGGGCGCTTCGAGGGTCAGGGGTGCTTCGGGGGTGAGGGTCGCGGTGCTCATGCGGCCACCGCCTGAAGGGGGTTGAGCCGTACGCCGTGCTGGGCGAGCAGCTCGTCCAGCACGTCGAGTTCGGCGGCGGGGACGAGTGCGGTGACGCGCTCGGGGGCGGCCAGGAGGCATTCCAGGGCGCGGGCGGTCTCCCGGCGGACGGCGAAGAGCCGGCCGCTGATCACCATGTACGTCTCGGATCCGCCGTACACGACCAGGGGCAGGGTGGCGTCGTCCAGGTCGGCGGCGGCGCCGGCCAGTTCCGGGGTGAGGCGTGCGCCGAAACCCGAGACCTTGAGCCCGGTCCTGCCGTGCGCCATCAGGATGCGCATCGCGGTGATGGCCTTGAGGTAGCGGGGCAGGAAGGGGCGGCTGTGCAGGGCCTGGTCACGGATGTCCTGCGGGACCACCGCGCCCAGTGCCGCCTCGTCGGGGCCGAGTTCGGCGAAGCGCCGGGTGAGCGTGTCGAGGCTGTCGTCGACCGTGCCGAGGACCGCGCCGGTCGGGGTGGTGGAGACGTATCCGTCCGGGTCGGCGTAGAGCCGTACGGAGGGGCCGTCCGCCGGGTGGTGGCTGCCGCCGAGGGCTCCGGCGTCGGCCAGCACCACCGAGGAGGTGAGGAGGAAGTCGGGGAAGACGCCGTCGGTCAGCGCACGGTCGGCGTCGGCGAGGTAGGCCTCGAAGTCGGGGCGGTCCGTCAGCCGTACGACGGTCGGGCCGAAGACGGTCATGTAGGGGCTGGAGGCGTAGGAGTGCGTCTGGAGGAAGAAGTCCTGGCCGTTGGAGAGCTCGTCGCCGGGCTCGGTGAGGCTGCCCTCGTGCCCCACGGCGGGGGCGGGGACGCCGGTCCCGTCGTCGGGGGCCAGCAGCAGGGTCGAGGGGCCGACGAGTCCGGCGGCCACGACGGCGGGGACGTGGGCGGCGTCGCTCAGCACGAGCGTCTGGACGCCGGGTCCCGGGGCGCCCTTGAGGGGGGCGCCGGTGGCCCAGGAGATGAGGTGGTCCTTGAGACGTTTGCGATCCGCGGTGCGGGGCCCGGCGGGGGCCGCGCCGGGCCCGGTCGAGCCCACTCCTGTCGTGTCCATGCCAGAGAACATCCTTCGTCGGTGTACGTTCCCGCCTGCCTCCAGGGGCATCGGGTCAATGTCAGGTGCTGAATGTCAGGGGGCCGGAGCCCCGGGGGCCGGTGCCGGTCAGTGCGGCGCCACGACCGCCTTGAGGATCGTCGACAGGTCGGAGAGCGTCTCCTGCGTGCCGAAGAGCTTGTGCACGGCGGTGCTGTTGAGCACGATCTCGTCGACTCCGGCCTCCTCGAAGGCCTTGAGCGCCTTGACCACCTGAGGCAGGTCGCCGCCGGCGAACGCGCCGGTCTCCACGACACCGCGCGCCACGTCCTCCAGCTTTCCCGAGCGGACGTCCACGCCGGCCCGGCCGAGCATGTCCAAGTAGTGCGGGGCCTGCATGTGCGGGGCGTTGCCGATCACCGCGAGCCGTTCGGGCACGTCGCCCTCGCGGCCGTCCTTCTGGAGCCCGGTGGGCACCATGGCGACGATCCTCGGCAGCGTCGTGCGTCCCGCTCGGGCCGCACCCTCCTCCACCGCGGGCAGGATGACCTCCCGCAGGTAGGCGGGCGGCGTCAGCCAGGTGATCACGACGTCGGCCACTTCACCCGCCAGCCTGGCCATGCCGGGCCGCAGTACCCCGAGGCCGACGTCGACCCTGGGCGCCACGGCCGGAGCGAGCTGCCCCCGGAAGGTGTAGTGCGGACCGTCCATCTCGACCGTCTCGCCGTCGAGCAGACCGCGCACGGCGGTGACGTACTGCCGCGCCACCTGGAGCGGCTTGGCGTACGGGGCCCCGAGGATGTTCGCCTGGAAGGCGGCGGCGCCGGGGCCGAAGCCCGCGATCACCGACTCACCGGTGGCCAGCGCCACCGACCGGGCCTGGAGGGCGGCTTCGTACGGGTGGCGCAGCGGCATCAGCGTGACCCCGAAGCCCGTCGGAACCCTGAACCCGGCCCCGGCCAGCCCCGTGAAGGTCTGGTGCGGCTCCATCACCATGGCCTGTCCCTGCCAGAGCCGGGTGGCTCCGGTCCACTGGACCAGTCCTGCGAAGGGCAGCGCCTGCTCCAGTCGACGGGGGACGCAGGGCAGGAGAACGGAGTAGTCGGTCATGGTCGGTCGGGGTCTCCTCGGTCGTGATCGCGGGCGGGCCGTGGTCGGCGGGTCATGGCGGGCGGGTGCGGTTCGACGGCGGCCGGTGGGGGCTACTTGCCACCGGGGCCGGGCGACGGCACCTCCCAGTCGTTGTTCTCGACCTTCAGCGCCACCGACCCACGGGCACCCGGCACCTCCCAGTCGTTGTTGTCGACCTTCAGCACCACCGACCCACGGATGCCCGGTACCTCCCAGTCGTTGTTGTCGACCTTCAGCACCACCGACCCACGGGCACCCGGCACCTCCCAGTCGTTGTTCTCGACCTTCAGCGCCACCGACCCACGGGCACCCGGCACCTCCCAGTCGTTGTTGTCGGCCGCCTGGGCCGCGCCCTGTGCACCGAAGGCGAGAACCCCCGTGGTCAGCAGACCGATCACGACCTGCGCGCTGCGGCGGGAAAGCCGGCTGTAGGACGAGTTGCTGTTCACGATGATCTCCCCGTTGCTCGGTGCGGTTTCGCTGTGTTCCTGCGGTGCTTCCTTGCGAGAACGACTTTGCCGTCTGCGGGGGCCGGTCACGAGGGCATATGCGCGCAGCTTGCTGCACCTTCGTTTTCCTCATCGTGCAGCGATCGCCATCGGGCCCTCACAAACCCTCCGCCGGAGCCCGCGCGACAACTCCGCCCCCGTAAATGGAGCCTGACACTCCGTCAGCAACCTCCGTTGACAACCCTCGATCATCACTTGAAGATCCAGTAAAAGATGTGGTGCCCGCTCGACCACGGGGGAAGACGAAAATGCCGCACTTGCTGGAGTTTCTGGGGGTGAGCGAGAGAGAGGACCACCTCTACCGCGCACTCCTCCGCCGCGAATCCACCCGCCCGCCCGCCGAGCACCCGGAGCGCCCCGCCGCCGAGCACCCCGACCCGGAATCCCAGGACCCGGAACTCCAGGACCCGGACCTCCGGGACCCGGACCTGGACCGACTGGTGACCCTGGGCCTGGCCTCCCGCGCTGCCAACGGAGTCGTACGGCCCGTCCCGCCGCCCCGAGCCGTGGACGCCCTCATAGACGGCCGCTTGCGCGCCCTGCGCGAGGAACTGGAGGGCGAGGTAACCCAGCGTGCGGTCCTCGAATCCCTCTTCCGCGAGCGCCGCGCGGCCACCCCGTCCCCGCACGCCGGAACCGGCTCCGAGAACAACCAGATGATCACGCACCTGTACGGCATCGACGCCGTACGGGAAGCCATCGACGAGCTGACCTTCTTCGCCCGCTCCGAAGACCTGACCACGCACCCGCGCGGCGTGATGTCCCCGGAGTCCATCACCGTCTCACGCCCGATCAACATGCGGCTGCTGCGGCGCGGGGTGCGGATGCGCATGATCCTGGGGGCGGCGGTCCTGCAGGACGAGGCCAGCCTGGCGTACACGCGGGAACTGGTGACGCACGGAGCGGAGATCCGTGTCTCCCACCACCCCATCGAACGCGTGATCATCGTCGACCGGCAGGCCGCACTCACCCCCATCGACCCCACCCTCACCGCCAAGGGCGCACTCCTCGTAAGGGAGCCTGGCCTGGTCTCCACGCTGATCACCCTTTACGAGCGCATGTGGCAGGCCGCCGACGAACTCCCCGGCGAGGACACCGACCTCCCCTCCGACATCGAACGCAAGGTCCTGGCCCTCCTGCGCACGGCGGACAAGGACGAAACCGCCGCCCGCCACCTCGGCGTCTCGATCCGCACCTACCGCAAGCACCTCGCCACCCTGATGCGCCGCCTGGGAGCGGCGAACAGGGTGGAGGCGGCCCTGATCGCCCACGAACGCGGCTGGCTCACCTGACCCGGAGGCCCCGGCCGCCACCCGCGTCAGCGACGCGGCGGCCGGGGCCCTCGCCCGTACCCCCGCATCCCCTGCGTCTGCTGGATCTCCCGCCGAATCCGCTCGGCCTTTCCGCGTACGACGTCGGCGGGCAACCCCTTCTCGGGGCGGGCGTACGGCGTACTCCGGCAGGGTCCGCACAGCCCGCCGGGCAGGGCCTCGGCCGGCCCCGGCACGCCGCACCCGGTGCACTCCATGGCGATCAGCCCCTGCACCGGGCCCGGCAGTTCGGGCGGCATCTCGTCGATCAGTCTGCGCTGCACGAACCCGAACGGATGGCGCACCGGCTGCGGCAGGCAGAAGGTCAGCGTCCGCACGAACTGCGCCTCGCTCATCCCCCGCTTGAACCACTCGGCGGCGAGCGGCGCGAGTGCCCCGCAGGACGCGGCGGACAGGGGCAGTTGCGGCTCATTCCGCGCGACCCGCGCCAGCGCGTCGTACCCGCGCCGCTCGGCCTCCCCCGGTTCGTCCACGGGCACGTCATGCTCTTTCCCGCTCTCGGGCACGTCGCCCAGGACCAGCGCCCGCCACCAGTGCTCGTGCCGCGCGGTCCGCGAGAACCAGGTCCGGGTGACCTGGCGGTACCCCTCCCGCTCCACCCACACCTCCTCGCGGAACCGCCGCAGATGCCCGGCGGCGGTCAGATACCTGAGTGCACTGCCGATGGCCATCTGCCCGTACGCCTCCATCTCCCTGGCCAGCGTCTTGATGCTGATGTCGGCGCCTTCGGGAAGCCCGTCGATGTACCGGGCGATGGACGCCTCACGCCTGGGCAGGTGTGCGAAGGTGCCGCCGTCGAGCGGAAGTTGATCGGGCGCGGCCTTCTTCCCGTACCCGGGCTTGGCCATCGGGTGGGCGGGGGCGTGCAGGGTACGACTAAGCTCTTGAACAGCCATGGGGGATCGCTCCTTACGATCTCGTTGGTCAGACCCCTGTGTGGTGTGCCTAGCACCGCATGGGGGTCGCTCTGTCGTGACGCACGGTACACGCTCGCAACGCGTGGTCGCGACCCGATCACGAAAAGTCATCTCGCGGACGTCCGCGCCCAGTTGACGCCGACGCACGCGTCACGCGCCCGCGAAAGGGTGGGTGGGCGGGATGAGTCCCACCCACCGTTCCCAGCAAAAAAATCTCGAACCTCGCCGCCCGGGTCTCAAGTACCTAGCATCAGGGGCATGGTCGAACACGAAACGTCGTTCTCCTCACTGGACGGGACCGCTCTGTCCGGAACGATCTCCCCGGCTGTTGCCCCTCCGATCGGCGCTGCGGTGCTGGTTCACGGGTCCGGGGTCACGCGTGAGGAGGGCGGGTTCTTCGCGCGCCTGGCCGACGGGCTCTCCGAGGCGGGAATCACCAGCCTGCGGTTCGACCTCCGCGCCCACGGCGCCAGTGGCGGCCGTGAGTCGGAGCTGACGATCGCTGCGGTGACCAACGACGTGCGCGCCGCCTGTGACCACCTTCGTGCCCAGACCGGGCAGGCCGGGCCGGTGCACGTGATCGCGGCCTCGTTCTCGGGCGGGGCGGTCGCTCTGCATGCCGCGCACCGGCCGCAGGACGTCGGTCGCCTGGTGCTGTTGAACCCGCGGCTGGACTACCGGGAGAGGTACGTCACCTCCCGTCCCGGCTGGGCCGATGACTACCTGTCCGATGAGGCAGCCGCCCACCTGGACGAGTACGGGTTCACCGAGCGGTCGCCGTTCGAACTGAACCGGGCTTTGCTGAACGAGGTGTTCTACCTCGACACCGAGGCCATCCTCGGCGCGGTGCGCGCCCCGGTGCTGGTGGTCCACGGCACCGCCGACACGTTCGTTCCCGTCGAGTCCTCGCGCACGCACCTGCCGATGTTCGGCGGCCCCGTCGAACTGTTCGAGCTGGAGGGTGCGCAGCACGGTTTCGCCGTGCACGACGACCCGAAGTACCTGCACCCGCAGTCACAGGCGTGGCAGGCCGAGGTCATCACGCGTGTGACGCGGTTCCTCACCGTCTAGGCGGCTGCCAACTCGTTCAGCCGGTCATTCAACTCCCTTACGGACGGCAGGCGGAGGTAGGGGCGCAACGCCGCGTCCGTGCGGCGGAGTTCGGCCAGAGCCTGTCCGAATCGGGCGTCGGACGCCAGGGCCAGCGAGCACAAACCGGCGTTCGCCGCCTCGTCCGGGTCCCCGGCCGCGACCAGTGCCCCAGCCAGATGGGCAGTGAAGAAAGCCCGGTCGCGCGTGCCGAATTGAGGAGTCAGGTGCTGCTGGAAGAGGGCGACGGCCCTTTCCGGCTGTCCTGCCTCGCGGTAGCAGATCGCTCTTTGCACCATGAGGCGCTCACGGGTGTAGTTCTCCCCCAGCGGTCCCGTGCACGTAGCGGTCTCCGACACCGGGTCCGCCTGATCGAGTGCGGCATGTGCGCGGTCGAGCGTGCGGGTGACGTCGTCCACTGGAGCACCGGTGAGAGCCAGGGCACGGGCCTCCTGTTGAAGCGCTTCGGCACGCGGGCGCGGAGGCAGGGTCCACGGTCCGCGTGTGGCCGCGTGGGCGAGGTCGAGCATGCGAGCCGACTCCGGTCGCTCTGTGGCCTGTGCCTGCCGCAACAGTACGTATGCGTGCATCGCGCCATCGCTGGTGACGGTCGCCCATTCCTTGGCCTGATGGTGCCAGTAGGCAGTCGCCGGGGCGGGAGCGCCCGCGTCCCGGTGGAGGAAGGCTGCGAGTTCCGCGCCACGGGCCCCGAGGCGCAGCAGGGCGTGACGCACATCGGGCCGGGCTTCGCGAGCGGTGCCGTCGATCGCGGACAGGATGCCCAGAGTGGCGGGGAGGGCATGGTGGGGGCCGGTGAGCCCGTCCGCCCGGGCAGCGTCGTCCAGAGCGGCGCGCAAGTGGGCGACCAGCTCGTGGTCGCTGTAGCGACGGGCGTCGCGGGCCGCAGCGGTGAGGTGTTCCAGGGCCGCCAGGTCGAAGAGCGGTGCGGACCCGAAGAGAACTCCGCCGAAGAACGTCCTGCGGCGCACGCCTTCCGCCGCTTCGAGCTGTGCCGCAAGCTCGGTACCGCTCCGTCCTGCCGGGCAGCGGGAACGGACGAAGCCCAGAGAGTCGAGCGGACACCCGAACAAGGCTTGAAGCACCCGGCGGGCATCCCGGTTCGGCCATGTCGACTCGCCCGACTCCCAGCGTCTGACCTGGCGTACCGAGACCCTGGCACGTTCGCCCATGGCCTGCGCTGCCGCGTCGTACGCCTCGACGAAATCCTCCTGCGTGTGCCATCCACGTCGTGTGCGGGCGGCGACGAACCTCACGTTGCCTACCGCTGGTTCAGGCATGGGCACCCCCGGTTCCAGACCCTCACCGTAGCCAGCGCCTTGGCCGGTCTGCCAACGAATGGCCTTTCCACTGCCGAGGTGTCCGGTGATCTGTCCGCCCATCCGGCCTCGACCTCGTAGGGGGCAAAGGGCTGCACTGGTCCAAGGCCGCCGCGATCCGTGTGGACGGCGCACCTGAACGAGGCAGACCGTGACCAGCCGGAGGAAGACGAGAGGGATGAGGACCGTGACGGCACACAACGGTGCGGGTCGGCATACGAGACACCAGGACGACACCGCGGATTGGCTGGCGCACATCTCGGACGCACCCGCGCAGGTCCACGCCGAGTGGACGGAGCGGGGCGTCGCGGTGCTGCCGCTCGGGCGGCGGTTCGACGCGGTGCGGGTTGCGGGGGTGCTGGTGCGGGCCGCACTCGCCACGAACGCGGTGGCCGGCCGCCCGTTGATCCTCGACCCGCACAGCGACGTGTACTACGCCCTCGTCCCGCCGCAGACCACCGAGACCTGGACCTGCGCGTTCGGCATCTGCCTGGGGCGCGGGGCGTGGCTCGGCGTGCCGCACCCCGACCGGATCGGAGCGCCCGGCCCGCACTGGACCTCGCCCGTTCGAGAAGAGCCGCCGCTCTGCACCGCACCCGGCGTCCGGGCCCTCATCGAGCGTGGCCGGCACGCGATCGAACGGGCCGGGGCGGTGCCACGTGAACGGTGCGCCTGGTGCAAGCGGGACACCGGGACACCGGTCATCGCCGGGATCATTCACAGCGGGAGCGTCGGCGGCGGGCACATCCACGCCTGCCCCGACTGCACGGCCACGTACCGCCTCCTCCCCCTCGCCGAACACCTGGCCGACAGCGACGGCGCACCCCGCTGCCGCCCGGTGAACGAGCGGCTCCCGTGAGCGGCCCCCTGTACGACGCGATCCGGCCGCCGTGCCGGTGCCCGCACCGCGCGGGCGAAACCACCCACCAATGACGGAGGTACTCCGATGGGCAACAACAAGCATGACGGCGGCACCGGCACCGGCCAGGGCGGCAGCCAACAGGACGACAGCAACAGCGGCAACAAGCATGGCGGAGGCGGTTCCGACGAGGGCGGCAACACCAATGACGGCCAGCACCCGGCGGACGGCAAATGAGCGGCCACGAGGGCGGGGAAGCGGGACCCGCGCGGCTCGCCTACGCCCTGCGTGCGGCCGGCGCGCTGACGGAGGACTGGCTGCCCGCGTACGGGGCCGTGCCCCGGCACCTCTTCGTTCCCCAGGTCATCTGGCCGGGCCGGGCCGGTATGAACCGGCAGGAGGACCGCGTCATCCGGGACGAGCAGCCGGATGTGTGGTGGGAGGCGGTCCACCGGGACGCTCCGATCACCACGCAGTGGGACGACGGAGCGTTCAGCGGGCCGGGCCGGGGACGGATGCCGACCAGTTCGAGCTCGATGCCCAGCATGGTGTTCCGGATGCTGGGGGCACTCCAGGTGGCCGAGGGATCGCGGGTCTTGGAGATCGGGACCGGCACCGGATGGAATGCCGGGCTGCTCGCGCACCGGCTCGGCGGGGAGAACGTCGTGTCCGTCGAGGTGCACCCCGAGACCGCGCGGGCCGCGCGTTCGAGGCTGGAGCGGGCTGGACTGCGTCCCCTGGTGCACGTGGGCGACGGGGCACGGGGATTCCCGGACCGTGCTCCGTACGATCGCGTGCTCGCCACCTGCTCGGTGGGGTGCGTGCCCCCGGCCTGGCGGGAGCAGACCGTGCCGGGGGGCGTCATCGTGGCCCCGTGGGGACCGACGTACGGCGGCGAGGCCGTCGTACGTCTGACGGTCAGCGAGGACGGTACGGCGGAGGGCCCGTTCGTCGGGTCGTCGGCGTTCATGCGGATGAGCGCGCAACGCAAGTCGCTCCCCTCGACGCGGGCCTTCGCCGAACAGGGGGAAGGGGTGCCGTCATGGACCCGGCTGTCGCCGGACGACGTGGGCGACTGGGTGCAGATGTTCGCCGTCGGGGTGCAGGTTCCGGACCTGTTCTGCCGGGTCGAGCCGGGCGAGGGGGACGCGTACCGGCTGCGGCTGATGGACACGGGGGTCACGGCGTGGGCGACGGCGGACCACAAGCCGGGACACGCCTCGTTCCGCGTGGTCCAGGCGGGTGCGCGGCGGCTGTGGGAGGAGGTGGAGGCCGCCTGGGACTGGTGGGCGGAACAGGAGCGTCCCGGGTTCGAGCGGTTCGGTCTCACGGTGGACGACCAGGGCGAACGGGTGTGGCTGGACGAACCCGGACGACTCGTACCGGTGCACGGATCGGCCGTGCGCCGACAGGACAGCCGACAGGACAAGGGAGACGTGTGATGTACCAGAACGACGCACCGCCCAGCTTCGACGAACTCCTCGACTCCGCGCGGAAGTCGGCGTACCACCTTGAAATGCGCGACACGTACGGCGTCGCGGACGAGGCCGTCGGCTTCGCCCACTGGCAGCGCACCGGTGACCGCGACACCGATCCCGCCTCGCCGTACTGGGAGCCGTGGGTGTCACTGATCAGCCGCACCGTCGCCCGGGGCGTGGTGGTCCGCCGCGCGCGCATCGTGTCCGAGCCGGTGAGCGCGTACATCAGGTACGAGCACAGCTCCACGGTGGTCAACCTCGGCGCGGGCGAGGACGTGCGCTGGCTGCCCAGGCGGCGGGCGTCCGGGCTCGCCCTGCCCGGCAACGACTTCTGGCTGATCGACGGGCACTTCGTCCGCTTCAACCACTTCACGGGCGACGGCGACTGGGCCGCCCGTGAGGACACAGAGGAGCCTGCCGTCGCGGAACTCTGCGCCACCGCCTTCGCGGCAGTCTGGGCTCGCGCCGTACCGCACGACGCGTACGAGATGCCGTCGTCCGAGCATGGCCTGGACACGCTCGCCGAGCACGTTCCGCGCTGAAGGGGGTCAGGAGGCCCCCTTGCGGAGGACGTCGGTGACCTTGAGCTCCTCCTGTTCCGAGGCTCCGAAGGGGTCCACGCGGACGCCGTCCGGGGCGGCGGTGACCTCCAGGACCAGGTTGCCGCCCATGAAGCGCAGGTCGATGCGCACCCGGGGGGAGCCCCCGTGGTCCGGCATCCGGTGGATGCCGGAGGGCAGGTAGTCCAGGGACGTCAGGACGCGGTGGAGGGCGGGGTGGGAGGCGGGCTCGGGGGGCGGGGAGGTCCGGAAGGCCTTCGTGATGCGCTGCCTGTGGAAGTCGCCCTCGCACTTCTCCACGGCGCGCAGGGGGATCTCGTCACGGGACGGGGGGAGCCCGGTCGTCGGGCCCGGCGGCTCGGTGCCGTCCGGGCCGTCCGTCGGAAGCGGGACCGGCGGGGGCGTCTCGTCGGGGCCGTAGCGGGGAGTGGCGGCCTCCCGGTCCGGCAGGTCCTCGGGGCGGGGCACGGCGCCCTTGTCGGTGGGGGTGTCCTCGTCGGGCGGAAGGGGCTCGTCCGTCGGGGCGTCGGGGTCGCAGGCGTTCAGGGCGCGGCCGATCAGGTCCAGGAAGCGGGCCTCCGCCTCCGGGGTGCCCGCCGGGGTCTTCTCCTTCGCCCGGTCCGCCGCCGGGGCACCGGTCGCGGTGCCCGCCTGCCGGGCGCTCCCGCCCCCGGCCCGGTCGTCCGAGGCCGCCCGCTGGGTTCCGCAGCCGGTCAGGAGGAGGACGGCGGCGGCCGTGGCGGCCAGGGCGGTCGTCAGCAGGGGCCTGGGGAAGGGCCGTGCGGGGATCTCGGTTCGCATGGGGACATGGTGTGCCCGCCGGTTCCGGCCCCGCATGGGTGTTCGTACTCAGGTGACGGCCCCGGGCGGACGCGTGCGGATGAGTACCGCACCCCCTCCGCCGCCTGCACAACTTCAGCCCATCGCACACCAGTTGTCCGCCTACTGATCGACTTCCGCCACAAGTGGGTCCCCGGCAAACGATCAAGGGGCAAGGGATGGTCAAAAGGTTGTGAGGCAATTGTTGGCACACGGTCAACAACGGTCGATCGGTGTCACTCTCACATCGCTCAGCTCTTACCCCCCACGGAACGAGTGATGGAGAGCGCATGACCCCCCACGTTTCACGGAAGAACTCTGTCCGCGCCACCGCCCTCGCCGCCGCGGCCGCCATGGTGGTCGTCGGCGTGCAGGCCGGGACGGCGGCCGCCGTGCCCGACCCGGCGCGGCAGGCCCCCGCGACCTCCGCCGCCGAGGTGCGGGCCACCGCCATCAAGTCCGCCCAGGCCAACGCCGCTTCGGCGGCCAGAGAGCTCGGTCTCGGCGCCGGTGAGAAGCTCGTCGCCCGCGATGTCGTCAAGGACGCGGACGGGACCGTGCACACCCGGTACGAGCGGACGTACGACGGCCTGCCCGTCCTCGGCGGCGACCTCGTCGCGCACGTCGCCGAGGGCGGAAAGCTCAAGGGCGTCGACCGTGCGACCGACGCGAAGATAGCCGTGGCGTCGACGACGCCGAAGCTGAAGGCGGCCGCGGCCGCCCGCAAGGTGATCTTCGCGATCAAGGACAGGCCCGTGCTGGCCTTCGAGACCGTGAAGTCGGGCACGAAGAAGGACGGGACCCCGAGCCGGCTGCACACCGTCACCGACGCCGACACCGGCAAGAAGCTGTACGAGTTCGACGAGATCGAGACCGGCAGCGGCGGCAGCATGTACAGCGGCGAGGTGCCGCTCACCACGACGAAGGGCGGCTCGGGCTTCGAGCTGACGGACGGCGAACGCGGCGGGCACAAGACGTACGACCTCAAGGGCGGGCAGTCCGGGACCGGCACGCTGTTCACGGACGCCGACGACACGTGGGGCAACGGCAAGGCCGACGACCCGCAGACGGCTGCCGTCGACGCCGCGTACGGGGCCGCCACGACCTGGGACTTCTACAAGTCCGAGCTGGGGCGCAACGGCATCGCGGGCGACGGCAGGGCCGCCTACTCCCGGGTGCACTACGGCGCGGCGTACGTCAACGCCTTCTGGGACGACAGCTGCTTCTGCATGACGTACGGCGACGGCGTCGGCAACACCCACCCGCTGACCGCCATCGACGTCGCCGGGCACGAGATGACGCACGGGCTGACGGCGGCCACCGCCAACCTGGAGTACGCGGGCGAGTCCGGCGGCCTCAACGAGGCGACCTCCGACATCCTCGGCACCGCCGTCGAGTTCTTCGCCAAGAACAAGGAGGACGTCGGCGACTACCTCATCGGCGAGAAGATCGACATCAACGGGGACGGCTCGCCGCTGCGGTACATGGACAAGCCCAGCAAGGACGGCACGTCGCTCGACTACTGGGACGAGAAGGCGGGGGACGTGGACGTGCACCACTCCTCCGGCATCGCCAACCACTTCTTCTACCTGCTCGCCGAGGGCAGCGGGGCCAAGGAGATCAACGGCGTGCGGTACGACTCGCCGACGAAGGACGGGTCGAAGGTCACCGGCATCGGCCGGGAGAAGGCGTACAAGATCTGGTACCGGGCGCTGTCGACGTACATGACGTCGACCACGGACTACCGGGGCGCCCGTGCGGCGACCCTGAAGGCGGCGGGCGACCTGTACGGCGCGGACGGCGTCGAGGCGAAGACCGTGGCCGCCGCCTGGACCGGGGTCAACGTGAAGTAGCCCCCGGGCGAAGGCCGTTGGGCGTCCACAGGTGGGCGTCCGCAGGTGGGCGCCGGCCGGTGCGTGCCGGCCGGTGCGTGCCGGCCCCCGGCGTCAGCCGTTGGCGGCAGCCGTCGGGCGTCATTCGTCGGGCGTCATGCGTCGGGCGTCGCGGGGCGTACGCCCCCGTGCAGCCAGACGTCCCAGACCGCCGACAGATCCGCGTCCGTCTTCCCTTCGACGTACGCGGTGAAGTCGGCGGTCGACGCGTTCCCGCCCCGGTACTTCGCCGGCCACTCCTCCAGGATCTCCCAGAAGGCGTCGTTGCCGACCGCCTGGCGGATCTTGTGCAGGACCATCGCGCCGCCCCCGTACACCGGGTGGCCCGAGACGTTCCGGGGGCCGGGCGGACTCGCCGGCGGGAACTTCCAGTTCGCGTCGTCCCCGAACGCCGCCTCGAAGGACTCCTGGGCCGTGCGGCCGCCCTCGTCCTCGGTCCACAGCCACTCCGCGTACGTCGCGAAGCCCTCGTTGAGCCACATGTCCCGCCAGTCCTTGGGCGAGACCGAGTTGCCGAACCACTGGTGGGCGATCTCGTGCAACTGGGCCTCTTCCAGGGCTCCGTCGTTGCCGGTGACGCCCGCGTAGACCGGCTTGGTCTGGGATTCGAGGGCGTACCCGACGTCCCCCTCGCCCCGGGTGACGACCGAGCCGATCGAGTCGAAGGGGTACGGGCCGAAGTAGGTGACCGCCCAGTCCATCATCCTGGGGATCTCCTTGCGCAGCCCGAGGCTCTCGGCGTCCACGGACCGCTCGGCCGCCGCGTACACCGGGACGGTCCGCGTCACCGTCTCCTCGTCGTCCGCGAGTTCGGCGGTCGCCTTCGACTCCCACACCGCGAAGTCGCCGACCGCGACCATCGCGAGGTAGCCGGCCATCGGCTCGCGCATCTGCCAGGCGAAGGTGGTGCGGCCGTTCGCGGTGCGGGGCGGGTTCTTCAGCTCCCCGTTGGAGATGGCCGTCCGGCCCGCCGGGACGGTGACGGTGATGTCGTACGTCGCCTTGTCGGAGGGGTGGTTGTTGCCGGGGAACCAGGCCATGGAGCCCGTGGGCTGGCCGACCGCGACCGAGAGCTTTCCGTCCTCGGGGCGCAGCCAGCCCTCGCGGGCCCCGTCGACGTCCTTGATCTCGCGCGGCGTGCCCGAGTAGCGGACGACCGCCGTGAAGGTCTCGCCCTTGCGCAGGTCCCGCTTGGGGCGCAGGGTCAGCTCCGTACCGGCCCGGCGGGCGGCGGCCGGCTCGCCCTCGACGGTCGCGGAGGCGACGGTGAGGCCGGCCAGGTCGAGGTTGAACGCGCTCAGCTCCTGGGTGGCCTTCGCGGTGATGGTGGCGGTGCCCTTGAGGCGGTTGCCGGCGGGGGTGTAGTCGAGGTCGATGGCGTAGTGGGTGACGTCGTAGCCGCCGTTGCCCAGCTTGGGGAAGAGGGGGTCGCGCAGGCCGTGCGCACCGGGACCGCCGGTGGGGACGCCCTCGCCGGTGCAGCCGCTCACCGCTGCCGCGAGGAGGAGGGCGACGGTCGCGGCACGGGCGCGGAGGGGGCGGCGTCGGCGGGAGGGCATCCCCCGATCTTAGGCGGGGCGGGGGCGGGGCGGGCGGGTTCGGGAGCGGAGGGTGGGGAGTGGGGGCGGTTCCCCGTACGACCTCGGGGGCGGCTCCCCGTATGACCTCGCGGGCGGCTGCCCGTACGGCCTCACGGGCGGCTTCCCGTACGGCCCCTCCCGGAGGCGCCTTTCCCCCACCGCCTCACGGGACCAGCACGACCTTGCCCGTCGTCCGCCGGTTCTCCAGGTCCTCGTGCGCGCGGTCCGCCTCCGCCAGCGGGTAGAGCTGGACCGCGGGGCGCAGGACGCCCTCGGCGGCGAGGGCCAGGGCGCGGGTCTCCAGGGTGCGGATGGGGTTCGGGCCGCCGCCCGCCCTGGCCAGCATGGGCGGGCCGAGCACGACCTCGCTGGTGATGGCGCGGTCGGCGAGTTCGGCGTCGGTGAAGGTGAGGGGTTCGCCGTCGTGGACGCCCTTGCCCGACCAGCCGAAGACGAGGTGGCGGCCGCCGGGGGCGAGCAGGTCGACGGCGGCCAGGCCGGTGTCGCCGCCGACCGAGTCGAAGACGACCGTGGCGCCGCCGATGCCGCGCGCGGAGAGGAAGGAGGTGACCTGTTCCTGCCAGTCGGGGCGGAGGTAGTCGACGGCGAGGTCGGCGCCGTTCCGCTCGACGAGGGCGGTCTTGGCGGGCCCCCCGGCCAGGCCGACGACGGTGCCGCCCGCGTGCTTCACGTACTGCACGAGGAGGGTCCCGATGCCGCCCGCGGCCGCCGGTACGACGGCGACGGTGTCCGGCGCGGCCTCGGTGAAGCCGAGGATGCCGAGGGCGGTGCGGCCGGTGCCGATCATGGCGACGGCCTGGGGGTCGGTGAGGTCGTCGGGCACGGGGTGCAGCCTGGCGGCGTCGGTCACCGCCAGCTCCGCGTAGCCGCCGGGGTTCGCGCCGAGGTGGGCGACGACCCGGCGGCCGAGCCAGGACGGGTCGGCGCCCGCGCCGAGCGCGGTGACGGTGCCCGCGACCTCGCGGCCCGGGACGGTGGGCAGGGCGGGCAGCTCGGGGAAGGGGCCCCGGTCGCCGCGGCGCAGGGCGGTGTCGACGAGGTGCACGCCGGCCGCGGCGACGGCTATCCGGACCTGGCCGGGGCCCGGGAGCGGGTCCTCGGTCCTCTCGTACGTGAGGTTCCCGGCGGGACCGAAGGCGTGCAGGCGGATCGCGTGCATGGTCGACTTCCTTCACTGGTGGGGCCGTCGGCGTGCGCGGCCGGCTCAGGCGGATCATCCTGTGACCTCAAGCGCGGTTGAGGTCAAGGGGGCGGGCGGCGCGGAGCGCGAGGGAGGCGGCTTCCAGGGCGCTGTTGAAGGAGACCTCGGCGAGGAGGCCGGGGGCGGCGACCTGGTCGCCGGCGAGGTAGACGCCGTCGCCCCGGTCGACGGCGGGCCGGTCGCGCCAGGTGGTGCCGGGCAGGTCGACCGCGCCGGTGCGGCCGGTCGCGAGGGCTTCGGAGCGGTGGGTGACGCGCTCGCGCCAGCCGGGGAACCCGAGGTCGAGCAGCCGCTCGGCGCGGGCCACGCCGGTGGACCTGGGCCGGCCGTCCGCAACCGGGAGCTGGGCCTGCACGAGCTGTTCGCCGGCCGGCGCCAGGGTCGGGTCCTGGGCGGTGAACCGTTCGATCCACCCGGGCGCGTCCAGGTCGGAGACGATGAACGCGTCCCCGCGCCGGGTGCGCAGCCCGAGGTCGAGGAGGGCGGTGCGGCCGCTCTCCCAGACCAGGGAGTCGTCCCGGAGCAGGGCGCGGGCGGCGGGCAGGGAGGTGGCGACGACGACGGGCCCGCGCGCGGCGGCGTCGGCGAGGCCGCCGGGGGTCATGCGGGACGCGGTCTCGATCCGTACGCCGAGCCGTTCCGCCCGCGCGACGAGCCGCGCCACGACCGAACTCCAGCCGCCGACCGGATACCTGGCCTCCGGCGGCAGGGCCAGCACGCGCCGCAGCCGCTCCTGCACGAAGCGGGCGGAGAGCGCGCCGGGGTCGTGGTGGAAGAGGGCGACGGCGACGGCGTTGGCGGCGTACCGGGCGTGCCGCTCGCCGATGAGGGAGGCCGCCCAGGAGAGGAAGTCGCGGTCGACCGGGGCCTGTCGGGGGTCGCGGCGGCCGAGCCGGAGCACCGGGAGCGGGGGCGTGCGGCGCAGCGAGCCGTCGCGGTGGAAGCGGGTGCGGGCGGCGGCGGAGAGGGGCACGGCCGCGACGGGCCCGACGAGGTCGCGCTGCTGGAGCCAGGTCCACAGGGGGCCGCGCGAGTAGAGGGCGTGGGGGCCCTCGTTGGTCAGGTACGGGCTGCCGTCGGCGGTGCGGGCCCGGCCGCCGGGGTCGCGGTGGGACTCGTGCAGGGTGACGCGGGCGCCGGACTCGGCGGCGGTGACGGCGGTGACGAGCCCGGCGAGGCCGCCGCCGACGACGGTGAGGGGGGTGCTGCTGGTCATGGTGGGTGCTCCCGGTGGCTGGGGGTCGTGCTGCCTGTGGGAGTGGGACGGACGGGGGCCGCCGGGATGTGACATCGGGCCGGGGAGAGCCGCGCGCGGGGCGTTGTCAGTGGGGTGGGGCAGCATGGGGGCATGGCACGCGCAGCGAAGAAGGACGGGGTCCCGGCCGTACGGCGCCCCGAGGTGCGGCTTCCGGAGCTGGAGCCGTTCGGGGGCGGGGAGCTGGAGCCGGAGGGGGACTACGACGGCCTGGAGTTCCGGGACCTGGACTTCGCGGGGCAGGAGGGCCGGGGCTCGCGCTTCCTGGACTGCGGGCTGTACGGGGTGGCGCTGGACGGGACGCGGCTCGGGCGGGCGCGGCTGATGGACTGCGTGCTGGAGCAGGTGCGGGGCGTGGGGACGCAGCTCGCGGAGGCGTCGCTGCGGGACGTGGAGGTGATCGACGCCCGGCTGGGCGGGACGCAACTGCACGGGTCGGTGTGGGAGCGGGTGATGGTGCGGGGCGGGAAGCTCGACTTCGCGAACCTGCGGAAGGCGAAGCTGACGGATGTCGTCTTCGAGGGCTGCGTACTGGTGGAACCGGACTTCGCGGAGGCACGGCTGACGCGGGTGGAGTTCCGGGACTGCGTACTGAAGGGGGCGGACCTCACGGGGGTGACGATGCGGGACGTGGACCTGCGGACGGTGTCCTCCCTGGACATCGCCCGGGGTGTGGACCGCCTGCGGGGCGCGGTGATCAGCCCGGGGCAGCTGCTGGACCTGGCTCCGGTGTTCGCGGGGGCGATGGGGGTGCGGGTGGAGGGGTGAGGACCCCCGGGCCCCCGCCCCGGGTCCCGGCCGTCAGCTCACGCGGGGGAACTTCGCCTGGAGGGTCCAGAGGGCCGGGTTGTCGGCGAGGCCCTCGTGCATGTCCGTGAGGTCGGCGATCAGGTCGTGCAGGAAGTCCCGTGCCTCCCGCCGCAGCAGCCGGTGGCTGAAGGTCAGCGCGGGCTCCTCGGCCGGCATCCAGTCGGCCTCCACGTCGACCCATCCGAAGCGCCGCTCGAAGAGCATCCGGTCGGTCGACTCCGTGAAGTCGAGTTCCGCGTACTGCCGGAGCGCCGACCGGTTCCCCCGGGGGTCCTGGTCGATCTGCTCCACGATGTCGCACAGCGCCCACGCGAAGTCGAGCACCGGCACCCATCCCCAGGCTGTGGAGATCTCCCGGTCCGCCTTGACGTCCGCGAGGTACACGTCCCCGCAGAACAGGTCGTGCCGCAGCGCCCGTACGTCCGCACGGCGGTAGTCCGTCTGCGGGGGATCGGGGAAGCGGCGGGAGAGGGAGTAGCCGATGTCGAGCACGTTCCCGATGGTCGCACGGGGAGGGGCGGGACGGAGAAACGTATCAGCGCACACGTTCGAGTGAAGGGGCTGAGGTTCCGGGATGCTAATCCGGCCTACGCTGGGAGAGTCGCGCTACGCGAAGGAGGTCCGCCATGGCACTGCCCGCACCGGAGTGGGACGCGTTCGAGGACGAGTCCGACGAGTTCCAGGACAAGAACCCGGCCATGTCGGTCGAGGAAGCCTTCGACATGTTCAGCGCCGTCGCCCCGAAGGGTTGGCGCGTGGAATTGATCGAAGGGGACATTTACGTGACACCTCCCGCCAACGGCGAGCACGAAGAAATCGTTTCCGAGGTCAGTGGGCAGGTGCGCGATCACCACCGGAAGCTGGGGAGGTACACAGGGGCCGGACTGCTGGTCCCCGGCGCCTCCCGGACCGGCAAGGTCGTGCCCGACCTCGTGATCGCCCCCAAGGGCAGCTTCGACGACGACCTGGAATGGCACGAGCCGTCACCGGTCGTCCTGGTCGCCGAGGTCACCTCCTCCTCCACCGCGGGCAACGACCGGGTGAAGAAGCTCCGGGGCTATGCCCGCGCCGGAATCCCCGCCTACCTGCTCATCGACCGCGAGGCGGGCCGGGCCGTGCTGTGCACGGAGCCCGCCGGGGACGACTACGTCAACAAGGTCGCGTACGACATGCCGGGCAAGATCCCGCTGCCCGAGCCGCTCGGCTTCGACCTCGACACGAGCGAGTTCTGACCGCGCCTGCACCGAGGCTCAGGGCAGCAACCGCTGCTCCTTCGCCACCGCCACCGCGCCCGACCTCGTGTCCACCCCGAGCTTGGCGTAGATGCGGCCCAGGTGGGTCTTGACGGTCGCCTCGCTGATGAACAGCGCGCGGGCGATCTCCCGGTTGCCGAGACCGTGGGCGAGCTGGGCCAGGATGTCGGACTCACGGTCGGTGAGGGCGGGACGGCCGGCGCCCCGCAGTTGCGCCATGACCCGGCTGGCGACCGGCGGCGAGAGGGTGGTGCGCCCCTGGGCGGCGGAGCGGATCGCGGCGAACAGCTCCTCCGGCCGCTCCGCCTTCAATAGATAGCCCGTGGCCCCGGCGGCGATCGCCCGGGTGATGTCGGCGTCCGTGTCGTACGTGGTGAGGACGAGCACGTGGGGGCCGGTCCCGGCGATGCGGCGGGTCGCCTCGACGCCGTCGATGCCGTCCCCGAGCTGGAGGTCCATCAGCACGACGTCGGGCACGAGCCGGGCGGCGGTGGCCACCGCCTCCTCCCCGCTCCCGGCCTCGCCGACGACCTCGATGTCCGGTTCGCTGGAGAGCAGGGCCAGCAGGCCCGCCCGTACGACCGCGTGGTCGTCGCAGAGCAGGACCCGTACGGCGGGAGGGGTCGTCATGACTGGGGCTCCAGGGGTACGGCGAGGGGGATCGCGGCGGACAGGACCGTGCCCTCGCCGGGGGCGGACTCGACCGCGAGGGTGCCGCCAAGCTGCTGGACGCGGGCGCGGATCGCGGGCAGGCCGTGGCCCCGCACGCCCGCCGCGCCCCGCGGCGCCCGGGGGTCGAAGCCACGGCCGTCGTCCGCGATGTCGAGGACCACCTGGTCGTCCAGGTAGGTGAGGGTGAGCGCGGTGGTGGTCGCCCGCGCGTGTTCGCGGACGTTGGCCAGCGCGCCCTGCGCGATGCGGAGCAGGGCGGACTGGACGCGGTCGGGGAGGGGCGCGGCGGGGGCGGCGCCGTCGATGTGGAGGCGGGCGTTCTCGCGGGCGGCGACGGCGCGGAGGGCCTCTTCGAGACCTCCGCTGCCCGCCTCCGCGAGGTCCGCGGGCGCGAGGTCGTGCACGAACCGGCGGGCCTCGGCGAGGTTGCGCTCCGCGATGGAGGTGGCGGTACGGACGTGGCGGCGGGCGGTCGCCGGATCGGTGTCCCAGGTGCGGTCGGCGGCCTGGAGCAGCATCTGCTGGCTGGACAGGCCCTGCGCGAGGGTGTCGTGGATCTCGTACGAGAGCCGCTGACGCTCCGCGAGGGTGCCCTCGCGGCGCTCGGTGGCGGCGAGTTCGCGGCGGGTGCGGATCAGGTCCTCGATGAGGGCGCGCTGGCGGGCGGCCTGCCGCTGCATGTGGACGAAGGTCCCGGCGGCGACGGCGGCCACGGCGGGCGGCGCGAGCAGCAGCGTGGGGTCGAACTGCCCCTTGGCGAGCTGGAGTTGGGCGGCCACGACGAAGACGGTGAGGAGGGCGACGAGGGCGAGGGCGGTACGGGTGGGGAGGGTCCTGAGCCCGGTGTAGAAGAGCGGAACGGCACACCAGGCGAAGCTGGGGGCGAGGACGACGAGGACCACCCAGACGCCGACGACGATGCCCAGGTGAACCCGGGGCCGGGCCCGCCCGGGCCCCCGGCCCCTGCGGACCACGTAGAACAGCACGTGCAGGACGGCCAGCGCGACGCTCAGCCCGATGATCCACGGGGTGCGGGCCTCCCCCGGGTGACGCAGGAGGAACCGGGCGAGGGAACCGCCGAGGAGGAGGAAGAAGGCGACGTGCAGGAGAAGCGCGAGGGGCCGCGCGTCGGGATCACCGGCGGGCGTTCCCGGGGCGGCCGGGGCGGGGGCGTGGTGCGGGGTGGCCGGGGCGCCGGGGGTGGGGGCGCCGGGAGGGGTGGCTGAGGCGTCACCTGCGGCGGAAGTCCCGTGCGGGGCGGGCGGGGCGCCGCCCGGGGCGGAGGCCCCGTGCGGGATGGCCGAGGCGCCGCCCGGGGCGGAAGTGCCGTGTGAGGTGGCCGGGGCGTCGCCCGGGGCGGGAATTCCGTGCGGGGTGGCCGGGCCGCCCGGGGCGGAAGTCCCGTGCGGGGTGGCCGAGGCGTCGCCCGGGGCGGAAGTCCCGTGCGGGGCGTCGCCCGGGGCGGAAGTCCCGTGCGGGGTGTCGGGGTCGGGCATCGGATCCGTGTCCTCGTTCCGGTCGTGCGTGGTTCGGGTCGCGCCGCGCGAGGCCGTTCCCGGCCGGCCGGGAGCCCGCGTACCCCTCCAGCCGCGGACTCCGCTGCGCTGCGCGAGGCCGGCCATACCGTCCGCCGTACCCGGGACCCGGCGGGGCCGACAGGGCGGGCCGCACATCCATCCTCCCCCCATCCGGGACCACCCCCGCATCAACCGATCGGTCGACCCCCGTGTCGGCCGGGCGGCCCGCCGGGTGCAGCCGGTGCACCGACCGTACGGGCACGGTTCCCCGCCCAGGATTGAAGTCAGAAGGAGCCCGGCACTCCGCCGCTCCGGCAGCACCCCCCTCCCCTGGAGTCCACCATGCGCAAGCTCTCCGTCCGTGCCCGTGCCCTGACCGCCTCCGCCGTGCTCGCCGCCGTCGGCGCGGGCACGTTCGGCGCGGTGAGCGCCAACGCCTCCGCCCCGGCCGCCGAGTCGATCGCCGCCGTCAAGGCCGACGCCTCGAACCGCAACCTCCAGCAGTCCACGCACCTCACCGTCGCCGCCGCCACCAAGGCCGCCGAGGCCGTCCTGGACGCCGCGAAGAAGGAGAACCAGCGCGTCTCCGTCGCCGTCGTGGACCGCAACGGCAACACCATCGTCTCCCTGCGCGGCGACGGCGCCGGCCCGCAGTCGCCCGAATCGGCCGCGAAGAAGGGCTACACCGCCGTCGCCTGGAACGCCCCCACCTCCGAGCTGGTCAAGCGCCTCGCCCAGGCCCCGAACCTGAAGGACATCCCCGGCACCCTCTTCCTCGGCGGCGGCGCGCCGGTCCAGGCCAAGGGCGCGCCGATCGCGGGCATCGGTGTCGCGGGGGCTCCGAGCGGCGACCTCGACGAGAAGTTCGCCCAGGCCGGTGTCGCCGCTCTGGGCCGCTAGTCGCGGACGGCATCGACGGCGTACGGCCCGCACTCCGTGCCGAGGCACGGACCTCCGCCTCCCCCGGGCACGGGCCTCCGCCCCCGCCCCCTTGGGGCGGCCCCCACCTCCGCCCCCTTGGGCGACGGGACCGCCCTTCCCACTCCCCCCGCCCCCTTGGGCGACGGGGCCGCCCCAAGGGGGCGAGGGGGGCACCCCCTGCTCGAGCGAAGCCGAGAGCTTGGGGGAGGGCGGGCAAGGGGGCGGCCCCTCCCGCTCCCGGCCCACCCGGGTACCGCCCCCTGCGCAAGCGCCTGCGCCGGACGCACGACCCCGCCCAGGCCGAGACCCCAGCCCCGTACCGGACGCACAGCCCCGCCCAGCTCAGGCAGAGAGGCCCCGGACCCGCCCCTCCACCTAAAGCGCTCGCCGCGCGGCCAGCGCACGGTTCCCGCGCAGGTGAGTGGGCGGCTGGGCGCGCAGTTCCCCGCGCCCCTAAAGGGGCGTCGCCCCGCCCAGCCTCCCCAGCGCCTCGTCCGTCAGCCGGTACACATCCCACTCCCCCTGCCGCCGCGCCCCCACCGCCTCGTAGAAGTCGATCGCCGGCCGGTTCCACTTCAGCACCGACCACTCCAGCCGCTCGTACCCCCGCGCCACGCACACCCGCGCCAACTCCCCGAGCAGCGCCTTCCCGTACCCGCCGCCCCGCGCCGCCGGCCGCACGTACAGGTCCTCCAGGTAGATCCCGTGCACCCCCCGCCACGTCGAGAAGTTCAGGAACCACAGGGCGAAGCCGACGACCTTCCCGCCCCCGTCCTGCGCCACATGCGCGAAAGCCGCCGGGCGCGCGCCGAACAGCGCCTCCCGCAGCTGCTCCTCACTCGCCCGGACCTCGTCCAACGCCTTCTCGTACTCGGCCAGTTCCCGCACCATTGCGTAGATCTCCGGAACGTCCCCGGCCGTCGCTTCGCGAATCATGCCCGCACCCTAAGCAGGGCCTTCGCGACGACCACATGGACGTCCGGCATCCGGACCTCCCCCTCCGCCAGCTCCCACAAGCAGTCCTGCAGCACCCGCCCCAGCGTCCACGCCACCGCCCGGTCCCGCTCCAGCCCCATGACCTCCACCAGCACATCGAACCGCCGCACCACCTCCCCCGCGTCGAACCGGTTCCGGATCGCCGGGAGGAGTTCGAACCCCGGGTCCCCGGCGAGCGGCTTGGGGTCGATCACCACCCACGGCTCGCTCCGCCCCGAACCCGCCCTCGGCGCCAGCACGTTCTCCGCGTGCAGGTCCCAGTGCAGCAACCGGTCCCCGGCCTCCCCCGCCACCTCCCGCACCGCCCCCGCGCACCGCTCCAGCAGCCGCCGCTCCGCCCCGTCCGCCAGCGCCGGAAGCAGCCTCGGCACGTCGTCGAGCACGGCGGCGGCGATGTCCCCCAGCCGCCGCATCCCCGCCGGAGCGGCCACCGCGTTCAGCCGCGCCAGCGACTCCGCGATCACCCGTACGCCGTCCAGCGCGTCCCGCACCCCGTCCAGCGGCCTGCCCTCGTCCAGCCGCTCCAGCAGCAGCGCGCCCCGCGCCTCGTCCGCCGCCAGCACCTCCACCACCCCGAGCCCCGCCCACGCCCGCAGCGCCGCCGCCTCCCCCGCGTTCTCCTCGTCCCGGAGCTGGAGCTTGAGCACCGCCGCGAGCCCGTCCCCCTCCCGCACCACCGGCACCACCAGCGCCGCCGCCCCGTGCATCACCGGGCCGTCCGGCCGCAGGCCCCACCCCGCCAGGCACTCCCGCACCCGCCCCGGCAGCCCGGCCACCCAGGCCCGCCCCGCCTCCCCGTTCCACCGCAGTTGCGCCGCCGCCAGCCCGGCCGGCACCCGCACCTCGTACCGCTCGCCCATCCCCGCACCACCTCACTCGCCGTACGGGCGGAGAACGCCCGAGCGAATCAGCTCATACCGCAACAATCGGACCATGCTCCGCCCCCTCCGCAGCGCCCTCGCCAGAGCACTCCACCACCTCCGCTCCGCCCCCGGCACCCACCTCTGGCTCCTCGTCCTGCTCCTGACCACCGTCGCCACGCGTCACATGGACCCCGCCTTCACCGACGCGTTCCTCCGCCAGCGGTCCACCAACATCCACCACCTCTCCCAGGACCCCAGCCGCGTCCTGATCACCTCCGCCCTCTGGCTCGACGGCGGCGGCTGGCTCCCGTACGCCGTCCTGTACTCCCTCTTCCACGCCCCCGCCGAACGCCGGCTCGGCACCCTGCGCTGGCTCGGGGTCGTCCTCGCCGCGCACGTCGGCGCGACGTACCTGAGCGAAGGAGTCCTCGGCTGGGCGATCAGGCACGGCATCGCCCCGCCGGAATCCGTCAACACCCTGGACGTGGGGGTGAGTTACGCACTGGCCGGCGTCGTCGCGGTCCTCACCCACCTCATCCCGGCCCCCTGGCGGTACCCCTACCTCTTCGCCGTCCTCACCTTCTACGCCCTCCCCCTCGTCAACGGCCGCACCTTCACCGACGTCGGCCACCTCGCCGCCGCCCTCATCGGCCTCGCCTGCTACCCCCTCACCAGGAACCGCGCGACACACCGCGGCGGGCACGGCCGAGACCTCACAGGGAATCCAGCGCCGCGGCGTCCCCGGCAGCCCCGTACTCCTCCATCAGCTCCGCCCAGAACCCCAGCTCCCTGACCTCCGCGTGCCGCAGCCGCCTGCCCCCCGCCGTCGGCCGCAGCACCTCGTACGCCTCCCGCAGCCCCTCCGCCACCCCCGCCGTCAGCAGCTCCAGCCGGTCCCGCACCAGCAGGTCCCAGTCCACCGCGCCCGGCCCCCGCCCCTCCCGGTGCAGCTCCACCAGCGGCAACTGCCGCCCCACCGCCCACACCGCCAACTGCGGCACGTCCCGCCACAGATGAGCGTGCCCATAACGCTTCCCGCGCCCCTTGCGCGCCACCACGCCCCGCACGCACCGGGCGATCTCCACCGCCCGCAGCACCCCCACCGCCTCCGTGTTCTCGTTGAACACCGCCCGGTACGACTCCCCGCCCCGGTCCGCCCACAGCCGCTCCCGCCCGGCGGCCCCGTCCGCCGCGTGCGCCACCTCCAGCCGGGCCCCCGGCGCCAGGCACGCCAGCGCCGACGTCGCCTCCTCGACCGACACGCACCGCCCGGCCCCGTACGGCTCCCGCACCTCCCCCCGGCGCACCGCGAAGCTGACCCCGTCCGCGCGGAACTGCCGCATCACCCGCAGCACGTTCGGATCCCGCACCAGCTCGTCCTGCGCGGTGGCCGGATTGCGCCGACGGTCCTCCGCGTCGAGTTCCCCCCGTACGACATCCACGGCAGGACCCGTCACCAGCTCCACCCGCAGCAGCGACCGCTCCAGCGAACCGGCGGGCAGCCCCTCCGCGACCGCCCGCGCCAGCACGCCCAGCCGCTGCACCCCGTCCAGGACTTCGGGACCGGTCACCTGGACGGTCCCGCCGCCCCGCGGTCCCGTCGGCAGCACCCGCACCTCGTGCGCGCCCAGCACCACCGACCCCACCACCCCGAAGTCCCACGGCCGCTGCCACAGCAACTCCGTCAGCTCGACGTTCGCCGCGCTCGCCCCGAGGAAGCCGCGCCGGCCCCCCACCCACTCCCGGTCCACCAGCCGACCGGCGCCCACCCACACCGACCACCGGTGATCACCGATCCGCTCCACCCTCTCCGACCTCAGAACCAGCCCGTCGAACGACGCGGGCACGGACGCCGCCACGAGCTGCGGCGGCAGAAAAAGAACCTCACTCATGCCCCGTCCAACGCCCCCGCCACCCACAAGGTCGCGCCCGCACATCCGCACCCCGGCCCCTCCCCCACCCCCCGACACACCGTCGAGCCGCGCCCCCCGACCGCGCCCCCGACGCCCATTGCGCCCCCCACCCCCTCCCGTTAGCGTCCCGGCACCACCGCCGAACAGGACGAAGGCCACCATGCGCAGCACCCCCACCTCCCGCACCACCAACGGAGGCATCTCCTTCTGGTACGCCGACCACGGCACACCCGGCCCCCGCGAACCCCTCCCCGGCGACACGACCGCGGACGTGTGCGTCGTCGGCGGCGGCTACACGGGCCTGTGGACGGCGTACTACCTGAAGAAGGCCGCCCCCCACCTCGACATCACCGTCCTCGAAGCCGCGTTCTGCGGTTACGGAGCCTCCGGGCGCAACGGCGGCTGGCTCTACAACGGCATCGCGGGCCGCGACCGCTACGCCCGACTGCACGGCCGCGAGGCCGCCACCCGCCTCCAGCACGCCATGAACGACACCGTCACCGAGGTCGTCGACACCGCCGCCGCGGAAGGCATCGACGCCGACATCCACCGCGGCGGCGTCCTCGAAGTCGCCTACACCCCCGCCCAGTTGACCCGCCTGCGCGCCTTCCACGCGGCCGAGACCGCCTTCGGGGAGAAGGACAGGGTCCTCCTCGGCGCCCGCGACACCGCCGCCCGCGTCAAGGTCGCCGGCGCCGTCGGCTCCACCTGGACCCCGCACGGCGCCCGTCTGCACCCGGCCAAGCTCGTCACGGGCCTCGCCGACACGGTCGAGGCCCTCGGCGTGACCATCCACGAGTCGACGCCCGTCACCGAGATCGCGCCCCGGCGCGCCCGCACCCCCTACGGCACGGTCCGCGCCCCGTACGTCCTGCGCTGCACCGAGGGCTTCACCCCGAACCTCAAGGGCCAGAAGCGCTCCTGGCTCCCCATGAACTCATCCATGATCGTCACCGATCCCGTCCCCGCCCACCTCTGGGAGACCATCGGCTGGGACGGCCGCGAGAACCTCGGCGACATGGCCCACGCCTACATGTACGCCCAGCGCACCGCCGACGACCGCATCGCCCTCGGCGGCCGGGGCGTCCCGTACCGCTTCGGCTCCCGCACCGACAACGACGGCCGCACCCAGCCCGCGACCGTCGCCGCCCTCCGCGCGGTCCTCACCCGCTTCTTCCCCACTCTCGCGGGCACCGGCATCGCCCACGCCTGGTCCGGCGTCCTCGGCGTCCCCCGCGACTGGTGCGCCACCGTCACCCTGGACCGCTCGACCGGCCTGGGCTGGGCCGGCGGCTACGTCGGCTCGGGCGTCGCCACCGCCAACCTCGCCGCCCGCACCCTGCGCGACCTCCTCCTCCAGGACTCCGGCCAGGGCGCCGCCACCGCCCTCACGACCCTCCCCTGGGTCGGCCACCGGGTCCGCAAGTGGGAACCCGAACCCTTCCGCTGGCTCGGCGTCCAGACCCTGTACGCCGCCTACCGCGAGGCCGACCGCCGCGAACTCACCGCCCGCACCGCCACCACCCACCCCATCGCCACCCTCGCCAACCGCATCGCGGGCCGCTGACCGCGGCCCGCCACCGGGCCCGGCGGGCCCACACCCCGCCGGGCCCACCCGTGGCCGAGCTACTGGACCTCGACCCCGTAATCCTGGATCAGCTCACCCAGCCCGCCCCTGTAGCCCCTTCCGCCGGCCACGAAATCCCAGTCCCCGTTGCGGCGCCGAAAGGACCCCAGCACCAGAGCCGTCTCACCCGACCTGCCGTCCGCGACGGGCAGCCGATCCAACTCAGCACCCGACGGGTCCCGCAGCAGCACACTCGCGTCGGTGAAACCCGACAAGTCGGCATCCGGATTCCTCTCGACATCCACGGACGCCACCAGAACGAGGCGATCCGCCTCCCTCGGCAACCCGTCGAACGCCACCCGCACAGCGGCCCGGTCACCCGCCACACCCGCCACCATGCGCACAGCACCGTCCGGTGTCCGCGCATTGTTGAAGAAGACGAAGTACTCCTCCCCCAGCACCCGGCCGCCCGTGCACACCAACGCACAGACGTCCAGCGCCACGGGCCCCGCCCACGTCATCCCCAGCACGTTGAAATCGTCCGCACCACCCGCGTCAACCGGCTCCCGGGGCGACGGAACGGGCGCCGTCGCACCCGATCCGGCCCCGCCCCCTCCCAGCGCACCGCGCAACCCGCACCGATGCAGCAGATCCACCAGTTCCGTCCCCGACACCAACGTCAACGGCTTTCCCTGGGCGAACGTGTACGACCCCGGCCCGAATCCCGACGTCGTCACCAGAACGCCCTTGTTCGCCCCCGCCCCCTGCACCGTCCCGAACAGATCACGCACCGCACTCGGCGGCACCGTGTTCCGGTACCGCTTCACCTGAACAATGATCTTTCCACCGCTGATCGGATCCGGATCCAACGCATCCACATCCACCCCGCCGTCATTCGACCGCTGCGTCGTCACCGCCTGCATCCCCCGAGCCCGGAACAACTCGGCGACCAAACACTCGAACTCCACCGGATCCATCTCCAGCAAATCCGGCTCCCCACCGGCCCCGTGCGACACCACCCCCGACCCCACCTGCTCCGGCAACCGCCCCGGCCGCACCGCCACCCGTTGCTCCGGCCGCGCCGACAACTGCCCCCGCAACCCCTCCACCAGACAGTCCACCGCCGCCACGAACTCCAGATTCAACGCCCCGAAAGCAGCCTTCTCCACCATCACCGTGCTGAGAAAGACCTCCGCCGGCTGCCCCGTCACCGGATCCAGACCGTCAACGAACCCGTTCAGCACCACCGAGTCCAGCGTGCCGAACTCGTCCGCCACGAACACGTCCCGCAGCGCCAGCAACACACACTGCGCCAGCACACTCCGATACAAGGCCTTGCGCTGCGTCATCGGGCGGGCCGACTCCCGCTCCTCGTCGGCACTCGCCACATAACGCACCCCCTTCACCTCAGGAACCACATCGAAGCCCGGCAACTCCCAGTTCAGCACCAGTTGACGGCCACCCCGGTCGAACGCACCCGACACCCGCCGCGGAAAGTCCTCCGGCCACGCCGCCGACGCGTACAGCGCCGCGGAGAAGAACTCCACCACCGTCTCCGGCTCACCCGCACGCAACGCGTCCTTCATGCCCGTGATCCCGGCGTTGTGCCCCCGAATCTCCGCCAGCCGAGCCGCCGCCCACGCGTCGTACTGCTGCCGGTACCCCGCCAACTGCTGCTGCCGCTGCATCTCCGCAGCCTGCGCCGCATGCCAGTCCCGCTCGAACCTGGCCCGCGCCTCTTCCTGCGCCTGCGCCCGGCGCGCAGCAGTCCACCCGCCGCCCTGCGCCTGATAGCGCCCCGGATCCGGCATCACCACCGGCACCGCCAGTTGCCCGGGCGCAAAAGGCTCCACCACCTCCGGCCGCACCAGCGCACCCACCCGGAACGGAGCCGCCCGGCACCCCGCAGCAAGCAACCCCTCCAGCCGGGCCACCTCGGCATCCAGCTCTTCCGTACGCCGCCGCGCCTCCGCCTCGCGATGCTGCCGGTACGCCGCCTGCTGCTGACGGTCCGCCCGCGCCCTCTCCCGCTCGTACGCACGCTGCTGTTGCACCTGAGCCCGCTGCTGGGCCTCCACCCGGCGCTGCTGCTGACGCTGCGCCTCCGCCCAGGTGCCGATCAGCCCGCTCGACCGACGACTCATCCCGCTGCCCTCCCCCACACGGGGCCAGGGAACGCCGCCCGGACCCCCGTACCGTCCTGAAAACGCAAGTGTCCCGGACCCTGGGGGTCCGGGACAGGTGTTTCGTGGAGCCGCCTGTCGGAATCGAACCGACGACCATCCCATTACAAGTGGGAGACTCTGCCAACTGAGCTAAGGCGGCGCTGCTCGCACCACTGAATTCACGCGCGCGAGCACCCTCACTTTACACAGGGCGCTCCCTGCCGATCCACGAACTCACCTGCTCTCCCATAACCCTCCCGGCCACCCGTCGTTGAACGCACCGAATCGCTGTTCCGACAATCGGACAAAGCGAAGAAGCGAGGGAGGAGGCATGACCGAGGCACCCGAGCAACCGCTCCCGCCCCGCATCACCGGCACCGAAGCCAAGCGCATCAAGCGCGAGGCCCTGCGCATCCCCGACCAGCGCAAGCACCACCAGCGACCGGCCGCACCCATGAAGCGCCGGTCCAAGGAGCCCGGTACCCACCAGCGTGTCTACCGCTATCGCTGCTACCCGACCTCCGACCAGGCAGAACAGCTCATCGAGACCTTCGGCGCCTGCCGCTGGGTCTACAACGAGGGCCTGACCCTGCGGTCGAATGCCTGGCGCGACCATCGCGTCCCAGTCGGTTTCGCCGAGACCTGCCGCGCCCTCACCGGCTGGCGTCAGGCCCGCGAGACGTACTGGCTCCAGAACGTCTCCTCGACCGTCCTCCAGCAGTCCCTCCGCCACCTCGAAAACGCCTTCACCCGCTTCTTCAGAGGAGGGGTGAACTACCCGCGACACAACAAGAAGGGCCGCTCACGCGACTCCGCGACGTACGTACGCACCGGTTTCCGCTGGTTCGAGGACCCCGAGCGACCCGGCACCGGGCTGATCGCCCTCGCCAAGCAGACCGCCCCCCTCGACATCCGCTGGTCCCGCCCGCTCCCCGCAGGCACCACGCCCGTGAAGCTCACGATGACCCGGGACCGCGCGGGCCGCTTCTTCCTCTCCGTACTGGTCGAGGAACACATCGCACCTCTGCCTCCCGTCTTCCTGTCGGGCACCCACGCCCCGAAGGCGGTCGGCATCGACCTCGGTCTGGCCGCCCTCGTCACGCTGGACGACGGCGAGAAGCTGGACCACCCCCGTCTGCTTCGGAAGTACGAGAGGAAGCTCGCGAAGGCCCAGCGCGAGCTGCACCGCAAGAAGAGGGGATCGGCGAACCGGGAGAAGGCGCGCCAGGAGATCGCCCGCCTGTACGCCCTGATCAGCGACGTCCGCAAGGACATGCTGGACCAGCTCACCACCCGCCTCGTGCGCGAGAACCAAGTGCTCGTGGTGGAAGACCTGGCCGTCATGAACCTGATGCGGGCGGCCACCGGTCCTGGGCGCAGACGCAAGGCGAAGCTGAACCAGTCGATCCTCGACGCCTCGTGGGGCGAGCTGCTGAAGCAGCTCCGCTACAAATGCGAGTGGTACGGACGGACGCTCGTGATCGTCGACCGGTACTTCCCGTCGACACGACGTTGCTCGTCCTGCCGTCTGAAGGGGGAGCGGCTGGATCTCTCCGTACGGGAATGGACATGCGGCAGTTGCGGCGCGGTGCACGACCGGGACGTGAACGCGGCACGGAACCTCCGTGAGGAGGGGATGCTGCTGTACGGGCTGGTGGCCGAGGCTCTGCCTCCGGGACGGACCCCGCCTCCCTTGATCCGCGCCTCCGAAGTGCTGGAGGTTCCACTGGCCGCTTGAGACACATGCTGTACCGGACCGACGGGCCGTCGGCCGTAATGCCCGTGGAGCTCGTGCAAGACCGGCAGGGCGTGGTCCGCCAAGATCTCGTTCGGTCGGCAGTGGGTGTCGAAGCGGGAAGCCCAGCATCAGCAGGCACCGGTCAAAAGTTCGTTGCTCTGCCTGTAGACGCGCAAGGTCAAAAGTTCGTTGCTCTGCCACGGTTCACTAGCCGCGAAATCGCCCACCCCTTCCCTACTGACAGAACCCACTCGCCCGGGTAGCGTCACCCCTGGTCCGCCAAATTGGACCAGACCACTCCCTTACAACGGATCGTCCGGCACGTTCCTGCCGGTGAAGGAGACGCATCGCCATGGCGACAGTCACGTTCGACAAGGCCACCCGCATCTACCCGGGCTCCACCAAGCCCGCCGTGGACCAGCTCGAGATCGCGATCGAGGACGGCGAGTTCCTCGTCCTCGTCGGCCCGTCCGGCTGCGGGAAGTCCACCTCCCTGCGCATGCTCGCGGGCCTGGAGGACGTCAACGGCGGTGCGATCCGCATCGGCGACCGCGACGTCACCCACCTGCCGCCGAAGGACCGGGACATCGCCATGGTGTTCCAGAACTACGCGCTCTACCCGCACATGTCCGTCGCCGACAACATGGGCTTCGCCCTGAAGATCGCGGGCGTGAACAAGGCCGAGATCCGCAAGAAGGTCGAGGAGGCCGCGAAGATCCTCGACCTCACCGAGTACCTCGACCGCAAGCCGAAGGCCCTCTCCGGCGGTCAGCGCCAGCGTGTCGCGATGGGCCGCGCCATCGTGCGCGAGCCGCAGGTCTTCCTCATGGACGAGCCGCTGTCGAACCTCGACGCCAAGCTCCGCGTCTCGACCCGTACGCAGATCGCGAGCCTCCAGCGCCGCCTGGGCATCACCACCGTGTACGTCACGCACGACCAGGTCGAGGCCATGACCATGGGCGACCGGGTGGCCGTGCTGAAGGACGGCCTGCTCCAGCAGGTCGACTCGCCGCGCAACATGTACGACCGCCCGGCCAACCTCTTCGTCGCCGGCTTCATCGGCTCCCCGGCCATGAACCTGGTCGAGGTCCCGATCACCGACGGCGGCGTGAAGTTCGGCAACAGCGTCGTCCCGGTCTCCCGCGAGGCGCTCAGCGCCGCCGCCGACAAGGGCGACACCACCGTCACGGTCGGCGTGCGCCCCGAGCACTTCGACATCGTCGAGCACGGCGGCGAGGCCGCGAAGACCCTGACGAAGGACTCCGGCGACGCCCCGGCGGGCCTCGCCGTCTCCGTCAACGTCGTCGAGGAACTGGGCGCCGACGGTTACGTGTACGGCTCCGCCGAGGTCGGCGGCGAGCACAAGGACCTCGTCGTCCGCGTCAACGGCCGCGCCGTCCCGGACAAGGGCACCGAGCTGCACGTCGTCCCGCGTCCGGGCGAGCTGCACGTCTTCTCGACCAAGACCGGCGAGCGCCTCAGCGACTGATCCCCGCACCGCACACGGAAGGGCCCCGCACCGGACTGCGGGGCCCTTCCGCATGTGTGCCACCGCCTCACCGGACCGCCGACCCGTCACCCCGCCCACGCGCTTCCCCAAGCGCGTCCCGTCCCACGTTTAGCCGCCACCCACTCGAAATACCCCGGCACACTGGGCATTTCGAGCACCGTACGTCAACCCCTCATTCGAAAAAGGACATCGAACCATCCCCCATGAGGGTGACTGAATGTCGCCAAATCGTCACCGGCCGCTACGCTCACTCGCGTGACCCACTCAGCACGCCGTATCGGCCGAACCCTCGCCCTCGTCCTGCCCGTCGTCCTGGTTCTCTCCGGGACCCTGGCCGTCACCCGCGTCCCGTGGGTCGCCGGCACTCCCGAGTCCCAGATGCTCACCGCATCCGCCGAAGGTGTCTCCCAGCAGGCCAAGTCCCGTGCCCCGCAGGATATTCTGCGCGACCGGCTTCTGGTGGAACTTCAGGAGAAGGACCCCGGAACGGCCCTCACCCACCTCCAGCGCGAGGTCGAGCGCCGCCCGTCCCTCGCCAAGCACTGCATGAACATCGCCCGCGCCCTCGGCCGCGCCGCCGTCACGCACTACGGCCCGACCCGCGCCCAGTCGTACTCGCGGCCCGTCTGCGACACCTCCTTCGCCTCCGGCGTCGCGAACCACCGCCCCTGACCCGCCCGAGACCACGGACCCGGACACGACCGACAGAGCTGACAGTCCTGCCCCTCGCCGGCGGCGCCCCGCGCGCCGCATATCGTCCCCTGCATGACCCCCACCCCCAGCCCCCTCACCGCGACGTCCGCCGCACCGACGCAGGCCGTCGTCCTGGCCGGCGGCCAGGGCTCGCGACTGCGCCCGTACACCGACGACCGCCCCAAGCCGATGGTCGAGATTCCCGGCACCGGAACCCCGATCATCGGCCATCAGCTGTCCTGGCTCGCCGCCGAGGGCGTCACTGACGCAGTCGTCTCCTGCGGCCACCTCGCCGAGGTCCTCCAGGACTGGCTCGCCGACCGGGCCCCCGAACTCCCCCTGCGCGTCACGACGGTGGTCGAGACGGAGCCCCTGGGCCGGGGAGGCGGCCTGAAGCACGCGGCGCAGCACCTCCCCGAACCCGGACAGCCCTGGTACGCCGCCAACGGCGACATCTGGACCCGGTTCTCCCTGCGCGACATGGCCGCCTTCCACGCCGAGCGCGACGCCACCGCCACCCTGGCCCTGGCCCGACCGCGCATCCCCTGGGGCGCCGTCGAGACGGACACCTTCGGCAACGTCACCGACTTCATCGAGTCGCCGCCCTCGCCGTACCTCATCAACGCGGGCGTGTACGTCTTCTCCGCCGCCTTCACCGCCCTGCTGCCCGACCTCGGCGACCACGAGCGCACCACGTTCCCCCGCCTGGCCCGCTCCCGCAGCCTGGCCGGCTACCCGATCCCGCAGGGCGCCTACTGGCGTGCCATCGACACCGCGAAGGACCTCACCGAGGCCGCCAAGGAGCTGGCCGCCCAGCGGGGTTGAGGCTCCCGCGTACGCACGCATGCGGGAGGGGCCCGGCACCATCGCGGTGCCGGGCCCCTCCGTTCAGCCGTGCGTACGCCTGTCGGCCTACCCGAGCAGTCCGCCGATCACCTTGTCCGCACCCGAACCGCCGCCGGAGCTGCCGCCGTTGGAGCCGCCGCCCGAGGACGAGCCGCCCGAGGAGGACCCGCCGGTGCTCGAACCGCCGGTGCTGCCGCCACCGGAGGCGGTGCCGCCGCCGCTGGAGGACGGTCCCGCCGTGGCGGTCGGACCGGCGGTGCTCGCCGCCGGGGGGGTGTTCCGGGTGGGCGTGCGGCCCGTGGAACCCTGCTTCCGGCTCGGGCCCGCGGTCGCGCCCGCGGTGGCCGTGGCCCGCGGACCGGCCGACGTGCTGGGCCTCGCCGACGGCTTGACCGAGGCGGAGGCCGAGGGCCTGGGCGCCTTGCGCTCCGGGGTCTTGGGGGTGCGCTGGACGCCGGGCTCCTTGGGGAGCGGACGGCCGGGCAGGTGGTTCGCCGGGTCGTCCTCGGGGCCGGGCACGACGACCTCCGCCGAGCGGACCGCTCCGCCGAGCACCGAGCCGACCAGCAGGGTGAGGCCGACGACCAGCGTGACCATCAGGAAGCCGCGCCGCAGCACCCGCCGCCGCAGCTCCCACACCTCGCTGCGCGGGCCCAGCGTCCGCCAGGCCTCGCCCGTGAGCCGGGAGTCCATCGAGTAGACCGGAGCGCCCGCGATGATCAGCGGCGACCAGGCGGCGAGGTAGATGATGTCCGGCGCGTCGTAGGCCGGGACGCTCTTCCAGCTCACGGTCAGCAGCAGCGCCGCCGACAGCAGCGTCCCGACGACCGCCGCGACCCGCTGCCACAGCCCCAGCACGGTGAGCACGCCCACGATGACCTGGAGGAAGGCCACGCTGAGCCCCGCGCCCACCGGGTGCTGGAGCGCGAAGTCGCGCAGCGGCTCGGCGAGCGGCCACGGGTGCAGCGCGTTGAGCCACTTGACCATGGAGCCGCGCTCGCCGCCGTCGAAGAAGACGGGGTCGCAGAGCTTGCCCATGCCCGCGTAGATGGAGATGAAGCCGAGGAAGACGCGCAGCGGCAGCAGCACCACGCCGAGGTTCATCCGCCGGTCGGGGTAGAAGGAGTGCCGCGAGCGCCCGTCGGTGCGCTCGTCCGGCCTCTCGTCCTCGTCCTCGTACGGGACTTCCTCGTCGGTCTCGTATGTGTCGTACGCGCCCTCGGCCTGCCGCATGCGGGGCAGCATCCGGGGGGGCTCGCCCGTCGCGCCGGCGACGGCCGGGGTCTGCATGGTGTCGTCGGGGAGCCGCCCCGGCGGCCCGACGCGCGGGATGAGCTGGGTCGCCCCGGCGTCGAGGTCGTCGGACGCGTCGAGGGGGCGGGTCGCGGTCGAGTCGCGCACGGCCTGGAGGAGTCCGCCCGCGCCGGGGTCGCCCGGCTCGGACCTGCCCGTCCACACGACGGGCGTCCGGCGGCGTCCGGCCGCCGCGCCCGCCGCCGCTCCGACGGCCGCTCCCGCCCCGCTGAGGGCTCCCGCCCCGCTGAGCGCGGGGATCCTCGCCGTCCGGTCGTCCAGAGCACCCCGCACCACGGTGGGGCGCGCGCTCTGGCTCGGGGCGAGCTGCACGCGGAAGCTGGCGTGGTTGACGATGACCTGCGCCGGGTCGCAGGGCACCTTGACCATGCTCAGTGCGGGCTGATCGTCGAACCCGGGTGTTCTGGTGTCCACACTCATCTAACCGAGTGAAGTGTGTTGAGGACACTGCCTTGACGCCTTCGATCTGTCCGAGACCCGTCAAACTGACACGATCTCGCCCCGTTCCCGCCGACACCGCAGGTCACCACAGGTGGACGAGAAGGGCCCCGGACGGAATCCGGGGCCCTCGGCACGACCGGACGCGCTACTTCCGGCGGCGCGCCGTCTCGTACAGGACGATCCCGGCCGCGACACCGGCGTTCAGCGACTCCGCGCCGCCCGGCATCGAGATCCGCACCCGGTAGTCGCAGGTCTCGCCGACCAGGCGGCCCAGGCCCTTGCCCTCGCCGCCGATGACGATGCAGACCGGGCCCGCGAGCTGCTCCAGGTCCTCGACCTTGTGCTCGCCGTCGGCGGCGAGGCCGACGACCGTGACACCGGCCTTCTTGTACTCCTCCAGCGCGCGGGTCAGGTTGGTGACGCGCGAGACGGGGGTGCGGGCGGCGGTGCCGGCGGAGGACTTCCACGCGCCGGCGGTCATGCCGGCCGCGCGCCGCTCGGGCACGACGACGCCGTGGCCGCCGAAGGCGGAGGTGGAGCGGATGATTGCGCCGAGGTTGCGCGGGTCGGTCACGCCGTCCAGCGCGACGACCAGGGGCTCCTCGTGGTTGTCGTACGCCGCGTCCAGCAGGTCCTGCGGGTGGGCGTACTCGTACGGCGGGACCTGGAGGACGACGCCCTGGTGGTTGAGGCCGTTGGTCATCCGGTCCAGCTCGGCGCGCGGCGCCTCCATGAGGTTGATCTTGCCGCGCTCGCCGGCGAGCTGGAGGATCTCGCGGACCCGCTCGTCGTTGTCGATGTACTGCTGGATGTAGAGCGTGATGGCGGGGACGCCGTCGCGCAGGGCCTCGTAGACCGGGTTGCGGCCGACGACCATCTCCGAGGTGCCCTTGGCGCCGCCGCGGCGCGGGGCGGGGCGGCGGGCCTGGGCGTGCTTGGCCTTGGCGGTGGCGAGACGGTTCGCCTTGTGCTTCTTGCGGTCCTCCGCCTTCGGGGTCGGGCCCCTGCCCTCGAGACCCTTGCGGCGCTGCCCGCCGCTGCCGACCTGCATGCCCTTCTTGTTGGACGTGCGTCGGTTCCTGCGCTGGCTGTTGCCGGCCATGACTACCTGTTTCCTGTGGATCCGGCGATCCACATGGTGATGCAGATCGTCTATGCGTCGTTCGTGTGTACGTCAATGAAGTGTGCCGCCCGGGAGCCCGGGCGGCACGTCGGTAAGCCCTGGGACAGCCCCTAGCGGGGCCCGAGCGTCCACCTCGGTCCGGCCGGGCTGTCCTCGATGACCAGGCCCGTCTGCTGGAGCTGGTCGCGGATGGCGTCGGCCGCCGCCCAGTCCTTGCGCTCGCGCGCGGACTGGCGCTGGTCGAGGACGAGCCGTACGAGGGTGTCGACGACCCCGTGCAGGTCCTCGCCGCGGTCGGACTCGCCGGCCCAGTGCGGGTCGAGCGGGTCCAGGCCCAGGACACCGAGCATGGCACGGACCTCGGCGAGGCGGGCCACCGCGGCTTCCTTGTCGTCGGCGGCGAGGGCGGAGTTCCCCTGCCGGACGGTGGTGTGGATGATCGCGAGGGCCTGCGGGACGCCGAGGTCGTCGTCCATGGCCTCCGCGAACGCCGGGGGCACCTCGGCGGCGGGCTGGACCGGCCCCGCCTTCTCCACCACGCGCTGCACGAAGCCCTCGATGCGCGCGAAGGCCGACTCCGCCTCGCGCAGGGCCTCCTCGCTGTACTCGATGGCGGAGCGGTAGTGCGGGGTGCCGAGGTAGTAGCGCAGCACGATCGGCCGCCAGGTCTTGACCATCTCGGAGACGAGGACCGAGTTCCCGAGGGACTTGGCCATCTTCTCGCCGGCCATCGTCACCCAGTGGTTGTGCACCCAGAAGTTCGCGAAGTCGTCGCCGAACGCCTTGGCCTGGGCGATCTCGTTCTCGTGGTGCGGGAAGATCAGGTCGATGCCGCCGCCGTGGACGTCGAAGGCCCGGCCGAGGTACTTGTGCGCCATGGCCGAGCACTCCAGGTGCCAGCCGGGACGGCCGCGGCCCCAGGGGGACGCCCAGCTGGGCTCGCCCGGCTTGACGGCCTTCCACATGGCGAAGTCGCGGGGGTCGCGCTTGCCGGTGATGCCCTCCTCGGCGGGCTGGCGCAGTCCGTCGAGCTCCTGGTTGGAGAGCTCCAGGTAGCCGTCGTACGAGCGGACGTCGAAGTAGACGCTGCCGTCGGCCTCGTACGCGTGCCCGCGCTCGATCAGGCCCTGCATCATCTCGACCATCTCGGTGATGTGACCGGTGGCGCGGGGCTCGTAGGTGGGCGGCAGGCAGCCGAGAGCGGTGTAGCCGTCGTTGAAGACGCGCTCGTTCTCGTAGCCGATGGCCCACCACGGGCGGTCCTGCTCGGCCGACTTCGCGATGATCTTGTCGTCGATGTCGGTGACGTTGCGGACGAAGGTCACGTCGTAGCCGCGGTGGGCGAACCACCGCCGCATGATGTCGAAGTTCAGTCCCGACCGGATGTGCCCGATGTGCGGGGCGGCCTGCACGGTGGCGCCACACAGGTAGATCGAGACACAGCCCGGGACGAGCGGGGTGAAGTCACGCGTCTGCCGGGCGCTGGTGTCGTACAGGCGAATAGTCACCTCTCAAGGGTACTGAGTGTTTGCCGTGCCACGGGCCCGTACCCCGCGCGGAGGCCCGGCGGGACACGGGCCGGGGCGCCCGTCAGATGTTGCCGACGACCTTGCGGGCCCGCACGCGGACGACGACGCGCTCGGTGTCGTCGACGGCGGTCGGGTTGAACTCGGCGTACTTCTTGCCGGTGTACTTCACGGACAGCTCGTCGATGAGCTCCTGGCCGCCCTCGGTCGTCAGCTCGGCGGTGCCGCGGATCTCGGCGTAGGAGTAGGGGGCGTCGAAGGGCTGGAGGAGGACGGTGACGCGGGGGTCGCGCCGCAGGTTCTTCTCCTTCCGCCTGCCGAGCGTCGTCGAGAACAGCACGTCGTCCCCGTCCCGCTTCACCCAGACCGGTGAGACCTGGGGACTGCCGTCGGGCTGGATGGTGGCGACGGAGATGAAGACGGGGGTGTCGAGGAGTGCCTTGAGCTGGTCGCTGAGTGCGGCGGTCACGGTGTTCGCGTCCTTCCGGGGGTCACGGGTACGGCTTGGCCTCTCTACGTCTACCCGGTCGCCCGCTCCCCATGGCGGAGGCAGCGCGCGAGAAGCGCTCCGGCCAGTGGCACGGCGGCCAGGACGCTCCACAGGACCACGCCCCCGCCGGCCGTCAGCGTGCCGGTGGCGGAGCTCCCCACCAGCACGACCAGCCCCGACACGGAGGACAGCGCCCCCATGGCGAGTCCGAGGTGCCGGTCGTCGACGAGGTCGGGCACGAGGGCGCGGGCGGCGGGCACGAGCAGCATCTGCCCGAGCGTGACGGCGACGACGAGGAACGCGCCGGGAAGCAGTCCGGCGGCCCCGGTGAGGCGCAGGGGCACGGAGGCGGCGACGCCGAGGAACCCGGCCCCCACCACGCACAGCCCGCTGACCAGCGCGGTACGCAGTCCCAGCCGCCGGCCCGCCCACCGGGTGACGGGGAGCTGCACGGACACCACCAGCAGCGAGGACAGCGCGAACAGCCACCCGAGCGCGGCCTGCGAGCCGGTCGCCCGTTCCACCTCGGCGGGCAGGGAGAGGTAGAGCTGGTTGTACGCGACGAGGTAGGAGCCGTACGCCAGGCACACGACGGCGAAGCCGGGGCCGGCCAGCAGCGCCCGCACCCCGCCCCGCCGGTGCTCCCGCTCGTGCGCCCCTTCGCGGGCGGGCATCAGCCGCCAGTGCCCGGCCAGCACGGCCACGAACACCGCGGCCCCCGCCAGACAGACCGCCCGGAACCCGGCCCCCAGCAGCAGGGACCCCAGCAGCGGCCCGAGGAACGCGCCCGCCTGCCCGGCCGCGGAGAACACGGCCAGCACCTGGGCCCGGGGCGTCCCGGTCGCCGCCTCGAACCGCACGGCCTCCCGCGCGGTCTCCGACTCGACGGCGGGCGAGAACAGCGCCGCCGCGAACCCGATCAGCAGGACGGCCCCGACCACGGTCGCCGTCCCCTCCGCGAACGCCAGCCAGCCGAACCCGGCGATCCGCAGCACGCACCCCACCAGCACCACGGGCCTCGGCCCGTACCGGTCGGTGAGGGCCCCGCCGACGACGAACAGCCCCTGCTGGCTGAAGGTGCGCAGCCCCAGCACGAACCCGACCGCCCACCCGGCCATTCCGAGCGCCGTGCCGAGATGCTGCGCCAGGTACGGCAGCACGGCGAAGAACCCCACGTTGAACGCGAGCTGCGTCCCCACCAGAAGCCGCAGGTACGCCGGCAGCCCCCGCACCTCCCGGAACACCCGCCACCGGCCCCGGGACGCCGGGGCGGCCCCCTCCGCCCCGGCCCCCTTGGGCGACGGGGCCGCCCCCAGGGGGCGGAACGGGCGGGCGAGGGGGCGGCCCCGCCCGCTCCCGGCCCGCCCGGCCGCCGCCCCCTCGTCGGGGCCGCCGGGGTCCGGGCCCGCCCCGGCCCCGCCGCAGCCGCCCCCGTCCGGCCCCCTCACACCCGTACCTCCGCGACCCCTTCGTCCACAGCTGTGGACGACCGCCCGCGCCGTCCGCCTCCCGCGACCGCCGCCCACAGCACCGCCCCCGTCCCCAGCGCCACCAGCGCCCCCGCCGGTCCCAGCACCGCCCACGGGGCCCGTTCCGCGTACGGCATGTTCTCGGCCAGCATCCGCCCCCACTCGGGGGCCGGCGGCGCCGCACCCAGTCCGAGGAAGCTCAGCGAGGCGAGGGCCAGGGCGAGCGCCGGAACGCGCAGCACCGCGTGCCGGACGACCCCTGGCAGCACCCCCGGCAGGATGTGGCGGCGCAGCACCCACCCGGGCCCGGCCCCCGCCGCCCGGGCCGCCGCCACATGCGGAGCGGCCCGTTCCTGCTCGTACAGCGCCCGGGTGTGCGCGGCCAGCGGCGCCCAGGCCACCACCGACACCGCGACCGCGGCCGCCACCGCGCCCGGGCCCGCGACGCCCGCGACCACCAGGCCCGCGACGATCGCGGGCAGCGCGTTGACCATCTCGGTGAAGCCCCCGGCCCCGGGGACCAGTCCCACCAGCACCCCGATCACCAGTGTCACCGCGGAGACCGCCAGCGCCGCCAGCACCGTCCGTCCCGCCCCGTGCCCGAGCCGGGCCAGCGTGTCGCGGCCGAGCGAGTCCGTGCCGAGGGGATGCCCGGCCCCGGGCCCCGCCAGCCGGGCCGTCACGTCGATGGCGTACGGGTCCCGCAGCAGCCCCGCCACCACCACTCCCACGAACACCACCGTCACCAGCACGGCCCCCCACCGCACCGCCCGCCCCGCCGCGAGCCGGGGCCTGACCAGCGTCGGCAGCGCACCGTCCCGCAGCGCGGGCCCGAGGAGCAGCCGCCCGAGCCCCCGCACCGCGAGCCCCGCCGCCACCCCGAGCAACAGCAGCACCAGCACGGCCGCCTGAAGCACCGGCAGGTCCTGGGCCAGGGCGGCGCTCAGCGCGGTGCCGCCGAGACCCGGAATCGCGAAGAGGGTCTCCACCGCGACCGCCCCGCCGGTCAGGCCGACCACCACGAACCCGAACTGCGGCAGCACCCCGGGCAGCGTCCGGCGCAGGGCGTGCCGCGCCACCCGGGCGCCGGGAATGCCGCGGGCCGCGGCCGCCCGCGCCCAGGGCTCCGCGAAGGCCGCCGGCAGCGCGTCGTCCAGCAGCCGCCCGAGCAGCGCGCCCGCCGGGACGCCCATGGCGACGGCGGGGAGGACGGCCGAGGAGAAGGTCCCCCAGCCCACCGCGGGGAACCACCCCGCCTGCACGGCGAAGACCGTCGCCAGCACCGCCGCGACCAGGAACTCCGGCAGCGCGGCGAGCGCCGCCCCGAGCACGCCCGCCCGCGCCCGGACGAGCCCGCGCCGCGCCCCGAGCCGCAGCGTCCGCAGGCACAGCAGCCCCGCCAGCACCACGGCCACCAGCAGCGAACAGCCCATCAGGGTCAGGGAGACCCCGAGGGCGGCCGTCACGTCCGGGCCGACGGGCGCGCCCGACACCCACGACACCCCGAAGTCCCCGTGCGCGACCCCGCCCAGCCAGTCGCCCAGCACCTGCGGCGGGCCGCCGTCGAGGCCGGTCTCCGCGCGGATCGCGGCGAGCACCCCGGGGGTCGGCGGCCGGTCGGCGTACCGCGCGTGCAGGATGGTCAGAGCCGGATCGTTCCTGGTCAGCCAGGGCAGCAGCCCGACGGCCAGCACCATGCCGACGAGGGCGGCGGCCCTCCCGGCGAGCCCTCCCAGCCTCATCCGACGCGTGTGTCGGCGGTGACCAGCGTCCGCTCCGTCGGGTCGAGCGAGACGCCCTCGACGCCCTTGCCGACGCCCTGCACGAACCGCTCGTGCACCAGCGGAACCACCGCGTCCGTGCGCAGCACGGCCGCCTCGGCCTTCATCTCGGCGGCCTGCCGGTCCGGGGTCCCGGCGGCGGAGACGGTCGCGGCGACGGCCGCGTCGACCTGCTTGTCGCAGAGCTGGGCGATGTTGAAGGACCCGGCGCAGGTGAAATCGCTGGCCAGGTACGAGGACGGGTCGCCGGTGTCGAGCAGGGTGTTGCGCGGCAGGATGAACGCGTCGAACTTCCCGCCGAGCGCGTCGGCCTCCATCTGCGCGTAGTCCCGGACCACCTGGCGGACCCGGAAGCCCGCCTTCTCCCACTGCTGCTGCACGGCCGTGGCGACCTCGGGCAGCTCGGGCCGGTTGGTGTAGGTGGCGAGGACGATCTCGCCGGCGGCCGTGACCTCGTCCTTCGGTGCGGGGGCGGTCCGGTCCGCGACGGGCACGCGCTGCTTCGCCGCCCAGCCGACGCCCGGCCCGAAGAGGCCCTGCGCGGTGTCGGCCCGGCCCTCGTACACGCCCTCGACCAGCGCCTTGCTGTCGACGGCGGTGCGGGCGGCGGCCCGCAGCGCGGCGTCCGCGAAGGGGCCCTTCCGGGTGTTGAGGTACAGGCTGTTGGTGCGCGCGGTGGGCACCTCGCGGACCTGCCCCTCGTCCAGCAGGGAGGCCTGCGAGACGGGCACGTACTCGGCGATGTCGGTCTGCCCGGCGCGCAGGGCGTTGGCCCGCGCCTTGCCGTCGGCGACGAACTTCACGTCGACGCCGGGGGCCTTGGCCTTCGTGCCCCAGTAGGAGTCGTTCCTGGTCAGGGTCGCGCTGACGGCGCCGTTGAGCTCGGTCAGGGTGAACGGGCCGGTGGCGTGCCCGGCGGGGTTCACCTTGCCGCCGCCGTACGCGCCCGCCGACAGGATCGCCAGCGAGGGGTTCGCCAGGCGCTGGGGCAGCAGCGGGTCGGCGGTCTTCGTCGTGATGCGTACGGTCTGGACGCCGCCGGAGACGACGGCCTCGGCCTCGATGTCCGTGTCGCTGAGCACGCGCGGCTTGGGCGAGGCCTGTTCGGCGGCGGCCAGCGCGCGCACGACGGACTCGGCGTCGACCGGCTTGCCGTCCTGGAAGACGGCCTTGCGGAGGGTGAAGGTCCAGGCCCTGTCGCCGTCGGGCTTCCACCCGGTGGCCAGTGCGGGCAGTGCCTCGCCGTTCCTGCCGAGCGCGGTGAGGCCCTCGACGACCGCGAGACGGCTGAGGGTCACGGCGTCGTCGCCGTACGGGGACATGGCCTGCGCGGGCGGAAAGGCGAGCGAGACCCGCAGCCGTCCGCCGTCCCCCGAGCCCGTCGCACTTCCGGAACCACCACCTCCGCAGGCCGTGACGGTCAGGGCGAGCGTGGCGGCGGTCGCTGCGAGGGGCAGCGCGGCACGACGGCGTATCGAGGACATGTCACGACCCTACCTGAAAACGATTGTCACCTAGCGGGCGGCGATCTCCGCGACGGGCAGCTCGAAGTGGACGATGCCCTGCCCCCCGCCGGGCAGCTTCCGCTCGTCGCAGACCTCGGTCGCCAGCGAGCGCCAGAACGGCTCGGCGCCCGGAACGGCGGGGTCGGTGTGCAGATAGACCGCCTCGTACCCGCCGGCCTTGACGACAAAGTCGCACAGTTCACTCACCAGCGCGCGGGCGAGCCCGTGCCGCCGGTGTTCCGGGCGGACGTAGATCCGGCACAACTGGGCGGTGGTCCCGGACGGGAAGCGCTCGGCGACCCATTCCGGATTGGGCGGCGCCTGGGGCCCCTGGTCGCGGACGGCCCCGGTGGCGACGATCCCGCCGTCCTTCTCGACCACCAGGAGGGTGCGCCGCTCGGGGCGCAGATACGTTCCGTCGGGGTCGATGATGTCCGCATGCCAGCGCGGGACGTACCCGGACCCCAGGTCGCGGTAGACGGTGTCCAGCATGACGGCGCGGGCCCCGCCGACGTCCTCGGGGGTCGCGGGCCGCAGCACGTATCCGGCGGGGACGCCGGTCCTGACCTCGGTCGTCGCCGTCACCGTCGGCCTCCACTCCTGTCGCACGCCTTGCCGTACCAGCGTACGTGCAAGGCGTGCGCAAGAGCGGAACGGGAGGTTCAGCCGCACCGGGCCCGCGGCCTCAGGCGCGGTGGACCAGCGCCGTGGCGATCGCCGCGAGACCCTCGGCGCGCCCGGTGAGCCCGAGCCCGTCGCTGGTCGTCCCGGACACCGAGACCGGCGCGCCGACCGCCGCGCTCAGCACCTTCTGGGCCTCCTCGCGCCGCTTGCCGATCTTGGGCCGTACGCCCACGACCTGCACGGCGACGTTCCCGATCTCGAAGCCCTCGGCCCGTACGATCCGGGCCGCCTCGGTGAGCAGCGTCACCCCGGACGCGCCCGCCCACTCCGGGCGCCCCGTCCCGAAGTGCGCCCCGAGGTCGCCGACCCCGGCGGCGGAGAACAGCGCGTCGCAGGCGGCGTGGGCGACGACGTCCGCGTCCGAGTGCCCGGCCAGCCCGAACTCCTCGTCCGGCCAGTGCAGTCCGGCGCACCACAGCTCGCGGCCGCGCTCGAAGGCGTGGATGTCGGTCCCGATGCCGACCAGCGGCATGACCGGCCTGTTGTCCTCAGAAGCCATCGTTGGCCCTCCTCCGTGCGAGTACCGCCTCGGCCAGCACCAGGTCCAGCGGCCGGGTCACCTTGAACGCCTCTTCGTGCCCGGGCACCACCACGACCGGCCGGCCGAGCCGCTCGACCATACCGGCGCAGTCCGTGGCCCCGTCCCCGGCGGCGGGGACGGTCGCGTGGGCGTGCGCCAGCACGGCGCGGTCGAAGCCCTGCGGCGTCTGCACGGCCCGCAGCAGCGCCCGCTCGGGCGTCGCGACGACCGGTTCCGGCGTGCCGTGCGGCCTCGGCTCGACCTGCTTGACGGTGTCGGCGAGCGGCAGCGCGGGCACCACGGCGACGGCCCCGTCGCGTACCGCCTCGACGACCGCGTCCACGGTGTCCACCGGGACGAGCGGCCGTGCCGCGTCGTGCACCAGTACGGCGGCGATGTCGTCCGGCAGCGCCTCCAGGCCCAGCCGCACGGACTCCTGGCGGGTGTCGCCGCCGGGCACGACCAGGAACTCGGTGCGCTCGGGCAGCGCGTGCTCGTACTCGTCGAGCAGGCTCTTGACCTCGCCCGCACCGTCGGCGGGGGCCACCACGACCACCAGGGAGACGTACCGGGAGGCGGCCATCGCGCGCACGGCGTGCACCAGCATGGGGGTTCCGTTGAGGGTACGGAGCGCCTTGGGGGCGCCGGGGCCCAGGCGGACACCGCGGCCGGCGGCCGGGATGACGGCCGCGGTGCGGGTGGGGCGCGCGGGGTTCGCGGCGGTGTCCGCGGAGCTCGCGGCGGGGCTCTCGCGGGGGCTTTCGGAGGGCGCAGAGGGGTGTTCGACTGTCATGGACTACTCCGGAGGTTTGTGTCCTCGTCCCCCATGGGTATGGCCACAGCGAGCCGGGCGCGACGCCCTGACCGGACCCCTTCCGTGACAGTCGGACGGGGCGGCGCATCGGCAGCGCGAAAAAAAACCGCATGCGGGATCAGGCGCGGGGAACGTAGAAAGAAGAATGCCGCGGTGTCCGAACGGCCGACTGCGGACACAGTCGGTCGCCGGGCACCACGGCATCACTCACACCATCAACGCACGCACCCGGGTGCAGCCGGGCACGTGAACAAACGGTTACGACGCGAGAACCTCGTCCAGCAGGGCCTCGGCCTTGTCCTCATTGGTGTTCTCCGCGAGCGCCAGCTCGCTCACCAGGATCTGGCGTGCCTTCGCGAGCATGCGCTTCTCGCCGGCGGAGAGACCGCGCTCGCGCTCACGACGCCACAGGTCGCGCACTACCTCGGCGACCTTGATCACGTCGCCCGAAGCGAGCTTCTCCAGATTCGCCTTGTAACGACGGGACCAGTTCGTGGGCTCTTCCGCGTACGGTGCGCGCAGCACCTCGAAGACCCGGTCCAGCCCGTCCTGGCCGACCACATCGCGTACACCGACGAACTCCGCATTGTCCGCAGGCACACGAACAGTCAAGTCGCCCTGGGCGACCTTGAGCACCAAGTAGGTCTTGTCCACGCCTTTGATCTGACGAGTCTCAATGGCCTCGATCAGCGCGGCCCCGTGATGGGGATAGACCACGGTGTCGCCAACCTTGAACGTCATGTGACAGGTACCCCTTCCGTGGCTATCCAGAGTAACACGGAAACTGCTTGTTCTGAATGGCGTTTCCGCAGGTCAGGGCATATCTCGGGGCTTGACAACTACGACAGGAACGTGCTGCGGAGGCCTTCCGGAAGACGGTATTCGCAGGTGGGAGCGGCTGTGCGGGCGACGAGAAACGTGTACGTTACGCGCACCACAGAGCCCCGCGGAGCGCCCGAAAGTCCCGGTTTGCCGGGTTCCACGAGGTGAACTTCACCTACTCCGTTCGGAGATCGGTCACCCGTCCGGCGGCAATGCGGGCCAGCTCCCCGCCCACTGCGCGCCAATCCCGAATTGATCACGGTCTCCTTGATCAATTCCGTGGGCAATATCCCGCCATTGAACGCTGTACGAATTCCGCCAGCCGTTCGCGGCCGCGCGGGGACGGCGACCGCCGGGGCCGATCGGGACCGCCCCGGCACGCCGACCGGCGCGGGGGGCGGGTCGGGTGCGGAGGCGGGTCGGCGAGTCGATAACCTAAGCCGGAATCAAGTCCCCCCGTCCGTAACGTCCAAGGAGTTGCCGCCGCCGTGAGCCGCAGCCTTCGACGCGGCACCCTCGCCGCCACCGCCCTCGCGTTCTCGATCGTCTCGCTCGCCGCATGTGGCGCCGGCAACGACGCACAGACCCTGCAAGTCAAGCCGGACAACGCCGCGATCTCCGTCGACAACGGACAGATCAAGATCCAGAACGCGCTGGTGATCACCCAGCCGCTGGACGAGAAGACCAAGAAGGCCGGCGAGGGCGACGCCGTGGTCTCCGCGACCGTCTTCAACGACGGCGACAAGCCGCAGACCCTGGACTCCGTCAAGCTCGGCGACTCCGCCGCCCAGGTGAAGCTCACCTCCGGCAAGGCGCAGGGCGGCAAGCCCGGCCCGATCACCGTGCCGGCCGGCGGTTCCGTGATCATCGGCGGCAAGGACAACGCCTCCGCCGTCGTCGCGAACGGCAGTGAGGCCGAGAGCCCCCAGCTCGGCAAGGCGCAGCCGGTCACCTTCTCCTTCAGCGAGACCGGCGACGTGACGCTGAAGGCGTTCGTCGTCCCGGCCGTCGGCCACTTCGAGGGCTTCGGCCCGGACAAGGTCCCGGCCGCCCCGTCCGGCACCCCGTCCCCGACCGGCTCGCCCTCGGGCACCCCGGCCTCCGGCGCCCCGACCGGCACGCCCGCCGGTTCGCCCTCGGGCACCCCGGCGAAGAACGGCGCCGCGAAGAACACGCCGCCGGCCAACGGCGCGGCCACCGGCGCGGGCACGGCTCGCTGACGCCGCCGCAGCCGTCCGTACGACGAGGGGCCCCGCCGGAATCGGATTCCGGCGGGGCCCCTCGTCGTACGCGGTACGCGGTGCGCGTGCGGCGGTGGCACGCGCACGGGAGTCGTACGCGCCCGGCGGTCGTGCGCGTGCGGCGGTTTACGGCTCGAACTTGTAGCCCAGGCCCCGCACCGTGACCAGGTAGCGCGGGGCGCCCGGGTCCGGCTCGATCTTGGCCCGCAGGCGCTTGACGTGGACGTCGAGGGTCTTGGTGTCGCCGACGTAGTCCGCGCCCCAGACCCGGTCGATGAGCTGCATGCGGGTCAGCACGCGGCCCGCGTTGCGCAGCAGCATCTCGAGCAGGTCGAACTCCTTGAGGGGGAGGTCGATCTTGGCCCCGGCGACGGTGACGACGTGCCGGTCGACGTCCATCCGTACCGGACCGGCCTCCAGGGCGGCCGGGGTGACCTCCTCCGGTTCGCCCCGGCGGCGCAGGACGGCGCGGATGCGGGCGATCAGCTCGCGGGAGGAGAAGGGCTTGGTGACGTAGTCGTCGGCCCCTATCTCCAGGCCGACGACCTTGTCGATCTCGCTGTCCTTGGCGGTCACCATGATCACGGGGACGTTGGAGCGCACCCGGAGCTGGCGGCAGACCTCGGTGCCGGGCAGGCCGGGCAGCATGAGGTCCAGGAGGACGAGGTCGGCGCCGTTGCGCTCGAACTCGTCGAGGCCGTCGGGGCCGGTCGCCGCGATCGCGACCTCGAAGCCCTCCTTGCGGAGCATGTAGGACAGGGCGTCGCTGAAGGATTCCTCATCCTCGACGACGAGCACTCGGGTCACGGAAGGACCTCCGGGGCAGGGGTGATCTCACGGATGGGGGTCTTGTGCGCGGGGTCGGCGGCGGCCGGGGCTTCGTCGTCGAAGCCCTCGACCGCGTCGGCGTCCCCGGGCCCGACGAGGGGACGGCCGGGGGTGTGCTCCACCCTGGTCTCGCGGACGGAGCCCGCTTCGGGCAGCCGCAGGGTGAAGGTGGAGCCCTGTCCCTCGGAGCTCCACACGGTGACCTCGCCGCCGTGCGAGGCGGCGACGTGCTTGACGATGGCCAGGCCCAGGCCGGTGCCTCCGGTGGCGCGGGAGCGGGCCGGGTCGACGCGGTAGAACCGCTCGAAGACGCGGTCGCGGTCGCGTTCGGAGATGCCGATGCCCTGGTCGGTGACGGCGATCTCTATGAGGTCGCCGCCGACGGCGGGCACCCGGCGGGCGGCGACGGCGACCTTGGTGCCGGCCGGGCTGTAGTTGACGGCGTTCTCCACCAGGTTGCCGAGGGCGGCGGCGAGCTGGCCGCGGTTGCCCCAGACGTGCAGGCCGGAGGTGCCGCCGGCCTGCATGGCGATCTGCTTGGTGGAGGCCGTCTGGCGGCTGCGGTCGATGGCCTCGGCGACCAGCTCGTCCACCCGTACCGGTTCGGAGTCCTCCAGCGGGTCGTCGTTCTGCACCCGGGAGAGGTCGATCAGCTCCTGGACCAGGGAGGTCAGGCGGGTCGCCTCGATCTGCATGCGGCCGGCGAACCGGGTCACCGCCTCCGGGTCGTCGGAGGCGTCCATGACGGCCTCCGACAGCAGGGACAGCGCCCCCACCGGGGTCTTCAGCTCGTGGCTCACGTTCGCGACGAAGTCGCGTCGTACCGCTTCGATGCGACGGGCCTCGGTGAGGTCCTCCACCAGGAGCAGCACGAGCCGCGAACCCAGTGGCGCGACCCGGGCGGACACCGCCAGCGCCTCGCCGCGACCGGTGCCCCGGCGCGGCAGGTCCAGCTCGACCTGGCGTATCTCCCCGTCGCGGCGGGTGTCGCGGGCCATGTGGATCATCGGCTCGACCGCCAGCTTTCCGCCTCGGACCAGGCCCAGGGCGTACGCCGCCGAGCTGGCCTTCACCACGTTGTCGCTCTCGTCGAGCACCACCGCGGAGGAGCGGAGCACGGAGAGGACGGTGTCCACTCCCGGCGGCAGCGTGGCGTTCACCTCGGGGCGCACGGCGGCGCGGGTGGGACGCTTCTGTTCGCGTTCGCTCCAGCGGAACGCCAGCATGGCGATGATGCCGGTGCACAGTCCGGCTATCGCTGCTGCTGCGGCCACTGCCGCGTTCACGTCCATGTGCACAAGGTTATGCCTGGTCACCGACACTGCCCCAAGCGAATGGGTGCGGCCTCGAACGTTCGTCGCCCAGAGTTCACCAAGGGGATGGGGGTGGTTCACTTCGGCGGCCGGAACCGGACGCGTATCGGACGGATGGTGGGAGGGTGGGGACCGGAGCCCCGCCAGACCCCGGAAGACACCGGCCCGCTCCGCAGTGGAGCGCGCCGCTCTCAGAAAGCAGGAACCCCCATGCGGGACGCGTACCACGAGGAACTGGACTCGATCGGTGAGGACCTGGTCGAGATGGCCCGCCTGGTCGGCTCTGCGATAGGGCGCGCCACGACCGCCATGCTGGACGCCGACCTGAAGCTCGCGGAGAGCGTCATCGCGGCCGACCAGAAGGTCGACGACCTCCAGCACGACCTGGAGGCGCGCGCGATCGCCCTGCTGGCCCGCCAGCAGCCGGTCGCCACCGACCTGCGCATCGTCGTCACCTCGCTGCGCATGAGCGCCGACCTGGAGCGTTCGGGCGACCTCGCCCAGCACGTGGCGAAGCTGGCCCGGCTGCGCTTCCCGGCCACGGCCGTGCCCAACGACCTGCACGCGACCATCCTGGAGATGGGCCAGCTCGCCCAGCGCCTGATGGCGAAGGCGGCGGAGGTCATCATCACCAAGGACGTCGACCTGGCCCTCCAGTTGGAGCAGGACGACGACGAGATGGACCTGCTGCACCGCACGCTCTTCACGCACCTGATGGACGACCGCTGGAAGCACGGCATCGAGACCGCCGTCGACGTCACCCTCCTCGGCCGCTACTACGAGCGCTTCGCCGACCACGCGGTCTCGGTCGCCAAGCGCGTCGTGTACCTGGTGACGGGCGAGCACGCGGACGACGTCCAGGCGGCGCAGGAGAACACCGCGCAGGCGTGACCGGACGAGCCCGTGCAGGACACATCGACACCCGTGCTTCCGCGCGCTGTTGATGCGCCCGCCGATCGGGCATGCAATGGGTGGGGGGAGACCGCCCGTCTCTCCTGCCGTGCCTTCGGGCATCGGGCCAGTGATCCATCGAGCACCCGAGGAGATCCCATGGCCGACACCCCCGCCACGACCGACACCCCGCCCGAGCCGGGGGAAGTGACCCGCCTGCCGCTGCTCGGCGCCTGCGGCTGCGGCTCGGGCTGCGGCTGCGGCTGCCAGTCCGGCGCACCGTGCCAGTGCGGCGGCTGCTGCGGCTGACCGTCACGCGGTACGCACGGAGGGCCCGCCTGCCACGGGCGGGCCCTCGTCATGTCGCGCGCGTCGGCGGCGGCGCGGTGTCCTCGTCATGTCACGCGCGCGTCGGCGGCGGCGCGGTGTCCTCGTCATGTCACGCGCGCGTCGGCGGCGGCGCGGTGTCCTCGCCGCGTCCGTAACGCCCTGCCGGACCGCCTCAGCCCCGTTCCTCGCGGCGTCGCCGCCACCGGTCGGCCGCCCACCCGCCGCCCACGGCGGCTCCGGCGGCGGCGGGCCAGGTCACTGCGTCGGGGACGCCCAGGGCGGACAGGAACAATCCGACCAGTCCGCACGCGGCCAGGGCCCCGGCGATCCACACGGCCATCCGCAACTGGCCGTGCAGCCACTGCCGGTACTCGGGTTCCGGGCTCATCCGGCTGCTCCCCTCCGACGACGACCACCGCCGCACCCGCGTACCCGCCCCCGACGGTTTCAGTACGGCCGGCCGCGCCCCCGGAACGGCGAAGAGCCCCCGGCCGCGGAAGTCCGCTGCCGGGGGCTCCTCGCGTACGGGAGGGGGCTACTTCTTCTTGCCCTGGTTCTTGACCGCCTCGATGGCCGCGGCGGCCGCGTCCGGGTCGAGGTACTTGCCGCCCTTGGTGAGCGGGCGGAGGTCGGCGTCGAGCTCGTAGTAGAGCGGGATGCCGGTCGGGATGTTCAGGCCGGAGATGTCCTCGTCGGAGATGCCGTCGAGGTGCTTGACCAGGCCGCGGAGGCTGTTGCCGTGCGCGGCGACCAGCACGGTCTTGCCGTCGAGGAGGTCCGGGACGATGCCGTCGTACCAGTACGGCAGCATGCGCTCGACGACGTCCTTGAGGCACTCCGTGCGGGGGCGCAGCTCGGAGGGGATGGTCGCGTAGCGGGGGTCGTCCGACTGCGAGAACTCCGTGCCGTCCTCCAGGACCGGCGGCGGGGTGTCGTACGAGCGGCGCCACAGCATGAACTGCTCCTCGCCGAACTCGGCGAGCGTCTGCGCCTTGTCCTTGCCCTGGAGGGCACCGTAGTGGCGCTCGTTCAGGCGCCAGCTCCGGTGGACCGGGATCCAGTGGCGGTCCGCGGCCTCCAGCGCGAGCTGCGCGGTGCGGATGGCGCGCTTCTGGAGGGAGGTGTGCAGCACGTCCGGGAGGAGACCGGCGGCGGTCAGCAGCTCACCGCCCCGCACTGCTTCCTTCTCGCCCTTGTCGGTGAGGTTGACGTCCACCCAGCCGGTGAACAGGTTCTTCGCGTTCCACTCGCTCTCGCCGTGGCGGAGGAGGATCAGCTTGTACGGTGCGTCGGCCATGCGTACGAGCCTAATGGACATTCCGGGAACCTCGCGCGTGCGGGCGCGCGGGGATGGATTGACGGTCCGCGTCAAATGAATGGCGGGCCGGAGACGGGCTTACGTAAGGTTCGGTTAATTGCCGAGCCACTTACACCACTTGCATCCGGGGGGATGTCCATGTCCGCGACAGGTCTGCGGCGCGCCGTGCGCGAGAGCGTCTCGGGGCTCCCCCGGGAGTTCTGGTGGCTCTGGACGAGCACGCTGGTGAACCGGATGGGGGCGTTCGTCGCCACGTTCATGGCGTTGTACCTGACGCTGGACCGGGGGTACTCGGCCACCTACGCCGGACTGGTCGCCGCCCTGCACGGGCTCGGCGGGGTGGTGTCGTCGCTGGTGGCCGGGGTCATGGCGGACCGGCTCGGGCGGCGGCCCACCATGCTGGTCGCGCAGGTGTCGACGGCGCTGTCGGTGGCGCTGCTCGGGTTCATGGAGCATCCGGTCGCCATCGCCGGGGTCGCGTTCCTGGTCGGCATGGCGTCCAACGCCTCGCGGCCGGCCGTGCAGGCGATGATGGCCGACATCGTGAAGCCGACGGACCGGGTGCGGGCCTTCTCGCTCAACTACTGGGCGATCAACCTGGGGTTCGCGATCTCCTCGACGGGCGCCGGGTTCCTCGCCGAGTACAGCTACCGGGCCGGTTTCCTCATCGAGGCCGCCATGACGCTGGTGTGCGCGGTCGTCGTCTTCGTGAAGCTGCCGGAGTCGCGGCCCGAGCGCACGGTCCAGCAGAAGGCGGACGAGGCGGGCGTCGGGCTCGGAACCGTACTGCGCGACGGGCGCTTCATGAGCGTGGTGGGGCTGTCGTTCCTGGTGGCGCTGATCTTCCAGCAGGGGTACGTGGCACTGCCGGTGGCGATGGGGACGGACGGGTTCTCCAGCTCGGACTTCGGGACGGCGATCGCGGTCAACGGCGTGCTCATCGTGGCGCTCCAGATCCCGGTCACGCGCTTCATCGAGCACCGGGACCCGCGGCGGCTGCTGGTCGTGTCGTCCCTGCTCGCGGGGTACGGATTCGGGCTGACCGCCTTCGCGGGGTCGCTCGGGGTGTACGTCCTGACCGTCTGCGTGTGGACCCTGGCCGAGATCGTCAACTCGCCCATCCAGACCGGGCTCGTGGTGCGGCTCTCGCCGGTGCACGGGCGGGGGCGCTACCAGGGGATGTACACGATGTCCTGGGCGGTGGCGGCGCTGGCGGCCCCGCTGCTGGGCGGTTACGTCATCGACCGGTTCGGCAGCGCGTGGCTGTGGGGCGCGTGCGCGGTGATCGGCATGGTGGCGGCCGCCGGGTACTGGCTGCTGATGCGGGGGCTGCCGGCGGACGCGGAGCCCGAGGTGGAGCAGGTCTCCGTGCCGGAGGGCGGCGCGGCGGCGAAGGCGGGGGAGGTCGCGCCGGCCGCGTAGGTCCTCGTATCGGGTGGCAGCACGCGAGGAGTCGCCCGGGGAAGTGCCCGTGGAGAAGACCCGTCCGGGACGCCCCGGGCCGTCCGGCCGGGGTTCGTCACACGGGCCGGCCGGCTCGTACGGCGGCCAGGGCAGAGCGAGGGCGGGATCAGGTGCGCGGCCGGGTCAGGTGGGCGAAGGCGTCCAGGTTGCGGGTGGACTCGCCGCGCGAGACGCGCCACGCGTACTCCTTGCGGATGGCGGACGCGAAGCCCAGCTCCAGGAGGGTGTTGAAGGGGCCGTCGGCGGCCTCCAGGACCGAGCCGAGGAGGCGGTCGATCTCGTCGGGGGTGACGGCCGCGAGGGGGAGCTTCCCGGCGAGGTAGACGTCGCCGAGGGAGTCGACGGCGTAACTCACGCCGTACAGGCGGAGGTTGCGCTCCAGGAGCCAGCGGTGGACGGCCTCGTGGTTCTCGTCGGGGTGGCGGATCACGAAGGCGTTCAGCGAGAGGGAGTGCCGGCCGACGATGAGGGAGACCGTGGTGGAGAGCTTGCGGGTGCCGGGGAGGGTGACGACGTAGGAGCCGGGTGCGGGGTTCTCCCACTCCAGGCCGGCGTCCTTCAGGACCGCTTCGAGGACGTCCCGCGCCGCTTTCTCCGCCTGCTCAGCTTTGTCAGCCATGGTGCGAGCGTACGTGACGGCGGTGTTCGTGCACCGCCGCGGTGTAGACGTCCGCGGTGGCCGCCGCGGCGGTGTCCCAGCCGAAGGCCTGCGCGTGCCGGGCGGCGGCGGCGCCCATGGTGTCGACCAGCTCGGGGTGGTCGATGAACCGGCGCAGCGCCCGGGCGTACCCGGCCGGATCGTGGCCCGCTATGAGGAAGCCGGTCTTCTCGTCGCGCACGGCGACCGGCAGGCCGCCGACGGACGCCGCGACGACCGGGGTGCCGGTGGCCTCGGCCTCGATGGCGACCAGGCCGAAGGACTCGCTGTAGGACGGCATGACGAGGGCGGAGGCGGCGCGGAACCAGTCGGCGAGGCGGTCCTGGCCGACCGGCGGGCGGAAGCGGACGACGTCGGCGATGCCCAGGCGCGCGGCGAGCTTCTGGAGCTTCTCGGGCTTGGCCAGGCCGCTGCCGCTGGGGCCGCCGACCACCGGGACGACCAGCTTGGTGCGCAGGCTCGGGTCCTCGGCGAGGAGGACGGCCACGGCCCGGAGCAGGACGTCGGGGGCCTTCAGGGGCTGGATGCGGCCCGCGAAGAGGGGTATGAAGGCGTCCTGCGGCAGGCCCAGGCGGGCGCGGGCGGCGGCCCGGCCGTCGCCGGGGCGGAACCGGTCGAGGTTGACGCCCGGGTGGACGACGGCGACCCGGGCGGGGTCGGCCTCGTAGAAGCGGACCAGTTCGTCGGCCTCCTCGGCGGTGTTCGCGATGAGGCGGTCGGCGGCGCGGACGATCTGGGTCTCGCCGATGACACGTGCGGCGGGCTCGGGGGTGTCGCCCTCGGCGAGGGAGGCGTTCTTGACCTTGGCCATGGTGTGCATGGCGTGGACCAGGGGCACGCCCCAGCGCTCGGCGGCGAGCCAGCCGACGTGGCCGGAGAGCCAGTAGTGGGAGTGGACCAGGTCGTAGTAGCCGGGGCGCTGGCCGGCCCAGGCCCGCATGACGCCGTGGGTGAAGGCACAGAGCTGGGCGGGCAGCTCCTCCTTGGCCAGGCCCTCGTACGGTCCGGCGTCGACGTGGCGGACCAGGACGCCGGGGGCGAGCTCCACGCGGGGCGGCAGGCCGCCGGTGGTGGCGCGGGTGAAGATCTCGACCTCGATGTTGATCGCGGCCAGGCGCTTGGCGAGCTCGACGATGTAGACGTTCATGCCGCCCGCGTCGCCGGTGCCGGGCTGGTGCAGGGGTGAGGTGTGCACGCTGAGCATGGCGATGCGGCGCGGCTTGCGGGGCGTGCCGGGCAGCCGCAGGCGCGGCGGGGTGGCCGCGGCCAGTGTGCCGGTGAGTCGGGAGACGTACTGGCTCACGTCGACGGTCCTCTCGGCTGACTGCGCGGGCATGCCGAAGGGGGGCGGTGCCGCCCTTCCGAAGGTCGAGAACAGCGGAACGTTCTGTTCCATTTCCACTTTGCCAAATCATTGCCGTACGGGTCGGCGCGTTCCGCGCGCTTTAGGATTTCGTCCATGGCCTCCCGCACCGCTTCCCCGCGCCCCGTCGGCGCCGTCACCCGCGGGACCACCAACCCGAACCGGCTGCGGCGCATGGACCGCTGGATCGCCGCCGTGCACGGGCAGGCCCTGCGGCGCACGGACGGGGCGGTGGCCGTCGACCTCGGGTACGGGGCCGCGCCCTGGACGGCGGTGGAGCTGCTGGGGCGGCTGCGGACGGCCGCGCCGCGGGTGGAAGTGACCGGTGTCGAGATCGAGCCCGCGCGGGTGGCGGCGGCGAGGCCGTACGAGCGGGACGGGCTGACCTTCCGGCACGGGGGCTTCGAGGTGCCGCTCGACGGCGGGCGGCGGCCGATGCTGATCCGGGCGGCCAACGTCCTTCGGCAGTACGACGAGGAGCAGGTGGCCGCCGTCTGGGCGCGGCTGCGCGGCCGGCTCGCCCCGGGCGGGCTGCTGGTCGAGGGGACCTGTGACGAGATCGGGCGGCGGCACGTGTGGGTGGCGCTGGGGGCGGAGGGGCCGCGGACGGTGACGTTCGCGGCGCGGCTGGCGTCGCTGGAGCGGCCGTCGGACCTGGCGGAACGGCTGCCGAAGGCGCTGATCCACCGGAACGTGCCGGGCGAGCCGGTGCACGCGTTCCTGCGGGACTTCGACCGGGCCTGGGCGGCGGCGGCGCCGTTCGCTTCGCTGGGGGCGCGGCAGCGGTGGGTGCGGGCGGTACGGGACCTGGCCGCCGACTGGCCGGTGACCGGCCCCCACTCCCCCACCGGGCACGCCCCGGCGGACGGGGAGCGGCGCTGGCGGCAGGGGGAGGTCACGGTGCGGTGGGAGGCGCTGGCGCCGGTGGGGTGGGGGTAGGGAGTGCCCTGGGGGCGCCGAGGGGGTCCGGAACGCCACGTACCGGTGGACGCGGAACACCACGCACCAGCGGCCCGGAACGCCACGTACCGGTGAATAACGCGGGACTTTTCGCCGCGGGGAGCTTTTCGGGGAACGGGATTTCGATCTCGTTCGTCGGACGGGATGTGCAGGGAAGGGCCGGAAGGTTCTCGGGGGTTGTGAGGGGACGCTGTTGCGGCCTCTGTCGCTTTCGCGGCGGGCGTGGCAGCATCTCGGCAGAGTCGCCAGGTTACTGACGGTAAATCAGATGTCGTGCCGGTCGCAGGGACCGGGCACGGAACTCGTTCCGGGGGGAGCTCGTGTACCGACGCCGCAGCAGCAGCCGTGCCGCGGACAGCAGGGCCGGCGGTCTTCGTGTCACGACCGCCCTCGCGCTGGCCTGCGCGCTGAGTGTGCTGGTACTGCCGGGCCAGGCGATGGCCGTGCCCGAGCCGCCGTCCGCGCCTGGTGGGAACGCGAGTCTCGAACAGGTACGGAGAGAGATCGACGAGCTCTACCGCAAGGCCGCGGTCGCCACCGACGCCTACAACCTCGCCGAGGACCAGGCGCAGGGGCAGTCCGGCGAGATCGTGAAGCTGGCACGGACGATCGTGGCCGGCGAGCGGAAGATCAACGAGCTGAAGGACCGGCTCGGCGCGCAGGCCCGCGCCCAGTACCGCACGGGCGGGGTGCCGCAGAGCGCGCAGCTGATGCTGAGCGGGAGCCCGGACCTCTTCCTGCGCGGCGCGGGCCGCATGCAGCAGGGGCAGTCGGCGGTCAAGAACATGCTGGACGAGCTGCACCGCACGCAGGAGGACCTGCGCACCTACTCCAAGGACGCCAGTACCCAGTGGACCAGGCTGGAGGCGAACCGCAAGAACAAGGAGAAGGCGCGCAAGGAGATCAAGAAGCAGATCGACGCCGCCGAGAAGATCGAGTCCCGGCTGGCCGGCAAGGACCGCGACCGGCTGCTGGAGCTGGAGCGCGACGCCCAGCAGCGCGCGCAGTCCGCCTGGGTGGGCTCCGGGGCGCTGGGGGGAGGCGGCGGCGCGGCGACGCAGCAGGGCAAGCAGGCCGTGGACTACGCGATGGCCCAGCTCGGCGACCCGTACGTGTGGGGCGCGGAGGGCCCGTACGCCTTCGACTGCTCGGGGCTCACCCAGCAGGCGTGGCGAGCGGCGGGGCGCGGGATACCGCGGACCTCGCAGGAGCAGTGGCGGCTGCTGCCGAGGGTGCCGGTGTCGCAGATGCGGCCCGGGGACCTCATCGTCTACTTCTCCGACGCGAGTCACATCGCGATGTACCTGGGCAACGGCTCGATGGTCCACGCCCCGCGCCCGGGGCGGAACGTGACGGTGGCGGGCGCCGGCTCGATGCCGATCCTGGGGGTCGTACGGCCCGGCTGAGGCGGGGACCCGCTCCTCGCCGGGCGGGCGTCCCCACCCATGGGAGCGCGTGATCTTTGTCATGGGAACGAGTTCGCGGCGACCGCCCTCGGGCCCCCGCCGGAACCCGGTCATGCCGGGCCGCAAGCGGTGAAAACTCCCGGCATATGACCCGGGCGGATTCGTGAACGGCATTCCGCTCGTCCGCCGGGTACCGCTAAGGTCCCCGTTTGGCGGGGCGTCGCCCGGCGTCCCACCGCCCTCGGGGGGAGGGAAGGAACCGAACCGATGCCCGTACCCATACCGCGGCAGAGAGCAGTGCCCGCCGTGGAGAGCGACGGACGGGGCGGCTCTTCGCAACCCGCCGAGCACTCCACGCCCCAGCAGCCGGCCGACCTCACGCTGCTGGTCGTCGAGAACGACCCCGCCGACGCCGTCGCCGTCCCCGACCTGCTCGACCGGGACACCGCGAACGGCGGCCGGGTCCGGGTGCGCACCGCCCGCAACCTCACCGAGGCCGCCCGTCTGCTCACCGACGACGTGCACTGCATCCTGCTCGACCTGGCGCTGCCCGGCTGCGGCCAGTGCCCCGAGTGCGCCGAGCCCGGCCACGCGCTGGGCGCGCTGCACGACGTCCTGCGGATGGCCCCGCACCACGCGGTGCTCGCGCTCACCCCGTCCGACCGCCCGGAGCACGCCGCCGACGCGGTACGGGCCGGGGCGCAGGACTACCTGTTCCGCGACGAGCTGGACGGGCGGCTGCTGAGCCGGGCCATCCGGTACGCGGTGGAGCGCAAGCGCGCCGACACCGCCTCGTACAAACTGGCCGAGTCCCGGCTGCACGCGCAGGAGAACGCCCGCCTGGAGCGCGGACTGCTGCCCACGCCGCTCCTCGAAGGCTCGGACCTGAGGTTCGCCGCCCGCTACCGCCCCGGCCGCTCCCGGGCGCTGCTCGGCGGGGACTTCTACGACACCGTGCGCACCCCGGACGGCACGGTCCACGCGATGATCGGCGACGTCTGCGGTCACGGCCCCGACGAGGCGGCGCTCGGCGTCGAACTGCGCATCGCCTGGCGGGCGTTGACCTTCGCGGGCCTGTGCGGGGACGAGCTGCTCTCCACCCTCCAGCGGGTCCTGGAGCACGAGCGCGAGAGCGAGGAGATCTTCGCGACCCTCTGCACGGTCGACATCGCCCCCGACGGCCGCCGCGCCGGTCTTTGCCTGGCCGGGCATCCCGCGCCGCTGATCGCCCGGCAGGGGCAGCTCGCGCAGCTCATGCCGTTCGACGGCGGCGGCCCGGCGCTCGGCCTGCTGCCGCACGCCCGCTGGCCGCGCAGCCAGGTGCAACTGGGCGGGGCCTGGAGCCTGTTGATGTACACGGACGGCTTGATCGAGGGCAAGATCGCGGGCCCGGACGGCTCGGGCCGCCCCGGGCGGCTCGGCCAGGACGGCATGGTCGCGATGATCAACCGGCAGTTGGCGGACGGCCTGCGCGGGGACGAGCTGCTCGAAGCCGCCATGACGCGCGTCCGCGAGCTGAACGGCGGCGAACTCACCGACGACGTCGCCCTGTTGCTCCTGGACCGGGACCGCGGCGAGACGGGCGGCAGGGTTCAGCGGCCGCCGTTGTAGGGCCCGTACGGTCCGTCGCTGCTGCTGCCGCCGCTGCGCCGGCCGCCGCCGGAGACCTGACGGAGTGCGGGACGCACGTCCACCAGGAAGACGATCGACGCGACCAGGCCGGCGATCTGGAGGAACAGCATCGGCACCAGCAGGTTCACCACCGCGGTGATGCCGAGGATGATCAGCCAGAAGTTCTTGGACTGCTTGTCCGCGGCCCGGTAGGCGTCCGCCCGCGCGGTCGCCGCCATGACGAGCGCGACCACCGCCGTGATGAGGAAGACCCAGCCGACCACGAACATCAACGTGGCATCGAATCCCGTACGCAACATTTCGAGCACCGCCTCATCGGTTTGACCGCCTGGTGAACGCCCCGCGTGACCGCTTCGCGCGACCGGCCTGCGCGATGGCCCCGCGCGGACGCGCCACACGAACGGGCCGCGCGAACGCACTGCGCGAACGCATTGCGCGAACGCCCTGCGTGATGGCCCTGCCCAAGGTACCGAAACGACGGGCCGGACGCCCTCGCGGCGACGCGGCCCGTCGTGTCCGGTCCGTGAACCGGGCTGTTACTTCTCCTCGGCGGCCCCGGCGAGCCCACCGGCCGGGCCCGCCTTCTTGGCAGCGGCCTTGCGGGGCGCCGGGGTCTTCTTGGCCTGGGCGTCCTCGGCCGTGGCCCCGCCGACGACGCCGGCCTCGGCCTCCACGACCGGCTCGGCCTTCACGACCGGCTCGGGCTCCACGACCGGCTTCGGCTCCGGGTCCGGCTCGACCGCGACGGCGATCTCGTTGATCTCCTCGGCGGCCTCGCCGCGCCACTGCTTCACGGCCTGCTCGCCGTGCTCGGCGACCCTCTCGTACGTCTCACGGGCCTTGACCGCGTACTCGGCGGCCACGCCCACGCCGCGCAGGGCGAGGTCCTGGGCGGTCTCGCCCAGCTTCTTCAGGTCGGTGTCGAAGGAGCCGACGACCTCGGAGAACTTGGCCTGAAGGGTGGCCTGCGCGCCCTTGGCCTGCGACGTCACCTTCTCCTGGACGACCTTCGGGTCGGTCTGGCGCACCTTCCCGAAGCGCTCCGGCGCCTCGTCGGCGAGCTTCTTGGCCTGCCGTGCGGCGAGGTCGGCGGTGCCGGCGAAGAAGTAGAGGGGGGTGGGGTCGGTGAGGGTCTTTCGCAGGTCATCGCTGATGGCCATAACTGGGGTCCTCCCGGATCGCATTCAGTGTGAGGGTGTCGCTTCACTGCCGGAACCGCGGTCGCCGGGGGCGTCCTCGTTCGCACTCTCCGCCGCGTTCTCCTTGCGGAAGGACTCGTAGATCTGGAGCAGCACCTGCTTCTGCCGCTCGTTGATCAGCGGGTCGGCCAGGATGACGGCGGGCGTCTCCAGCTCGTCCCGGTCCTTCTCGTCGAGGATTCCCGCCTGCACGTACAACGTCTCGGCGGAGATCCGCAGCGCCTTCGCGAGCTGCTGGAGGATGTCCGCGCTGGGCTTGCGCAGGCCACGTTCGATCTGGCTGAGGTACGGGTTGGACACCCCGGCCGCATCGGCGAGCTGCCGCAACGAGAGCTGCGCGCTGCGGCGCTGCTCCCGCAGGTACTCCCCGAGGTTGCCGACGTTCAGTGAAGCCATGCCCCGATGGTGCACCCCTCCGCTAACTTTTGCAAGCATCCGCTTGCAAAAGTGGTCCACGCCACGGAGCGCGGCTGAGACAACCGTCCGCCGTCCTGTCTCTGCAATATGTAGGCAGTCCCGTTCTTCTGTAGGCATGCATGGCTGGGTCCCGGTCATGCGTAGGCAAGTTCTGGGGTGTTCCGGTCTTGTGTAGGTACGGCGGTCTTGGCGCTTCTACGGTCGAAGTGGCTGGTCGGCGGCCGGGAGACGCTGGTCATACGCCCGCGCGGCAAGCCGGTCGGGGTGCACCAACTGCTCGGAAGACCGAAACAAGTCGCCGTGCGGCAGGCGGTCCTGGATCACCGACCCTGTGACGTGGGCCTGAGTGGACAACTATGGATGCGGCGGCTGATCGGGAAGCTGTACCGGATGCGGCTGACCGAGGAGGTAGGGGTGGGCAAGTACCTGAAGCGGTGGGGGCTGTCCTTCCAGCGCCCGGACAAGCGGGCCTTCGAGCAGGACCGCGAGGCCGTGCGGCACTGGCACCAGGAGACCTGGTCGGAGATCCGCGCGAAGGTGAAGGCGGCGAGATCCTCTTCGCCGACCAGGTCGGCATCCGCTCCGACCAGGTCATCGGCTGCACTTGGGGCAAGAAGGGAAAGACCCCCGTCGTGTAGCGACCGGCAACCGGTTCTCGGTGAACGCGATGTCGGCGATCAGCACCAAGGACCGGATGCACTTCATGGTCTTCACCGAGAGCTTCACCGCTGAAGTGATGTGCCGCTTCCTGGGCCGGCTCTCCGGCCACTTCGACCACAAGGTCCACCTCGTCGTCGACGGTCACTCCACCCACCGTTCCAAGAAGGTCCGCAACTGGCTTGCTGCCCACCCCGACGACGTCGAGCTGCATTTCCTGCCCCCGTACTTGCCAGAGCTGAACCCCGACGGGCTGGTCAACGCCGACTTCAAGCACAGCCTGCCCAAACAGCACCGAGCCCGGAACCAGGTTGAACTCGCCGCCGAGACCCGCCGCTTCTTCCACAGACGCCAGCGTCAGCCGCACATCGTCCACGGCTGCCTCGGCGGCTGCACGTCCGCTACGTCCCAAACGAGAACCCCATGAGTTTCTGATCAATACGGCTGCGCACGACAGGGGTCCCATGACAGGGTTAGACCATGGCAGAGCTATCTCCTCAGCAAAGATCTATTCAATCCATCTACGCCTGGTACAGCGAAAATAAGCTGTGGGTTAATCGCCGCTACCAGCGAAAGCTGGTTTGGACCTTGACTGAGAAGCAGAAGCTGATCGAATCAGTACTCAAAGAGTACCCAATTCCCGCAATTCTGCTAGCAGAACGAGATGGGGGGGGAGTATGAGGTAATCGATGGACTGCAACGACTGCACACCATTACCTCTTTCATCGAAACTGCCTTCGCTACACTGGATGATAAATATTTCGATGTGGCTCAGTTCGTTACGGCGAAAAATCGAGCGGAAGAGGATGACGCTTTCTCTGTCGCCGTCGGAAAAACTTTGGCATCTCGCGAAGTGGGTGCATTTCTCGACTATTCAATTTCCGTATCGGTCATGCGCGGAGCGACCGACGCCGAGATCGATGACGTCTTTGCAAGGATCAACACCTAAGGCCACAGGCTTAGCGACCAAGAACGCAGACAGTCAGGTGCTCAGGATGAATTTTCAACGCTGGTTCGCGAACTTTCTTGCGACGTCAGAGGCGACGCGTCAAGTGATGTCCTAAGCCTGGAAAAGATGCCGTCCATTAGCATCGACCTTCCCAAGACGAAGCACGGGTATGAGGTTGCTGCCGAAGAGGTCTTCTGGGTCGAGCAAGGGATTCTTAGGTCTACCGACCTGCGGGACTCAATGGACGAACAATGCATCGCAGATATCGCAGCATCCGTCATCGGAGGAGATCTAGTAGAGAGGTCGAAGGATGCCCTCGACCAAGTCTACGAAAGCGGATCAGATCGAAATCGCCAACTAATCAGTGCACTCGACGCCTATGGCGCAGAGAGGTTCTCTGCCGAGTTCAAACTCTGCATCGACGAGATTCGTGCAGTCTGTGCTGATTCCGACGCGAGCAAGCTGCGGTCGATTATCTTCTCAAAGAGGACCACAAACCCCTTTCCTGCCGCCTTTGCGGTGCTCTTCATTACGTTTCACGAACTCCTCATCGGAGAGAACCAGAAGATCGCAAATTATCATGGAGTAAAGTCCGCCATCACCGATCTTGATAAACGGATCGAAACCAGCCGCCGCTCAACGGCGCCGACCGAGCGACGAAAGAATGTCGAGACGATCAAGGGTCTAATTCGCCCTCACTTCGTGAAGAGCGAACCTCGGGATATCTTCGGCGATCACACCACGACCGACATCGACTCCATTATCCGACGCTCGGAAATCGAAGCTCCTCACTATGAACTGAAGCAGGGAATGCTGCGACTGCACGGAAAACGAGAGATCGACCCGAATATCATCGATAAAGTTATGCGGACTATCTGCGCGATCGCCAATAACGGAAAGAATAGGGCAGGAACGATCCTGATTGGATTGGCAGATAAGGAGGCAGACGCAAATCGAATCGTTAGCCTGGACAGAGTGACGCCGCGCAAGGTGGGTCGGCGCTTCGTCGTGGGAGTTAATAGGGAAGCAAAATCTCTCGGTGAGACCCCTGAGCGGTACGCGGCCCGTTGGAAGGAAGCTATTCGCACATCCGGGTTGGACGATGGCCTTAAGGGTTCAGTGCTGGCAAGTTTGACCCATTCGGATTCCTACGGTCTCGGCGTGATCGTGATTCGAATTCCCGAGCAGCAGAAGGTATCTCTCTTCAGCGGCAAAGCATACGTAAGAGAGGGCGACGAGACTGTTGAAGTAGCGGACCCTGCGCTTCTGCTTGAGCTGCCTCAGCGTTTCATCTGAATCGCTTTCCGTTTTCATCGCGTGGGAACCATGGCGAAGTGGGCTCAGCAGCAGAAATCTTGATTTTTTTCAGCAGGTTGATTCAAAGATTGCCGCAGTATGCACGGCATGCGTGACGACATATTCTGCAAGGTAATATCACAATCGAGCCGCCTAAAGTATCAGAGGCCGCGCAGCGGGGGCAATCAATGATTAGTCAGCCCACTTATTTCTACATTCCGCCAGACATTGAGGCAGGACTAATCGGCGGCGACCTTATTCAATACGGAGGCATCGTCCGCAATCAAATGGGACAGATTGTCAAGCACTTGAAAGAACTCCCCCTGCCCTTGAGTAACCAAAAGGTAGCTGTGCATGTAGCAGGGATGCTTAAAAATTCGCGTATCCTCATCCCGACCGCCGTAGTGGGTACATTAGTCGCGGGAGCAGCCGTCATTGCCGTCGCGAAAAAGCGCAGGCAAAACAGAAAGCCTCAAGTGCTGGAGTACGCCCAAAGTTACAACGACTCATTGGTTACTTATGTGGAAGCAGTTCATGAAGGACGCCTTGAACTGAAAATCATCGATCTGCTCATCGCCGACTTGGATGCCGCCAAGACGTATTCTAACGAAGGCGACAGTATCACCTTTGACTTTTCGACTAATCAGGCGGAGATGCTGGTTAACATCGTGGTTGATTATACGAGGCAACTAGCCGAAGCGAACTCCGTTGACTTGGACGAGCTTCAGGGAGTAGCACCGGCTTCCGAGAACGATGCTGTTGTTGACCTGCGTCGCTATTTTGAAGCCCAGAGGAAAATTTTCACTGAGGCTGCATAGTCCAATTATTCTGGGAGGGGACTCACTAATTGCAACGGATCCGCCGCCCCAAGGAGCGTCGTGAGGATAGGTCAGTCAACTGGGGTTAGAAGCCATGCCTTCACGCCTCTTCTTTGTCTACTGAGCGCAGACGAGAGCCTAGCCCAGCAGACAACTACCTACGCATGAGCGGGACGGGATAGGTGGTGCCTGACCCGTCCAATCGTAGGCACCGCAGGTCAAAGTCTCACCCTGCCCACAGTTATATGGAACAGGACAACAGTCGACACTTCGCGGCGCTGGTCGGCACCGGGTTCCCGACTTCCTCCCTGTCATACCCGTCGTGCAGGATCTCCCGCATGGCGACTGCTGCTGACTACATGTGGTTCGAGGAAGACTTCCCGGACCTCGCCGAGTCCTACTGCGTCACCCTCGTGCACGACGTGACCCCTCACGAGCTGGTGCGCAGGTTGAAGGGCCGGCCCGAACCCGAGGTCACCGGGAGCACGGCACTCGTCGACACCGCATACGACCTCTGGGGCCCCAGCATCACGCGGACGTACTTCGGAACGACGATGCTCGGGGCCTGGACCGTCATGATCGAGCCCAACGGCTGGCACGGAGTGAACGAGGCGAAGGCCCTTCCCGCATCGGTGGGCACCCGCTGGATCTCCCACTACGACAACGCGAACGCCAACAACGACGGTGCGTTCTTATGGGCCGAGGACACCGAGCTGCGACTCCACTTCGAACTCCGCGATGCCGGCTACCGTTCCGGTACCCGCGCCGACGACCTCCTCGAGGAGATCCGCCACCTCGGCTTCGCCTTCCCGGAAGAGCCGACCGATACGGACGCCGACCTGGCCGTGCCGGCCGCCTTCGCGCTCGCCGAGCACCTCACCGGCCTCCGCGTCACTCCGACCCTCCTTCGAGACACCTCCTTCGTCTGCGGCACCGCCGAGGTCTGCTGAAGTCGACCCACCAGGGCACGCCGGGTCAGACGCCGGTCCTCATGCGTCGCTGACCGTACGGCGCCGACCTGGCCGGATACCACCAAGTCCCTTGCGCGGTTCGGGCAGGTCGCGTCGCCGAAGACGAAAGCCGGCGCCTCGGCGACCGGTCACCCCTCAGTGACGGCCTTCCCGCGGCCACGCGGGCCACGGCCGCATTCCACCGCCGCTTCCCGGTGCAGGCGCCCCACGGGGCATCAGTCGCGCGTGGCTCAGCACGACCATCGAAGCCTCAACCGGCATTGAAGCCCTCCCGCCCCAGAAGCCTCCGTCGCGGCCGTACTGGGACAGCGCAGCCGCGACGGAACTGCGTACACAGGGCCCGGCGTCCATCCCTGACATACAAGATCACGGATGACGACGGAGCCCCGGGACATGACAGCCACTCGATACCTCTACCTCGCCCGGCACGCTGAGGCGTCGGCGGACGAGACGACCCTGACGGACAGCGGCCGCCGACAAGCTGTTCTGCTCGGTGAAAGGCTCCGGAGCACCCCCCTTGCGGCGATACACCACGGGCCGCTGCCCCGGGCGCAGCAGACGGCCCAGTTGATCAGCGCACACCTTGACGCCGTCCCGCTGCGCCAGTCGGAACTGGCCGGCGACTACGTCCCCCACCTGCCCACGAAGGAGGAGCTGCCGCCGGATTCAGCCGAAGCCATGCTCAGCTTCCTCGCTCAGGTGCCGGAAGAAGAGCGCGACCGGGGTCCAGCACTGGCCCGGGAAGCACTCGCAGAATTCACGGGCCCGGTCGACGGCGATCACCCCCGCCATGAACTGGTCGTCACCCACAACTTCCTCATCGGATGGCTGGTCCGAGCCGCCGTCGACGCGCCCGAGTGGCGCTGGATGGGCCTCAACCACGGCAACGCGGCTCTGACGGTCATCCGCTACGCGCCTGGCAGGCCGTCCTCCGTGCTCCTCTACAACGACATGCGGCACCTGCACGCAGAACTGCGCTGGACCGGCTTCCCGCCCGAACTCCATGTCTGACCAAGAAGGCCGGTGCCGGGGCGCCGGGCAACCGGCTTCCCGGCTGCCCAAGTACCCTCCCCCTGACCGAGCTCGCGGTATTCAGACGAGTACGTGTGCCAGTGATCTGCCTGAGGGGGCTGCGTGGTGAAGGCATGGATGATCCGGGCCGGGGCTGACGGTGAACGCGAGGACGCCTCGCTCAGTGAAGGCCTGACCATCGCTGGCTGGCCCGAGGTCGGTGACCTCACCCACTGCTCGTCCTGGGATGACCTCCGCACGGAGATCGACAAGGCCTATCCACGCGAAAACCCGCGGGTCCTGAGCAACTGGCAAGGTCAGTTGTGGCGCTTTCGTGCCGTTCTGACTCCTGGGGACATCATCGTGCTCCCTCTGCAGACCGGCAGCGTTGCGATCGGGTACCTCACCGGCGACTACCAGTACCGGGCGGACTCCCCCCCCGGGTTGCGCCACGTACGTACCGTCGCCTGGAGCCGTACCGACGTACCGCGCTCCGAGTTCCGTGCGGACCTGCGTGCCACGCTCGGCTCGCTCCTCACCGTGAGCGAGTTGCGCCGTCTCGACGCCGCGTCCCGGCTCGCTGCCCTCGCCGATGGCAAACCTGACCCGGGAAACCCCGACGCTCCCGAGCACTTGAGACTCCTGGAGGGCCCCGCCGCCCTCGCCGAGAAGGTGGCTGAAGCAGCCAAGGGCCGCCCCACAGAACTTGCCGTACGCGACTTCCTCAGCATCTGGGACGTCGTGAGCCGCTCGTCCAAGGCCATCGCCGCCATCCGGCGTGATCTGGCTGAGTTCGGCCTTTCGACCGTCCCGCCGTTCACCGAGGTCCCGATCGACCACACCATCCGTATCATCCCGATCGGGCAGGCCCCGGAAGCCGAACGGCAGCTCATGGGGCAGGAGACGGGCGCGCTCGAATTGGAAACCGTAGAGCTTGACGATCCAGGACCTGAGCTCCTCGACGTTCCCGACGAAGAGACCGCAACCGATGCTGAGACAGCGATCGGCGCTGGGGAGGAAGGCGATGAAGACGAACAGCAGACTCCGCGAACAGCCCCGGTGGTGGTGACGGTGGGACGGCTTCCCTCGGCCCGCAGTCACCTGAAATCGGTCCGGTTGTCCGACCCACTGAACCTCGCCATAGAGCTCATGTCCGAGCACTCCTTCGACCAGCTACCCGTTCTTGACGATGACGGCCATCTGCGCGGCTCCATCACCTGGCGGGAGATCGGCGCGACGAACCGCCCCACGAACGCGCTCGTCAAGGACGCTGCCGTTCTGAAGGTCCGATCAGTACGCACCGACGACCCGTTGGTGGACTGCCTGGTCAACGTCGCTGACCATGGCTGCGTGTTCGTCGTAAACCCGGATGGAAGCCTGTCCGGCATCGTGACAGGGCACGATTTGGCCCACCGGTTCGAGCAGGAACTGCGGCCCTACGCACTTCTGGAGGAACTGGAGCGCCGCCTGCGCCGCGCCCTTGTCCTCGCCCTGCGCCGGATCAAGGAGACGACCGGTGAGTACGGCCTGCCGGGCGATCCGACCAGAATCCAGAAACTCGTCACGGAGGGGATGGACTTCAAACATTACGTGCAGTTGTTGAAGCGTCCCGATGTGTGGGAGGCAACGGGCTGGCAGTTCCCTCAGACGCGCTTCGCCGAGCGCTTGGACCGAGTCAGAACGATCCGCAACAAGACGATGCACTTTCACGAGATGGATGACGACCGCGCCAGCGCCGTCGAAGAAATCCGCGTCGCCCTGCAGATGCTCAAGACGGTCCAACCGCAGGCCTGACCGCCACGGCGAAAGCCAAGCTCACCGGGTCCTCCGTCATCAGCGCGCCCGAGGAGTTCCTGAGCTCGGTGGCTCGGCCCGTCACCGGCGCGCCCACCCGAAGCCGGCCGTTGACGTCGCGCTCAACCCGAGCCGGCCCAGGGCGACCCCGCGACGGCCCACTTCAACCGGTGGATCTGTCGGCACAGTGTCGTGGCCACCGCCGGTCAAGGCGCGGGCTCCGTGCGTCCGGCAGTCGGAGCACGTCGAGGCAGATGGGTGCGGGCCGGGCCGGTGAGGGGCCGCGCCTGGTCCCTGTAGGGAGGCGGGTCACGGCCGGGCCGGACGCAGGGCGTCGGCCATGACGGTGGTCACCATCTTGCGGACGGTGTCGGGCTGCGGTGGGGCGCTCGTCCGGTCGGCGAACAGCAGGTGGCCGGCTCCGACCAGGGTGGGGGCCAGGGTGTCGATGTCGGCGGCAGCGGCCAGACGGCCCGACTCGCGCTCGGCGGTGAGGTACGCGGCGATCATGGCCGTGCCCTGCACGACCAGGGGGATGCCGGTCAGGCCGGCCTCGCGCAGCCGGGCGCGGAGGCCGTCGCGGAAGGTGAGGAGCGCGACGATCGCCACCGTGACCGGCCCGAACAGGTCCTCCAGCGCGTCGACGAGGTTGTCCACCACGCTCCCGGTGCCGGTGGCCGCGCGCAGCGTCGTGGTCCGGACCTCGATGCCGCGGACGCGGGTGAGGACCAGTTCCGCCAGGAAGGCGTCGAAGTCGGTGAAGTGCCGGTGCAGCACGCCCTTGGCGCAGTTCGCCTCTTCCGTGACCGCCCGGCTGGTCAACGCGTCGGGCCCGTCCCGAAGCAGGACCCGCTCGGCGGCCTCGAACAACTGGCCGCGCACGTTGTGGATGTGCACCCCTGACGGCATGGTCCCCCTCATTCCGTGCTGCCCGCTTCCGTGGGTGGGCAACCGCCCATTAGGGTGGGCGCATGCCCATTTTAGCGCGGGGACAGTCGGACGGGTCCGGCCCCGAGCCCCACCGCCACCGGCGGACGGCCGAGTCGTTCGGAGTGGACGCCGAACGCTACGACCGCGCCCGACCGCCGTATCCCCAGGCCCTGGTGGACAGGATCGTCATGGCGAGTCCCGGTCGGCGCGTGCTCGACGTCGGGGCCGGGACCGGCATCGAGGCCCGGCAGTTCCAGGACGCCGGGTGCACGGTGCTCGGTGTCGAGCCCGACGAGCGGATGGCCGCCTTCGCGCGACGCAGCGGTGTCGAGGTCGAGGTCGCCGGGTTCGAGGACTGGCCGCCGGCCGGGCGGCAGTTCGACACGGTCGTCGCCGGCACCGCCTGGCACTGGGTGGACCCCGTCGTCGGCGCGGCCAAGGCGGCACAGGTGCTCCGCCCCGGCGGCCGGCTCGCCCCCTTCCACCACGTCCCGCAGCTTCCGGCCGAGATGATCGACGCCCTCGCCGGAGCACTCCGACGGGTCGCCCCCGGCTCCCCGTTCAACCCCGGCCTGCTGCGGGACTCGGCCGTGGAGGCCTACCAGCCGCTGTTCGCGAGGATCGCCGACGGCATCCGGCAGTCCGGCAGGTTCAGCGAGCCGGAGCAGTGGCACTTCACCTGGCAGCGCACCTACTCCCGGGCGGAGTGGCTCGACCAGCTCCCCACCTTCGGCGGCCTCACCCAACTCCCCGCGGACCGACTGGCGGTGGTCCTGCACAGTGCCGGGTCCGCGATCGACGGGCTCGGCGGCCACGTCACCGTGCCCTACACCTCGGTCGTGATCACCTCGACCCGCTCCCCTGCGGCCTGAACCACCGCCGCAGATGCCGGGCCTCCGCCGGGTGCGGGCGGGCGGGTCCGGCACCGGCGCCTCGGACAGAGGCGGTTGCCTGCGGGAAAGTAGGACACCGGTCCGCCGATCTGTCCCACTTTCCGGCCCCCTTGCCCGTCCCGCTCCTCCGCAGGCAGCGCAGGACAGGGTGAAATCGTTCGACGGGACGTGCCGGAAGCGCCATGATCCGGCGGTGACGACATCGCAGCAGCACCTGGTCCTGGCCGCGGCCCGCAACAACGCCGCATGGTGTGCGGCGATGAGCCGCTCGCACGGCCTGGCGGGCGAGTTCGGGGACCGCGCCTGGTCCGCCCCCGCCCGTACGCCGCTCTACTACCCCGACGCGGTGACGCTGGCCCCGCACGTCGTGCCGGAAACGCTTGTCTCCCGTATCGACACGGCAGCGCCCGGCGCGTCCGTCAAGGACAGCTTCGCCGATCTCGACCTGGCGGGGAGCGGTTTCGGGGTGCTCTTCGAGGCGCAGTGGATCCATCGCCCCGCCGGGGCGGCCGTCCCCGCGCCGGAGTCGTCCTGGCAGGTGGCGGACAGCCCGGAGGAGCTGCTCGCCTGGGCGCTGGCCTGGGACGGAGGGGCGGGCAACGCGGACCTGTTCCGGGCCGAGTTGCTCGACGACCCGGACACCTTCGTGGTCGCCGTACGGGACGCCGGGGGCGGTGTGGCCGCCGGGGCGGTGGTCAGCCGCAGCGACCGGGTGGCCGGAGTCTCCAATGTCTTCGGCAGTCCGGCGGCGGCCTGGCCCGCCGTGCTGCACGCGGTGGGCTCGCTCCTCCCCGCCCTGCCGGTGGTCGGTTACGAGCAGGGCGAGGACCTCGCCGCCGCCCTCCGCCACGGCTTCGAACCGATCGGCCCGCTGCGGGTGTGGCTGCACGGCCTGTAGTACGGGGCCGGCACGGGAGCGGGCGGCCGTTGTCGGTGCCCCGTGCCATGCTGGAACGCGTGGATCTGGAGGATGTGGCACGGCTGCGGCGAGCGCGGGACACGATGGACCGTTTCTACGCCCAGCCTCTGGACGTGCCCGCCCTGGCCAAGGCCGCGCTGATGTCGCCGGGGCACTTCTCGCGCAGTTTCCGCGCCGCGTACGGGGAGACTCCGTACAGCTACCTCATGACCCGCCGGATCGAGCGTGCGAAGGCGTTGCTGCGCCGTGGGGACCTGAGCGTGACGGAGGTCTGCTTCGAGGTGGGGTGCACGTCGCTCGGGTCCTTCAGCTCGCGGTTCACGGAGCTGGTCGGAGAGTCGCCGAGCGCGTACCGGGCCAGGTCGCACGGGGCGCGGGGGTTCGTCCCCGCGTGTGTGGAGAAGGTGGTCACGCGGCCGGGCGGGCGGCGCGGGAAAGCGGTCAGTTCTGGAGAAGCGCCGGGCGGGGCGTCGCCGTAACGTCGACGCCATGGACATCAGCCTCTCCCAGTGCTTCATCGCCGTCGACGACCACGACAAGGCGCTCACCTTCTACCGCGACGCCCTCGGCCTCGCCGTGCGCAACGACGTCGGTTACGAGGACATGCGGTGGGTGACGCTGGGCTCCGCCGACGAGCCCGGCGGCGTCGAGATCGTGCTCGAACCCCCGCTGGCCGACCCGAACGCCCCGGCCGCCGACCGCAGGGCCATGGCCGAACTGCTCGCCAAGGGTTTCCTGCGCGGGGTGATCTTCTCGACCCCGGACTGCGACGCCACCTTCGAGAAGCTGCGGCGGGCGGGCGGCGAGGTCGTGCAGGAGCCCGTCGACCAGCCGTACGGCGTCCGCGACTGCGCGTTCCGCGACCCGGCGGGCAACATGATCCGCTTCACGCAGGCCAAGTAGCCCGCCCCCGCCGGAAACGCCCCGGCCCGGTTCCCGGCGGCCTCACTCGGACGCTTCGAGGGCCGCGCGCCAGACCGGGCTGTCGACGTAGTGGTTGTCGTAGAGCTCGGAGGAGTTCTTGATCTCGTCCGGGCTCGCCTCGCCGCGCACGACGCGGTTGAGCAGGCGCAGGTAGTCGAAGCGCGGCATGCCGGGCGTGAAGACGAAGAGGACGTCGGCGGTGGAGCCCGGTGCGGCGGCGAAGGCGTGCGGGGTGCGCGGCGGGACGATGAGGAAGTCGCCCTGGTGCAGGGTCTCGACGGTCTCGTCGAGGAGGACCCGGAGCGAGCCGCCGACTACGAAGAACATCTCCGAGGCGCGGGTGTGGAAGTGGGCGGGGGCCCCGACCGCGCCGGCGGCGAAGGTGGACCGGTAGGAAGTGACCGGGCTGCCGTCCGTGCCGCAGTCGGCGAGGAGGGTCATCACGCTGCTCGGGTCGCTGGTGGTCTCGGCGGTGGCGGCGCGGGTGAGGAGGGGGCGGGGGGCTTCGGTGCGGGTCTGCGCGGTGTTCATGAGGACAACCCTAGGCAGCCGAAAGACCCCGTACCGGGTTCATTTCAGGGGCAGTTCGGGGGGTCAATCCTGGCGGGTCCGTGCGCCTCGCTCATGCCTCGGCCCTCGGGCGCACCGCCTCCAGGTACTCCGCGATCGCGTCCCGGTTGCGTTGCAGGCACTCCACTCTCGCCTGCATCCGCGCGAGTTCCGTCTCCAGCGTGCTCAGCATTTCCGGGGTCGCGTCCGGGAAGTGGATGGTGCGGGGTTTGTCGAGGCACGGGAGGATCTGGCGGATGATGCGGGTGGGCAGGCCGGCGTCCAGCAGGCCGCGGATCTGGGCGACCCGGTCCACGAAGCGTTCGTCGTACGAGCGGTAGCCGTTGGCCGTGCGCTCGGCCGCGATCAGGCCCTGTTCCTCGTAGTAACGGAGCATCCTGCGGGGGGTGTTGGTGCGCTCCGAGAGTTCGCCGATACGCATGCCGCCGGCCATGTGACCCACCTCACAGATCGTCGCGTTGACCTTCACACCAATGTGAGGGTTCGAGCATACGGGCATGACAACCGCACACGCCACAAAGCCAGTTGGGGCCACGCCGGAACCCACCACGGAACCCGCCGCACGGCTTCCCCTCGCCGCCCTGCTCGCCCTCGCCACCGCCGTCTTCGTCACCAGCCTCACCGAGACCCTGCCCGCCGGCCTGCTGCCCGCGATGAGCGCCGACCTCGGCGTCAGCGAATCCGCCGCCGGACAGACGGTCACGGTCTACGCCCTCGGCACCGCCCTCACCGCCATCCCGCTGTCCGCCGCCACCGCCGGCTGGCGGCGCAAGCGGCTGCTGCTGACCTCGATGGCCGGGTTCGCCGCCGCCAACACGGTCACCGCGCTCTCCACCGACCACACCCTCACGATGGCCGCCCGCTTCCTCGCCGGAGTGGCGGCGGGCCTCGCCTGGGCCCTGCTCGCCGGGTACGCCCGTCGACTGGCCCCCGCCCACCTCCAGGGCAAGGCGATCGCCGTCGCGATGGCGGGCATCCCGGTGGCCCTCTCGCTGGGCGTCCCCGCCGGCACCTTCCTCGGCGAGGCGCTGAGCTGGCAGGTGGCGTTCCTGGCGATGACGGGGCTGACCGTCGCCCTGCTGGGGTGGATCGCGGCGATCGTGCCGGACCAGCCGGGCCGGGCCCGCACACCGCGCGTCACGGCCGAGGGGACCGGGACGCCGGGCGTCTTCCGCGTACCCGGCGTCATGCCCGCCCTCCGGGCGCCCGGCGTGACGCCCGTCCTCCTGGTCACCCTCGTCTTCGTCCTCGCGCACACCGTCCTCTACACCTTCGTCGCCGCCTTCCTCGCCGAGCTGGGCATGGGCGACTCCGTCGACCTGGTCCTGCTCGTCTTCGGCGCGGCGTCACTGGCCGGCATCTGGGTGGTCGGCACGCAGATCAACCGCCGCCTGCGCACCCTGATGATCGCGGGCATCCTGCTCGTCGCCCTCGCCGCCGCCCTCCTCGCGCTCCTGGCCGACAGCGCCGCCGTGGTGTACGTCGCGGTGACGCTGTGGGGCCTGGGGTGGGGCGGCGCGCCGACCCTCCTCCAGACCGCCGCGGGCGATGCGGCCGGCGAGCACGCCGATGCCGCGCAGGCCGTGCTGGTCACCCTCTGGAACGCCGCGATGGCGGCCGGCGGAGTCGTAGGCGGAATCCTGCTGGGGCTGCTCGGACCGGCCTCCTTCCCGTGGAGCGTGCTGGTCCTGCTGGCGCCCGTCCTGGTCACCGTGCTGGTCGCCCGGAGGCACGGCTTTCCCAAGAGCCGTACGGAAAGCGCAGGTTGAACCGCACTTTCGGCCGGACGAACGGACGGCGAACCGGCCCCGCGCGTCCTGCCCCGCACCCATGCCGGCGTCGAGCGCCTCCCCCGGAGCGCTCGGCGCCGCCGCGCGTTCCCCTCGGAACCGGAACTGACCGGAACATGACGACGATTGACCGATTCGGGCACATCCGGCAATTGGCCGAAAAGCCCATCTAGTCACCAGAACGGTCCCTCTGCTGAGCTGTAGGCGGTCACGTCATCGCCCGCACCGGCGGGCAGGACCACACCGAAAGGCAGGGACCGGATGAACCCGATGAAGCGCGTCGGCACGGGGGTGGCGGCGGGCACACTGCTGGCGGCCTCACTGCTCGGCATGACCAGCGGCACGGCCACCGCCCAGGGGCCGGCGGCCGGAAGCGGCCTCGGTGAAGTGCGGGCGACCGTCGCCTCGGTGATGGGCGCGGACGTCGCCGCCCAGGGCCGCCAGGTCGACGCGAAGACCATCGACTACGGCGGCTTCACCGCCACCAGGGCCGACAAGGACGCCAAGGGCGTCAACGTCAAACTGACCTGCCGTTACGGCTACCTCTGCATGGAGGTCCGCGGCACCGTCTTCAACTACTACAAGTGCCAGACCTGGACCGTCTCCAACTGGTACGGCACCGGCCCGTGGATCAACAACCAGACCTCCGGCACGGTCGCCCGCTTCTACGGCAAGTCCGGCAACCAGCTCTGGACCTCCACCGCCTACAGCAGCGGTACGGCCGACTGGGCGCCGGTCTACTCGCTGCGCCCCTGCTGACCGACCCCGTCCGAGGGCCCGCGCACGACGCGGGCCCTCCCTTCGGGACGCGCCCCCCGGCCCCGCCGACAGCGGCACCGCGAACGCGAGCATCACCGGCTGCCGCCGAAGGGACAGGTGCCGAACACGGAGGTTCGCGGAGCATGTGCGGGGGGGGGAGGCGGGGTGAGGGAACTGGGCGATCAGGCGCGGGGGCCGGGCGAGGAGGCGCGACGCGGCGCTCCCAGGTCCAGGTCCAGTCCCTCCCGCAGTTGCCGGAACGCGGTCCCCGCCTCCTCCACGGCCATCTCGTGCACCGCGTCCGCGCTCGCCCCCGCCTCGATCCGCCGCCAGTTCTCCAGCGCGAGCACCCGCAGGACGACCCCGATCTGCCCGGCGGCCACCCGCGCCCGCACTCCCGCCCCGAGCACCTCCCCCAGTTCCTCCGCGAGGGCCGCCTCGGACCGGCGCAGGTAGGTGAACAGGCGGGCTTCCAGGCTCGGCGTCCCGTACAGCATCCGCTGGTACGCGAGCACGCCCGGGTCGTCGCACAGCCCGGTGATCGGGTCCCGCGCGGCCAGCCGCTCCCGCAGATGCCGCTCCAGCGCGTCGAGCGCCCCGACCCCCGCCGCCCGGCCCGCCCGCACGACCCGCGCCGACTCGTCCTCGTGGTCGGCGAACCGGTACAGCGCGAGGTCCTCCTTCGCCGGGAAGTACCGGAACAGCGTCGGCTTGGAGACCTCGGCGGCGGCGGCCACCTCCGCCACCGACACGGCGTCGAAGCCCCGCTCCAGGAACAGCCGCACGGCCGCGTCCGAGATGGCCTCGTACGTCCGCTGCTTCTTCAGCTCCCGCAGCCCGCTCACCGCACACCCCCTCGCTCACCCGTCCCGGCTCGACGGTCATCCTAGTTCTGCGTACGGCTTACGCAGTGGCACGCGCCGACCCGCCGGCCCCCGTCATGCCCGCCCCGGCGGGCGATTCAGCACGTGGCCCCCCGGCCGCCGATACGCGGGCCGTCGTGTTCGCCTCGCGTCAGCACCAGGGCGAGGTACGGGTTCTGCACGCGTGCGTGGCCCAGTCCGAGTGCCTCCGTGGCAGCGCGCAGGGTCATGGAGTACGCGTTCACCGCCCGGCGCACATTGGGGGCGTCCAGGCTCGCGCCCGTGACCAGCCTGTCGAGGTCCACGTAGGCCGAGCGGACCAGCTCGATCCACCGGTAGGTGTGCACGTCGCCCGCCCAGCCGGCCGCGTACTCCGGGGACCGCTTGCGCAGCGCGTCCGCCCAGCGGTTCAGCATGCGCTGCCGGATCTCGCCCTGGTGCGGTGTCAGGTGGAGGTGCCGCACCAGGTCGTAGAGGGGGTCGCCGGCCACGGCCATCTCCCAGTCGATGACTTCGAGCTGGCCGAGCTGCGGGCCCCGGACGAGGTTCCAGGGGTTCAGGTCGCCGTGCAGCAGCACCGGGGCCCGAGGGGTGACGCTGCGTCGCAGCAGAAGCCCCCGCAGCAGGGCCGCGTCCGGCAGCCCCAGTTCGCGGGCCAGTCGGAGCGACTCCGGCGGGAGCGAGGCGACCAGCTCCACCAGTTGGTCGCACAGCCACCGGTAGAAGGCCCCCGGCGGGAGCCGCGGCTCCATCCCGTCGACGTCCACCTCGGTGAGCGCGGCGAGCTGGTCGACCAGGTCGTCGGCCTCGTACGGCGACAGTCCGTCGACCGGGTGCGAGGGAGAACCGCCGAAGGTCCCGGAGTAGGTGAGCACGGCGAAGGCGTCCGACGGGGCGCTCTCCCCCAGTGCCAGCAGTCTCGGCGCCCGGACCGCCCCGACCCGGGCGACGGCCCGCAGCACCTCCGACTCGTCGTTGAAGCACTGCTCGCGCCGGGCCGCCGAGCGCAGCCGGCGGCGTACGACCAGCCTCCTGCCCCGGACGTCCACCACCGTGTTGAGGTGCCCGGTGCCCTTGAAGACGCGCTCCGAGTAGGCCGCGCCCTCGGCCACGAGGGTGTCGGCCACCGTCTCCCGAGCCGCGTCCTCGTCGGGGAACTCCTCCGCGTTCACCCATGCCGTGACCACCCCGGCGAACGGTCCCCGCGTCCGTTGCCCGGCCTGTTCCATGCGGGCCATGTGCCAGCGGCGCAGGATCTGCGCGGCCCCCACGACGTCCGGCACGCCCGACAGGCGCAACGGCTCCCGCGCCGCCTCCATGGCCCGTACCACCGCCTCCGCCGCTTCGCGCAGGTCCGCGGGCGCGCCGGCGGCCCCCAGCGAGCGCGCGGCACGCATGACGTCCGGGAAGACCGACTGGGCGCGCTCGAAGTCCAGGTAGTGCCGCAGGTCGGTCTCCAGCCCCCGGGCCGCCTCCGGGCGCCGCGCCTCCATCGCCCGGGCCCAGACCTGCTTGACCTCGTCCTGCTGGGAGGGCGGGTACTGCATCCGCACCAGATGCGTCGCCAGGTCGTGCAGCGGATCGCCGAGCGTCGCCAGTTCCCAGTCCACGAAGATCAGCGGAGGGGCCGCGACGTAGGAGACGATCACGTTGTCCCGGTGCAGGTCGGTGTGGAGCAGGCCGAAGGGCCGCGGCACCATGGGCGGCACCCGGCCCGCGAAACCCGCCATGGAGTCCGCCGGAATGCCCAGCGCGGCGAAAAGACCGCCGAATTCGGCCCAGTTGGGCCGACGGACGTGCCGGTCGGTCAGCAGTGCCAGATGGCGCAGGAAGGCGCGGCTCTGCCGGTCCCGGGGCCAGCCCGTCGGCAGCCTGGGGAGTTTGCTCTGACCGATCCTGGCCATCTGCGCGAGCTGATCGACCAGCGCCTCCACCAGCAGGTGGTCGACCGGTTTGCCGTTCTGGCAGATGCTGGAGAGCGGCACGCCCTCCACATAGCTGAGGACCGTCGAGCTTCCGGCCTTGGCCAGGCAGCGCGGTACGTCCGGCAGGACGCCGCGCAGGGCGTCCAGGATCTGGGTCTCGTCCTCCCAGGTCCTGATGACGACGGAGAGCGCCTCCCGCTCCCGCAGCCGCACCGTCACGGTCTCCCCGGCGGGCCTGCCGACCGCCCGCGCCATCGGCTCGGTGAGCGGCGCCAGGTAGTTCCGGTTGTGGAAGCCGCCGCTCACCTCGCCCCGGCGGATCGCGGAGTCGACGAACGCCGGATAGACGTGCACCCAGGCGGGCTTGGGCGCCGTCGGCTTGGGGGCCGAGGGTTTCGGCGTCCGGGGCACGGCGGGGGCGTGCGTGCCGAAGACCGTGGCGGGGGAACCTTGCACAAGCCGCTCCCGGCGTATCGCACAGTGAAGTCCAAGACGCGACACATTAGTGGCCGGAAGGGGTTTGAGCGCGCCGTGTTACCCGATTGGCAGACGGTCTGTACGTCGTTGAGATGAACGGGAACCGCTCCCGGGGGCACGGGCGGCCGACGGCCCGACGGGAGTGCGACGGGACTACGCGTCGGAGACGGCCAGCAGGTCCCAGACGGAGTCGAACCACTCCTGGGAGTCCGCGACGAAGACCGAACCGAGCGAGGCCGGGTCGCCGTCCTTCACGTACCGGAACAGCATCGCCCGCAGCCCCAGCACGTCGATGGTGTCCAGCTCCTCGCCGTCCGCCAGCTCGATGCGCCGCTCCACGATCTTGTAGTAACCCTGGAGCGCGGTCGTCCCGTTGAACAGGTACAGCTTGGCGTGCGGCGTGAGCGGAACCCGCCTGATCTCCTCCGACACCTCGGCCACCAGCCGCTCGCGCCGCAGCCCTTCCAGGCTGGTGCGGATCAACTCGCTGTGCAGCGCGCTGAGTTCGTGCATCCGGGCCGCCAGCCGGGCGTCGCCGGGGCCGTCCTTGGGGCTCGGGTACGGCATCTGCGTCTGCGCGTCGGGAAGCAGCAGGCGCACCTTGATGCTGCTGGGGGAGATCTCCCCCTCGCGCACCCGTCGCACCTGCTCGGCCAGGTGCCCGCTCAGGGTCTCCGCCGTCAGGCTGAAGACATCCATCGTGACGTGGTCGGCGGCGAACGTCTCCCCCACGACGGTACGCAGCAGCCCCGGGCCTCCCGACTGTCCGGGGTGCACCCGCTGCACCTTGACCACCCGGGTCCCGCTGCCGACCCGCCCCTCGATCCAGCCCTCGCCGACCAGCTCGTTCATCACCCGCCGGATGGTGTCCTTGGCGACCCCGAAGCGCTCGGCCAGTTCCCGCTGCGGCGGCAGCAGGGAGCCCACCGTGTACGTGCCGTCGGACATGGCCGTGCGCAACTGCGCGGCGACACGCCGGAAGACCTCACCGCCGCCGTCGCCGCCCGGAGGATTCGTCACGACGGGAACGTACCTCTGAGCGCCCGCCCTCAACCCCGGTCGTCGAGCCCCCGACGCTCAGGCGGATCGGTGCCCCCGATGAGCTCCAGCACCTCCCCCAACGACCCCACCACCGCCTCCGCGCCCGCCTCCCTCAGCCGTGTCACCCGTCGTGCGTCCTTCGCGTAGCCCAGGAAGGCCACCCCGGCGCGGCCGGCCGCCTCCAGGTCGGACGGGGTGTCGCCGATCATCAGGGACTTCGCCGGTCCGCGTCCAGCGCCCGCAGTGCGCGGTTGAGGCAGTCCGGGTCCGGCTTGAGGCGGTCCAGGTCGGCGGTGCGGCCGTAGACGTGGCGGTCGAAGCAGGGGGCGAGGCCGCGCTGGGAGAGGTAGGCGTGGGCCGCCCGGGGGGAGTTGTTGGTGGCGATGGCCAGCGGGGTGCCGCGTGCCGACCACTCGCGTATGAGGTCGTCGACGTGCGGCGTCGGCGCGGCCGTCCGCGCGGCCCGCAGTTCCTCGTCGGTCAGGGCCGCCTCCAGTTCGCGCACCAGCCCGGAGTCGGGGTGGCTGTCCCCGATCGCTCTCAGCACGGCGTGCGGGTCCTGCCGGTCCTCCTGCGGCATCCGGACCGCCAGGTCCCGGCGGGCGAGCCAGGCGATCAGCCGGTCGGCTATGTCGTGCGCGCGGTGTTCCGCGAAGAGCCCGCAGATCGGGCCGTCGAAGTCGAAGAGGACGCAGGTGGCGCCGGTGATCGCCTGTGCTGCCCGCTCGATCACCGGCGCCGCCTGTTCGAGGTCTGTGGTTTCAGAGGCCATTAGGAGAGTGTCAGGTCCGAGGTGACGGTGTTCCAGAGCGCGTCGAACCACTTCGCGGATTGTTCGACGAAGGCCGCGTCCCGCAGCCCCGTCTCCGCGTCGAAGGCGAAGAGGACCGACTCCGCGCCCAGCGCGTCGTACATCTCCAGGTTGGTGTCCCCGATCTCCTCCTGGCGCCTGATGACCTTGTAGTACGCGAAAAGCGCCTCGGCGCCGTTCAGTACGTACAGCTTCAGGGGCGGGGTGAAGGGCAGCGCCCGGAAGGTCACGTCCACGTCGATGCCGTGCGAGCGGCGCAGGCTGCGGAGGTTGTGCAGCAGCACCTGCCCCTGCGCGTTGCGCTGCTGGAGCCAGCGGTGGTGGACCAGCCGGGCTTCGTCCGGCTCGACGCCCCGGGGGAAGGCCAGCTCGATGTTGCGGGCCGGCAGCAGGATGCGGACGGTGACGGAGGACGGCTTCAGACGGTTCTCGTGGATCAGCTTCAGGGGGTCCGCGATCGCCAGCAGCAGCGACTCCGAGGTCAGGCTCAACGCGTCGACGCGGACCTCCTCCGCCTCGAAGGCCCGTGCCAGCCGCGGTCCCAGCGCGCTCAGCGTGGGCTGCGGACTGCCGCCCCGGGGGTCGCCCTCCGCCGTCACCGGGGAGGCGGCCGCCACCCTCGCCGGCGCGCCCCGCGTCGCCTCCGTGAGGAGGCCCTCCGCGTGGAGGACGCGCAGGGCCTGGCGGATGGTGCCGCGTTCCACGCAGAACTCCTTGACGAGCGCCGCCTGTGTCGGCATCGGCTCGCCGGCCTTGATCTCGCCTCTTCGGATGCGGTCGCGCAGGGTGTCGGCCACTTCCCTGTACGTCCGCCTGCCACCGCTTCCCGGACTGCTCAACTCGCTCACACCACAACGGTATAACTCACAGCCATCTGATGGGAGTTGTCGCTCAGTTGTTTATGGATCGCGACCAAGTGGGGACAACTCCCTTGAGTTGGTTGCCACTTGGCACACTTGGCTGAGGCAGCGTCGCCTCCCCGCCGCCCGTACCGCCGGTGATTCCCGAGGGAGGGACCCCATGCCTGCTCTGCTGCTGCTTTCCGCCGTCTTCGTCATCGGATTCGAGAGGTTCGTCGAGTGGCGCTACGGGGCCCCCGGCTCCATTGGTGTCCTGCTCATCTGCATCGGGGCGAAGGCCAAGAGCCCCGCCTGCGCGGGCGTCGGTGCGGCCCTCCTCACGCTCGCGGTGCTCGCGCCCGTCGCCGCCGCCTAGGGAGCAGCCCGGCTGCCGACTCGCGCTCAGTTGGCAGCCAGGTCCAGATCCTGGCTGATCGTGTTCCAGATCGCGTCGAACCACGACTGCGACTGCTCCACGAACGTCCGGTCCCGCTCCCCGCCCGCCTGCCGGTCGAAGGGGAACAGCATGGACCGGGTGCCCACCGTGTCGTACATCTCCAGGGGCTCGCGGTCCTGCTCGAACTGCTCCTCCTGCTTCGTGATCATGTAGTACGCGAAGAGGGCCTCCGTGCCGTTGAGGAGGTACAGCTTCACGGGGGGAGTGAAGGGGAGCGCCCGGAAGGTCACGTTCACGTCGATGCCGTGCGAGCGGCGCAGGCTGCGGAGGTTGTGCAGCAGCACCTGCCCCTGCGCATTGCGCTGGGAGAGCCAACGGCCGTGCGGGCGGGGGTCGTTGCCGTCCGCGACCGGCGTCGGGAAGGCCAGGTCGATGTTCCGGCTGGGGAGCAGCACCCGCACGGTGATCCTGGACGGCCGCACCCGGCCCTCGTGCACCCGGCGCAGCGCCTCCCCGAAGCCCAGCGTCAGCGAGACGGCCGTCAGGCACAGGGCGTCGATCTCGACGTGGTCGGCCTCGAAGGCCTCCGTGATCCGTGAGCCGAGGGCGACCATGGTGGGCTGCGGCGGCGAGGCGACGCTCGCGCCGAGCGCGGCGGGCGCGTCGCCCGCGACCGTCGCCGGGGAGCCCTTGGTCACGTTGGTCAGCAGCCCCTCCTCGACCAGGATGCGGAGCGCCTGGCGCACCGCGCCGCGCTCCACCGCGTACTCCTCCGCCAACTGGGCCTGCGTCGGCATGCGGTCTCCCGGCCGCAGCTCCCCGGTTCTGATCCGGGCCCGCAGCGCATCGGCCACGTCTCGGGGTGACCTCTTCCGGCCGTTCATCGCGGCGCCGACTGTGCTCACAACCAGAACACTACAACTTCACACCATCTAACGGGAGTTGTTGACGGACCTGGTTAAAGGTTCTTGGTGCATGGGGACAACTTCAGAAGAGTTGGCCACCAACTCGTACAAGGTGGTTCCGCTTCCACCGGGATGGTCCGCAGCGACACCAGGATCGTCCGCCCCTCCACCAGCCTGGCTGTACGGCCCGTACCGACCGGCCAACGGGCCGCCACCCCGACCACCGTCTGGAGTGATCCCCATGCCGCTCATCGTCTTCCTCGCCCTCGGCGCCTACCTTCTCAGCGAGGTGGTCGAGAAGCAGTACGGTCTGCTCGGCGCCGCGGCGCTCGGCTTCCTGACCGTCGGCGTCAAGACGAAGAACACCACCTGCATCAGCATCGGCGCCGTGGCCCTGGTCTTCCTCGGCCAGTCCGCCCTCGGCTGACGCCGCACGGGCGAGGACCCTCAGAAGATGTCCGGGCACCACGGCTGACGCGCCGTCCGGAACAATCCGTCCACCCGGGCCGCCGCCCCCGCCACCTCCTCGGACACCTCACCCAGCGCCGCCATCCGCAGCGCCGACCGCCCACCCAGGTACAGCGCCCCCAACTCCCGCGCACCGAGGCGGAGTTCCGCGTCCTCGGCCGTCGGCTCGCAGGTCGCCGTACCGAACTCCGACACCGTCAGCCGGAAGCGTCCGCCCGCCAGGCCCAGCCGGTCCGCCACCTCCAGCACCACCGTCCCGCTCTTCTCGTACGTCCTGGCCTCCAGCGCCCGTACGACGTCCAGCACCCGCACCCACAGCCAGTCCGCCGACGTCACCACGGACGCCGCCCGCTGATCGACCAGCAGGTCGGGCAGCAGGTCGTCCGGCGCGCGGTAGCCGGTCCGCACCTTCGCCACCCAGTCGATCGAGCACAGGTAGTGCCACAGCGCGCGCTCGGCCGCGGGGCTGGTGGCGATCATGTGGTCCACGTGCACGGTGTTCAGCGGCTGCTTGCCGTCGCCCCACATGTCGTCCGCCCGGTACGCCGCCAGCCCCTCCACCTGCCCGCCGCGCGAGGCCGGGGCGCGGTAGACCACGTAGAAGGCGGGCGGCTGGGGGTCGAAGGAGTACGCGGTCAGGCCCGTACGCGCCTGCCACCAGTGCTCGTCGCGGTCGATCGCGCCGTGCCGCTCCGCCCGGAACCGCTCGTGCAGCTCCGGGCCCGCCTTGCGGATCTCCTCGCCGTCGACCAGATCGATCCGGCCGCCGCACTCGGGGCCCGACCAGCGGGGGTCCAGGCCCGTGCGGTGCGTGTCGATCTCCCAGACGTTCGTGGAGGTGGCGTGCCCGAAGCCGTAGCGCCCGTAGATCGGGTACTCGGCGGCGATCAGGGTGGCCACCACGTCACCCCGCTCCTTCGCCTCCGCGAGGTCCGCGCGGATCATGCGGCTGAGCAGTCCGCGCCTGCGGTGCGTCGGCGCGACGGTGACCGCGGAGACCGCGTCGGCCCGCACGAACTGCCCGCCGGGCACCGTGAGCTGCTGGGCGAAGGAGCGGTACGTCGCCACGCACCGCCCCTGGTCGAACGCCCCCCGCGCCCGCGAGAGGTCGGTCCGCGACAGCCGCAGCGCGAGATCCTCCTCGGTGTACGCGGCGGCCCGCAGGAACCCGGTGTTGGTGGCACGGGCCCAGTCCGGGAAGTCGGCCTCGGTCAGCACTCGTACGTCAAGGGAGTCGGCGGCAGCGGAAAGATCGGCGTGGGCGCTCATGCGCCCACGCTAAGCACGCCCCGCTCAGAATGTCGCCCGGATTTCCCCGACCTTCACCGGCCCGCCGAGCAGCGGCGCGTCCCCGATCCGGGCCACCACCTCGCCGTCCACGCCCAGCAGCCGCAGCGCCCTGGCCAGGACCGGCCCCAGCGCCCGCCCGGCACCGTCGTCGATCTTGAAGGCGAGGGCCCGCCCGTCCGGCAGCGCCATCGCCTGCACGGCCTCCGCGCCCATCTTCGACAGGGCCCCCGGCACGGCCCGCATCAGCCAGGTGTCGGGGCGCCTCGTGCCCGCCACGTACTCGGGGTGCGCCCGCATCGCGTCGGCCACCCGGCGCTCGGGGGTGCCCTCGTCGGCGAGGACGAAGTGCCGGAAGGCGCGGGCGAGGCCGGCCAGGCTGATCGCCATCAGCGGCGCCCCGCAGCCGTCCGTGCCCACGGCCGTGACCCGCTCGCCCGCCGCGCGCTCCACGCCCGCCAGGACGAGCTGCTGGAGGGGGTGGGCGGGGTCCAGGTAGCCGGCGGTGTCCCAGCCGTTCAGCCGGCAGGCGGCGATCATCGCGGCGTGCTTGCCGGAGCAGTTCATGGTGACCCGGTCGCGGACGTGCCCGGCGGCCAGGTACGCCTCGGCCTCGACGGGGTCCAGCGGCAGGTCCGGCGGCGTCTGGAGGTCGGCGTCGGTGAGCCCGTACTCGCTGAGCATCTCGCGCACGAGAGCGAGGTGGAAGCCCTCCCCGGAGTGGCTCGCGGCGGCCAGCGCCAGGCGCTCGCCGGACAGGTCCAGGCCCGCCCGGAGCACGGCGGCGGCCTGCATGGGCTTGTTGCTGGAGCGGGGGAAGACGGGGGAGGTGACGTCGCCGAGGGCGAGCTCCGTGCTGCCGTCGGCCGCCAGCACCACCAGCGAACCCCGGTGGTGGCCCTCGACGAAGCCGGATCGGACGACTTCGGCGAGGACCGGGGGTATGACAGGGGCCGGGCCGGCAGCGGGGGCGGTGGAGGTCGTCATCGTCGACAGGGGCCTTCCGGACAGGGACCCGCCCGCGATCGGGGCCGGCCGGGGATCGCCCGGTCAGGACCTCAATGGAGCAGATCGTCTACTTGTGCTTCGCCTTCACGGTACCTGCGGGCGATCTCCGCGCTGCAATCGTCGGCGGTGCGCTGGAGGGCCTGCCGCTGCCGGGAGACCTGCTGCTCGTAGCCGATCAGGCGGTCCATTCCCGCGTGCAGCTCCGCGTCCGTCCGGGCGTCGAGGTCGGACAGCTCGACCTCCGCGAGCATCTCGGCGGCCAGCCGCGTGTACTCCTCGTTGCGCGGTGTGGACAGCGTCACGTGCCGGGCGGAGGAACGGTGGGCGGAGGGGGTGTCGGCGAGGATCTCCGACAGCCGCTCCACCACGGGCGTCATGGGCCCGCCCCGCCGGGCCAGCTCGGCGCGCAGGATGTCGATGCGGCCGTGCAGCAGCCGCCGTACGTAACTGAGGTCGGCCTCGTCGCTCTGCGCGCCCTGGCGCAGGGTGCGCAGCTCGGGCAGGCCCAGGGCCCCGAGGTCGAGCGGTGGAAGTGCGGGCAGTGCGTCGCGCACCCCTCGATCACCGGCCCTGTGGCCGTGAACCGTGTGCCCGGCGCCAGAAATGCTCATGAGTGTCCGTCCCCTCGAACGGTGCGGCGCACCGCCTTGCCCCGCATCGTGCCACTCCTGCCGCTTCCCACGCAGGCACACTGCACCCGTATGGCCCTTGCACGGGGGAGGGGATCGCGGGCGGGCATCATGGTCGGCATGCGAGCTGTGGTGCAGAGAGTGGACGGCGCGAGCGTCGTCGTCGGCGGCGAGACGGTCGGGGAGATCGTCGGCGAGGGCCTGTGTGTCCTGGTGGGAGTGACCCACGAGGACACCCCGCAGAAAGCGGCGCAACTGGCCGGGAAGCTGTGGTCGGTGCGGATCCTGGAGGGCGAGAAGTCCTGTTCCGACGTGAACGCCCCGCTCCTGGTGATTTCACAATTCACCCTGTACGGGGACGCCAGGAAGGGCCGGCGCCCCACCTGGAACGCCGCCGCCCCCGGCGAGGTCGCCGAGCCGCTGGTCGAGGAGGTCGTGGCGCGGCTGCGGGAGCTGGGGGCGACGGTGGAGACGGGCCGGTTCGGGGCGGACATGCGGGTGTCGCTGACCAACCACGGGCCATTCACGGTGCTGCTGGACGTCTAGGCCCGGAGAATCGGAGCAGAGGGACCTCCGGGCCCGGAAAGTGGGACATCCGGGCCGCGAAGTGCCCTACTGCTCGACGACGACCTCCTGGGCGGCCGCCGTGTCCCCCGCCATGAGCTCGGCGTCCACCGGCACGTTCCGCTTCACCAGCGCGAGCGCGATCGGCCCGAGCTCGTGGTGGCGCACGGACGTCGTCACGAAGCCGATCTGCCGTCCGTCCGGGCCGTCGGCCGCCAGCCGCACCGGCGTCCCCGACGGCGGCAGCAGGACCTCGCTGCCGTCCAGGTGCAGGAAGACCAGCCGGCGCGGCGGCTTCCCGAGGTTCTGCACGCGGGCGACGGTCTCCTGCCCCCGGTAGCAGCCCTTCTGCAGGTGCACCGCGCTGCCGATCCATCCCAGCTCGTGCGGGATGGTCCGGTGGTCGGTCTCGAACCCGAGCCGGGGCCGGCGCCCCTCCACCCGCAGCGCCTCGTACGCCAGCACGCCCGCCGCGGGCCCGTGCCCGGCGGCGAACTTCTCCAGGTCGGCGCGCGGCAGGAACAGGTCCCGTCCGTACGCGGTCTCCCGTACGACCACGCCGTCCGGCGCCTCGGCGATCGACCCGGCGGGCAGCCAGACGACGGCGAAGTCGTCCGTCCGGTCCTGGACCTCGACCCGGTAGAAGAACTTCATGCTCTCCAGGTACGCGATCAACTCGCCCCGGGTGCCCGGCTCGACGTGCATCCAGACGGTCTCGCCGTCGTCCACCAGGTACATCGCGTGCTCGACGTGCCCGTTGGCGGTGAGCACCAGCGCCTCGGTGGCCTGCCCGGCGGGCAGCTCGGTGACGTGCTGGGTGATCAGCAGGTGCAGCCAGCTCAGCCGGTCGGAACCGGTGACGGCGACGACCCCCCGGTGCGAGAGGTCCACGAAACCCGACCCGCCGGCGAGCGCGCGCTGCTCGCGGAACAGGTCCCCGTAGTGCGCGGCCACGCCCTCGTCACGTCCCTCGGCGGGGACGGCGCCGGGCAGGGAGAGGAGGGGGCTGCTCGGTGAATTCGACTGCATACCACCCAGCCTACGACTCGGCCGGGGAGCCCTTCTCCGCCGTGGTCCCCGCCGTGCAGCCGGCGCACCGGCCAAAGATCGCGAAGTGCTTCATATCGGTCTCGAACCCGAATTCGCCCCGCAGTTTGGCGATGAAGTCCCCGGCGACCTCCACGTCGGCCTCGATGACGTCGGAGCAGTCCCGGCACACGAGGTGGAGGTGGTGGTGCCGGTCGGCGAGGTGGTACGTCGGCGCGCCGTGCCCGAGATGCGCGTGGCTGACCAGCCCGAGCTCCTCCAGGAGCTCCAGGGTGCGGTAGACGGTCGAGATGTTGACCCCGGAAGCGGTCTTGCGCACCTCGCCCAGGATGTCGTCGGGCGTCGCGTGCTCCAGCGCGTCCACCGCTTCCAGCACAAGCTGCCGCTGCGGTGTCAGCCGATAACCGCGCTGCCGCAGATCACTCTTCCAGTCGGTGCTCACCACGCCGCCCAGTGTAGGCAGCGCGGCGAGCGTCCGGCCCGCGTCCGGCTCAGCGGAAGAACGCGATGCCGTCGTCCGGCAGGTCGGGGAGGTTCTTGGCCATGGCCTCGACCTCCTCCGGGGTGACGGTCTTCTTCAGGTGCGCGGACATGTACGGGCGCAGCTCGACCTCGGGGGTGGCCTTCTCACCGACCCACATCAGGTCGCTCTTGACGTAGCCGTACAGACGCTTGCCGCCCGTGTAGGGGCCGGACGCGGCGGTGCGCGCGACGGCGTCCGTCACCAGGTCGATCTGCGGCTTCTGGGCGGCCAGCTCGCCGTACCAGATCTCGACGACACCGGTGTCGCGGGTCATGACGACCTCGACCTTGCGGTCCTTGTCGACGCGCCAGAAGCCGGACTCGGTCTCCAGCGGCTTCACCTTGTTGCCCTCGGCGTCGAGGATCCAGGAGTGCGAGACGTACTCCAGGAAGTCGCGGCCGTCGTGGCTGAAGGTGACTTCCTGGCCGAAGTTGGCCTTCTCCTGGCCGGGGAAGTCGGTGACGCCCGCACCCGTCCACTTCCCGAGGAGGAAGACGAGGGGGACGAGGTCCGGGTGGAGGTCGGACGGGATCTCGATCATGAGGGGCTCAGGCGATCTGTGTGGAGGGGGTGACGGCTCGCTGTCCGGTACGCGTGTGCGTCCGTACGGGTCAGCGCTGGCCCTGGTAGAGCTTCTTCACGGCCAGACCGGCGAAGGCGAGGACGCCGACGCAGACCAGGACCAGCAGGGCGGAGAAGACTGCCTCAAGCACGGGGTGCTCCTTGGGATGAGCGGGGTGTGGGACACGGGCCGGCCCCCAGCTTAGTCCGCCGGGCTCCGGCGCTCTCGGTGAGGTTCGCCGCGCACTAGGGTCGGGGCATGTCGAAGAAGCTCGTGATCAAGGTGACCGCCGGGGCCGACGCCCCCGAGCGGTGTTCGCAGGCGTTCACCGTCGCGGCGGTGGCGGTGGCCAGCGGGGTGGAGGTGTCGCTGTGGCTGACCGGTGAGTCGGCGTGGTTCGCGCTGCCGGGGAGGGCGGCGCAGTTCGAGCTGCCGCACTCGGCGCCGCTGCCGGACCTGATCGAGTCGGTCCAGGCGGGCGGGACGATCACCCTGTGCACGCAGTGCGCGGTACGGCGCGACATCGGCGAGCAGGACGTGCTGGAGGGCGTGCGGATCGCCGGGGCGCAGGTGTTCGTGAGCGAGATCATGGCGGACGGCGTGCAGGCACTCGTCTACTGACGCCGGGGACGCCCGTCCAGTTCGTCCCACCAGTCGTCGGACCCGGGGTCCCCGGTGGTGTCGTCGTACCACCGGTCCTCGGGCCCCTTCCGGTTGGCGACGACCGCAGCGACGGGCGGGATGACGGCCGCCACCACGCACATGCCGACCGCGACCGGCACCGACCACAGCCGCACGACCGCGCACGCGCCCACGAAGAGGACGAGGCACGTCCCCATCAGAAGGAAGTAGCCACGGCGGCGACGGGCGTACATGCCCCCACGGTACGTCCGGGGGCCGGGCGGTACGAGGGACGCGTCAGGAAAGAGCAGACCGGAGGGCCGCACCCTTCGTCACAGGTATGGCGTCCAACCCCCTGTGGGTGCGGCCCTCCGGCCGGTATCGCTGCGCGACGCGGTTCTCAGACCGCGATCGCGACCTCCGCGAGCCCGCCCGTCCGGGCGACGACCGTGCGGTCGGCCGTGCCGCCCGGGACCAGGGCGCGCAGCGTCCAGGTGCCCTCGGCGGCGTAGAAGCGGAACTGACCGGTGGCCGAGGTGGGGACCTCGGCGGTGAACTCGCCGGTCGAGTCGAGGAGGCGGACGTAGCCGGTCACCGGCTCGCCGTTCCTGGTGACGCTGCCCTGGATGGTGGTCTCACCGGGCTTGATGGTGGAGGCGTCGGGGCCGCCGGCCTGTGCTCCGCACATGAGGGGTACTCCAAGTTCCGTGAGGGAGGGAGGGTGCTTACTTGCCGGCGCCGAGCTCGATCGGCACGCCGACCAGGGAGCCGTACTCGGTCCAGGAGCCGTCGTAGTTCTTGACGTTCTCGACGCCGAGGAGCTCGTGCAGGACGAACCAGGTCAGGGCCGAGCGCTCACCGATGCGGCAGTAGGCGATGGTGTCCTTCGACAGGTCGACCCGCTCGGCCTCGTAGAGCGCCTTGAGTTCCTCGTCGGACTTGAAGGTGCCGTCGTCGTTGGCGTTCTTCGACCACGGGATGTTGCGGGCGCCGGGCACGTGGCCGGGGCGCTGCGACTGCTCCTGCGGGAGGTGGGCGGGGGCCAGCAGCTTGCCGGAGAACTCGTCGGGCGAGCGGACGTCGACCAGGTTCTGGGTGTCGATGGCCGCCACCACGTCGTCGCGGTAGGCGCGGATGGACTCGTCCTGCGGCTGGGCCTTGTACGAGGTCTTCTCGCGCTGCGGGACCTGCGCGCCGTCGACCAGGTCGCGGGAGTCCAGCTCCCACTTCTTGCGGCCGCCGTCCAGGAGGCGGACGTCGCCGTGGCCGTACAGCTTGAAGTACCAGAAGGCGTAGGAGGCGAACCAGTTGTTGTTGCCGCCGTAGAGGACGACCGTGGTGTCGTTCGCGATGCCCTTCTCGGAGAGGAGCTTCTCGAAGCCGGCCTGGTCGACGAAGTCGCGGCGGACCGGGTCCTGGAGGTCCTTGGTCCAGTCGATCCGGATCGCGTTGCGGATGTGGTTCTTCTCGTACGCGCTGGTGTCCTCGTCGACCTCGACGACGGCCACCTTCGGGTCGTCCAGGTGGGCCTCGACCCAGTCGGCGTCGACCAGTACGTCGCTGCGGCTCATGTGTTTCTCCTCCGGGGCAGTTACGGGGGGATACGGGTGCGTGCTTGCACGGTGCTGCGGGGTGCGCCCGGGTACGGCTGCGGGGCCGCGGGGGCGGCGGCGCACGGTACGTCGGGAGGGGGCGCGGATCGCCCCGGGAAGGCGGGGGTACGGACTACGAGGCCCGGCGGGTCCCGCTCAGAAGGAGCGGCGACAGAGCATGGCGGCGACGCGGCACAGGTCTACTGCCCGCCGCTTCGTGAGGTCCGCCTGTCGCTGCTGCATGGGTCCGATCGTAGGGACGTACCGGTGGGCGTGTCACCGGTGTGTCATATCGTGAGACGAAAACGTCCGGTGCATGGGATACGACGAGGGGCCGGAACGTCCGTCCCGGCCCCTCGTCCCGCCCGTTCGGCGTCCAGTCCTGCGGAATGGACTCCTCCGTCTCGCTATCCGGCCAGGTGCACGTTCGCCCCGCTCACGGAGATCTCCATGCCCGTCTCGACCGGGGTGACCTTGTCCAGCTTCAGGCCGTTCGGCAGGCCGCCGATCGGGCGCTCGAAGTCGATCTTCTTGCGGATCAGCTCCTCGACGCCGGGGATGCCCTGTCCGGGCACCTCGTCGGCGCGCACGGCGATGGACCTGCCGCCGTCCTTCAGGCTCACGCTGGACAGCACGCTGCGGGTGATCTCCCGGCCCAGGACCGAGACCGTGCCGGTGACCTTGACCTTGCCGTTCCCGCCGTGGGCGAGCTTGACGTCCTTGTCGCCCGCGGCGCGGGTGAGGTCGTCGTAGGAGATCACGGCGGTGCCGGTGGCACGGGCGGCGGTGGCGGAGGAGAAGTTGTTCTCCAGGGCCACGTCGTGCAGTTCGGCGGTCATCCTGCCCACCGTCAGCTTCTTGCCGTCCGCGCTCGCCTGGAGGCCGTCCAGGGCGACGTCGACCCGGTCGAGGTTCTTGCCCAGGACCTGGGTGAGGAACGGGAAGCCCTTGATGTCGACCTGGGGTTCCGTGGCGAGGCCCTGGCTGGTGCGGACCTTGGCGGCGACCTCGCCCTCGGCGTAGTTCACGGCCAGGCGGTCGGCGGCGACGAAGATGCCGCCGAAGACCACCGCCAGGATGAGAAGTATTCGTATCGCTCGCATGACCGGTGTTCCCCCACCCGCGTTCGTCGGCCCCCGTGTCTGACGGTGAGCCTAACCGGTGGGGATCACACCATTCCCACCGATGACCACCTGCCACAACGACACCGCGGTCAGGCGAACGCCCTGCCCAGCAGGTACACCGCCGGGGCCGCCGCCGTCAGCGGGAGCGCCACGCCGGCGGTCATGTGCACGAACTTCGACGGGTAGTCGTAGCTCGCCACCCGCAGCCCGATCAGCGCGCACACGCCAGCCCCGAGGCCGATCACCGCGCCGCCCGTGCCGACCCCGTTGGTCCCGCCGACCGCGATGCCGGCGCCCGCCGCGGCGAGCAGCGCGACCGCCACCGACGCGGCCGTCGGCAGCGGCAGCGCCCGCGCGAAGACCGCGACGGCGACCGCGGCCCCGCCGACCGTCATGGCCTTGGGGTCCGCCGCCAGGTGCCCGGAGGCGACGACCGCGAGGGCGGCCGAGGTGACGCCCGCGGTCAGGGCGTACAGCCGCTCGTCGGCGGGCATCCCGTTGCGCAGGTGCAGGACGAGGGTGAGCAGCACCCAGACGCCGAGCGTGCCCAGGATCGCGGCGGGCGCGTACAGGGCGTCGAGGAACAGGATCGCCACGTCGGCGACCACACCGCCGAGGAAGGCCAGCGCGATGCCCTGCCGGGCGGGCCACATGCCGTTCAGCCGGAACCAGCCGGCCGCCGTGACCGCCTGGAGCAGCACCAACGGCACGACCAGGGCGAACGGCCCGAACGACGCCGCCCCGGCGAGCAGCGCGCCGAGCACCGCCGTGATCAGGGCGGGCCGCATGCCGGGCTCTATGACCGGCGACCGCCCTTCGGCGCGGGCCCGCTGGGCGTCGGTGATCCGCACGTTGCCGCGGGTCGCCGGGGAGCTGTAGGCGGGAGCGGGCTCCGCGGCCGGGGGGACGCCGTGCGGGGCGTGGGCCCGCGGGGCCGCGGCGGCGGGGGCGTGCCACTGCTCGGGGCCGGGCTGGGGGTGGGGCTGGGGGTGGGGCTGTGGTTGGGGGTGGGGGTGCTGGGCCGGAACCTCGGGCGGGAGCGGCTGACTGCCGGTCGGCTGGGTCCCGTACGCAGGGCCGCCGTACGAACCGTCCGGAGGACCCCCGTACGAGGCGTCCGAGGAACCCCCGTACGAGCCGTCCGGGGTGCCGCCGTACGAGCCGTCGTACGAGGGCTGGTTCTGCTGCGGGAGGTACGCGGTGTCCGCGGCCGCCAACCCGGGCTGGGCCGCCTGGTACTGGGTGTCCCAGGTCAGGCCCTGCCAGGTCTGGGTGGAGTACGGGTCCTGGGGCTGGGGTTGAGCCTGGAACTGCGGGGACTGCGGGGCCTGTTGGTCGGCGGGGTGGGGCTGGTCGCCGTACGGAGCGGCCGGGAAGGGGTCCTGCCCGTACGCGTCGGCCGGCGGCCGGTTGTGGCCCTGCTGCCGGTACGGGTACTGCTCGTTGCTGCTGGAGTTGCTCATGGTCTGGGGTTCACCCTCCTGCGAACGGCGGGAGCACCTCGACCGTGCCGCCCTCGGCCAGCCGTACCGTCCCGTGGTCACGAGTGCCGACGGGGTCGCCGTCGATCAGGAACGAGCACCGCTGGAGCACCCGCGTCAGCTCCCCCGGATGCCGTTCGCGGACCGCGTCCAGCGCTTCGGCCAGGGTGTCTGCCGCGTACGGCTCCTCGGCGGTGCCCGCGGCGGCCTTGGCCGCCGCCCAAAAGCGGATGGTTCCCGCTGCCACAGCGGCACTCCTCTCACGCGACCGGCTCGTCAGCTGTCCATCATGGGCCATCCGGCGCACCCGCCCGCCACCACCGCTTCGGCCCCCACGCCCTGACGCGCTTCCGTGCGCCCCCCGTGCACCGGTGCGCACGAAAAACCGCGGCCCCGCCTTACGCGGGCCCGGACCGCGGCACGACCGGGCGGTGCGCCGGGTCCGCGGGGTGATCAACGGAACAGGGAGGGCGTCCGCACGGTGGGCTATTCTGCTGGGCAGAGGACTCGGGCAGCGTTGCCCCCGAGTCCTTTTGTGCTTTCCGGGTGACCTAAAGAGCTCGGAAAGAACAGGGCAAGAGAGCAGGAAAGCGGGCACGTCGGACCCCGGGGCGCGGGGGCCTTCGGCCTAGGACGTACGTACACAGCAGTACGTACCCACCCAGCAGTACGCATGCAGTGCCGTAAACGTCCTCGCAGGGACCGAGGAGGAACCGACGTTATGGGCGAGCGAACCGTGCACCAACCGAAGACGACGACGATCGTGCGAGCAGGTGGGGCGCGATGAGCTCCCTGCTGCTCCTCACCAACGCCCTCCAGCCGTCGACGGAGGTGCTCCCCGCCCTCGGCCTGCTGCTGCACAGCGTGCGCGTGGCCCCCGCCGAAGGACCGGCGCTGGTGGACACCCCCGGCGCGGACACCATCCTGATCGACGGCCGCCGCGACCTCCCGCAGGTGCGGTCGCTGTGCCAGTTGCTGCGCTCCACCGGGCCCGGCTGCCCGCTGATCCTGGTCGTCACCGAGGGCGGCCTGGCCGCCGTCACCGCCGACTGGGGCGTCGACGACGTCCTCCTGGACACGGCGGGCCCGGCCGAGGTCGAGGCGCGGCTGCGCCTGGCGACGGGCCGCCGGAACCTGACCGCGGACGACATCCCCACCGAGATCCGCAACGGCGACCTGACGGTGGACGAGGCGACGTACAGCGCGAAGCTCAAGGGGCGGGTGCTGGACCTGACCTTCAAGGAGTTCGAGCTGCTGAAGTACCTGGCGCAGCACCCGGGCCGGGTCTTCACGCGCGCGCAGCTCCTCCAGGAGGTGTGGGGCTACGACTACTTCGGCGGCACGCGCACGGTGGACGTCCACGTGCGGCGGCTGCGCGCGAAGCTCGGCGTCGAGAACGAGTCCCTGATCGGTACCGTCCGCAACGTCGGCTACCGCTTCGTGGTACCGGAGAAACCGGAGAAACCAGAGAAGGCGGCGAAGACGGACACGACGGAGGCCCGCGGGCCGGGGCGGGCCGTCGGCCGGGAGGCCGAGAAGGCCCGCGCACGGGCCTCCGCCTCGGTAGCCCGGACGGCGGAATGACCCGTACCGGGCCAAGTCGGCCGGATCCTTGGGACGACCGGCCTGTGACCTGGTCTCTCCGCGTAGACTTCCGCGCGTGGCCAAGGTGACGCGGGACGATGTGGCAAGACTGGCGGGGACGTCGACCGCGGTCGTCAGTTACGTCATCAACAACGGACCCCGGCCGGTCGCCCCGGCCACGCGCGAGCGTGTCCTCGCCGCGATCAAGGAGCTGGGCTACCGCCCGGACCGGGTCGCGCAGGCCATGGCGTCCCGCCGCACGGACCTCATAGGGATGATCGTGCCGGACGCCCGGCAGCCGTTCTTCGCCGAGATGACGCACGCGGTGGAGCAGGCGGCCGCCGAGCGCGGAAAGATGGTGCTGGTCGGCAACTCCGACTACCGCAACGAGCGCGAGATCCACTACCTGCGGGCCTTCCTCGGCATGCGGGTCTCGGGCCTCATCCTGGTCAGCCAGGGCATGAGCGAGAGCGCCGCCGCCGAGATCGACGCGTGGGACGCCCGGGTCGTGCTCCTGCACGAGCGGCCGGAGGCCATCGACGACGTCGCCGTCGTCACGGACGACATCGGCGGCGCGCAGCTCGCGACGCGGCACCTGCTGGAACACGGCCATGAGTACGTCGTCTGCTTCGGCGGCGTCGAGTCCACCCCGGCGGTGGGCGACCCGGTCGCCGACCACGTCGAGGGCTGGCGGCGGGCGATGCACGAGTCGGGGCGGTCGACGGAGGGGCGGCTCTTCCAGGCGCCGTACGACCGCTACGCGGCGTACGAGGTGGCGCTCGGGCTCCTCTCCGGGCCCGAGCGCCCGCCCGCGATCTTCTGCTCGACGGACGACCAGGCGATCGGCGTGCTGCGGGCGGCGCGCGAGCTGCGGATCGACGTGCCGGGGGACCTGGCGGTGGCCGGTTTCGACGACGTCAAGGAGGCGGCCCTGACGGACCCGCCGCTGACCACCGTCTCCTCGGACCGCCCGGCGATGGCGCGGGCGGCGGTGGACCTGGTCCTGGACGACGGCCTGCGGGTGGCGGGCTCGCGCCGGGAGCGGGTGAAGCAGTTCCCTTCGGCGCTGATCGTGCGGCGCTCGTGCGGCTGCGGGTAGCCGGGCGGCGTTCGTGCGGCTGGGGGTGGCTGGGCGGTGCGCCGGGGGCTGCGAATAGCCGGGCGGCGTGCGCGGGGCCGGGGGCGGTTTCCCCGCAGGCGCCCGCGCTCCCTTACATCGGGCATACGGGAATCTGCCGGGCTTCTTAACCGGCCCTCAGACAGTTCTCATGCGCCGAGCCCAAGCTCATGAACATGACGAACGAGACCTTCCCCACCGGCAGCGCCCCCGACCCCGCAGGCGCCCCCGGCAGCGACCCGCACCCGCAGCCCGCGTACACCGGGTTCCCGCCGCCCCCGGCGCACGCCCCCACCGTCCACCGGCGCCGCGCCGGCCGCCCGGTGGCCCTGCTCGCCGCGGTCGCCGTCGTCGCCGCGACCTTCGGCGGCGGCGCCGCGTACCTCACCGAGCGCTACACCGGTGACGACGGCACCGGCCTCAGCAGCGCGGGAGCCCCCGGCAGCAACGTCTCGCAGTCCAGCATGGGCACCGTCTCCGGCGTCGCGCAGGCCGTCGGCCCCGCCATCGTGGAGATCGGCGCGCAGTCGTCGTCCGGCCGGTCCACCGGGTCCGGTGTGATCATCACCGCCGACGGCGAGGTCGTCACCAACAACCACGTCATCGCCGGGGCCGACTCCGTCAAGGTCAAGCTGTCGGACGGCAGGACCTACACCGCCGAGGTCGTCGGCACCGACCCGGACAAGGACCTCGCCCTCCTGAAGATCCAGGGCGCCGCCAAGCTCCCCACCGCCAAGCTCGGCAGCAGCAAGGACGTCAAGGTCGGCGACCAGGTCGTCGCGATCGGCTCCCCCGAGGGCCTGTCCGGCACCGTCACCAGCGGCATCGTCTCCGCCCTCGACCGGGACGTCACGGTCTCCAAGGAGCAGCCCCAGCAGCAGCGCGACGGCGGCGGCTGGCCGTTCGAGTTCGGCGGCGAGCAGTTCAACGGCGACACCGGCCGGTCCAAGACCACGTACAAGGCCCTCCAGACCGACGCGTCCCTCAACCCCGGCAATTCCGGCGGCGCGCTCATCAACATGCGCGGTGAGATCATCGGCATCAACTCCGCGATGTACGCACCGAGTTCGGGCGACGGCGGCAGCGCGGGCAGCGTGGGCCTCGGCTTCGCCATCCCGGTGGACACGGTCAAGGCCGACCTCGACAGCCTCCGCAAGGGCGGCCCGGGCGGCCGGCAGCAGGACCAGGGCCGGCCGGAGCAGCGCGGCGACGGCCTCGGCGGCCTCGGCGTGTGACGCCCGGCACCGTGCAAAGCTGGACGCGCCGCCCCGTACCGAGAAGAGCAGGACCAGGACGAGATGACTCCCGCAGCCACGCCCCCCGAGGACCGGACGACGGCCTCCGCCGAGCGCATCCTCGTCGTCGACGACGAGCCCGCCGTGCGCGAGGCGCTCCAGCGCAGTCTGGCCTTCGAGGGGTACGCGACCGAGGTCGCCGTGGACGGGGCCGAGGCGCTGATGAAGATCGCCGCGCACTCCCCCGACCTGATCGTGCTCGACATCCAGATGCCGCGCATGGACGGCCTCACCGCCGCCCGCCGGCTGCGCCACTCCGGTGACACCACGCCGATCCTGATGCTCACCGCCCGCGACACGGTCGGCGACCGGGTCTCCGGCCTCGACGCGGGCGCCGACGACTACCTGGTCAAGCCCTTCGAGCTGGACGAACTCTTCGCGCGGGTAAGGGCGTTGCTCCGCCGCAGTTCGTACGCGGCCCAGGCCGGGCTGCCCGGGACGCCGGGCGACGTCCTGTCCTTCGAGGACCTGCGGATGGACCTGGTCACCCGCGAGGTGACCCGCGGCGAGCGCCCGGTCGAGCTGACCCGCACCGAGTTCACCCTGCTGGAGATGTTCCTGGCGCACCCCCGTCAGGTCCTCACCCGCGAGCAGATCCTGAAGTCCGTCTGGGGCTTCGACTTCGAACCGTCCTCGAACTCGCTCGACGTGTACGTCATGTACCTGCGCCGCAAGACCGAGGCGGCCGGCGAGCCCCGCCTGGTCCACACGGTCCGGGGCGTCGGCTACGTCCTGCGGGGCGGGGAGTGAACGGCCCCGTCCGCCGCCACCGCCGCCTCCCCCTGCGCTCCCGGCTCGCCCTGCTCGTCGCCACCGCCGTCGCGCTCGCCGTCGCCGCCGCATCCGTGGCCTGCTGGTTCGTCACGCGGGAGGCGCTGCTGAACGCCCTGGACGGTTCGCTGAGCAACAACCTCCCCGACCGGGGCTACGTGTCCCAGCGGATCGACCTCGACCCGGCGGCGGGCCGGGCCCGCTGCCTGCGCGAGATCCCCGGCCGCGACGACCCCACCGCGTACCAGCAGACCATCCAGGTCGTCACGGCCGACGACCAGCAGTGCGTCATCATGGGCCGGCAGTCGGTCCGGGTGACGGACCTGGACCGGGCGGTGGCCGCCGGACACCTGGCGGAGGCGCACCACGACGCCGTCGCCTCCGACGGCAGGAAGTACCGGGTCTACACCTACCCGTTGCGCGACTACCCCCAGCTCCAGCTCGCCGTGTCCGTCGCCCGCCCGCTCGGCGAGGTCGACAAGCCGCTGGACGACCTCGCCCTGCTCCTGCTCTTCGTCGCCGGGGCCGGCGTCCTCCTGGCGGGCGGCGCGGGACTCTGGGTCGCCCGCAGCGGGCTGCGCCCCGTCGACCGGCTCACCGGCGCCGTCGAACACGTCGCCCGCACCGAGGACCTGAGCCTGCGCATCCCCGTCGAGGGCGACGACGAGATCGCCCGCCTGTCCGCCTCCTTCAACGCGATGACCGCGGCCCTCGCCTCCTCCCGCGACCTCCAGTCCCAACTGATCGCGGACGCCGGCCACGAGCTGCGCACCCCCCTCACCTCCCTGCGCACCAACATCGAACTCCTCGCCCGCAGCGAGGACACGGGCCGCCCGCTCCCCCCGGACGACCGCAGGGCGCTCCTGTCGTCGGTGAAGGCCCAGATGAGCGAACTCGCCTCCCTCATCACCGACCTGCAGGTGCTGGCCCGCCCGGAGTCGGCCCCCGGGCACGCCTCCCCGAAGGTCGTCGGCTGGCACGACCTGACCCGTACCGCCGTGGAACGCGCCCGCCTGCGCGGCCCGGAGCTGTCCTTCGACGTCTCGCTCGCCCCCTGGTACGTACGGGCCGAACCCCCGGTCCTGGAGCGGGCGTTGATGAACCTCCTCGACAACGCCGTCAAGTTCAGCCCGCCCTCGGGCACCGTCGACGTCCGCCTCCACCTCGGCGAACTGACCGTCCGCGACCACGGCCCCGGCATCCCGCCCGCCGACCTCCCGCACGTCTTCGAACGCTTCTGGCGCTCCCCCTCCGCCCGCGCCCTCCCCGGCTCCGGCCTGGGCCTGTCCATCGTGGCCCGCGCCATCCGCGAGGCGGGCGGCGAGGTCTCCCTGCGCGCCCCCCTGGACGGCGGCCCGGGCGCGGAGGCGGTGGTGCGGCTGCCGGGAGCGCCGACACCGCCGCCGGGCGGGGTGGCGTAGCGCCGCCGGAAGGACCGGGTGCGGCAAGCGCGTCACGCACACCTTTCAGGCGCGGCGGCGCTCAGGAAGGTCCCCGGCTCCGGGCCGTGCCGTGCCGCGGGCCAGCGCGGACAGGCGTTCCGCGTCCGGGGTGCCGGGTTCGGCCGACCAGAGGACGAGCTGCTGTTCGGGGGAACCGGCGTAGCGGAAGGTGTCCCAGTCGAGGGTGAGTTCGCCGACGGCGGGGTGGGCGATGCGTTTGCTGCCGAAGTCCTGGTGTGCGACCCGGTGTTCGGCCCACCAGGCCCGGAACTGCCGGTCGGCGACGGCCAGTTCGCCCACGAGAGCCGTGAGGGCCGGGTCGGCCGGATGCGTTCCGGCTTCCATCCGCAGGACCTCGACGCAGGTGCGGGCCACGTCCTCCCAGTCCGGGTAGACGTCGCGCATCGCCGGGTCGGTGAAGACCATGCGGATGTAGTTGCGCTCGGACTCGGGCACGGCCGCGAAGTCGCAGAGCAGTTCCGCCGCCAGCGGGTTCCACGCGAGGATGTCGAGCCGTGGGCCGAAGACGATGGCGGGCGTGGTGGTGAGCTGGCCAAGCAGCCGGGTCAGGTGCGGGTGCACGTGGGGGCGCGGGGACCGGCGCGGCGTCGTGCGGTGTCCGGTCCGCGCGGCCTGGGCGACCAGTCCTTCCGCGTACGTCCTCTGGTCGGCGTCCAGCCGCAGCTCCCGCGCAAGGGAGTCGAGCACCGGCGGCGACGGCGCCAGCCGGCCCTGTTCGATGCGTACGTAGTAGTCGGTGCTGATCGCGGCGAGCTCGGCCACCTCCTCGCGGCGCAGCCCCCGCACGCGCCGCCGGGTGTGCGCGCGCTCGGGGAGCCCCACCTGCGCGGGGGTGAGCTCGCCACGGCGGTGCCTGAGGAACTCACCGAGCTCACGAAGATGCGCGGAACCAGTCATTCCTTCAGCATGGCACCGGGGAGAAGGCCCTGCCTGGGAGAGATCCTTCCTAGGAAACAGCACGACCTTCCTGCGCCCGGCCGTCGGCCGGACAGTGGATACGGGCCCGCAGATCGCCGGCCGCCCACCACCCCGCAGGAGCAGAACATGAGGACTGACGTCCGCTTCCCGACCAACGGCCTGCAGCTCGCCGGCCACCTCTATCTCCCCGACGGAGTCGACGGACCGTTCGCCGCCCTCGTCGTCGGCCACCCCACGACCGGAGTCAAGGAGCAGGCCCCGGCGGCGTACGCGACCCGCCTGGTCAAGGAGGGCTTCGCCGTCCTGACCTTCGACGCCGCCTTCCAGGGCGAGTCCGAGGGCCTGCCGCGCGGTCTGGAGGACCCCTTCCAGCGTGCCGAGGACTTCCGCGCGGCGGTCTCCCACCTCACCACCCGCCCCGAGATCGACCCCGACCGCATCGGCGTGATGGGCGTGTGCGGCTCCGGCGCCTACGCGCCCTACGCCGCCCAGACCGACCACCGGATGAAGGCCGTGGCCGGTGTGTCCGGGACCGACGTCCCCAGCTTCTTCCGCGGCGCCGACCCCGAGGGCTGGCAGCAGATGGTGGCGAGCTCCGGGAACCTGCGCAGCGCCGAAGCCGCCGGCGAGCCCGCGGCGACCTTCGCCGTGCTGCCGGAGACGGTTGACGCCGACACCCCCGCCCCGACGGCCGAGTTCGTCGACTACTACAAGACGCCCCGCGGCAGGCACCCGCGCTCCACGGGGGACATGGTCGTGCGCAGCGCGGACCTGCTCGACCAGTTCGACTCCTTCGCCGACGTCGCCAAGATCGCGCCTCGCCCGCTGCTCATGATCGCCGGTACCGAGGCGGTGACCCGCGGGTTCTCCGAGAAGGCCGTCGCCGACAGCCCCGGCAACGCCGAGCTGTTCCTCGTCGAGGGCGCCGGCCACGTCGACCTGTACGACCGCGATGAGTACGTCACCCCTGCCGTCGCCAAACTGGTCGAGTTCTTCGGCGAGCACCTCGCCTGAGCCAGCACGCGGCGGCGCCGGCCCGCCTCCCCCCGGTACCGCTCAGGGCGCCGGCACCACCGCGAGCCGGTCCACCAGCAGGGCGATCCGCCGGTCGGCGAGCTCGGGGGGCAGGCGGCCCGCGCGGGTGAGGGTGGCCAGGCCGTGCAGGGCCGCCCAGAAGGTCTCCGTGAACAGGCCCGGGTCGGTGCCGTCGCCCGCGACCTCCGCCAGGCTCTCGCGCAGTGCGGCGAAGGCGTCCTTGAGGGGGGCCGGGGTGTCCTCCCGGGCGTACGCGAGGCCGCCGTCGAGGTGGAAGAGGGCGTCGTAGACCGCCGGGTGGCGGGTGGCGAAGTCGAGGTAGGCGCGGGCGAGGGCGGCGACCCGTTCCCGGGGGCCGGGGGCGGCGGCGGCGGCGGCCCGTACCGCTGCGGCCATCTCGGCGGCCCCTTCGAGGGCGACGGCGCCGATGATCTCGCGCTTGCCGCGGAAGTGGCTGTAGAGGACGGGCTGGCTGTACTCGATGCGCTCGGCGAGCCGGCGGGTGGTGACCGCCTCCCACCCTTGCCGCTCGGCGAGTTCACGGGCGGTGGCGACGATGAGGCGCTCGCGCTCGGCGCGTTCGCGCTGCTTGCGTTCGTGGACCGACATGACTGGATTCTAGCAGCGCTAGACAAGCGAGCGCGAGTAGGTCTAGCGTTGCCATGACACCTAGCGCCGCTAGGTAACGTGCTCGTGGAGGGGTCGTCATGCTCGATGCGCTTCAGGTCGTCACCACCGTGCTCGTCGGACTGATGGTGGGGGTGGAGTCCGCGGTCGCCTTCGTCATGAACCCGGTCCTCGGCTCGCTGCCGGAGGACGCCGAGCAGCAGGCGCGCAGCAAGGGGGGCCGGATGCTGGGGGCGCTGATGCCGTTCTGGTACGTCGGCTCGCTGGCCCTGGCGGCGGCCTGGGCGGTCGCCGCGGGCAACGCCCTGGTCGTCACGTCGGCGGGTCTGCTCGTCCTCAGCGTGGTCATGTCGCTCCTGCTCCTCGTCCCGATCAACAACCGGGGCAAGCGGTGGACGCCGGAGACCCGGCCGGCCGACTGGAAGGAGCAGCTGAGCCGGTGGGACCGCTACCACTGCGTACGCGTGGCCGTGATCGTCGCGGCGTTCGCGCTGCTCGTCACCGCGCTCGTCTGACGGCCCGTCGCCCGCGGGGAACTGCGCGACCAGCCACTCACTCACCTGCACGGGAACCGTGGGCAGCCGCGCGGCGAGCGCTTCGAGGAAGGGTCCGTGCGGAGGGGTGGTCGTGAGCGGCTCGGTGGGACATGTGTGGGGATTTCTGTCCCACTTCGCGGGACGCCATAACGGAGGAGCCGGGTCGTCGGCTGTGTTCCTGCGGGCGCTGCCCGCGCTTTCGTCCCCGTCGCGTTCGGCGGGAGCGAGGTGCGTCCTCCCGAGCGGCCCGCATCTCCCGTCGGACACGGGCGGCCTCGCCTCGGACGACCTCCGGTGAGGGGCTGCGCTCCCGCGCGGGCGTCGTGCTCCGGCAGGGGCGGCACAGGCCGCCCGGCAGTTCCCCGGGCCGTCCGGCCGCCCCGCAGCCGAGGCACTCGGCCATGGGTACGCCGAGGGGGTCCGGGGGCAGCTTGGCGAGCAACCGGGACTGCGCGAAACCGAACGGGTGGGTGGCCGGGTTCGGCAGCAACAGGGCGAGGGCGTACACGAGTTGGGTTTCACTCGCCCCCGCCGGAACCACTCCCCCGCCGTCTCGGCCGACGCGTAGCACTCGCTCTCCGACAGCGCGAGCCGCGGCTCCTGCCGCCGCCCCTCGCACCGCGCAGTCCGTGATGTCCGGCGGGCAGGGCGTGCTCAGCGCGTACGCGCGGCGGCCCGGGGCTCCGCGTCCTCCCGCATCGCCGCCCGGTCCGCCGGTGGCAGCCACGCGGCCGGCGGCAGGTCGAGCCAGTGGCGCTCGTGTGCCAGGCGCCGGGCGGTGGCGGTGAGGGCGTCGAGCGCCGGATGGTCGAGGCCGGTGCGCCAGACCAGGGAGAGGGGCGAGAGCGGTACGGGGTCGCTCAGCAGGCGCAGGGCCATGCCGGGTACGTCGATGAACTCCGTGCTCGCCAGCACCCACCAGCCCCGTTTGCGTACGACGCGCATGAACTCCTCCGGGCCCTCGATCTCCGGGAACGGCTCGGCCAGGCGGACGCCGTGCCCGGCGAACAGGCGCAGGGCGAGGTCCGTCCACTCGGCGGCGGACGGATTGCCCGCGGCGGCGTACAGGGTCCGGCCTGCCAGGGCCTTCAGCGGGACCCGGTCGTTCGCGCTCAGCGGGTGGTCCTCCGGCAGGAGCACCGCCAGCCGTTCGAAGCGGACCGGACGGTGGGACAGGCGCGCGGTGACGGCTGGGTCGAGTCCGGCGAACCGGCCGAAGGAGGCGTCGAGGGAGCCGTCCAGGATCTCCTGGGCGGCTCCGGTGAGGCCGGTGTGGAAGCGGGCGACGAGCTCCAGTTCCGGATGGGAGCGCCGGGTCTCCTCCAGCACCTGGTGGCCGGTGGTCACCAGGTCCCCGACGTCGACCAGGAGGGGCCGCTGCCCGCGGCCGGAGACCGCCGCGGCGAAGACCTCGTGCGCGGCGAGCACGTCGCGGGCGTACGGCAGGAGCCGTGCGCCTTCGGGTGTGAGGCGGACCTGCCGGGTGCTCCGGACGAACAGGCGGGCGCCCACGTCGCGTTCGAGGCGTTGGATGTCCCGGCTCAGCGCCTGCTGGGCCACGTACAGCCGGCCGGCGGCGCGCGTGAAGTGCAGTTCCTCGGCGGTGGCGACGAAGGCACGCAGAAGACGGGGGTCGAAGTCGCGGGGCATGCGGGAAACCTACCGCCGTGGGCAGCAGTCACAACCGATCTGCGTCAATGCCGGTCAGGCAGGTGTTGGACGCCGGAGGTCGTGGCGAACGAGCGTAGGGGCCATGCCTCATCACGTACGTTCACGTCCTGTCTCCCCCTCGGCCCCGCGCCCTCTGCTGCTGACGGTCAGCGGGCAGACGCTGGTGGCCGCTGCCGTGCGTCCGGAGCGTCGGGGGGAGGCTGATGGCGGCGGCGAGCGGAGTGGTGGGCGCCAGGCGTCCGCTCCGTTCGGGGATGCGACAGGGCGCGGCCGGGCCGGGTGGATGCCCATGAGGTGGAGGAGGAAGCGGTGAGCCTGGGGGCGGATGTGGCCGAGCTGTTGGCGGGGGCGGGCATCGGTGACGTGGATGTCGCTGCCGCCGTGGCCGACGAGCACGTCAGGACGGCCGCGTACCGGCGCGTCGTCGCGGCGGCCGTCGCCTCGGGGAGCCGGGAGCGGGAGCGTGCGGTCGTGGACGTGCTGCTGCGCGATCCGCACGAGTTGGGCGCGAAGACGGCGGTGGTCGCCCTCGTGGACGGGGTCGCGCGGAGGGCGGGCGGGCTCGGTGAGTTCCGGGCGCGGGCGGAGGAGCTGCGGGTGGCGGCCGGGCGGTTCAGGGGGGAGGGGCACCGCGCGTTCGTCCGGCGGCGGATCGACGACTGGGCGCTCTGGCACTCGGTCCGGGAGGGCCGGGTGCCGACGGCGGGCGAGCTGGCGGAGGCCACCGACTGGATGCAGCGGCTGTTCGCCGGGCAGTCCACGTCCACGGCGGTACTCGCCCTCCTCGCCGCGTCCGGCCGCACCCGGAAGGTCCGCAACGTCGCGAAGGGGCGGGTCGCGGGGGTGCGCCCTGCGGGCGGTGCGGGCCGGTCAAACGAGACGCAGCGTCTTGCGGAGGGCGGCCCGGGGCGGTAGCGTGCGCCCCAGGGCCTAGTGAGACGGAGCGTATCGTCTCGTAGGGCCCGTCCTGACCCCTGCGGAAGGCACCCCACTTGTTCCCAGCGACCGCCACCCCCACCTCCCAGCTCGCCGCCCTCGACCTCACCAAGCAGTACGACGGCCGGCTCGTCCTGGACCGCGTCTCCTTCACCGTCCGGCCCGGCGAGAAGGTCGGTGTCGTCGGTGACAACGGGGCCGGGAAGTCGACCCTCCTGCGGCTGATCGCCGGGCGCGAGCTGCCCGACAACGGCAGCCTCACCGTCACCGCCCCCGGCGGCGTCGGGCACCTCGCGCAGACCCTGGACCTGCCCGGCACCGCCCGCGTCGGCGACGCGGTCGACCTCGCGCTGCGTGACGTACGGGAGCTGGAACGGGCCCTGCGGACCACTCAGGACATGGCGGTGTACGCCGCCCTCCTCGCCGAGTTCGAGGCGCGCGGCGGGTACGACGCCGACCGGCACGTCGACACCGCGCTCCACCACCTCGGGGAGCGCGAGGCCCTGGACCGGGGGCGCGCGCTGGGCACCCTGTCCGGCGGGCAGCGCTCCCGGCTGGCCCTCGCGGCCGTCCTCGCCTCCTCGCCCGAACTGCTCCTGCTCGACGAGCCGACCAACGACCTCGACGACGCGGCCGTGGCCTGGCTGGAGGGAAGGCTGCGGGCGCACCGCGGGACCGTCGTCGCCGTGACGCACGACCGCGCCTTCCTGGAGCGGGTCACCGGCACCGTTCTGGAGGTGGACGCGGACCTGCGGACGGTCCACCGGTACGGCAACGGATACGCCGGGTACCTCACCGCCAAGGCGGCGGCCCGGGCGCGCTGGGCCCGCCGGCACGAGGAGTGGAAGGAAGAGCTGGCCCGGCAGTCCGCCCTGGCGGAGAGCAACACCGCCCGCCTGCACGCCATCCCCCGCAAGCAGCCGCGCGGCTTCAGCGGCGCCGGGGCCTTCCGCGCCCGGTCGCGGGCGCACGGCGCGACGGGGCGGATCCGCAACGCGCGGGAGCGGGTCCAGCGGCTCACCGAACGTCCCGTTCCGCCGCCCCCGGCGCCGCTCGTCCTCACGGGGCGGATCGCGGGTGAACGCCCGTCCGCGGCAGTGGAGTTGAGCGGCGTGCGGGTGAGCGGACGGCTCGCTCTCGACGCGCTCACGCTGGAGCCCGGCGAGCGGCTGCTCGTGACCGGGCCCAACGGGGCCGGGAAGTCCACCCTGTTGGAGCTGCTGGCGGGAGCCGTCGAGCCCGACTCCGGCACGGTCTCGCGTCCGGGGCGGATCGGGATGCTGCGGCAGAACACCCCGTACGCCGTCACCCGCGACCAGCGGTCCGTACTGGCCGCGTACGGGGAGGAGCGGGCCCGGCTCCTCGTACGGCACGGGCTGTTCGGGGAAGCGGACCTGGCCACTTCCGTGGCCGCGCTCTCCACCGGGCAGCGGCGCAAGCTGGAGCTGGCCGACCTGCTGGCGGAACCCTTCGACCTGCTCCTCCTCGACGAGCCGACCAACCACCTCTCCCCCGCCCTCGTGGAGGAGCTGGAGGCCGCGCTCGCCGCCTTCCCCGGCACGCTGGTCGTCGCCACCCACGACCGGCGGCTGCGGGAGAGCTTCGCGGGCGGCCGGCGGCTGGAGCTGGAGCCGGTCCGGTGAACCGGGGGCGGGCACGCGGAAGGGGCGGCACCCGGAGTTCACCGGGTGCCGCCCCTTCGCACGACAGCGCGAGCGCGGACTACTTCACGATCGTGATCCGGTCCGTGGCCGGCGGTGCGAGCGGCTTGGCGACGCTGGAGTTCGCGGCCAGGTAGGCGTTGAAGACGTCCAGGTCGGAGGCCGCGTTCAGCTTGTTCTTGCCGAGGGCGAGGGCGGGGAAGTTGTCGCCGCCGCCCGCGAGGAACTCGTTCATCGCGACCCGGTAGGTCTTGGCCGGGTCGATCACCTCACCGTTGAGCTTGACGGTGGCGGCGTCGACGCGGTCGGCGCCCGTCTTGGTGAGGTCCAGGGTGTAGGTGAGGCCCCGGGAGACCTGGAGGATCTTCGGCGAGGCCTCGTTCTTGCCGCTGACCTGCTGCTTCAGGGCGGCGATGAGGTCCGCGCCGGTCAGGTCCACGACGTTCATCAGGTTGGTGAAGGGCTGCACGGTGAAGGCCTCGCCGTACGTCACCACGCCGTTGCCCTCGGAGCCCGACTGCTTGTGGACGAGGTCGGAGCGGATGCCGCCGGGGTTCATCAGGGCGAGCTGCGCGCCGCCCTTGTCGGCGGCGGCCAGGCCCTGCTGCTGGGCGTCGGCGATGAGGTTGCCCAGCGGCTTCTCCATGGCCGTGGAGCCGCGGCCCTCGATGTCGGCGGAGATGTAGCCCTGCGGGCGGTTGGCGATCGGGGCGGCGAGGACGTTCCAGCGCTGGATCAGGTCCCGCATGTCCGCGCCCAGCTCCTCGCGCTCGGACTGGTCACGGGTGACGATGTGGTTGCGCGAGCTGGGGGCCTTGGCCGTCGTACGGACGATGTCCTTGGTGCGGCGGTCGTAGGTGAGCGTGGTCTCCGTGTAGACCTTGCCGAAGGAGGCGGCCGAGGTCACCAGGCGGGGGTTGCCCGCCGGGTCGGGGATGGTGCAGACGTAGCTCTGGTGGGTGTGGCCGGTGACCAGCGCGTCGACCTTGGGGCTGATGCCCTTGGCGATGTCGGTGATCGGTCCCGAGACGCCGTCGCCGGGGCCGGGGCTGTCGCAGTCGTAGTCGTACGCGGTGGAGGCGGGGGCGCCGCCCTCGTGGATGAGCGCGACGATGGACTTCACGCCCTGCCGGTCGAGTTCCTTGGCGTACTTGTTGACCGTCTCGATCTCGTCGTGGAACTTCAGGCCCTTGACGCCGGCGGCCGTGACGATGCCCGGGGTGTTCTCCAGGGTGACGCCGATGAAGCCGATCTTGACACCGTTCTTCTTCCAGACGGTGTACGGCTTCAGCAGGGTCCTGCCGGTCTTCTCCTTGGTGACGTTCGCGGAGAGGTACGGGAAGTCGGCGCCCTTGAACTTCTTCGGCTTGCCCTTCCGGTCCTTCTCGTAACAGCCTTCGGTGGGGTGGCAGCCGCCGTTCTGGATGCGCAGCAGTTCGGCGGAACCCTCGTCGAACTCGTGGTTGCCGACGGACGTCACGTCGAGCTTCATCTTGTTCAGGGCCTCGACGGTGGGCTCGTCGTGGAAGAGCCCCGACAGCATGGGGCTGCCGCCGATCATGTCGCCCGCGGCGGCCGTGACCGAGTACTCCTTGCCCTGGCGGGCCTTGCGCAGGCTGGTCGCCAGGTGCTCGACACCGCCGGCGTCGATCGCGCCGACCTTGCCGGAGGTACCGGTCGGGGGCTCCAGGTTGCCGTGCAGGTCGTTGAAGGAGAGGAGCTGCACGTCGACCGTGCGCGCCGGCTTCGGGTGGCCGTGGCCGTTTCCGCCGCCGTTGCCGTTCGCGGCCGCGGGCATCGCGGCGACGAGCGCGCCCGCGGTGGTGAGACCGGCGGCGGCGAGGAGGAACCGCCGGGCGGCGCGGTTCGGGCGAGGGTTCGCTGACATCTGTCCCCTTGTGAGTTCAGCGTGAAGGGTGCGGGGTGCGCTCGTGAGCCTAAAGTCAACGCGCGTAGCGCAACAGGGGGTAGCGGGTTACGAGGTGGTTTCCGTTGGCGGTGCGTCAGAGACGCGGCCCATGGCGTCCGGCCCCGCCAGCCGGGCCCTCCCCGTACCCTCGACCCCATGACCAGCGACGCGACTCTTCCCGGCCCCGGCCGACTCCGGATCCTTGACGCGCTCGACGGGGCACAGGCCGCCCAGGTGCTCGAGCTGCTGTCCGACGCCGCCCGCAGCGACGGCGTGCAGGCCGTCTCCGAGCAGGGGCGCCTGCGACTGCGCGGCGGGCGACGGGAGGGGGTCACCCACTTCCTGATCGACGACGGCGGACTGCTCGTCGGATACGCCCAGTTGGAGGCCGCCGACCCCGTCGAGGCGCCGGCCGCCGAACTCGTCGTACGGGCCGACCAGCGCGGCAAGGGGTACGGCCGGGCCCTCGGCGACGCGCTCCTGGACGCGTCCGGGCGGCGGCTGCGGGTGTGGGCCCACGGCGGGAAGCCGGCGGCCCGGCACCTGGCGCAGGTGCTGGGGATGGCGATGTTCCGGGAGCTGCGGCAGTTGCGGCGGCCGTTGAGCCCGCTCGACATCCCGGAGCCCGTCTTCCCGGAGGGCGTGGTGGTACGGACCTTCGTGCCCGGTCAGGACGACGCGGCCTGGCTGGCCGTGAACGCCGCCGCCTTCGCGCACCACCCCGAGCAGGGCTCGCTCACCCAGCGGGACCTGGACGACCGGATGGCGGAGGAGTGGTTCGACCCGGAGGGGTTCTTCCTCGCCGAGAAGGACGGGGAGCTGGTCGGGTTCCACTGGACCAAGGTGCACCGCGAGGAGCAGCTCGGTGAGGTGTACGTGGTCGGGGTCGCGCCCGGCGCGCAGGGCGGCGGGCTGGGCAGGGCGCTGACCGCCACCGGGCTGCGGCACCTCGCGGCCCGGGGGCTGCCGACGGCCTCCCTGTACGTGGACGCGGACAACGTCGCGGCGGTCACCGTCTACGAGCGGCTCGGTTTCACGACGTACGAGACGGACTTGATGTACCGGACCGAGTCGTAGGACCTCGTCGCGGTACCGCAGGACCGCCCCCGGGGCCGGTGTCCCAGCTTGACGCCGGCCCTTTTCTGCATCACCCTTTCACTACTTGATTAGTGAAAGGGAGGTGAAGCGCGATGGTCGAGTACCGCATCGACCGGCGCAGCGGTGTCGCGACCTACCTCCAGATCGTGCAGCAGACCAAGCACGCCCTGCGGCTCGGCCTGTTGCAGCCGGGCGACCAGCTCCCCACCGCGCGCGCGGTGGTGGAGGCCACCGCCATCAACCCGAACACCGTGCTCAAGGCGTACCGCGAGCTGGAGCGGGAGGGCCTGGTGGAGGCCAGGCGCGGGATGGGGACCTTCGTGACCCGGTCCCTGGGGGCCGCGCAGCCCGCCGGTTCGCCACTGCGCGAGGAACTGCGGACGTGGGCGGAGCGGGCCAGGTCGTCGGGGATGGACAAGGACGACCTGGCCGCGCTCTTCACCTCCGTACTGGATCAGATCTTCGAAGGGGAGCAGGGATGACCATCGCCGCGATCGAGGCCGTCGGCCTCGGCAAGAGGTACGGGCGGTCGGGGAAGTGGGCGGTCCAGGACTGCTCCTTCCGGCTGCCGCAGGGGCGGATATGCGCGCTCGTGGGGCCCAACGGAGCGGGCAAGTCCACCCTGTTGGGGCAGCTCGCGGGGCTGGTGCGGCCCACGCGGGGCGAGCTGCGGGTGATGGGTAGGACGCCGGGAACGGCGCGTGAGCAGATCGCGTTCCTCGCGCAGGAGAAGCCGCTGTATCCGCAGTTCACCGTCGCGGAGACGCTGCGCATGGGGCAGGAGCTGAACCCGGGGCGCTGGGACGCCGGGCGCGCGGCCCGCATCGTCGCGGACGGCGGCCTGGACCTCGGGCTCAAGGTCCGCGAGCTGTCCGGCGGCCAGCGCACCCGCGTCGCGCTCGCCCTGTGCCTGGGCAAGCAGCCCGACCTGCTGCTGCTGGACGAGCCGATGGCCGACCTGGACCCGCTCGCCCGCCACCAGTTGATGGGCAACCTGCTGGCCGAGGCCGGCGAGAGCGGCACCAGCGTGGTCATCTCCTCCCACATCCTGGCCGAGCTGGAAGGCGCCTGCGACTACCTGCTGCTGATGGAGGGCGGGCGGATCCGGCTCGGCGGGGAGTCCGAGGAACTCCTCGCCGCGCACGCGCTGTTGTCGGGTCCGGCCGCCGAGCTCGACGCGGACACGACGGTCGTCGAGTCCAAAGTGACGGGCCGTCACATGACGGCTCTGATCCGGCGCGACGCCAAGCCGGTGGGCGGCGACTGGGAGGTCGACGAGCCGACGCTGGAGGAGCTGCTGCTGGCCCACATGCGCTCGCCGCAGGCTCCGCCACTGCTGACGCCGAGCGCGGACCCGCGCTGCGGGGCGGCGGGACGGTCCGTGACGGAGGTCCGCGCATGAGCACGCTGACGCTGCTGCCGCCGCTGCGCGGCCCGCGCTGGGTCGCGGCGCGCCAGCACCGCCTGACGGGACGGGTGTTCGGGGCGGTGGTCGTGTTCTCCCTCCTCGCCGTGGCGGTCTTCCTGGCGGTCGCGGCGGGCACCGGCCCGAAGACCGGCTTCGCCCGGTCCGCCGACACCGGCATGACCATGCTGCTGCAACGCGTCGCCGGGGCGGCGACGCTGCTGCCCGCGCTGGTGGGGGCGTTCGTCGCGGGCCCGCTGGTCGCGCGGGAGCTGGAGTCGGGGACGTACACATGGCTGTGGACGCAGTCCGTCTCGCCGGTCCGCTGGCTGGCGACGAAGCTGGCGCTGGTGTCGGCGGTGACGCTGTCCGGGACGGCCGTGCTGGTGGTGCTCTTCCGGCTGGCCCGGGGCTCGCTGAGCCAGGATTCCCGGTTCTCGCTGGCCTGGTACGACACCTCGTACGAGATGCTCGGGCCGGTACAGGTCGCGATGTGCGCACTGGGCATCGGCGTCGGCACGCTGGTCGGGCTGCTGGTGCGCAGGACGGTGCCCGCGATGGTGGTCGCCGGGATCACGGTGCTCACGGTCTCCTGGACCTTCTCCGGGCTGCTGCGGGAGCTGCTGTGGCCGGTCGACACGCTGGTGTCGAGGACGCCGATCGAGTCGCTGCACACCCCCGGGGTGTGGGACCTCGCCGACGGCATGCTGACCGCTTCCGGGACGCGCGTCCTCAGTGACACGTGCCTGGGGACCGAGGGCGTCGGCAAGACTCCCGAGCGGTGCATGGCCGACCTGGGCGGCGTCCGGTACTTCGCGGACGTCCACCCCGAGACCCATCTGTGGCCGCTCCAGCTCGTGGAGTCGGGTCTGGTGCTGGTACTGGCGGGACTCGCCGTCGCGGTCGCGTTCCGGGTGCTGCGGGGCCGGCACGCGGGGGCGTCGTGAGTGCCGTGGGCGCGGGGGCCGCGCCGGGGGGCGGTGTGCCGTACCGGCACGTGCTGCACCAGCACCGGGCGGCGCTGCGGACCGCGCTCGCACTGGCGGCACTCGCGGCGGCCCTGGTCGCCGGCGGGCGGCTGTGGGCGGCGGACGGCGGCTGGGGGCCGACCGTCGGGCAGGCTCTGGCACTGGGGCTCCCGCTGTTCGGCGGGATGCAGGTGGCGGGGCCGATGGTGGCCGGGGAACTGGCGTCGGGGACGTACAAGCTGGCCTGGACGCAGGGCGTCACCCCGGCCCGCTGGCTGGCGGCGAAGGCCGCGGTGCCGGCGGGGGTGCTGGTCGCGCTGACGGCGGGGCTGGGATGGGTGCACGACTCGGCGGTGGCGCTCGGGCCGGCGCCGGTGGCGTACGCGCTGTTCGCGGTGGCCTTCGGGGTGCTGTGCGGGCTGCTGGTGCGGCGGACGACGGGGGCGATGGCCCTCGCCGGGGCGACGCTCGGCGTTCTGCTGCTGGCGGGGCGCGCCCAGCCGCACGACACGTTCGCCGGACAGCTCACGCTCGCCGTGCCGCTGGTGGCGGCGACGGCGGTGGCGGCCGGGGCCGCGTTCCTGCTTCTTCGCCGACTGTCCAGGGGGGACGTGTCATGACCGGTACGTCGAGCACGGTGAGCCCGGTGAGCCCGGAGCGCACGCGTGCTCCGCAGGGCGAGGCGCACGTGCCGAGCCCGCTGGGCGGGGCGGTGCGGGCGGCCCTGCGGCAGCACATCTGGGCCCTGCGGATCACTCTCGCGCTGCTGGTGCTGGTCGCCGGGGCGTGGGCGGGGTCGGGGGTGTGGCTGGAGGTGACGGGGGCGTCGGGGGGCGACGACACCGCCGTCGTGGCCGTGGCGTCCTTCGCACTGCTCCGGGTACGTCATGGGGGGCGGGCGTGAGCGGGACGCCGGGCACCAGCCGCGTGTCCGGGCCCGACCGGCTCGTGCTGCGGCAGAGCCGGCCGGTGCTGCGGCCGGCGGCGGCGCTGTTCGGGCTGGGGCTGGTGACGGTCCTGGGGCTGCGCCTGGTGGGGGTGGGCGACGGTTCGCCGCACCGGACGGCGATGCGGGCCCTCACCGAGCACGCCGGACACGCCGCCGTGCTGGGGCCGTTGCTGATCGGGGCGCTGGTGGCGGGGCCGCTGGTGGCACGGGAACTGGACTCGGGAACCTACCGGCTGGCCTGGACGCTGGGCATGTCACCCGCGCGGTGGCTGGGCGCGAAGATCGGCGTGGCGGCGGGGGCCGCAGCGGCGGGGTCGGTGCTGCTGGGGGTGGTGTTCCGGCTGGGGCAGGGGGCCGTCGAGGGCGGGTTCTTCCCCTGGCACCAGGCGCACGCCTATGCGGCGTCGGGCACCGCCGGAACCGCGTACGCCCTGCTCGGGGTGGCCGTCGGCGCACTCACCGGGCTGCTGGTGCGGCGCACGCTGCTCGCGGCGGGCGCCGCGGCGGTGGCGACGGGAGGGCTGATGCTGGCCGTGGGGCGGGTGCGGGAGTACCTGTGGCCGGTGGTGACGGTGACGCGGCCGGAGTCACCGGGGACGCCGCCGGCGGTCCTGCCCTCGCCGTGGGAGGTCTCCTCCGGGCTGCTCACCGCGTCCGGGAAGCGGCTGCCCTGGCGGTACTGCTGGGAACAGCCGCTGGAAACCTACGCGGACCCGAACGGCTGCATGGCGTCGCGCGGGGCGGTCTCGCACTTCTCCGACCTGCACCCCGAGTCCCATTTCTGGCCCCTCCAGCTCATGGAGACCGCGGTCGTGCTGGTGCTGGCGGCGGGGGCGGTGTGGCTGGCGTTCCGGGTGTTGCGGAGGGTGCATGGGTGAGGGGGCGCGGGGCCCGGGGTCCGCGCTCGCCGGGGTGCGGGGCGGGCGCGTGCGGCCCGCACCCCCGGGGGCGGGTGGTCACTCCACCGCCGTGAGGTCCTTGGCGTAGTACTCGATGGCTTCCCGGTAGTTCCGCACGGACGCGTCGGTGCTGGTCTCCGTCAGCAGGCGCAGCAGGATCCGCATGCCGTCGTGGGCCTCGCCCGTGTTGAACAGGGCCATCGCGAGGAAGGCGCGGAGCGCCCCGTGCTCGGGGAACTCCCGCGCCCCGGTGCGCAGCGTGCGGACGGCGTCCTCGTACCGGCCGAGCGTCCGGTACGTACTGCCCAGGCCCAGCAGCGCGCCCCTGCGGTCCTCGGGGGTCAGCGTCCCGGCGAGCGCGCTCTCGTAGAAGGGGACCGCCGCCGCCTCCAGACCGAGCCGGTCGTGCGCCCACGCGGTCTGGTACGCGATCTCCGCGTCGTCGGGGAAGCGCTCCCCGAGGGCGAGGAGGCGGACCCGGGCCTCTTCGGTGCGGTCGGCGGAGCGCAGGGCCACGGCTTCGGCGAGGAGGGCGTCACGGTCGTGGTGGGTGGTCATGGGGGGATGATCGCAGGGGAGGGACGGGCCGGCGAAGGTATTTCTCCAGAAGCCCCGTGCCGGGGGCGGGGGCGGGGGCGGGGCGAACGCCCCGTCCGGCGGGGCTCCGCCCGTCCGGGGACCGGCCCCCTACCCCGGCCGCACCAGCCTCGCCTCGTACGCGAACACCGCCGCCTGGGTCCGGTCCCGCAGGCCCAGCTTCACCAGCACCCGGCTCACATGCGTCTTGATCGTGGACTCGGCGACGACCAGGCGGGACGCTATCTCGCCGTTGGAGAGCCCGTGCGCGATCAGCACCAGGACCTCCGTCTCGCGGTCGGTGAGCTCCCCTAGCTGCGTTTCCTCGGCGGGCCGGCGCACCGGCACCGTCTCGGTCAGCTTGGCGAACTCGGCGATCAGCCGCTTCGTCACGGCGGGCGCGAGCAGTGCCTCCCCGCCCGCCACCACCCTGACCCCCTCGGCCAGTTGGCGGGCCGAGGCGTCCTTCAGCAGGAATCCCGAGGCTCCCGCCCGCAGCGCCTGGTAGACGTACTCGTCGAGGTCGAAGGTGGTGAGGACCAGCACCTTGGTGTCCCCGCCCGCCGCCACGATCTCGCGGGTCGCCTCGATGCCGTTCAGCTCCGGCATCCGGATGTCCATCAGCACGACGTCCGGTCGCAGGGCCGCCGCCTGCGCCACGGCCTGCCGTCCGTCGACCGCCTCGCCGACGACCTCGATGCCGGGCATCGCGTTGAGGAGTACGGAGAAGCCCTCCCGGACCATCATCTGGTCGTCGACGATCAGCACCCGGATGGCGCCGGCGGGCGTCGCCGGGGGGACGTGGGCGGTCGTCATGCGGCGGACTCCTTCCGCAGGGAGGGACCGGCGGCCGCCGGAGGCGGAGAGGAGGGCCCGGGGGGCCCTTCGGGCCGGGCGGCGGGCCCGGTGGCCGCGGTGACCGTCGACGACACGGCGTCCTGCCCCGCGCCTCCCGGCCGCCCTTGGACCGGCACGGGCACCGGCGCGGCGGCGGATACGGGCTCGGCCACCGGGTCAGGGGTGGGCGCGGGCACCGGCACTGCGTCCTCCACCGTGGCCGGTGTCCCGGCCCCCGCTCCCCCGGCCCCCGGGGCGTCCGCCGCGACCGGCACGAAGACCGTCACCTCGAAGCCCCCTTCCGGTGTCGGCTCCGCCGTCATCTCGCCGCCCAGCATCTGCACCCGCTCCCGCATCCCGGTCAGCCCGTGCCCGGCGCCGGGCGAGGGCGGGGCGTCGGCCGTCCCGGGCCCGTTGGCCACCCGCAGCCCCAGGCCGCCCAGGACGTAGCTCACCTCGACGCGGGCCTCCGCGCCCGGCGCGTGCCGCAGTACGTTGCTCAGCGCCTCCTGGACGATCCGGTAGGCCGACAGCTCCACGCCCTGTGGCAGGACCCGCACCGCGCCGGTCGTGGCCTGCTCGACCGAGAGGCCGATGTCCCGGACGTTCGCCAAGAGCTTCGGCAGGTCGGCCAGTCGGGGCTGCGGCGCGTCGGGGGCCTCGTAGTCCTCCGCCCGGACGACGCCCAGCACCCGGCGCAGTTCGGTGAGGGCCGCCACCGCGTTCTCCCGGATCGTGACGAAGGCCTGCTCCAGCTCGGGCGGCGGGTTCTGCACCCGGTAGGGGGCGGCCTCCGCCTGGATGGCGACGACCGACATGTGATGGGCGACCACGTCGTGCAGCTCACGGGCGATGGTGGTGCGCTCTTCGAGCAGGGTGCGCCGGTCGCGCTCCACGGCCGTGACGGTCTTCTGCACGACGATCTCGCGCCGGTGCGCCCGACGGCTGTGGACGAAGGAGACCAGCAGGAGGAACATGCCGAGGAAGAAGAGGACGGGGAGGCCGTTGCCCCCGCTCGACGACTCCAAGGAGATCAGCGCGCTGTACAGCGCGTTGATGCCCCACATCCAGGCCGCCGCCCGGGGGCGGGTCCTGGCGGCGACGACCGTCGTGACCACCAGCATCGCCACGATCGAACCCGGCGGGTACGGAACCCCCGCCCCGTACGCCCGAAGGACGCCGGCGAACGGAATCGCCGCCAGGCAGGCCCACCAGGCGAGCACCGGACGGATCAGCGTCAGCGCGACCGGCAGCGCCGAGAGGAACCCGACGAGGAGCTGCTCCTCCCCGCCGGACACGCTCGTGAAGCCGACCCCGAAGGCGAGGACCGCCAGCGCCAGCACCAGCGCGTGCACCGACCAGGCCGCGCCCGTCCGTGTCCACCCGGGGAAGCGGGCCCACCCCGGGGTGGCCGTGTTCAGGGGCGGCAACGGCCGGAAGGCGAGCGGGTCGCGCAGCAGATCCTCGCGCAGACCCCGCAGCGCCGTCGCGGCGAGGCGGAATTCGGGGCTTCTACTTCGGGTCGTCTGGTTCACGTTTCCCAAGGTAGGGCGGGGTCCGCGAAAGGGCGTCCACCCGTGCTCCTACCTTTCACGTCCCCCTCAGGTACTACGCGCCCCGCCCCGTCGGCCCGTACTCCTACACGCCCCGCCCCGCCGGCCGTACCCCTACGTGCCCCTGCGCTCCCGCCGGGCCGTAGCCCTACGCGTCCGGCAACCCGTACCCCGCCCGTCCGCCCGTCTGCCGATCCATGCCCCTACACATCCGCCTGCCCGGGCTCCGCCCGGAACGCGTCCGCGTGCGCCGCCGCCCACTCCTCGAAGGTCCTGGCCGGGCGCCCCGTCACGTCCTGCACCGTGGTGGCCACCGTGCGCCCCTCGACGGGAGTGTTGCCGTACACCTCCAGCATGAAGTCGATGGTCTCCTGCGGCATGTGCTGCGCCCGCATCCGCTCCACCGCCTGCTCCGCGGTCAGCTCGACGAGCCCGATCTCCGCGCCCCGCGCCGCACCGAGGATGCGCACCTTGTCGTGCACCGTCAGGGCGGCCGGCCCCGTGATGACGTGCGCCTTCCCATGGTGGCCGCCGTCCCGGGACAGCAGGGCCACCGCCGCGACCGCCCCGATGTCGCCCTCGTGCACCATCGAGCTGACCCGGTCCGTGAACGGCTCCTCGACCCGGCCGTGCGTCTTGATGTCGTCCGCCCAGAACAGGGCGTTCGACATGAACTCCACCGGCATCAGCACGGTCCACTCCAGACCGTGCTCGTTGCCCCGCACCGCGTCCTCCAGCGGACTGGGGCCGCCGCCGTGCAGCACCGTCACCCGCCGCACCCCCGCCTTCGCGGCCCGCGCGAGGATCTCGGGGCCCGTGGCCAGCGGCGCGTAGTCCTCGCCGCCGAAGACGATCAGGTGGACCGCTTCGACGCCGTCCAGCGCGGGGGCCAGGGTCGCCGGGTCGGCGAGGTCTCCGCGTACGACCTCGACCTCCGCCGGGAAGCCGGCCCTGGCCGGGTTGCGGGTGAGGGCGCGCACCCGGGCGCCCCGGGCGAGGAGTTCGGCGACCACCTGGCGGCCCACCGAGCCGGTGGCTCCGGTGACCAGGACCTTCTGCGCGTCGTTCCGTGTGTTCGTCATGTCTCACACCGTAGGAGGGCTTGCGGACAGATACGGTCCGCAAGTCGCGTCTAGTAGGCGAGTTGCGCGATCTCCTCCGCCACCACCGCGCACGCGTCCGCCGCCGGGTCGATCAGCGGGAAGTGCCCGACGTCCTCCAGCAGGGTCAGCCCCACCACCTCCCCCGCCTTCGCCGCCGCCTCCGCGTACGCCTCCGCCACCTCGTGCGGAACGGTCGTGTCGAAGCGGCCCTGCACCACGGCCGTCGCGATTCCGGTGGGCAGCAGGGCCGCCGGGTCCGCGTACGGCCTGCGCTCCTCGTACGCGTCCTGCCCGCCCAGGAGCTGGACGACCGCGCCGCCGCACACCCCGCGCCGCACCGCCTCCTCGAAGTCCGCGACCGGCGCGAGCGCGACCACCCCGCGCAGCGGCGGCGGCGCGTCGAGCCGCCACGGCGACCCCTCGGGGAGCACGTGCCGGGAAGCCGCCCACAGCGCGAGCTGACCGCCGGCGGAGTGCCCGGTCACGACGGTGCGGCGGACGTCCGCCTCGGGCAGCGCCTCCTTCGCCAGGTGCGGCAGCGCGTCCAGGGCGGCGGCGACGTCGTCGAAGGTCTCCGGCCAGCGGCCCGCGAGCGGACCCGACGCGTCCTGGTGCGGCAGCGAACTGCCGCGCCGGTACTCGACGTTGGCGACCGCGAAGCCGCGCCGGGCCAGGAAGTCGGCGAACGGCGTGACGTGCTGCCGGTCGTACGGAGCCCGCCACGCCCCGCCGTGCAGGACGACCACCAGCGGGGCCGCCCCGCTCCGCTCGCCGCGCGGCGCGTAGAAGTCGATGATCTGGTCGGGGTGACCGCCGTACGGAGCGGTGGCGTCCGGCGCGACGGCGGGAAGCGCCGGCGGCTCGTCGGGAGGGAGCCCGGACGGCCCGTCGAGGGGGAGCCCGGACGGCTCGTCCGGCAGGGGAATGCTCGGCATGACGGCTTCAACCTCCGGGCACTGGTGGGTCGTTCCTACACCCTTGTGGATCATTAAGCGCGGACGCTACCAGGCGTTTTGTGTGCGTGTGGCCACGCCGGAGACCGTTCCCCCCGACGTGGCCACCTGCTACGACGGCGCTACAGCACCTCGGCCAGCACCCGGGCCGCCCGCTCCACGTCGGCGAAGCCGACGTACAGCGGAGCGAACCCGAAGCGCAGCACGTCCGGGTGCCGGAAGTCCCCGACCACGCCCCGCGCGATCAGCGCCTTCATGACCGTGCCCGCGTCGTCGCAGCGCAGCGCGATCTGGCTGCCGCGCTCGGCGTGCGCGAGCGGCGTGACCAGGCCGAGACGCCCTTGCGGTGCGTACGCCGTCACGCACTCCACGAAGAAGTCCGTGAGGGCGAGGGACTTCGCCCGTACGGATGCCACGTCGACGCCCTCCCAGACGTCGAGCGAGGCCTCCAGCGCCAGCATCGACAGGATGTCGGGCGTACCGACCCGGCCGCGCAGCGCGCCGTCGCCCGGCGCGTACTCCGCCGTCATCCCGAACGGGTCCGCGTGCCCCGTCCAGCCCGGCAGCGGCGAGTCGAACCGGTCCTGGTGGCGGGCGGCGACGTACAGGTAGGCGGGCGAACCCGGCCCGCCGTTCAGGTACTTGTACGTGCAGCCGACCGCCAGGTCCACCCCGTGCTCGTCGAGCCCGACCGGCAGCGCGCCCGCGCTGTGGCACAGGTCCCAGACGGCCAGCGCGCCCGCCGCGTGGACCGCGGCGGTGAGCCCGGGCAGGTCGTAGAGACGGCCCGAGCGGTAGTCGACGTGGTTGAGCAGCACGGCGGCGGTACGGGGCCCGAGGGCGTCGCGCACCTCCTCCGGCCGCACCGGGCGCAGGGTGCGGCCGGTCATCCGGGCGGCGGACCGGGCGATGTAGCCGTCGGTGGGGAAGGTGGTGGCGTCGACGAGAACCTCGTCGCGCTCCTCCCCGGCCAGCCGGATCGCGCCGACCAGCGCCTTGAAGACGTTGACGCTGGTGGAGTCGCCGACGACGATCTGTCCGGCCGCGGCGCCCACGAGCGGGGCGATGCGGTCGCCGATCCGCTCGGGCGCGGTCCACCAGCCGCTCTCGTCCCAGGACCGGATGAGCAGCTCGCCCCACTCGCGGCCCGCCACGTCCTGGAGGCGTCCAGGGACGGCCGCGGGCAGCGCGCCCAGGGAGTTCCCGTCCAGGTAGACGAGGCCTTCGGGGAGGCTGAACAGCTTGCGGTGCCTGGCGAGTTCGTCGGCGGCGTCGAGTTCGGCCGCACGTTTCACGTGAAACATCGCCGGTGCGCTCGCGGAAGCATTCTCAGGCACGTCCTCGTGCGCGTTCTCAGACATGGCTGCGCGCCGTCCACAGCTCCGGGAACACGTTCTTGCGGGCGCGCTTCTCCAGCCACGCCACCCCGGCGGAGCCGCCCGTGCCGACCTTGGAGCCCATCGCGCGGCGGGTGGCCACCAGGTGGTCGTTGCGCCAGCGCCACACGAGCTCGCCGACCTCGGTCAACGCCTCGCCGAGCACGATCAGTTCGGAGCGGTTCGCGCCGACCTGCTCCTCGGCGTACACCTGCGCCCAGACCGCCTCGATCTCGGGAGAGGGCTCGTACTTCTTCGTCAGGTCCCGCTCCAGGACCTCCTGCGGGACGGGCAGGCCGCGCCGCGCGAGGAGGCGCAGGACCTCGTCGTACAGGCTGGGCTGGTGCAGCGCCTTCTCCAGCTCGTCGTGCACCCGGGGCGCGCCCCGGTGCGGGACCAGCATGGAGGCGGACTTGTCGCCGAGCAGGAACTCCAGCCGCCGGTACATCGCGGACTGGAATCCGGAGCCCTCGCCGAGCGCGCTGCGGTAGGAGTTGAACTGGGTGGGCGTGAGGTTGGCGAGCGGCTTCCAGGAGGCGTTCAGCGCCTCCAGCTCGCGGGTGGAGCGCTTCAGTGCGTCCAGTGCCACGGGGAGCTTCTCCTCGCGCAGCGCTGCCGCCGCGGTCTCCCACTCGTGGACGATGACCGTGAACCACAGCTCCATGACCTGGGTGGTGACCAGGAAGACCATCTCTCCGGGATCGTCGGAGAGGGGGTGCTGGAGGTGGGTGAGTACGTCGGCCTGGACGTAGTCCTCGTACGGTGTGGTGCCTGCGAAATCGAGGTTCGGGGTCTCCGAACCTTCGGTTCCGGGCGCCTCGGGGGTGTGCGTCATCGCATGCTCCTCGACACGGCTTCCAGGTAGCGGTCCGCCCCTTCCTCGAAGGATTCTCGGGCCCCGGTCCCCTGCTGGGCAGCATAGTCCGGGCCTGCGCGAGGTGCGCCTCAGAGGGCGGGACCTGCGAGGTACGTCCCATTGGTCCCGTACGGATGGGCGTTGGAGTCGCATCCGTCGAGGCCCTTGATCTGCTGCATCATCACGGGTGCGGGACGGCCGGGGCCCGGGCAGCCGAGGTGGCCGAGGCCCAGGGCGTGGCCCAGTTCGTGGTTGATGATCAGGTGCCGGTACGCGGCGGGGGCGCCGGCGAACCGCGGCGAGCCGGTCAGCCAGCGCTTGAGGTTCACCACGACGCCCTTCCCCGTCTCGCAGTTCAGCTCGCCGCCGGTGTCGAGGCCGGCCTCGGCGCACAGCCGGTCGGCGGTCTTCGGGGTGGCGATGCGGATGACGAAGTCGGCCTTGCCCGTGACCAGTTGGAAGCGGCCGCGCCCGTTGCGGGCCCAGCCCCGGGGGTGGGCCACGATGCGCTGGATCTCGGCGGCGGCCTCGTCGGGCTCGACGCCGCTGCCCCTCTCGACCTGCACCTGGTAGCGGCGCAGGGTGCCGGAGCCGACGGGGCTGCCGTTCAGGCGGGCGGGGGCGAAGGTGCCGCTGCCCGAGTCGGGGACGCGTGCGCGGCTCGGCGGGTCGCTGGAGACCTCACCGGGGCTGTCGGGGGTGGCGGGACCGCCGGTGGCGGCGGGGTCGGGGGCTGCTCGCGGTGTCGGGCCCGGTCCGGTGTCCCAGGCGGCTATGGCGAGTCCGGTGCCGCCGAGGCCCGCGGCGAGGCAGAGGAGCAGGACGAGGAGGCGGCCGCGGCGGGTCAGACGGGTGCGGGCGGGCGGCCGGGGGCGGGGTGTCCGGCCCCCGGACGACGGGTGTCTGCAGCGGCCTCGGCCCACGTCGGAGCCCTCCCCTGGTCGGTGTCTCCGGCAGGTGGGGGGAGCGGGGCGCGGGGGCCCGGACACCGGCGACGGTCTTGCCTAGCGGTCCGGGCGATCGTACAGGCGTCTCATCGGCCGCCCGGGGCCGACGGCGCGGCGGTGTGTCGGCCCGGGGCCGGGGCCGACGGCGCGAGGGACATGCCGTCCCGGGGCCCGGCCGCGGCCCCGGGACGTGTGCGGGCCGGTCAGCCCAGGGTGTCGGCGGCCAGCGCGGAGGAGTCGCGCAGGAAGGTCGAGCAGCGCTCGTACTCCTCCTGGTCGCCGATGGCCTGCGAGGCGCGGGCCAGGGCGTGCAGGGCGCGCAGGAAGCCGCGGTTGGGCTCGTGCTCCCACGGCACCGGGCCGTGTCCCTTCCAGCCGGCGCGGCGCAGCGAGTCGAGGCCGCGGTGGTAGCCGGTGCGGGCGTACGCGTACGACTCGACGACGGAGCCCTTGTCGAACGCGTCGTCCGCGAGCTGCGCCCAGGCCAGCGAGGAGGCCGGGTACTTCGCGGCGACGTCGGCGGGCGCCGTGCCGTTCGCGAGGAGCTCGCGGGGCTCCGGGTCGTCGGGCAGGTGGGTCGGGGGCGGTCCCCCGAGCAGGTCCTGGTGAATAGCCATGCCCCCTAGTCTGCCTCCCCCCTGCGACAACCCGCACCGCTCCACCGGCCCCCCTCCCCGCCAGGACGACCCGCACCGCTCCACCCGCTCCCTCCCCGCCAGGACGACCCGCACCATTCCACCCGCCCCCTCCCCGCCACGACGCCCCGCACCGCACCGCTGGGGCCGACCCCGCGCTACGACGACCCGCCCCGCTCCTGCCGGTCCGGCTCCAGGGGCGGCGCGTCCACCCCGCAGTGCGTGCGGCACTCGCTCTCAGGAGCCGCGCCCTTCGGATTGCGCACGGTCGTGAAAGCGATCAGCGCGCCCAGCACCAGCACGCCCGCGCACATCGGCATCGCCCGCCGGAAGGTCGCCCCGAACTCCTGCGCCGAGCGGTACGCGTCCGGCCCCATCCCCGCCAGCAGCGGCAGCGCGGCCACCGCGACGAGTCCGGCGGCGCGGGCGGCGGCGTTGTTGATCCCGGAGGCGAGCCCGGCCCGCCCGTCCGCCACCGAGGCCAGCACGGTCGCGGTGAGCGGGGCCACCAGCGTCACCATGCCCGTCCCCATCACCACCATCGCCGGCAGCACGTCCGCCAGGTACGACGCGTCCTCCCCCACCCGCAGCATCAGCAGCATCCCCGCCGCGCACAGCAGCGGCCCCACGGTGAGCGGGACGCGGGGCCCGGTCCGCTGGGCCAGCTCCCCGGAGCGGGCCGACAGGAACAGCATCAGCACGGTCGTCGGCAGCATGGCCGTCCCCGCCTGGAGCGCCGAGTACCCGGCCACCACCTGCAACTGCAACGCCGCCAGGAAGAAGAACCCGCTGAACGCGGCGTACACGCACAGCGTCACGACGTTGATCGCGGTGAACTGCCGGGAGGCGAAGAGCGTGAGCGGCATCATCGGCTCGGCCCGCGTCCGCTCGACGTACAGGAACGCCCCCGCGACGGCCACCCCCAGCACGCCGCACCCCACCACCACGGCCGACGCCCCCCGCGCCGGGGCCTCGATGAGCGCGTACGTCACCAGGGCCAGCGCGACGGCCGCCAGCACGGCCCCCAGCACGTCGAACCGGCCATGCGCCTGCGGATCCTTCGACTCCGGTACGTGCCCGAGCGCGACCGGCACGCACAGCGCGGCCAGCGGCACGTTGATCAGGAACGCCCAGCGCCAGCCGGGCCCGTCCACGAGCCACCCGCCGAGGAACGGTCCGACCGCGGCCCCGATCCCGCCGAGCCCGGACCACAGGCCGACCGCCCTCGCCCGGTCGTCGGGGTGGAACGAGGCCTGGATGAGCGCGAGCGACCCCGGCGTGAGCAGCGCCCCGCCGATGCCCTGCAACGCCCGGGCGGCGATCAGGACGGTCGCGTTCGTTGCGAGCCCGCACAGCAGGGAGGCGGCGGCGAACCACACCACCCCGACCACGAACACCTTCCGCCGCCCGTACCGGTCTCCGAGGGCGCCGCCCAGCAGGATCAGTCCGGCCAGCGTCAGCATGTACGCGTTCACGGTCCACTGGAGCCCGGCGAGATCGGCGCCGAGGTCCTTGCCGATGCGGGGCAGGGCGACGTTGACGACGGTGGAGTCCAGCATCGCCATGCTGGACCCGAGCACGGTGGTGAGCAGTACCCACCGCCCGGTCGCGCTCCCGACCCGGAGCCCTCCGGCACTTTCGGTTTCGGCCATATCCGGATGGTCCCCGCACCCGGCCGGTCCGGCCAGGCGAAAGGGGCCGCCCCCTGGAAACGGCGAGGGCCCGGCCACCCCGGACGCGGAGGTCCGAAGGGGCCGGGCCCTCCCGGGAAGGGAATTACTTCAGGCGGGTGCCCGTGGAGCGGAGGGCCGCGCAGGCCTCCGTCACGCGCCTCGCCATGCCGGCCTCGGCGGCCTTGCCCCACGTGCGCGGGTCGTACTTCGACTTCGTGCCGACCTCGCCGTCGACCTTCAGCACCGCGTCGTAGTTGCGGAACATGTGGTCCACGACCGGACGCGTGAAGGCGTACTGGGTGTCCGTGTCGAGGTTCATCTTCACGACGCCGTTCTCCAGCGCGGTGGCGATCTCCTCGGCGGTCGAGCCCGAGCCGCCGTGGAAGACGAAGTCGAACGGGGACGTCTTGCCGTACTTCGAGCCCACGCCCTCCTGGAGGTCCTTCAGGAGCTCCGGACGGAGCACGACGTTGCCCGGCTTGTAGACGCCGTGCACGTTGCCGAAGGAGGCGGCCAGCAGATAGCGGCCCTTCTCGCCCAGGCCGAGCGCCTCGGCGGTGCGCAGCGCGTCGTCGACGGTCGTGTACAGCTCGTCGTTGATCTCGTGGCTGACGCCGTCCTCCTCGCCGCCGGTCGGGGTGATCTCGACCTCAAGGATGATCTTGGCGGCGGCGGCCTTGGCCAGCAGCTCCTGGCCGATGGCCAGGTTGTCGGCCAGGGTCTCGGCGGAGCCGTCCCACATGTGGGACTGGAAGAGCGGGTCGCGACCGGCCTTGACGCGCTCGGCGGAGATGTCGAGCAGCGGGCGGACGTAGCCGTCCAGCTTGTCCTTGGGGCAGTGGTCGGTGTGCAGCGCGACGGTGATGTCGTACTTCGCGGCGACGATGTGCGCGAACTCGGCCAGGGCGACCGCGCCGGTGACCATGTCCTTGTTGTGCTGGCCACCCAGGAACTCCGCCCCACCGGTGGAGATCTGGATGATGCCGTCGCTCTCGGCCTCGGCGAAGCCGCGCAGTGCAGCATGCAGAGTCTGGGACGAGGTCACGTTGATCGCCGGGTAGGCGAACTTCTCCGCCTTCGCCCGGTCGAGCATCTGGGCGTAGACCTCGGGGGTTGCGATGGGCATCTGTCCGCTCCTTGGGATATGCGGGTGTGCGTGCTGGTCCCTGACCTGGGGGCGACGTCATCGTCGCCGCCCATCTTTCCAGACTCTCCCCGGGTCTCCACCCGGCGGCCGCCCCCGTCCCGGGCGCCGGAATGCGCAGAGGTCGGAGCGTTTCACGTGAAACACTCCGACCTCGGGCAAAACCCCAGGTCACAGCCCTGCCCTCGTGGGACAAGGACCTGGGTCACCACTTCAGGCCAGGCCGAGATCACCCAGCGCGTAGCCGGTCAGGTAGGGCAGCCCGGCGTCCGCGACGGCCTGTGCCGCACCCCGGTCGACGATGGTGGCGACCGCCACGACCTCGCCGCCGGCCTCGCGGACCGCCTCGACGGCGGTCAGCGGGGAGCCGCCGGTGGTGGACGTGTCCTCCACGACCAGGCAGCGACGGCCCTTGACCTCGGTGCCCTCGATGCGGCGCTGCATGCCGTGCGCCTTCTGCGCCTTGCGCACGACGAACGCGTCGAGCCGCCGGCCGCGGGCGGCGGAGGCGTGCAGCATCGAGGTGGCGACCGGGTCGGCGCCCAGGGTCAGCCCGCCGACGCAGTCGAAGTCGAGCTCGGCGGTCAGGTCGAGCATGACCTGGCCGACCAGCGGCGCGGCCTCGCCGTCCAGCGTGATCCGGCGCAGGTCGATGTAGTAGTCGGCCTCCAGACCCGAGGAGAGGGTCACCTTGCCGTGCACCACGGCCTTGTCCTTGATCTGCTGGAGCAGGTCAGCGCGTACGTCAGTCATGCGTACGAGCTTAAGTGGCGGCCGAGGACCCCGCCGCCACGGCCCGTGGGGAGGCCCTCGGCCCGACCACAGCCGCCCATGCGCGCCCCGGGAGCAGGCCCTCGGCCCGGCCGACGCCCCCACCCGCCCCGAAGCAGGGCCTCAGCCCAGCCGCCGCCACGTCCACGTCGTCGAGGCCTCCAGCGGGTCCACCGGCGTGACCAGGCGCGGCAGGGTGTTGAGGCCGTTCGGCGGACCGGTCTGCGGCTCGACGCACACGGCCGCCTCCTGCTCGTCGTACACGACCACCCACTCCTCCCGGCTGGTCACCCTGATCTCCAGCTCGCCGGGCCAGGTGAGGGTGACGTCGACGCCGTCGGGCATGCCGAAGCAGTCGTCCCAGGGGCCCGGCCGGGGGTCGACGCGGCGCCCGGTGGGGAGGTGGTCCTCGCCCCGCTCCTCCTGCCAGGCGGCGGTGAAGTCCAGAGTCACGTCCTGGCCGCCGAGGTTGCGGCGGAACCAGGGGTGCCAGCCGACCTGCGCCGGGAAGGAGTCGTCGTACGTCTCGACGCCCAGGGTGAGCGTGAGCGCGTCCGGCGTCAGGTCGAAGAGCTGGGTGACGCGGCCCGCGTAGGGCCAGGGGCTGGTGAGGTCGTACGTGAACGACGCCGACGCCGTGTCACGGACGGCGGTGCGCCAGCGGGTGTCGCGGCCGGTGCCGTGGATGGCGTGCGGCGGGGAGTTCACCGGGAGCTGGTGGACCTTGTCGCCGTCGCGGAAGCGGCCGTTCTCGGTGCGGCCGCACCACGGGACCATCGGGAAGCTGCCGAAGTGCTTGCCGTTCTCGGGCCGGCGGAGCACCTCGGTGCCACCGATGCGCAGGCTCTCAATCCGGCAGCCGTCCGCCGGGTCGACGGTCAACTCGGCGTCGCCTGCGGTCAGTACGACGGCGGTGTTCTTCTTCTCTTCGCTACTCACCCTGGGGACACTACCCAGCCCGGGGGGCTACCTGCGCCGCCTGAGCACCCGGCCGACGACCACGGCGGAGGCCACCGCGAGCGCGGCGGCGGGGGCCAGCCGGCGCAGGGTGAACGTGCCGGAGGCGGGGGCGGGGGCCATGACGGGGGCGTACCGGCCGCGCGGCGGCGCGTGGTCGACCTCCTCGGCGCTGCGGCCGATCATGGTGCGACGGGCGTGCGCGGCCTCGGCCAGGGGCTCGTCGGGGAAGGCCTCCGGGAGCTCGCCGGGGAGCCCTTCGAGGGCTTCGCGCAGGGCGAGCTCCTCGTCCTCGCGGGTGGGGCCCGGGCCGGGGAGGGGGTCGTCCTCGGTCAGTTCCTCGTCGCTGAGCCGGTCGAGGGAGGGCGCCGGGATCTCGGTCTCGAAGAGGGAGGCGCGGGGTTCGTCGGGCCGGGAGTCGCGGTCCGGCCGGGGCTCGGACTTCGGGGCGCCCGGCTTCGGGGACGCCTGCTTCGGCTTCGGGGCGGCCGGGCCCGCGGCCTCCGTGCCCAGCGCTGCCGCGAAGCGGTCCAGGAGGCGGCGCACGGCGGACTCGACCGTGGCGGCGTCCAGTTCGGTGATGCGTCCTTCGCCGTGGGCCGTGCCGGTGAAGCTCAGCTTCGTACCGTCCTCGTGGCGGGCGGTGCGGACGGTCAGGGACAGTTTCACGGAGCCGTTGCCGCGGGCTTCGGCGCCCTCGCCCTCGACGGTGCAGGCGCCCTTGGCCGCGGGGGTGACGGTCAGGGCGCCTCGGTAGGTGATGGTGTGGCCGCCGAGCCGGACCTTCAGACGGCCGGTCAGCGGGGTGGACGACTTGTCGGCGTCCTGCTGGAAGCCGGGGAGGCAGCGGGCGACCCGGGCGGGGTCGGCGAGCGTCTGCCGGACGGCGGCGGGCAGCACCGGAACGAGCACCTCATGGTCCATGGTCCCTGAGCCTACTCAGGCGCGTCCGCTTCACACCCCGTCTCGCCCAGAAGTCCCGGGACGAAGGCGGCGACGGCGGGACCCGCCGCCCGTACGGCCCATCCGCCGCCCGGGGCCGCCGCCCGTACGGCCCTGCTGCCGTACGGATTCACCCGCCGCACGGGCCCCTACTGCCCGTACCTCGGGTGCACCAGCGTGGACGCCGCCACCCCCCGCAGCCGGCCCGCCTCCGCCGACCTCGCGCCCTCCAGGAGCAGCGGCGCCGTCAGTGAGCGCAGACGCGGGGCGTCCGGGGAGATGCCCAGCCCCGGGCGGGTGCGGGCGGCGAGGATCAGGCCCCAGTCGCGCGGGACGCGGGAGTCGCCCGACGGGCGGTCCGGGCCTGCGCCGAAGTCGGAGACGCGGCCGGTGGCCCGGTAGGGGCGGGTGGCGAGGCCCGCCGCGCGCAGGGTGGCCTCGACGGTCCAGTAGACGTGGGGGCGGGCGCCGGTCGGGCCCGCGTGGACGACCATCCGGCCGCCGGGGGCGAGGACGTCCGCCGCGAGCCCGTAGAACTCCTGGGAGTAGAGCTTGGTCGAGGCCGTGATGCCCGGGTCGGGCAGGTCGGAGACCACGACGTCGTACGGGAGGCCGTCGAGCGGGGCGGAGCGGAGCCAGGCGAAGGCGTCCGCGGTGACGACGCGCAGCCGGGGGTCCTGGTGGACGCCGCCGTTCAGGGCGACCAGCGCCGGGTCGGTGCGGGCGAGCTGGACGACGCCCGGGTCCAGTTCGACCAGGGTCACCGAGCGGACGCCGGGGTACCGCAGGACCTCCCGGGCGGCCATTCCGTCGCCGCCGCCGAGGATCAGCACGCGGGCGTGCCCGCCGCGCATCGCGGGGTGCACCAGGGCCTCGTGGTAGCGGTACTCGTCCCGGCTGGAGACGCGCAGGCGGCCGTCCAGGAAGAAGTCCATGGGGCCGGACGCGCTGCCGGTGATGACGACCTCCTGCGCGTCGGTCTGCACGGCGACCCGCACCCGGTCCCCGTACACCGCGCGCCGGGCCGCCCGCTCGAAGTCGTCGACCAGGACGGTCGCGGTGGCCAGGGAGGCGAGGACGGCCACGTTGACGCCGACCAGCAGCCAGCGGTTGCGGCGCGTGAGTTCGCGCCGGAACAGCCACAGCACGAGGGAGCCCCCGGCGGCGGTGTTCACCGCGCCCGTGACCAGCGCGCCGGTGAGCTGGCCGAGCATCGGGAGCAGGAAGAAGGGGAAGAGGAGGCCCCCGACGAGCGCGCCCACGTAGTCGGCGGCGAAGAGGTCCGCCACGTCGCCGCTGGCGTCGTCCCCCTTGGCCGCCTCGGCCCCCTCGGCCCCCTCGCCCGCGGCGCGCGAGCTGCCGATCCGCTGGATCAGCGTCATCAGCAGCGGGATCTCCGCCCCGATGAGGACGCCGATGGCCAGTGAGAACGCCACCAGGACGTACCGCGCGCCGCCGAACCACGCGAACGACGCGTACAGCACCAGCGCCGAGCAGCCGCCGACCGCGGCGAGCCCCGCCTCCAGCATGCCGAAGCCGACGGCGGCCCGGCACCGCAGCCGTTTGGCGAGCAGCGAGCCGACGCCCATCGCGAAGACCATCGTGGAGAGCACCACGGAGGCCTGGGTGACCGAGTCGCCGATCAAGTACGAGGCGAGGGCGACCAGTTCGAGTTCGTAGACCAGACCGCAGGCGGCGCACAGGAAGACCACCCCGAGCACCAGGAACCTGGCCGTCCGCGGGCTCACCGGAAACGGCCGCCCCGGCCCGGACCGCCGCCCGCCCTGCACCGGAACGCGTTCGGAGGAGCGTTTCAGCGAGTCGGGGGGAGGTCCGGCGGGGTCGGGCCCGGCTGGGGCGGAGGCCGGTTGGATCATGTTGGGCAACGCTACGTCACCGCTTGCTCGCAGCACGTCACCCACACGGGTGCACCTGGGGCGCGTACGGCATACCCCGCGCCACGCGGCGCCCGCCCGCGGGGCGCGGGCCTCAGACCCCGGCCGGCACCCGGGTCCCGACCCGGGTGCGGGTCACGACCAACTGGCCCTCCTGCGGATAGGCGTGCCAGGTGCGCCAGTTCACCTGGCCGCCGCCCTCGTGCTGGGCGAGCAGCGCGGTGAAGGCGTACGGGCTGCCGGGGAACGTTCCCGCCAGCCCGTGGGGGTGGTCCGCGACCAGGGCCAGCAACTCCTGGGCGCGGCCCGCGAAGGCGGCCTCCGAGAGGAGTTCCACGCGGGCCGCGAACTCGTAGTCCCAGTCGCCCACCTGCCTGGACACCCCCAGCGGCAGCGGGGTCCTGCTGCCCGGGATGCAGGCGACGGTCTCCGAGCAGTACCCGTCGCCCTCCGTGAGGAGCACCTGGTGGGACGCGCCGAGGAGACGCAACTGGAGCGTCGCGCCGCCGAGTTCGAGGTCGAGGACGGCCAGGGCGGGCAACGGCTCCCGGCCGAGCGCCCAGGCCAGATCGGAGGCACACGTGTCGGTGTAGTCGGTCTTGAGGGTCGTCAGCATGGGGTGGCTCCGCAAACACGCAGTGGGGGGTGGGCCAGGGGCACGCCGGAGATGTACGGGGTGGAGCTGGAGAACCGCCCGCTCGGGGAATTTCCACAGCGAGGGAATCATGAAGTGTGCGGCGCACCTAGCGTTTTTACCCAATCTGGCGTGGTTTCCATCCCCTCGGGGGCCACACGGTTCAACTGTTCAACAAAAGGGCGCCCGGCGGAAGTTGAGAAGGGGACACGCGTACGAGTCCTCTCCCCGGCTCCGCCGGGCGCGCGGTGTGCCGTACCGGCGGATCGGCTGCCCCGTGTCAGCCGCTCCGCCGGACGCCGTCAGCTGCCGCCACCGCCGCAGCCGCCCCCGCCGCCACCGCCGCAGGAGGACGAGCCGCCGCCGCACGAGGAGCCGCCGCTGTCGCCGCCGCCCGCCCACACCCCGCCGAACAGGCTGGAGTCCGAGCTGCTCGAACGGCGCCGCTTCTTCGTCGTGCTCACCTTGGTGCGCCGCTTCGGGTCCGGCGTGCCGAAGACCTTCGCGACGATCGCCACGAGCACCACCAGCATCACACCGAGCGCGATGAAGAGACCGGTCACGGCCCTCACCGTCCTTCCGTTCCCCCGGAGCGGAGGGCGTTCCCTCCGCACGTGGAGGAGGGATTCCCGAACGCCGACGCGCCCAAAGCACACTTGAGCAAGTCCAGAGGTTCCGCGCAGGATGGCCGCCATGACGACCTCCGCAGGCTCCCCCCACGGCGCCCCCGACGCCCCCCGCCCCTTCCTCAACCGCCGGCTCGCCGAGTTCGGGACGACGATCTTCGCCGAGATGTCGGCGCTGGCCGCCTCGACCGGCGCGATCAACCTCGGCCAGGGCTTCCCCGACGAGGACGGCCCCGAGGAGGTCCGCGAGGCGGCGGTGCGCGCCCTGCGCGACGGCCGCGGCAACCAGTACCCGCCGGGTCCGGGCGTCCCCGAGCTGCGCCACGCGATCGCCGCCCACCAGCGCCGCTACGGCCTCGCCGTCGACCCCGACACCGAGGTCCTGGTCACCGCGGGCGCGACGGAGGCCATCGCCGCCTCCCTCCTGGCCCTGCTGGAGCCCGGCGACGAGGTGATCGCGCTGGAGCCGTACTACGACAGCTACGCGGCCTGCATCGCCATGGCGGGCGGCCGCCGCGTCCCCGTGCAACTGCGCCCGGAGGACGGCGCGTACCGGCTCGATCTCGACGAACTCCGCGACGCGGTCACCCCCCGCACCCGCCTCCTCCTCCTCAACACCCCGCACAACCCCACCGGCACCGTCCTCACCCGCGACGAGCTCACCGAGATCGCCCGGCTCGCCGTCGACCGGAACCTCCTGGTGATCACCGACGAGGTGTACGAGCACCTGGTGTACGACGCCGAGCACCTCCCCCTCGCGGCCTTCCCCGGCATGCGCGAGCGGACGGTGACCATCTCCTCCAGCGGCAAGACGTTCGCGTTCACCGGCTGGAAGGTGGGCTGGGTGACGGCCCCGCCCGCGCTGGTGGCGGCGGTCCGCTCGGCCAAGCAGTACCTGACGTACGTCTCGGCGGGGCCCCTCCAGTACGCGGTCGCCGAGGCGCTGGCGCTCCCGGAGTCGTACTACGAGGACCTGCGCGCCCAACTGCGCGCCAAGCGCGACCTGCTGTGCACGGGCCTCGCGGAGGCGGGCTTCGGGGTGTACCGGCCGGCCGGGACGTACTTCGTGACGACCGACATCCGCCCGCTGACCGGCGGGGACACCGCCGACGGCTTCGCCTTCTGCCGCGAACTGCCCGAGCGGTGCCAGGTGGTGGCCATCCCGAACGCGGTGTTCTACGACGACCGCGCGGCCGGCGCGCCGTTCGTCCGGTTCGCCTTCTGCAAGCGGACCGAAGTCCTCCAGGAGGCCGTGGCCCGTCTGAAGGGGCTCGCGGCGGCCTGACCGGCACACCGGGAGGCCCGTGGGGCCGGCCCTCCGGAACGCTCCGTGCCGGCGCTCCGGGGGAGGCTGCTCAGGGCTTGGACCTGCTGCGCTTGACCGCCGCGCCCGTGAAGCCCGCGCAGACGACGATCGCGACGCCGATCACGCCGCCGGCCACCGTGCGCAGGGTGCCGTCGAAGACGGTCCCCGCCACGGCCAGGGCCACCACGAGCAGGGCGAGCGTGAGCACCGGCCCGGTCAGGCCCGGACTGCTCCGGTCGGCCCCGGCCGGCCGGGCCGGCTCGGTCTGCTGGTTTGGCTGTGCTCCGGACACGGCTGTGTCTCCCCTCATCGGCACCTCGTCTGACCTGCGCTTTCGGTGCCCTCCTACGGTCCCATCGGCGGCCGTGCCCGTCAGGGGCCCCGGCGTGCAGCTTCCTGCGCGGCCGGGTGCAGCTTGTTGCAACGGCCGCCCCGGCGGCGGGAGAAGGGCGGAAACCTTTCCGCAGGGGTTCGCTGACACCCCGTACGCTTTCCGTACACCCGGTCGGCCGACCTCCGGTAGCGGACGGCACCGGGGCCGATCAGGGTCGGGGATGGCCGGCCACCGGCCGCCCCGCGACCGTCCCCGCCGCCCGGAGGTAGCCCCGTGTCCGTCGACACCTCCGTCGACACCGTCGTCCCCGCCCGGTCCACGAACGCCCCCCGCCCGGCGGCCCGCCGCGACCGGGCCGCCGCCCTGCGCGCCGCGTTCCTGCGGGCGGCCCCGGCGCTCGCGCTGTTCGCGGCGGTGCGGCTGACCGGGACGCTGCTGATGGCGGTGTGGGCGTGGCACATCGGCAAGTCGCCGCTGCGGCTGCTCGGCCAGTCCTGGGACTCGCTCTGGTACACCCGGATCGCCGCGCACGGCTACGGCCACACCCGGATCTTCGGCGACGGCGAGATCATCCAGAGCGACCTGGCGTTCTTCCCGCTCTATCCGGGGCTGATCCGGGCCGTGTCCTCGCTCCTGCCCGTCACGCCGGGCGGCGCGGGCCTGCTGATCTCGTGGACGGCCGCGCTGGCCGCCGCCTGGGGCGTCTTCGCGGTGGTGGACCGGCTCCACGGGCGCCGGGTCGCCACCGTCACCGTCGTGCTGTGGGGCCTGCTCCCGCACTCCGTCGTCCTGTCCATGGCGTACACCGAACCGGCGCTCGTCGCCCTGTCGGCCTGGTCGCTGTACGCGGTGCTGACCCGGCGCTGGCTGCTCGCGGGCGCGCTCGCCGCGCTGGCGGGGCTGTCGCGGCCGAACGCGGTGGCGCTGGTGGCCGCCGTCGTGCTGACGGCGGCGCACGAACTGCTCAGGAGACGCCAGCGCGGCTGGCGGGTGTGGGCGGGGGCGCTGCTCGCGCCGCTCGGCTGGGCGTCGTACGTCCTGTACGTCGGCATCCGCAAGGGCGATCCGCTCGGCGGGTACTTCGCCGTGCAGGCGGACTGGTCCTCCCGCTTCGACTTCGGCTCGGGCACCCTGAAGTTCATCAAGCACCTGGTCAGCGCGCCGGAACGGTTCGGCTTTCCGATGGCGCTGGTGATCGTGGCGGTCGGAGTGCTGCTGTTCGCCCTCATGGTGTACGGAATGGACCGCCGGCCCCCGCTCGTGCTGCTGGTCTACGCGGGCGTCCTGGTCGTCATCACGGTCGGCGGTGCGGGTTTCTTCGAGTCCAAGCCCCGCTTCCTGCTCCCCGCGTTCCCGCTCCTGCTCCCGCTGGCCTGCGCCCTGACCAGGGCCCGGCCGCGGGCGGCGGTCACGGTGACCGTCGCGCTGGCCGGGCTCTCGATGGCGTACGGGACGTACCTGCTGGCGGTCGCGCCGATGCCGATGTGAGCTGCGGCGCCCTCAGGGACGCCGGGGCGGCCCGCGGTGGGTTCAGGACGCCGGGGCGGCCTGCGACTCCTTCAGGATTTCGATGCCCAGCGCGTCCGTGCCCTCCGCCTGCCCGGTGAGCCGGTGGACCATGACCCAGTGGCCGTCGGGCAGCGCGCCGGTGAACACGGAGGCGTCACCGGTGGCCCCGTTGTGCCAGAGCAGGGTGCCCGCCCGTTGCCAGGACAGGGCGGGCTCGCCCAGCCGCCGCTCGACGAGCAGGCCGGTCACCAGAGCGGCGGCGGCCCGTGGCGTGGCCCACAGCCCCCCGGCCGGGAGGATGGCGCCGGTCATGGTCCAGGGGCGGCGCGGCCGCCCGAACAGGCCCCGGCTGAGCAGCCGCCGGTCCTGCGGCGGCGCGGCGGACACCTCGGTGACGTCCAGCGGGCCGAGCACGTGCCGGGCCAGGAGTTCCTCGTACGACAGGTCCGCGGCGGCGGCGAGGGCGGCGCCCAGGACGGCGTACCCGAGGTTGGAGTACTCCTCGACGGCGCCCGGCTCGGCCACGGTCAGCGAGCCCAGGTCGCGGAGCAGCGCGTCCAGCGCGGCGGCGTCGAAGTCCGCGTAGGGATCGCGGCGGCGCAGCCCCGGCGGCACCCGGGGCAGGCCGGAGGTGTGCTGCGCGAGGTGCCGCAGGGTGATGCCGGTGCCGGGCGGCACGGGGAGGAACTCCTCCAGGGGCGCGTCGGTGTCGACGGTCCCGGCGGCGCTCAGCCGGGCCAGCACGGTGCCGGTGAGCGCCTTGCTCAGGGAACCGATCTGGACGTAGCGGTCGGCGGCGTGCCCGTGCCGGATCTCGGGGCTGCGGCCGCTGCGGAATATGCAGGTGGGGACGTGGCTCACGGAGGGTTCTCGTCGCTCTCGTCGGGGCGGGGCGCTCGGCGGGACGTGTTCAGTCGGGCGGGCGGGGGACCGCGCAGGCCGCGGTGCCGCCGGGCAGCCGGTGCCGGTTGGCCGCCACCCACCGGTAGACCAGGTGGGCGAGGGGGCGTACGAACGGCAGCCGCAGAACGAACCCGGCCGCACGGTAGCGGCGGGCCGGGGACGACCCGAGGAAGCGGCTCACCGCGTCCGCGCCGCCGTAGCGGGCCGCCCCCCGGTGGAACAGGACGACTTCCCGGTCCAGCCGTGCCAGATGCGGCCCGGTCAGCTCCTCGGGAAGGGCCTGCCAGGGCACGGTGGGGATCCGGGGTCTGGCGTGCTCACGGATCAGCCGCACCGAGCTCTCGCAGAACCCGCAGTCGCCGTCGAAGGCCAGCACGGTGCGTGCCGGGGAGGTCTGGGGGCCGCTGGACATGAGTTCCTCTCGTGGTGCGCGGGGAGGGGCGTGGGCCCGGCACGACGCAAGCCCGGTCGCCGTGGCGGCCGGGCTTGCGTCGTGCGGGTGTGCCGCCGGGGTCCCGGGGGCTCAGGCCTCGTCGTCGCCCTTGTCCTTGTCGTCCTCCACCGCGGAGTCGACGTCCTTCTCCAGGCCGAGCTGCTCGACGACCCACTTGTCGAACTCGATGGAGGCGCGGACCCAGCTGACCGTGGAGGACACGAAGTGCTCCAGGGAGACGCCGGTGCCGATCAGCATCTGCGCCTCGCCGATGAGGCGGACGGAGCCGTCGTCGTGGGTGTGGCTGTAGACCTTCGGCCACAGGGTGCGGCGGTTCCAGTCGTCGAGGAGCTCCAGGAGCTGGAGCTTGTCCTCGATGCTGTGCGGGCGGTCGTAGAACGTCCGGACCGAGAAGACCTGCTGGTCGTCCTCGCCGCGGAACATGAAGTACGTGCGGAACTCTTCCCACGGCGCGGCGAGGTCGCCCTCGTCGTCGACGACGTACTTCAGCTCCATCTGGTCCAGAAGCTGCTTGACCAGGTCCTGGTCGGGGATGACGGGGCCTGCCGGTCCCTCGGGCTGCGGTTCGGGCTGTCCCCCGAAATTCGGAATCGAGGACGGGTCGATGCTCACCGTGTATTTCCCTTCGTACGGTTGCCGTCATCCTCTCCCATTGCGGGAGGGGGAACGCAAGCCCCGGCGGGTGCGATCCGCTGCGCGCTGAGAGAACACCGCGCGGCGCACCCGCCGGGACCGGCCCGTGCTCCTTACAGCTGCTTCTCGGCGGGGGCGCCCGCAACCGGCCCCACCAGCAGCTCGTCCCCGACGCGCTCGACGCGGACCGTGTCGCCGTCGGTGACCTCGCCCGCCAGGATCTCCTTGGCCAGCCGGTCGCCGATGGCGGTCTGGATGAGGCGGCGCAGCGGCCGGGCGCCGTACGCCGGGTCGTTGCCCTCCTCCGCCAGCCAGGCCAGGGCCTCGGGCGTGACGTCCAGGGTGAGCCGGCGGTCGGCCAGGCGCTTGGCGAGGCGGGCCACCTGGAGCTCGGCGATGTGGGCGAGCTCGTCCTTGTTCAGGGCCGAGAAGACGACCAGGTCGTCGAGGCGGTTCAGGAACTCCGGCTTGAAGGAGGACCGCACGACTTCGAGGACCTGCTGCTTCTTGACCTCCTCGGGGCTCGCCGGGTCCATCAGGTACTGGCTGCCGAGGTTGGAGGTCAGGATCAGGATGGTGTTGCGGAAGTCGACCGTCCGCCCCTGGCCGTCGGTGAGGCGGCCGTCGTCCAGCACCTGGAGCAGGACGTCGAAGACCTCCGGGTGCGCCTTCTCGACCTCGTCCAGCAGCACCACGCTGTACGGGCGCCGCCGCACGGCCTCGGTGAGCTGGCCGCCCTCCTCGTACCCGACGTAGCCGGGCGGCGCGCCGACCAGCCGCGCGACGGAGTGCTTCTCGCCGTACTCGCTCATGTCGATGCGGACCATGGCCCGCTCGTCGTCGAAGAGGAAGTCCGCGAGGGCCTTGGCCAGCTCGGTCTTGCCGACGCCGGTGGGGCCGAGGAAGAGGAAGGAGCCCGTGGGGCGGTCGGGGTCGGCGATGCCGGCCCTGGTGCGGCGGACGGCGTCCGAGACGGCCCGCACGGCCTCGCCCTGGCCGATCAGGCGCTTGCCCAGCTCGGCCTCCATGCGCAGCAGCTTCTGCGTCTCGCCTTCGAGGAGGCGGCCGGCCGGGATGCCGGTCCAGGAGCCGACCACGTCGGCGATGTCGTCCGGGCCGACCTCCTCCTTGACCATGGTGTCGACCTCGCGGACCTCCGCCTCGGCCTCGGCGGCCTCCTCCAGCTCGCGCTCCAGGCCGGGGATCTCCCCGTACAGCAGCTTGGAGGCGGTGTCGAAGTCGCCGTCGCGCTGGGCCCGCTCGGCGGTGCCGCGCAGCTCGTCCAGCTTCTCCTTCAGCTCACCGACCCGGTTGAGGCCCTGCTTCTCCTTCTCCCACCGGGCGTTCAGCCCGCGCAGCTCCTCCTCCCGGTCGGCGAGGTCGCGGCGCAGCTTCTCCAGGCGCTGCACGGAACCGGCGTCGGTCTCGTTCTTGAGCGCCAGCTCCTCCATCTTGAGCCGGTCCACGACGCGCTGGAGCTCGTCGATCTCCACGGGGGAGGAGTCGATCTCCATCCGGAGCCTGGACGCGGCCTCGTCCACCAGGTCGATGGCCTTGTCCGGGAGGAAGCGGGAGGTGATGTACCGGTCGGACAGGGTCGCGGCGGCGACCAGCGAGGAGTCCGCGATCTGCACCTTGTGGTGGGCCTCGTAGCGGCCCTTGAGCCCGCGCAGGATCGCGATGGTGTCCTCGACGGACGGCTCGGCGACCAGCACCTGCTGGAAGCGGCGCTCCAGGGCGGGGTCCTTCTCGATGCGCTCGCGGTACTCGTCGAGCGTGGTCGCGCCGACCATCCGCAGCTCGCCGCGGGCCAGCATGGGCTTGAGCATGTTGCCCGCGTCCATGGCGGAGTCGCCGCCCGCGCCGGCCCCCACGACGGTGTGCAGCTCGTCGATGAACGTGATGATCTGGCCGTCGCTCTCCTTGATCTCGGAGAGGACGGTCTTCAGCCGCTCCTCGAACTCGCCCCGGTACTTCGCGCCGGCGACCATCGCCCCGAGGTCCAGCGACACGAGCCGCTTGTTCTTGAGCGACTCGGGCACGTCCCCCTTCACGATGCGCTGTGCCAGCCCCTCGACGACGGCGGTCTTGCCGACGCCGGGCTCACCGATGAGCACGGGGTTGTTCTTCGTACGGCGCGACAGCACCTGCACCACGCGCCGGATCTCCTGGTCGCGGCCGATGACCGGGTCCAGCTTCCCGTCGCGCGCGGCGGCCGTGAAGTCGGTGCCGAACTTCTCCAGGGCCTTGTACTGGCCCTCCGGGTCCGCAGTCGTCACGCGGCGTCCTCCCCTGCTCTTCTCGAAGGCGTCGAGCAGCTTGTCCGCGCTCGCGCCCTGGTCCTTCAGTACGTCGGCGGCCCGGCCGCCCTTGGCGGCGAGCCCGATCAGCAGGTGCTCCGTCGACAGGAACTCGTCCCCGAGCTCCTTGGCGCGCCGCGCGGCGTCGGCGACGACGGCCAGCATGTCGCGGTCGGGCTGCGGCGGCGAGACCGTGGACCCGGTGACGCTGGGCAGGGCGGCGAGCAGCCGCTCGGCACCGGACCGCACGGCTGCCTGGTCCGCCTCCACCGCGGCCAGCAGGTCGGTGATGTTCTCGTTGTCCTGGCCCTCCAGCAGGGCGAGCAGCAGGTGCGCGGGGGTCAGATCGGGGTGGCCGTCGGTCACGGCCCGGTCGGTGGCCGCGTTGATCGCGTCCCGGCTCCTGTTGGTCAGCTCGGCTTCCACGTCTGCACTCTCCTCCTGTACGCCCTCACGGCATCGGCAAGCCGCCTTGCACGTGCCTCGCGGCACGACCTCCATGACTCATCCAACGTGCACAAAGTTGAGTCTATTCCACTCAGCTTTACGATGCGTGGCCGGGCCGGGGGTTACTGTGCGCTGCATGGCCATCGACCTGCACGACCCGACCCCGTCGTTCCGCGCCTTCTGGAGCGAGTACCACCTCTGCACCCTCACTACCCTCCGTCGGGACGGCACGCCACACGTGGTGCCGGTAGGGGTGACGTACGACCCCGAACAGGGCGTCGCCCGGGTGATCTGCTCACGCGGCAGCCGCAAGGCGGTCCACGTGCGGGCGGCGGGCGAGGCGGGCGCCCCGGTGGCGGTGTGCCAGGTGGCGGGCGCGAAGTGGTCGACCCTGGAGGGCGTGGCCCGGGTGCGCGACTCCGCCGACGAGGTCGCGGACGCGGAACGCCGGTACACGGAGCGCTACGGGCGGCAGCCGCGGGAGAACCCGGAGCGGGTCGTCCTGGAGATCACGGTGACCCGGGGCCTGGGCAACGCGTAGGCGGGGCCGGACGCACGCAGCACAGCGGCGCCCTCGTGTTCAGGTTCACGAGGACGCCGCTGTGTGGGGGAAGCGCCTGGGCGATCTACTGCGACGGGGGAATCGCGTCAGGCACTGCGGGGGGTGGCTGCGGTGGCCCGCTGGGCGGACCGGGAGGAGGCCGTGCGCGCGACGGAGCGGGGGGTGGCGCGCGGGGCGCCCTCCGTCTCGTAGAGCTGGTGGTCGGCCTTCTCGAGGTTCACGAAGATGTTGCCGTAGCGGACTTCGCACCGGATGGGCTGTGGGGCGCCCCGGGGTCGGCGCAGACACCGGTAGGCACGGACTTCCTCGTCCCTCTCGCGGACGACCAGGATCGGATCGCCGAAGAGGGTCACCATCAGCGAGTCACCGGGCTCGGGGAGCGCGGAGACGAGATCGACGAGGTGCCAGCCGCCGCGCATGACGCGGGCCACTTCGCGTCTGAAGGCGGGGTCGTCCGACGGCATGTCAGCCCCAGCCCAGGTCGGTCTTGACGGAGCTGGGGGAGTTTCCTCCGCCTGCGGCCAGGCCCCAGCCCAGGTCCGGCTCTGACATCTGCACGGCACCCCGACCGAGGTCCTCGGGCGATGCGACAGCACCGCTCACGCCAGCACCCACGCCGAGCACAAGTCCCGCAGTAGTAGCGGCGACAAGCACAGAGCGAAGCATTTTCTTACGCATAGTCGGCTTCGTCCTTACTTGATGGCTTCCTCGACCCCGTGATGAAGACGATGGCCCATCCAGGCACGTCAACACCACTGGGCCGATGCATCATGTTCCTGTACGTTCAGGACCCTGGGGGGTGGGCATATGCGTGAAGAGGGTAAGAAATCGGTACATCCGCACAGTGTCAGTGAACTGTGCGAACCCGGAGCGCAGCTTTACGCCATCGCCCTGCGCACCGGCCGCATAGCGCGCAGCGAGGTGCAACCCGCGCCCTGCCTCATGGATTTCGCCCTGGTCCACCCCGACCCTGACGACGCCAACTGGCTTCTTCCGGTTCCACCGTCGGCCGCACTGGGCCAACTCCTGCACCCCATAGAGAAGGAAATGCAGGACCGCAGGCTGTTGACGGCCCAACTCGCCGACGCATTCGAGCCGTTCATGGCCATCAGCGCGCAGGTCTCCGCGACCACACATTCCATCACGGTTCTCGAAGGCCTCAAGCGCATCAACGACACGCTCGACGTCTCGGCCGCCCAGTGCCAGAAGGAAGTCCTGACGATCCAGCCCGGAGGCGGCCGTCGCGAGAACATCCTGGAACAGGCCCTGAAACGAGGCCAGCCGCTCGTCGACCGCGGCGTCGCGATGCGCACGCTCTACCAGCACACCGTCCGGCACAGCCAGGGCACCCTCGCGTACGCCGAGCGGATGGCCCAGGGCCAGGTGGAGATACGGACCCTGGAAGAGCTGGTCGACCGTCTGATGATCTTCGACCGTTCCGTCGCGTACATCCCCGTCAACGACGACCGCCACGTGGCGCTCGAGATCCGACAACCCGCGCTCGTCGCCTACCTCACGCAGGTCTTCGAACAGTTCTGGAACCACGCGGTGCCCCTGCTGGAACCCGTCGCGTACGACCCCACCCCCGAAGGCATCTCCGGAGTCCAGCGCTCCATCGCCAAACTCCTCATCGAGGGGTACGTGGACGAGGCCATCGCCCGCCGGCTCGGCATGAACGTCCGCACCTGCCGCGCCCACATCGCCAAACTCGCCGCGTCCCTGGGCAGTGGGAGCCGCGCCCAGCTCGGCTATCTGATAGCAAAGTCGAACATCCTCGACCCCTGACCCCACCTGCGCCCCTCCCCCGAACGGAACAGCCTTGCTCCCGGCGATCACCGTCCTGGAAGGACTCGAGTGCATCAACGCCGCCCTTGACGTGGCTTCGGCGGAATGCAGCACAGAGGTACGCACGCTCCAGCCGGGTGGCGCCCGGTCCGAGACCCACCTCACCCAGGCGCTGGAACGGTCCAAACTCTTCGGCCGGCGCCGCATCCGCATGCGCTCCCTCTACCAGCACACCGCCCGCCACAGCTACGGCCTGCACGCCTACCGCGACCGCCTCTCCGGCATCCACCTGGAAATCCGCACCCTCGAAGAACTCGTCCCCCGCCTGATGATCTTCGACCGCACGGTCGCGTACATCCCCGCCGGTCCCGACACCACCAGCGCCCTGGAACTCCGGGACCCCACCCTCATCACCTTCCTCACCGCCGCCTTCGACCACTTCTGGCGACAGGCCGTCCCCCTGGACGACCCGCTTCCCGCCGACGCGGCCGACATCCGCCGCTCCATCGCCCGCCTCCTCGTCGACGGCCTCGTGGACGAGGCCATCGCGCACCGCCTCGGCCTCAACATCCGCACCTGCCGCGCCCACATCGCCAAGCTCGCCGCCTCCCTCGGCGGCACCACCAACCGGGCGCAACTCGGGTACCTCATCGCCACGTCGGGCATTCTCGACCCCTGACCCGTCGGAAGTCCCCCGCGGCGCGCAACCCCCCGCCCCGCGCCACGGTCTCCAGAGGTGAGCCAGCCAGTCCCCCTCCCGAAGGCCACGGCATGACCGACCCCGCCCCCGCCCCCCTCGACCTCACCGAGCCCCCCGCGCCGTCCCGCCCGCCGCTGGACGACCCGCTCTTCGGCGCGGTCACCGTCACCGTCGAGACGCACACCCGCGTCACCGTGTCCGGCCCCGGACTCCCCCGTACCGTCCTGATCCGCGTCCCGGGCGACGACGCGCCCGACGCGCACATCGGCATCGGCACCCGCGACGCCGCCGCCCTCGCCCTGACCGTGGACGGCGTCCCCGCCGGCATCGCCCCCGGCAGGGGCCGCCTCCGCCGCTCCACGTACAAGGTGGACGCCACCCACGCGGGCACGCGCTACCGCCTGGTCCCGGCCTCGCTCGGCACCAGCGCCTTCCTCCGCGACAGCACCGTCCTCGGCGAGTTCACCGCCGACGGCGACGCGACGGTCCTCGTGGAGTGGCGCGAGGACGCCGCCCCCCGGCCCGCCGACGCCTCCGTCGGCTACGCCCTCGCGGCGGCGTACGGCACGGGCGGCCAGCCGATGTGGATGACCCTGGTCGACGTGGTCACGGAGCTCATCCCCTGAGCACGCCGAAAGGGGCCCGGGAGCGGTCGCTCCCGGGCCCCTTTAGACGCGGTCTCAGTCCTGCGGCCGCTTCGGCCGCCACACCACCAGCGCGCTCGTCTGCTGGACGTCCTGGTACGGCACCAGGTCGCGGCGGTACGAGGCGTGCACCTGGGCCTCGCGCTGCTGGAGGGCGGCGGCCGCGCCGTCCACCGCCGCCGAGAGCTCGGCGACGCGGGACTGGAGCGCCGTGACCTGGTTCTCCAGCTCGATGATGCGCTTGATGCCGGCCAGGTTGATGCCCTCGTCCTGCGACAACTGCTGCACCGTGCGCAGCAGTTCGATGTCGCGGGCCGAGTAGCGCCGGCCGCGCCCGGCCGTGCGGTCCGGGGAGACCAGGCCGAGGCGGTCGTACTGACGCAGGGTCTGCGGGTGCAGGCCGGAGAGCTGTGCGGCGACCGAGATGACGTACACCGGTGACTCGTCGGTCAGCTCGTAGGGGTTCCGTCGTCGGCCGTCCATCGCTCTCCTACGCTCCCTTCGCGTCCTGGAACAGTGCGGCCCTCGGGTCGTCGCCCGCGGTGGCCTCACGGTAGTTCTCCAGGGCTTCCCTGGCCTTGTCGTTCAGTTCGGTCGGTACGGCGACCTCGACGGTGACCAGGAGGTCGCCGCGGGTGCCGTCCTTGCGGACCGCGCCCTTGCCGCGGGCCCGCATGGTGCGCCCGTTGGGCGTCCCGGCGGGCAGCTTGAGGGTGACCGGCGGCCCGCCGAGCGTGGGCACCTTCACCTCGCCGCCGAGCGCCGCCTCCGTGAAGGAGACCGGCACCGTGACGGTGAGGTTGTCGCCCTTGCGGCCGAACACCGGGTGGGCGTCGACGTGCACGACGACGTACAGGTCGCCGGCCGGTCCGCCGCGCTCGCCCGGGGTGCCCTTGCCACGCAGCCGGATGCGCTGCCCGTCGGTGACACCGGCGGGGATGCGCACCTGCATCGTGCGGGAGGACTTGGCCCGGCCCGAGCCCTTGCAGATGTCGCAGGGGGTCTCGGCGATCAGGCCGCGGCCCTTGCAGTCGACGCACGGGTCGGTGAGCGAGAAGCCCCCGCCGCCGCCCCGCGAGACCTGGCCGGTGCCGACGCAGGTCGGGCACACCCGGGGCGTGCCGTTCTTGTCGCCGGTGCCGGAACAGGCCTTGCAGGGGGCCTGGGAGGACATCCGCAGCGGGACGGTCGCGCCGTCGACGGCCTCGGTGAAGCTGAGGGTGACCTCGGACTCGATGTCCTGGCCCCGCCGGGGCTGCGTGCGGGTGCCCGCGCCGCCCCGGTTGAAGAGGCCGCCGAACACGTCGCCTATGCCACCGCCGAAGCCGCCCGTCTGGGTGCCGCCGGCCGCGCCGCCGAAGAGGTCGCCCAGGTCGAAGTTGAACGAGCCGCCCGCCGCCCCGGGGCGGGGGCCGAAGCCCCCGTTGCCGAAGAGGGCGCGTGCCTCGTCGTACTCCTTGCGCTTCTTGGCGTCGCCCAGGACGTCGTTCGCCTCGGAGATCTCCTTGAAGCGCTCCTCGGCCTCGGCGTTGCCCTTGTTGGCGTCGGGGTGGAACTCCCGGGCCAGCTTCCGGTACGCCTTCTTGATCTCGGCCTCGGTGGCGTCCTTGGGGACGCCGAGAACCTTGTAGTAGTCCTTCTCGACGAAGTCCTTCGTGCTCATTTCCCCGACGTCCCTCCTCTCGGATCCAGCAGTGCGGCACTACCCCTTCTCGGGGTCACCGCTCTCCTTCTTGTCGTCGGAGGAGGCTCCCGCCGAGGAGTCCTCCGACTTGTCGGCCGCCGCGCCCGGCTGGGGCTCGGCCACCGCGACCCGTGCGGGCCGGATCGTGCGCTCGCCGATCCGGTAACCCGGCTGCAGGATCGCCACACAGGTCGTCTCGGTGACGTCCGGCGCGTAGCTGTGCATCAGGGCCTCGTGGATGGTCGGGTCGAAGGGCTCGCCCTCCTTGCCGAACTGCTGGAGGCCCATCTTCGCGGCCACCGTCTCCAGGGATTCGGCGACGGACTTGAAGCCGCCGACCAGTTCCCCGTGCTCCCGGGCCCGGCCGATGTCGTCGAGCGTCGGCAGCAGCTCGGTCAGGAGGTTCGCCGCGGCGATCTCCTTGACCGTGACCCGGTCCCGCTCCACCCGGCGACGGTAGTTCTGGTACTCCGCCTGGAGTCGCTGGAGGTCGGCCGTGCGCTCGGCGAGCGCCATCTTGGCCTGGTCCAGCTGGGCGGTCAGTGCGACGTCCTTCGCGGCGTTCGCGTCGTCGGCCGGGGCCGCCGAGCCCTCCTCCGGGGAGGGGGTCTCAGCGGCCTTCGGCTCGGCGTCGTCCGCGCCGGGAGAGACGTCGGGCTTCTCCTCGAAGCCCGGAGTCTCCTCCGTCATCAGGCAGCGCCGCCCTTCTTGTCCTTCTCGTCGTCGACGATCTCGGCGTCGACGACGTCGTCGTCACCGTGCGCCTGGCCGGCGCCCGGAGCGGCGCCCTCGGCGCCCGGGGCGCCCTGGGCGGCCGCGTCGGCGTACATCGCCTGGCCGAGCTTCTGCGAGACCGCGGCGACCTTCTCGGTGGCGGTGCGGATCTCGGCGGTGTCCTCGCCCTTGAGCTTTTCCTTCAGCTCGGTGACGGCGGTCTCGACCTCGGTCTTGACCTCGCCCGGGACCTTGTCCGCGTTGTCGGTGAGGAACTTCTCCGTCTGGTACACGAGCTGCTCGGCCTGGTTGCGGGTCTCGGCGGCCTCGCGGCGCTTGTGGTCCTCCTCCGCGTACTGCTCGGCCTCCTCGCGCATCCGGTTGACCTCGTCCTTCGGCAGCGAGGAGCCGCCGGTGACGGTCATCTTCTGCTCCTTGCCGGTGCCGAGGTCCTTCGCGGCGACGTGCATGATGCCGTTGGCGTCGATGTCGAAGGCGACCTCGATCTGCGGCACGCCGCGCGGGGCCGGCGGCAGACCGGTCAGCTCGAACATGCCGAGCTTCTTGTTGTACGCCGCGATCTCGCGCTCGCCCTGGTAGACCTGGATCTGCACGGACGGCTGGTTGTCCTCGGCCGTGGTGAAGATCTCGGAGCGCTTCGTCGGAATCGTGGTGTTCCGCTCGATGAGCTTGGTCATGATGCCGCCCTTGGTCTCGATGCCCAGGGACAGCGGGGTCACGTCGAGGAGCAGGACGTCCTTGACCTCGCCCTTGAGGACACCCGCCTGGAGCGAGGCGCCGATGGCGACGACCTCGTCCGGGTTGACGCCCTTGTTGGCCTCGCGGCCGCCGGTGAGCTCCTTGACGAGCTCGGCCACGGCCGGCATGCGGGTCGAGCCGCCGACGAGGACCACGTGGTCGATCTCGGAGAGGGCGATGCCCGCGTCCTTGATGACGTTGTGGAACGGCGTCTTGCAGCGCTCCAGCAGGTCGCTGGTGAGCTGCTGGAACTGCGAACGCGTGAGCTTCTCGTCCAGGTGCAGCGGGCCCTCGGCGGAGGCCGTGATGTACGGCAGGTTGATCGAGGTCTCCGTGGAGGAGGACAGCTCGATCTTCGCCTTCTCGGCGGCCTCGCGCAGACGCTGCAGGGCCATCTTGTCCTTGGCCAGGTCCACGCCGTGGTTGCCCTGGAACTGCTTCACCAGGTAGTCGACGACGCGCTGGTCCCAGTCGTCACCACCGAGGTGGTTGTCGCCGTTGGTGGCCTTCACCTCGACGACGCCGTCGCCGATCTCCAGCAGCGAGACGTCGAACGTGCCGCCACCGAGGTCGAAGACCAGGATGGTCTGGTCGTCCTTGTCGAGGCCGTACGCGAGAGCGGCGGCGGTCGGCTCGTTGACGATGCGCAGGACGTTGAGGCCCGCGATCTCACCGGCCTCCTTCGTCGCCTGGCGCTCGGAGTCGTTGAAGTACGCCGGGACGGTGATGACCGCGTCGGTCACCTTCTCGCCCAGGTAGGACTCGGCGTCGCGCTTCAGCTTCTGCAGGATGAAGGCGCTCATCTGCTGCGGGTTGAAGGACTTGCCGTCGAGGTCGATCTTCCAGTCCGTGCCCATGTGGCGCTTGACCGAACGGATCGTCCTGTCGACGTTGGTGACCGCCTGACGCTTGGCCACCTCGCCGACGAGCACCTCGCCGTTCTTCGCGAAGGCGACGACGGACGGCGTGGTCCTGGCGCCCTCGGCGTTGGTGATGACGGTGGGCTCGCCGCCTTCGAGAACGCTGACGACGGAGTTAGTCGTGCCCAGGTCGATGCCGACCGCACGTGCCATTTCGGATTCCTCCAGTTACGTACTTGAGTGGATCTGGCTCAAGGATGCATCACTCCCGCGCCCACGTCAACAGACCTGAGTCGCCCCCACTCAACTCTTATGCGGTCCTTACTCGCAATGATCGAACGGCCTCGCGTTTACGCAGGTCAGCGCGTTGCGGCAGAAGTGAGAAGTGCAGCCGGACCAGGAACGCGGGCGCCCCACCGGCCCCCGCAGGCACCCCGCGCCTCCTACCCGAGACCCCACGGCTCACTCACCGCACCCCGTCCAGGGTCACCGGGACCGCCTCCCCCCGCATCCCGACGGCGTACGTCAGGACCTCCCCCCGGGCCCCCGTGCCCGCGCCCGTGCTCACTCGTACGCGTCGTGGACCGGCTCGTACTCCGGCTCGGGATTCTCCTCGGGGGGTTCCCTGCGGGCCCTCTCCAGTGCGGCGAGCACCGGCTGGTCCTTCCTCACCGCCTCGAACACCCGCCGCGCCTCCGGCTGTTCCAGGTCGAGCCGGTACCAGTGGTCCTGGGCCTGGTGGTGCGGGAGGGTGGTGAAGGTGAGCGCCCCCGGCGGCAGGGCGCGCAGGCTGTCGGCGACCTCGTACAGCTCGCCGAGCGAGTCGAGTCCGGAGTCGGCGGTCAGCGCGGCGGTCGCGGCGTCGAGCACCGGGTAGAGGCGGGCCGGGTTGGAGAGGGTGCCGTTGCCGCGGATCTTGGCGACGAGGCGGTTCACGAAGTCCTGCTGACGGCTGATCCGGTTGAGGTCGCTGCCGTCGCCGACGTACTTGCGGGCCCGGACGTAGCTGAGCGCGGTCCGCCCCTTCAGCAGGTGCCTGCCCGCGTCGAGGTCGAGGCCGACGTTGGGGTCGTGCTCCGGTTTCTCGAGGTCGACCTCGACGCCGCCCACGGCGTCGACGATCCGGGTGAAGCCCTGGAAGTCGACGATCAGGTGGTGGTCGATCCGGATGCCGGTCAGCTTCTCCAGCGTACGGATGGTGCAGGCGGCCCCGCCGAACTGGAAGGCCCAGTTGAACTGGGCGTTCTGCGCCCGGCTGTGACTGCCGTCCGCGCGCGGGCAGCTCGGCACGTCCACCCGCAGGTCCCGGGGCACGCTCAGCACTTCGGCGCGTCTGCGGTCGGCGGCCAGGTGCAGCAGCATCACCGTGTCGCTGCGCCCGCTGCCGGCCTCCTCGCGCCAGTCGGAGCCGAGCAGCAGGATGTTGCGCGCCCTGCCCGGGTGCCGGGCCGGGCGGTCGACGCCGTGCTCGGCGAGCGCGGCCGCGGTCGCCTCGTCGGTCCTGATGTTGCCGTCGATCTTGCGGTACGCCAGCCAGCCCGCGACCCCGGCCAGCCCGAGGAGGAGGGCCAGCCCGGCACAGACCAACCGGAGCGTGCGGCGGCCCCGGAACCGGGCCCGCCGCGACGGGGCCCCCGGCGCGTTCCCGTCCCCCCGCGCGTCCGCGGCCCGGGGCGTGCTCTCGTCCTTCGGCATATCTGCCACCCCCTCTCAGGCCACCGGCATCAGCTCGGGAACCCGGTGCGCCGCGCACCGGTCGTCCGTGCGGCGCGGTCCCTCCTCGACGGAGACCGCGGGCTGCCGGCCCGGCGCGGTGCGGGCGGGCGCGATGCCGGGTCGGCGGCGGCGCGGGCCGTCGCCGGGCGACGGGATGTGCGCGGCCGTGGCGGACGAACCGGCCGGCCGGGCGGCCGGAGCGGCGGGTGCGAGCGCGGACAGCTCGTCCGGGCCGCCCGGGTCGCCCGCCCCGCGGACCTGCGGGCGGACCGTCTTCAGCACACCGTCCACCAGCTCGCCCACGGAGCACAGCGAGCGGGCCCGGGGGCCGAAGGTCTGTACGGTCCCGGCGGCATGCGTGCCGTACACCGTGCGGTACGCCGTCACGGCGGCCCCGGCGAAACGTTTCGCCTCTTCGTGGCGGGAACGCGGGCCCGCCGGATCGACCTCGCCCCGGTACGTCCCGGACTCGGGGCGTGCCCGGGTGTCGCCGTGACTCCCGGAGGTGGAGACGAGGACGGAACGGGCGCCCTTCGCGGTCGCCGGGCCCGGGGCGTGCCGCGTGCCGTCGGAGCGGGCCCGCAGGGTCTCCTGCGGGTGGCGGAGGCAGCCGACGGGGCAGCCGACCCCCTCACAACCCGCGTCGAGCAGCCGTCCACACAGGTGGGAGCCGATGAACCCGGCTCCCCCAGTCACCACGGCACGCATGCCGACCAACACCTCTCCGCGCCTCTTCGATCCGGCCGGGTGACACGGGCGTGGCGTCGACCGCACCGGATGCAGTTCATCGTGGGAGAGTCATTGCCACAAAACCGGCTATTCGCATTAAGCCGGTCAAAGATCCCACGAAAGGGTGCGGCGATGCGGGCACCGTCCGCGAAACGGGCATTCGATCTGACCGGCAGCCTCCTCCTGCTCCTCCTTCTCGCCCCGCTGCTGGGGGCCTGCGCCGCCGCCGTGGCGTTCACCTCCCCCGGCGGCGCCTTCTCCCGGCAGGTCAGGGCGGGACGGGGCGGCGAGCCCTTCGAGCTGCTGAAGTTCCGTACGACGCGCGCCTCGACCGCCCCGGGCCGGGCCCGCCCCGCCGTCCTCCACGGCGACGGAGGCCGCCTCCTCCCGCTGCGCGCCGACCCGCGCGTCACCCCGGTCGGCCGTGTCCTGCGCCGCTTCGCGCTCGACGAACTCCCGCAGCTCGTCAACGTCGTACGCGGTGAGATGTCCCTGGTGGGCCCGCGCCCGCTGCCGGTGGCGGACTCCGGCCGCACGGGCCTGGCCCCGGGGCGGCTCGGGGTGCGGCCGGGCATCACCGGCCTGTGGCAGGTCAGCGGCCGCTCCGACCTGCCCTGGAACGAGATGGTGCTGCTGGACCTGGAGTACGTCGACCGTCACTGCCTCGGCCTGGACCTGACGATCCTGGCCCGCACAGTCCCCGCCGCGCTGACCGCCCGCAGCGCGCGCTGACGCCGCCCGGCGCCCTCCGCCCGTCCAGCTCCCGCGCCGGTCGCTCCGGAGCGACGACGTACGGCTGCCCGCAGCGGGCGAGGACCGCCCGGGAGGCCGGTCGGACTCCCCCGCACGGCCACGGCTGCGGCGTCCTCCCCTCGGCGGCGGACCCCCGGCCCGCTCGTACGGCGCGGCAGTCCGGGCCACCCGCACCGGCTCCGCGTACCGCTCGGCGAACATCCGGGCGCAGGGCGGGGAGGCGGGCGGCGGCCACCCGCAGCGCGGGCCCGGTGGGCTCGGCCCCACCGGTGACCGCGCCGACGCCCTCGGCCCGCACCGCCTCGGCCACCGAGGACCCGGCGAAGACGAGCACCGGCAGTCCGGCCGCGAGCGTCTCGGCGTACACGGGCAGCGCGTTCGCCGGGCAGCGGCCGGGAGAGACCGGCCCGCGCCAGGACGACAGCCCGTGGCGCAGCTCCCGCGTGGTCGAGTGCGCCCAGGAAGCGCACCGAGGCCCCGGGGGGCCGACCGCCGCCCGGCACTCGGCGGCCAGGTCGCCGTCACCGACCACGTCCAGCGGCTCGCCCTCGGGCCACCGCCGCAGCAGCTCCGGCATTCCCCCTCCGCGCCGAACCGTCCCACACACACCCAACACCCCACTTCCCGTGGAGGAGTTGACCCGGCGCGCGTCAACTACGAAGTCCGGTACGAGCGGCAGCCGGCCGCCCGGGACGTCCGCCTTCCCGTACGCGCGGCGACTCGGCTCGGAGAGCACGACGAGCGCGCCCGCCCGCGCGAGCAGCGGATCGCCCGCCGCCCGGGGGCCCCGGCAGGAACCCTCGCGCAGATCCGCCCAGCGGGTGCAGGCGGCGCGCAAGGCCCACTCCTGGTCGCGGGCGGCCTCGTTCTCACCGCCGGGCGCACCGGAACCGCAGAAGTTGTGCACCAGCGCGATCCGCACCGCTCATCGAGCCACCCCCTGCCCGACCGGCCGGGACGGACGCGGGACGGTCCGGACGGGCGGGGTTGTCGCGCGGGCGGCACCACCACGGCCGGTCCCGTCCACAGCCGACGCGGGGCGCTCACGCGGTTCCCGACGTGACGTACGGACAACGGTCCAGCCGGGCACTGCCCCGGTCGCACATCCAACGGCAGGTGCGCTCCGGCCCGGCGCGCCGCACGCACGTTCACGGCATTTGCCGGCCTTGGGGCCAATGGCAGCCTTGGAACCAACCACCCACCGACCGCCCCAGCCCTTCCCGAAGCGCGGAAGCACGGAAGCGCACGGCACCGACCGGAAACCCCCGGTGCGACCTCCCTCACTGAGGGTCGCCTGAGCGACACAGATCACCGGCTCGCTGGATACTGTGCGACGGCATAAGTGGGTAATCTCAGCTCGACTGGATAAGTTACCGCTTAGTAATCAAGAAGCCCGGTGCCGCAGCCGCCCCGGGCACCCCCCTTACCCACCCTCGCAGGCCCGAGGAGCCCCCCAATGCAACTCGCCGCGATCATCGTGTCGCTGGTCCTCATGGCAGTCGGCGCCGCGCTGTTCGGCCGTGCGATCGTCCAGATCTATCGCTTCGTACGGCTCGGACAGCCCGTGCCCGCCGGCACCCGTACCGACTATCCGTGGCAGCGCGCGGTCACCGTGGTCAAGGAGTTCCTCGGCCACACCCGCATGAACAAGTGGGGCGTCGTCGGCGTCGCGCACTGGTTCGTGGCGGTGGGCTTCTTCTCGCTGCTGCTGACGATCGTCAACGCCGTCGGCCAGCTCTTCCAGGCCGACTGGATGCTGCCGGTCATCGGCACGTGGGCTCCGTACAACATGTTCGTGGAGTTCATCGGCACGATGACGATCCTCGGCATCCTCGCGCTGATCGTCATCCGCCAGTTGAGCAAGGCGGACAAGCCGGGCCGCAAGTCCCGCTTCGCGGGCTCCAACGCGGGCCAGGCGTACTTCGTCGAGTCCGTCATCCTGATCGTCGGCATCTGCATCTTCACGCTGCACGCCCTCGAAGGCGCCCAGCACCACGTGGACAGCTACGAGGCGTCCTTCTTCCTCTCGTACCCGCTGCTGGCCTGGTTCCGGGGCATGGACCTCGGCACGCTCCAGCAGCTCACGTACTTCTTCGCGGGCCTGAAGATCGCCACGTCCTTCATCTGGATGATCACGGTCGCGCTGAAGACCGACATGGGTGTCGCCTGGCACCGCTTCCTGGCCTTCCCGAACATCTTCTTCAAGCGCAGGGCCGACGGCGACGTCGCGCTCGGCGCGCTGCTGCCGATGACCACGGGCGGCAAGGAGATCGACTGGGAGGACCCGGCGGAGGACGCCGTCTTCGGCGTCAGCCAGGTCGAGCAGTTCAGCTGGAAGGGCATCCTCGACTTCTCCACCTGCACCGAGTGCGGCCGCTGCCAGTCGCAGTGCCCCGCCTGGAACACGGGCAAGCCGCTCTCCCCCAAGCTCCTGATCATGTCCCTGCGCGACCACGCGCACGCCAAGGCCCCGTACCTGCTGGCCGGCGGCGGCAAGGACATGGAGGGTACGGAGAAGGCCTCGGCCGAGGCCCTGAAGGACGTGCCGGCCGCCGCCCTCGCGGAGGCCGAGCGCCCCCTGATCGGCACCGCCGAGGAGAACGGCGTCATCGACCCCGACGTCCTGTGGTCCTGCACCACCTGCGGCGCCTGCGTCGAGCAGTGCCCGGTGGACATCGAGCACATCGACCACATCGTCGACATGCGCCGCTACCAGGTGATGATCGAGAGCGCGTTCCCGTCCGAGGCGGGCACGATGCTCAAGAACCTGGAGAAGAAGGGCAACCCCTGGGGCCTGGCGAAGAAGCAGCGCCTGGAGTGGCTCAAGGAGCTCGACTTCGAGGTGCCGGTCGTCGGCAAGGACATCGAGGACCTCACCGAGGTCGAGTACCTGTACTGGGTGGGCTGCGCCGGCTCCCTGGAGGACCGCGCGAAGAAGACCACCAAGGCCTTCGCGGAACTCCTCCACATGGCGGGCGTGAAGTTCGCGATCATGGGCGGCGACGAGAAGTGCACCGGTGACTCCGCCCGCCGCCTGGGCAACGAGCCGCTCTTCCAGCAGCTCGGCCAGGAGAACGTGATGGCCCTCAACATGGCCTTCGGCGAGGAGTACGACGACGACGGCAAGGTGACCGAGGACTCCAAGAAGCCCCGCACCGCCAAGAAGATCGTCGCCACCTGCCCGCACTGCCTCAACACGATCGGCAACGAGTACCCGCAGATCGGCGGCGACTACGAGGTCATCCACCACACCCAGTTGCTCCAGCACCTCATCGACGAGGGCAAGCTGACCCCGGTGACCCCGGTCGAGGGCCTCATCACGTACCACGACCCCTGCTACCTGGGCCGTCACAACAAGGTCTACACGCCGCCGCGCGAGATCATGTCCGCCGTCCCCGGCCTGCGCCAGCAGGAGATGCACCGCCACAAGGAGCGCGGCTTCTGCTGCGGCGCCGGCGGTGCGCGGATGTGGATGGAGGAGCGGATCGGCAAGCGGATCAACAACGAGCGCGTGGACGAGGCGCTGTCCCTCAACCCGGACATCGTGTCCACGGCCTGCCCGTTCTGCCTGGTCATGCTGACCGACTCGGTCAACGGCAAGAAGAACGACGGCAAGGCCAAGGAGTCCGTGACGGTCGTCGACGTGGCGCAGCTCCTGCTCGAATCGGTCAGGACGCCGGCCGACCCGGCCGGCTCCGACGAGCCGGCGGACGCTCCGGAGCCCGAACCGGTGAAGTAGTCCGTACGTCCGTGTGAGCGGCCGGTTCCGCCCGAGCGACGGAACCGGCCGCTCTGTGCTGCGCGAGGGGCGTACGCCGTCCCCGACGTCCCGCGTCCCCTCCCGGATCGCACCGGCCGCCGCCCCCTCGGCCGCCCTCCACCCCCTCCGGCGGACCCCCCGGGGTTCCCCTAGGGGATGTCACAGCTCGGCGGCAAAGGCCCCCGTATTCGCCACCGCCCGTCCCCGGCCGTATCCGGAGCGGGTACGTTCGTCGGCGTGGCTGGATTCAGGATCGGACGCGGCCGGGACAACCGCACGCAGCAGCAACCGCAGCGGCAACAACCGCAGGCGCAGCCGTACGGAGGGCAGCAGGCACCGCCTCACCCCCCGTACGGCGGTCAGCAGTGGCCGCAGAACCCCGGTTACGGGCACGGGGACCCACGGGGCAACGGCGGCTACGGAGGCGGCGGCCCCGACGAGCCGGAGTACTTCGGCGACCCGCAGGGCGGTTACGACCCCCGCGGCAACGCCCCCTACGACCCGTACGCGCCGGGCGGCGGCCCCGCCCCGTACCCGGCGGGCCCCCACGACCCGTACGCCGCGAACAACCCGGGCCACACCCAGGCCTTCAGCATCAACGAGGACCCCTACGGCGGCGGCGACACCTACCGGGCCGGCAACGCCCCGCCCCCGCCGGTCGGCCCGCGCCTGCACTGGAAGGAGCTGCTCTCGGGCATCGTGCTGCGCCCGGGCGCGACCTTCTGGCAGATGCGCGACCACCAGGTCTGGGCGCCGGCCCTGATCGTGACGTTCCTCTACGGGATGCTCGCGGTCTTCGGCTTCGACAAGGCCCGCGAGGACACGATCAACGCGACCTTCTCCAGTGCCGTGCCGTACGTCCTGATCACCGCGGTGGCGATGACGCTGTGCGGCCTGATCCTGGGCGCGGTGACGCACACGGTGGCCCGCCAGCTCGGCGGCGACGGCTCCTGGCAGCCGACGATCGGCCTCTCACTGCTGATCATGTCGATCACGGACGCCCCGCGCCTGCTGCTCGCCGTGTTCCTGGGCGGCGACAACGGCCTGGTGCAGATCATCGGCTGGGCCACCTGGCTGGCCGCCGGCGCGCTCTTCACCTCGATGGTCAGCAAGTCCCACGACCTGCCCTGGCCGAAGGCCCTGGGCGCCTCGGCGATCCAGTTGGTGGCGCTGCTGTCCCTGATCAAGCTGGGCACGCTCTGACACGTACCCGCACACGGAGGGCCCGGGGCGATGTCATCGCCCCGGGCCCTCCGCCGTACCGCGCTTGCGCGCGTCTGTGCTGACGCCTCTCCGCTGACGCGCCTCTGCTGACGCGGTCTCCGCCGACGCGTCTCCGCTTACGCGTCGAGAACCTGCCCGGCACGCCGCACGACGGGCTTCTCCACGGACCACGGGAAATTGATCCACTCGTCGGTCCGCTTCCACACGTACTCGCACTTCACCAGCGAATGCGACTTCTCGTAGATGACCGCACTGCGCACCTCCGCCACGTGCTCCAGGCAGAAGTCGTGGACCAGCTTCAGCGTCTTTCCGGTGTCCGCCACGTCATCAGCGATCAGCACCTTCTTGTTGCTGAAGTCGATGACATTCGGCACGGGCGCCAGCATGACCGGCATTTCCAGGGTCGTGCCGACCCCGGTGTAGAACTCCACGTTCACCAGGTGAATGTTCTTGACGTCGAGCGCGTACGCCAGCCCACCCGCCACGAACACACCACCGCGCGCGATGCTCAGCACGATGTCGGGCTCGTACCCGTCATCGGCGATCGTCTGCGCCAGCTCGCGCACCGCGTGCCCGAAGCCCTCGTAGGTCAGATTCTCTCGTACGTCACTCATACCGGCTATCACACCTGCGTCCGATGGAAATTGAGGAAGGACCGCGAGGCCGTGGGCCCGCGCTGCCCCTGATAACGGGACCCGTACCGCTCGGACCCATAGGGAAACTCAGCCGAGGAGCTCAACTGGAACAAACACAGTTGACCGATTTTCATTCCCGGCCACAACTTGATGGGCAGCGTCGCCAGATTCGACAACTCCAACGTCACATGCCCGGAAAAACCAGGGTCGATAAACCCTGCGGTCGAATGCGTCACCAGCCCCAGCCGCCCCAGCGAGCTCTTGCCCTCCAGCCTCGAAGCGAGATCGTCCGGCAGGGTGATCGTCTCGTAGGTCGAAGCGAGCACGAACTCACCCGGATGCAGGATGAACGCCTCGTCCCCCTCAGGTTCCACCAGCCGCGTCAGATCCGCCTGCTCGACAGCGGGATCGATGTGCGGATACCGATGGTTCTCGAACACCCGGAAGTAGCGGTCCAGCCGGACGTCGACACTCGACGGCTGCACCATGGATGCGTCGAACGGATCAATACGTACGCGTCCGGCATCGATCTCGGCCCGGATGTCCTTGTCTGAGAGAAGCACCCACCGAGGATACGCAGAGCGCGCGGGCCCGCCCCAATCGGACAACCCCACGCGCTCGCACGACTACAACCCGCAGCTACTGCCCTACTTCTCCCCGGCCACCGGCACGGCGTGCCGCAACCGCGCACACCGGGGACATCTCACGAGCCTCCCGGGCCCGATCCGCCCCTCACCGAGCTGCCGCAACGGGAACGAAGAGGTGCTGAACACGTGCCCCTCGGCACAGCGGACGACGGTGCGATCCATCAAGTCCCTTCCCCAAACCACGCGTGGACGAAGCTGCCACATTAGGGGATATACAGGACCCCCCACCAAGCGGCACTCCGCGCCTCGTCCCCCCACCTCTGGACACCGGGAGCCCGACATGGGGTACAGTGTCCGACGATGCGGCAGCAGCTCAACGGCCGTTTTCGCGGGTGTAGTTTAATGGTAGAACATGAGCTTCCCAAGCTCAGAGCGCGAGTTCGATTCTCGTCACCCGCTCCACGTAGTACATACGAAAGCCCCGGGCTAGCGGCCCGGGGCTTCTTTGCTGTCCAGACCGGTCTAGGCGTCGCGCACCACCTCCGCACCACCTTAACCGTCCTTCCGCTGTTCAGCGTCCTTCTCCCCCGTGTGGCCTGTGCCCGCAGTCACCCAAGGTCAACACCTCAGCCAGACCAAGATCTCATCCCAGCGGACCTGCCGAGCCCAGTGCGCCAGTGTCAGGGCGGCGGAAATACCCAGCGCCCGGGCCAGCACGCCCGCTGCCGGCAGTGCGACTGGTACGGCCGTAGCGGATCGCGGACCGACCGCGAATGCACCCCGAACAGCGCGACGGGGGGTTTCCTCGTGATCGACGAGTTCGGGGTTGGGATCCTGAGAGGATGCAAGGGTGAACGGGGTGGCAGAAGGCCCTCCGACGATTCGGCGGCTTGCTCGGCCAACTGCGCGTAGCGACCGAATTGACCGCGCGTGAGCTCGCCGCGGCCATCTGGGTGGCTGCGGCCACGGTCTCGAAGACCGAGCGCGGAGGTCACGCCAGGCGACCAGACGTTACGGCGTCAGGCAGTGGGTCACGGCCTGCGCGCCGCGGGTCGACGGGCCGGGATACCGGCTCGAGAGTAGCGAGCCGAGGCGTTGGATCACCCGGCACACAGTTGAAGAGGAGGTCTCGGCGCGAAGAGCGTTGTCAGTTGCCACATGGTCAGGTTCGTGCGGTATGACACGGCCACCACCAGGAGCTGTTCGGCCAGCGGCAGGCTCCATGGGCGGCCCCGCAACGTGCCGCTTCCGTTCCGGTCACAGACTGCCCTGACCAGCCGACCGAGCTGCTCCATCCGCATCCCGGTGAACGTCTCCACCCACAACGCCCCAACCCTCAACACCCTTTTCATATAAGGAGGATGCTCAGTTTTCGGCCTTGTCCGACACCCTTAAGTCCGACACCCTTAAGAGGGAACTTGCTCGTAAGCTCGTCGAACCGGTACGCGCCCCGAGATGATGATCTTCACTGCTAAGTGCCCAGATCCTTCCCCACCCAGTTCCGCAATACGCAGAGTCATCCTGGTTCGCATCAACTACGTTGGTGGCATGCAGAGTTCAGAGCTTTCCGTCCAAGGGCAGAACCTCCACCAGCTGTACAACCAGTACTACAGAAATAAACTGCTTGTTGACCGCCGCTACCAACGAAAGCTGGTCTGGACGCGCGACGAGAAGGAGAAGTTGATCGACTCGGCTGTCAATAAGCTGCCCATCCCGCTAATTCTCCTCGCTCAGAGGAAAAAAGGGGGTGTAGAGATCCTCGAGTTGATCGACGGACTTCAACGTCTCGAGGCATTTTTCTCCTTCATGGAGAACAAGTACCCTTACCAGGGCGAGTACTTTGATTTGGCCACTACAGGGGACACTTTGGCCAAGCTTCACTCGGGGGAGCTCACCCAAAAGGCACCTAAAATGTCGCGTGAGACCTCCCTGGCGATCGCTAACTATCAAATTCCCGTCTCAACCTATCGTGATGCGGCGACCTCATCAATCGATGAGGTGTTTCGCCGAATCAATAGCGGCGGAAGACGCCTGAGTTTGCATGAGATTCGGCAGGCAGGCGTAACAGGGCCGCTCTCAGATGTAGTACGACGCACCAGCGCGACCATTCGGGGTGATGGAACCTTTGCGGAGGCTCTCACCCTCAGTGAAATGGAAAAGCTTTCTATTTCGCGAAAGGATCTTGACTACGGCCTGGACCTGGAACGAATTTTTTGGACCCGGCACAAAATCATCGGAGCAGATGACATCCGCTCTTCCGGTGACGAGGAAATGGTCCTGGATCTAGTTCTTGACGCCGTCCTCAACCCCTGGCCTACGAGCGGTTGGCAAAATCGAGACGTAGCATATGGTTTGCCACGAAAGATTAGGTCAGCATCTCCGGAAGAAGTCGATGCAGCTATCACCGCCGTTGGGGTCGAAAACCTACAGCAGCGTATTGTAGCGGTAATCGAATTGCTGGACGAGGCCATGCATGATCATGGCCCGCTCGGGCACCATATGGTGCATCTAGAGACTTATGAGAAGGGCACCCGGCGGCAGTTTCAAGCGGTCTTTTCCATCCTTTACGAACTCACCTTTGTGGACGAGATGCAGCCGCTCTCAATGGAAGCCATTCGCAACGTCTTGAGTAACTTCTGGGGCCGCGACCTGGCGATTCCAACCGGTGGGAGCGCATGGGGAAAGGACGAGAAAGCAAAGCTCTATCCGCAGGTGAAGCGGCGCATCAAGAAGGCTTTCTTCAAACCAGAATCCAAGAGCATTGCCAAGCAGCTCAATGCGCGTCTAATGGTAGAAAGCTACCTTCAAGGTCCGGTTAACGAGGATCCTCTTGTCGAACTTAAGCAGGGATTCTGTACTCTTTCAGACCCGCCTACCGAGAATTTCAATCTCTTTGACGAGGTAATGCAGACGGCGGTCGGCATGGCAAACTGGGGCCGCGATGCGTCGGGCCTCATTCTGATTGGTGTAGCAGATAAGTCGTCTGCCGTGAATCGTTTGACAGAGCTTTTCGGCACCACTCCGGTAGAAATTCATGGTCAACACGTAGTGGGCACCGAGGATCAGATTGTTCACTTGGGGCACAGTATCGACTCCTGGTGGCTCAAGTGGCAGGAGAAGATTAAGTCCGCCCCCGTGGACTCTGATTTTTCGACGGGCCTTGTGCACAGCTTCAGCCCGCTTATCTGCGATGGAAGAGTTCTTTGGATCATGAAGCCTCGGTCCCTGGGGAAGCCCATCTCATACAAGAATAGGTTCTTCGTGCGGGTCGGTGCGTCGACACATGAAATGGAAACCGACGAATTCCTTTCGCATATTTCTCGCAACTTCTGACTCACTTTCCCGTGCGGGGAGAGCTGTAGCCCAAATCTGCATATCTCATTGCGGCTAATATGCGCCTGCTTCCCAGCCGATCAGCACCCACGCTGCGGTCGCGGAGGGCCTGGTAACCGTCGGCGAGGCGGCCCTGCTGACTGTAGGCGCGGGCGGTTTCGATCCACAGGGCGGTACGGCGTTCGTGGGCCGGATGTGACGGTGCATGAGGGGGCTGGCGGTTTCCAGGGCGATGCCCGCGTCGCCGAAGGCGTCGGCGGCGCTGACCGCGTGGAGGGAGACGTTGGTGGGGCTGAAGTTGGCCCAGGCGGCGGAGCGGTCGAGGGAGAGGTAGTGGGCGACGTCGTGGGCTTCGGTCAGGAAGTCCTTAGTGGCGGAGCAGTTGCCGACGCTGCTGGCCGCGGTGACGCCGCGCAGGAGAAGGTCGAGGGCCGCCAGGTAGCGCGGAGAGCGTTTGTCGTACGCGCCGGTGAGCTGGTCGGCGGTTGTGCCCCGCACCAGGGTGACGGCCTGGCGGGTGTGCCGCTCGCGCGCCAGAAGGTGGGCGTGTACGCGGACGCTGGAGGCCAGGATGATCGGGTCGCCGCCAGCGTTCGGCCTCGACCATGGCACGGCCCACGGCAAGCCAGGCGTGGCCGTGGACGCCGAAAAGTACCCACCGACTGTGTCTCAGTTTTGCCATTTCCGCTGAGCGGAGTCGGGCGTCTGCATCAGCTTGGGTTGCGGCGACACCTGGCCCGTCTTTCCCGGCAAGCGTTGCCTGGACTGGCAGCTCGAAGGCCCCGAGGGGCAGGGCGTCGAGGCTGTCTGTTCCGTCTGTGACGAGAGCTGGGTCCTGGTCGGGGCTGATCGGTGAGGTCCCGCCGGAGCCGGTCGGGTGAGCGGGTGTGCCCGCCGTGTGGTGGGGAGGGGTGGGTGCGGTCCTGAGGGGCAGGAGAGGTCTGTCGTGTGCGGGTGGCCCTCGGCGTGCGTGGGTCGTGGGTGCGGTGGACGATCGGGGGAGGGCCGGTCGTGGTCCGTCGGTGGTGTGGTGGCGGGAGGGCGTGTGAGGTTCGTCGAGGTGGCGAGGGCTTCCCGGAGTGTCGGGGCGGCTTCCGGGCGTACCCGGAAGGTGGCGTTGCTGGCGGAGGTGTTCCGGGGGGCGGCGGGGGCGGACGAGGTGGCGTTGGTGGTGACGTACTTGTCGGGGAGGCTGCCGCAGCGGCGGATCGGGGTGGGGTGGGGGGTGCTCAAGGACGCCGCGGGGCCGGCCGCGGAGGCGTCCTTGGAGGTGGCGGACGTGGACGCGGCGTTGGGCCGGATCGCGGCCGTCGCCGGGCAGGGGGCGCGGACGGAGCGCAAGCGGCTGGTCGACGCACTGCTGGGGGCGGCGACGGAGGAGGAGCGGGAGTTCCTGGTGCCGCTGATCCGCGGGGAGCTGCGGCAGGGCGCGCTGGACGCGGTCGCGGCGGAGGCGTTGGCGAAGGCGTACGAGGCTCCGGTGGAGGGCGTACGGCAGGCGCTCATGCTCGGCGGTTCGCTCGCGGAGGTGGCGCGGGCGCTCGCGGCGGGCGGGGCCGGGGCGTTGGAGGCGTTCCGGCTGGAGGTGGGGCGGGCGGTGCTGCCGATGCTGGCGCAGAGCGCGAAGACGCTGGCGGAGGCGGTGGAGCGGGTGGGGGTCTGCGCCGTCGAGGAGAAGCTCGACGGGGTGCGTATCCAGGTGCACCGGGGTGGCGGCGAGGTGCGGGTGTTCAGCCGGACGCTCGTGGAGATGACCGGGCGGGTGCCGGAGGTGGTGGAGCTCGTACGGGCGCTGCCCGGCGGGGACCTGGTGCTGGACGGGGAACTGCTCGCGGTCGGGGAGGACGGGCGGCCGCGGCCGTTCCAGGAGACGTCGGGGCGGGTGGGGAGCGCGGTCGGGGCGGACGGGCTGCCGGTGGGGGTGCCGCTCACGCCGCTCTTCTTCGACGTGCTGTACGGGGAGGGGCGTGAGCTCCTCGGAGTACCGGACGCCGAGCGTCGTGCCGTACTGGAACGGGTCGTGCCGGACGAGGAGTTGAGGGTACGGAGGGTAGCCCCGGTCCGGCCGGGCGAAGTGGCGGCGGCGGAGGAGTTCCAGCGGGAGGTGCTGGCGCGGGGGCACGAGGGGGTCGTCGTGAAGGGGCTTGACGCGGGGTACCGGGCGGGGCGGCGGGGGGCCTCGTGGGTGAAGGTGAAGCCCGTGCACACGCTGGACCTGGTGGTGCTGGGGGCCGAGTGGGGCAGCGGGCGGCGGACCGGGTGGCTGTCGAACCTGCACCTGGGGGCGCGGGGGGAGGACGGGTCGTTCGTGATGCTCGGGAAGACGTTCAAGGGGCTGACGGACGAGGTGCTGGCGTGGCAGACGGCGCGGCTGAAGGAGCTGGCCGTGGCGGAGGAGGGGTGGGGGGTGCGGGTGCGGCCGGAGCTGGTGGTGGAGATCGCGTTCGACGGGGTGCAGAGGTCGACGCGGTACCCGGCGGGGGTGACGTTGAGGTTCGCGCGGGTGGTGCGGTATCGGGAGGACAAGGGGGTGGGGGAGGTTGACGGGGTGGAGGTGGTGAAGGGGGTGTTGGGGAGTTAGGGGGTGGGGGTTGCGTCGCCGACGGGGGCGGGGTGGGGGCTGCGGCGCGCGAGAGATGAGGGGGAGGGGAGGGTGGCCCCGGCGCCCGGGGGGGGGCGGAAGTTGCGTCACTGACGGGGTTGGGGTGGGGGGAGCTGCGGCGCACAAGAAGCGAGGGGGAGGGAAGGGCAGCCCCGACGCCCGAGGAGACGGAGGTCGCGTCACCGACGGGGATGGGGTGGGGGGAGCTGCGGCGCGCAAGAAGCGAGGGGCAGGGAAGGGCAGCCCCGGCGCCCGAGGGGGCGGAGGTCGCGTCACCGACGGGGATGGGGTGGGGGGGGGAGCTGCGGCGCACAAGAAGCGAGGGGAAAGGGAGGGTGGCCCCGGCACCCGTGGAGACGGAGGTCGCGTCACCGACGGGGATGGGGTGGGGGGAGCTGCGGCGCACAAGAAGCGAAGGGGAGGAAAGGGCAGCCCCGGCGTCCGAGGGGGCGGAGGTCGCGTTTCGGAGGGGGTGAGGGTGGCGGGGGAGAAGGATACGTAGCATGCCCGGCATGGATGACGGAGTCGGATCGGCACGGGAGCTCACCCACGACGAGGTCGAGCTCATCGCCCACGCGCGGCGCATCGTCGATGCCCACGGCGACGGCGACCAGGACGGCAGGCACACCATGGGCGCCGCCGTCCGCAGCGCCGACGGGAGCGTGTACGGCGGAATCAACCTCTACCACTTCACCGGCGGCCCCTGCGCCGAACTCGTCGCCCTCGGGCATGCCCGCGCTTCCGGGGCCCGGGAGTTGACGACGATCGTCGCGGTCGGGGACGGCGGGCGCGGTCCTGTCGGGCCGTGCGGACGGGACCGGCAGGTGCTGCTCGACCACCACCCCGGCATCCGCGTCCTGCTGCCCACCCCCGAGGGGGTGCGGAGCGTGGTCGTGGAGGACCTGATGCCGTACGGAGCGCGGTGGACGCCCGACGAGGGCATGTCCTCGCCGCACGCCGAGGGGGAGGCGACGTGACCGCCGCTCTGGTGGGGGCCGACTGGCTGGCAGCGCGCCTCGGGCACGAGGGGGTCGTGGTGCTGGACGCCTCCGTGGGGGCGAACCGGCGGAAGGGGCCGTGGATCCCCGGCGCGCTCGTCTTCGACATCGACGGGGAGATGTCCGACGCGGCGAGCGACATCCCGCACACCATGCCGAGTGATGCGCAATTCACCGAGCGGGTAAGGGGGTTGGGGGTCCGGAACGCCGATCAGGTCGTGGTGTACGACACCGTCGGGATCTACTCCAGCGCCCGCGCCTGGTGGATGCTGCGCGCGGCCGGGTTCGAGCAGGTGGCGGTACTGGACGGCGGGCTCCCCGCGTGGCGCGCGGCGGGCGGGGCCGTCAGCGGCACTCCGGCCGAGCCCCCTGCCCGGGCCGGCGACTTCACGGCACGCGTCTCCCCCGGAGCCTTCCTCGGGCGGGACGACGTGCGCAGGGCGCTGGGCTCCCCCGGCGTCCGCGTCCTCGACGCACGCTCGCGCGGGCGTTTCGCGGGTACGGAACCGGAGCCGCGGGCGGGGCTGCGCGGCGGGCACATGCCGGGGGCGGTGAATCTGCCGTTCGGGGAGCTCCAGGACGGGGAGGGGCGGATGCTTCCCGGGGCGCGCTTGCGGGCGAGGTTCGACGAACTCGCCGGTGGTGCGCAGCAGTTGGTGGTGAGTTGTGGGTCGGGGGTCACCGCGTGCGTGCTGGCGCTCGGGGCGGAGGTCGCCGGGTACGGGGAGCGGGTGGCGGTGTACGACGGGTCGTGGAGCGAATGGGGGCTGGAGGGGGCCGGGACGCCGGTCGTGACCGGGGAGGCGTAGTGGCACGGGCGTGACCCGCGCGTGCCAAGCGGGCATCAAGCACACATCAAGGAACGGGCAGGAGTTGGCGAAATGCGTCAGCGTGCCGTCAACTCCCGCCGCAAGAGATGCTTTTGCTGCTTAATCTCCCCCCATGGGACCCGAGGGAGGGCCGCCCCGCGAGACGGCGTTCGACGCTGAATGGGCCGACGCGGTACGGCACGCGGTGCGGTGTGCGGTGGCGTTTCTGGTGATGCTGCTGGCGGTCGACGCGGGCGCGGGGGCGTCGAGCTGGGTGCGGGCGGCGGTGTGGGCGGGGCTGGCGCTGGTGCTGCTGGTGATCCTGGTGCCGGTGCGGGTGGCGGCGGGGAACGGGTGGGTGTCCGTGCGCGGGCTGCTGGGTGAGCGTGTCGTACGGACGGACCGGCTGGTCGCCGTGCGGTGGGCGGAGGGGGTCTCCGGGCGGGTGGTGCTGCGGGACGCGCACGGCGGGCGGGTGGAGCTCGATCCCAGGGTGCTGGCGGCCAATCCGGAGCTGTGGCGTCTGGTGGACGAAGGGGTGCGGGTGTCGCGGGCGGCGACGCTGCGGTGCGGGACGGCGGAGACGCGCCGGCTCGGGGAGCGGGTGGACGGGGAGACGGCACGGGCGGTGTTCCGGGTGTCGGGGTTGGAGTAGGGGGACGAAGTGGGTTGGTTGGGTGGGGTGCTGGCGTAGGACGGGATGTGTCGCCGGGGTGGCTGCCACCGGGGGTCCCCCGCCCTCGGTCGCGTCGCCCTCAGCAGCTCACGTCCGATCCCGGACGCACGCCCCCGGTCAGGAAGGCCGTGACGCGGGCGTCGCCGCAGGCGTTGCCCGTGCCCAGGTAGGAGCCGTGGCCCGTGGTGTTCACGCTGACCAGGCGGGCCCGGTCGCCCAGCGCCTCGCGCATCTTCAGGGCTCCGAAGTACGGGGTGGAGGGGTCCCGGCGGTTCTGGACGACGAGGATGTTGGAGGGGCCCGAGGACGTGATCCGGGCCGGTTCATCAGCCGGGGCCCACTTCCAGAAGGAGCACGGAGTGATGTTGGCCGGGAAGCCCGCCGTCAGCGGGTACCGGGCGCGGTCGGCCAGGACGGCTCGGCGGTGGGCGGCGACCGTCCCCCGCCCCTCGGGCCACCGCACGTCGTTGCAGATCACGCCGATGGTGGTCGCCGCGTCGGCGTCCGGGACCGGCCCCGCGATGTCGGGAGTGAGCACCGGCCTGACCTCAGGGTCCGTACTCGACGCGGCGGCGATCAGTCTGGCCAGGGCGGGGTGGTTGGCCTGGCCGTAGAGGGCGTTCTGGAGGGCCTGGCGAAGGTGGTTGCCGGTGAGGCGGGTTCCGGGGGTCGTCGACTCCTTCGGCGCACGGTCCAGGCGCGCCGCCAGTGCGAGCACCAACGGGCGTACGAGAGCGGGGTGTTGGGCCAGTCGTGGCGCGAGCCCGTCCGTCTCGCGGGCCGGGTCGGCCGCCCACGCCGCGAACGCGGGGAAGGCGTCCTCGACGGCCTGCCCCGTGTTGCGCATCCAGGTCCGCGCGAGGTGCGCCGGATCGGGGTCGGCGACGCTGTCCAGCACCCAGCGGTCGGTGTGCTGCGGGTACTTCTGCGCGTATACGGCAGCCGCGTACGCCCCGTACGACGTCCCCCACGCGGACAGCTTGCGCTCGCCGAGGGCGCGGCGGAAGAGGTCCATGTCGCGGACCTGGTTGGCGGTGGAGAGGCTGCGCAGGACCGGGCCGCCGTTCTCGGCGCAGAGGGCGGCGGTGCGGCGGGAGCGCTCGATGTTGGCGTCGATGTTCCCGCCCGGGGCGGGCCAGGAGCGGAGGGCCGTCAGGTGGCGGTCGGCGGAGGGGAGGCGGCAGGTGGCGCGGGTGCTGCCGCCGGTGCCCCGGGGGTCGAGGGCGACGAGGTCGTAGGCGTCGCCGAGCCGCGCTTGGAGCTTCGTGCCCCGCTGGGTGAGCCGCTGCACACCGGACCCGCCGGGGCCGCCGGCCAGCACCAGGAGCGCCCCGCGCCGCTTGGCCGGGTCCTCGCTGCGTACGCGGGACACGGCGAGGGAGAGCTGCGGCCCGGCGGGAACGGCGTGGTCGACCGGCACGGTGAGGGTGGCGCACTCCTGGGTGGCGGGCCCGCCCAGGTCGGGGCGGGGGCAGGGGGTCCAGGCGAGGGCGTCCTGCGGGGTTGGGGCGGCCTGCCGGGCCGAGGCGTCCTGCGGAGCCGAGGCGGCCTGCCGGACCGGGGCGGCCTGGGCGCCGGGGACGATGAGCGGGCTGATCGCGGCGGCGGTGGAGAGGGCGAGGAGGAGGCTCTTCGAGCGGTAAGTAGGCACATCAGCAAGGTATTTGGGCTTGAGGCGGGGGCCCATCGGGCAGCCCGGTGAGCCGGGGGTGGGGGTAGCCCCCGGCTTCCCGACCCCGACCCCGGCCCCGGCCCACGTCCCGAGCCGACCCACGTCCCGAGCCGGGGCACGGCCACCGGAGCACAACCACCGGAGCGCAGGCGTCGGCCCGCACCCCCACCCGCACCCCGCACCCCGCACCCCGCACCCCGCACCCACGCTCCCCCGCCGCCCGAGGCCCCGCCCCCCAAGGGCCGTTCGAGCGGCCGGCCCCCGCCGGGGCGGCGTGTTGAGCACCGGCGCACGAAGCCGCCAAGGTATTCGTACGCTTATGACCTTTTTGGTCCTGGCCCATTTCCTCCTCGCCCTCTGCGCCGCCCCTCTCGTCCGCCGCCGGGGACCGCGTGCCTTCGTCGCGCTCGCCCTTCCTCCGGCCGTCGCCCTCGGGTGGGCGCTGACCCGGCGGGGCGAGGTCGTGGACGGGAGACCGGTCGACGAGGCGTGGACGTGGGTCGGGGGGTACGGGGTCGAGGTCGCCTTCCGGCTGGACGCCCTGTCGCTGCTCATGGTGGTCCTGGCGGCCGGTGTCGGCGCGCTCGTGCTGCTGTACTGCGTGAGCTACTTCGACGCGGGCGAGCGTCGACTCGGCCCGTTCGCCGGGCAGTTGCTCGGTTTCGCCGGGGCGATGCTGGGACTGGTCCTCGCGGACGACCTCGTGGTGCTGTACCTGTTCTGGGAGCTGACGACCGTCCTGTCGTTCCTGCTCATCGGGTACGACTGCGAGGAGCGCGGCGCGCGCAGGTCCGCGCTCCAGGCGCTCACCGTCACCTCGGTGGGCGGGCTCGCCATGTTCGTCGGGTTCCTGATGATCGGGGACGCGGCCGGGACGTACCGGATCTCGCGGATCGTCGAGCAGCCGCCCGCGCAGAGCACGGCCCTCTCCGTCGCCGTCGTGCTCGTCCTGTGCGGGGCCGTCGCCAAGTCGGCGATCTGGCCGCTGAGCCTGTGGCTGCCCGGCGCGATGGCCGCGCCGACGCCCGTGAGCGCCTATCTGCACGCCGCCGCCATGGTGAAGGCCGGGGTGTACCTCGTGGCCCGGCTCGCGCCCGCCCTCGCCCACGTCGCGCCGTGGCGGCCCCTGGTCCTCGCCCTCGGCGCCGCGACCCTGCTGCTCGGCGGCTGGCACGCGCTGCGGCAGAACGACCTCAAGCTGATCCTGGCGTACGGGACGGTCTCCCAGCTCGGGTTCCTGATGCTGCTGGCGGGAGCCGGGACGTACCGCGCCGCGCTCGCCGCCGGCGCGATGATCCTCGGGCACGCCCTCTTCAAGGCGCCCCTGTTCCTGCTGACGGGGATCGTCGACCACGCCGCCGGGACCCGCGACCTGCGGAAGCTGTCGGGGGTGGGGCGGGCCCTCCCGTGGGTGGCCGGCGTGGCCGTCGTCGCCGGGATGTCGATGACCGCGCTGCCCCCGCTGCTCGGGTTCGCCGCCAAGGAGGCCGCCTTCGAGGCGCTGCTCGACGGGACGGCCGGGGAACTCTGGCTGCTCGTGTCGGCCGTGCTCGGCTCGGTGCTCACCACCGCGTACACCCTGCGGTTCCTGTGGGGGGCCTTCGCCCGCAAGCCGGGGCGGGCCGACACGCCCGTGCACCGCGTCGGGCCCGCCTTCCTCGCGCCGCCCGCGCTCCTCGCCCTCGGCAGTCTCCTGCTGGGGCCCGGCATCGGGTGGACCGCCGGGCTGTTCGAGCGGTACGCCGCCCAGTACCCGGTGCCGGAACACCCGTACCACCTCGCCCTCTGGCACGGCTTCGGCCCCGCGCTCGGACTCTCCGCGCTCGCCTGGGTCCTCGGTGCGGGGCTCTTCGTCCTGCGCGCCCCGGTGGCCCGGCTCGGTTCGCGGATCGCCTGGCCGTCCGCCGAGCGGGCCTTCGACGGGTCCGTACTGGGCGTGGAGCGGGCCTCGCTCCAGCTCACCGGATACGTCCAGAAGGGGTCGCTGCCCGCGTACGTCGCCACCGTCCTCGCCGTCATGACCTGCGGGCTGCTCGCCGTGTTCGCCGCCGACCGGCCCTGGCAGCACGATCCGCCCGCGCCCCGCCTCTGGGACACCCCGTGGCAGGCCGTCGTCGCGGCCCTGACCTGCGGCTGCGCCCTGCTGTGCCTCTCCGTGCAGCGCCGCATGCAGGCCGCCGTGCTGGCCGGGCTCACCGGGTACGGCACGGCTCTGCTGTACGTCGTCCACGGCGCGCCCGACCTGGCGCTCACCCAGTTCGGGGTGGAGACGGTCTCCACGGTGGTGCTCGTCCTCGTACTGCGGCGGCTGCCCCTGTTCTTCGGCGACGCCCAGCCACGGCGCCGGCGCGCGACGGGGCTGGTGCTCGCCCTGGCCGGCAGTCTGGCGGCGGCGGTCGCGGTGTGGCTGGCGGCGGGCGCGCGCACGGGCGCCCCGATCGGGACGGCCATGGTCGGGGCGACCGCCGAGCACGGGCTCAAGGACGTCGTCGCGACGATCCTGGTGGACTTCCGGGCCTGGGACACGCTGGGCGAGTCGGCCGTGCTGGCGGCGGCCGTCGCTGGGGTGACCGGCCTGCTGTTCTCGGAGAGCGGGCTGGAGGATCCGGATGTGCCGGGGACGTGGCGGCCCGGCACGCGGACCGCCGCGCGGGCAAGGGCCGAACCTCCGCCCTCTCCGTACGACGCGGCCGCGCCGGAGGGCTCCTGGCTCGCGGCGGGCGGCGCGACCGACCCCCGGCACCGGTCGGTGGTCTTCGAGGTGGTCGCCCGGCTGGTCTTCCACCCGGTCCTGATCCTCTCCGCGTACCTGCTCTTCTGCGCGGAGAACCTGCCGGGCGGCGGTTTCGTCGGCGGGCTGGTCGCGGGAATCGCCCTGACGATCCGTTACCTGGCGGGCGGGCGGCACGAGTTGGCGGCGGCGACCGGCTTCCACGCCGGGTTCTTCGTCGGCCTCGGGCTCGCGCTGTCCACCACGGTCGCGCTCGCGGGGCTGTTCTTCGGCGGGACCGTGCTGCACTCCTGGTCCTGGCACGGGCACCTGCCGCTGATCGGGGAGTGGCACGCCGGTACGTCCGTCGTCTTCGACGTCGGGGTGTACCTGCTGGTGACGGGCGTCGTCCTGGAGACGGTCCGGGCGATCGGCGCGTGGGCGGACCAGGGGGCGGAGGGGGCGGAGCCGACGGAGGGAGCCGATTCGGCGGAGGAGGGCGAGCCGGCGGCGGGGGCCGGTCGCCGGGTCCGTCCCGCCGGCACGGGCCCCGCCGGACCTCGTGCCCGCACCCTCCCGGAGGAGACCTCGTGACCGTCAGCGCCACCCTGCTCACCTGCGCCGTCGTGCTGACCTTCGTCGGCAGCGTCCTCGTCCTGACCCGCAGCCTCACCCGGGTCCTGATGGGCGTCATCGTGGCCGGCAACGGGGTCAACCTCTTCGTCCTCGCCGGGAGCGGACCGGCCGGGAAACCGCCGCTGCTGTACCCGGGGGTGGACCACGCCACGGTGAGCGATCCGTTCCCGCAGGCCATCGCGCTGACGGCGGTGGTGATCACGCTGGGCGCCACCGCGTTCGTACTGGCGATGGCGTACCGCAGCACACAGCTCACCGGTACGGACTTCGTCCCCGACGACGTGTCCGACCGCCGGGTCGCCCTGCGCGCGCAACTCGCGATGGAGCGGCGGCAGTTGCTGGCGAGAGCCCACGCCGGGAAGACGGACCGGCACAGCGCGCGCGGGGCGTGGCGCGAACTCTGGCGCGAGCAGCGCCGTCGGCTGCGCAACGACCGCGCGTACCAGGCCCGCGCGGGCGGTTACGCGGACAACCGCTGGGACGACGTCCTCGGCACGGACCCGGAGGAACGGGGGGACCCAGAGGACCCGGCCGCCCCGCCGGCCCCACCGCCCCCCACGGACCCCGAGTCCCCGTCCCGTCCCCAGGAGTCCCGTTGAACGCGCTCGTGCCGTTGCCCGTCGTGCTGCCCCTCGCCGTCTGCGGGTGGTCGGTGGCCGTCGGGCCCCGGTTCGTCGCCGCGCAGCGTGTCGTGTCCGTCGCCGTGCTGGGCGTCGTTCTCGCCGTCGACCTCGTCCTCCTCGTCCAGGCCGACCGGAACGGGCCCCTCGCCGTCCATCTCGGCGACTTCTCGCCCCCGCTCGGCGTGACGCTCGTCGCCGACCGGCTGTCCGCGCTCATGCTGACCGTGTCCGGAGCGGTCACCCTGCTCGTCCTGCTGTACGCGCTGGGGCAGGAGGGGCGGGCGCGCGGGCCCCGGCCGTTCTCCTTCTTCCACCCCGCCTACCACCTCCTCATCGCGGGCGTCTCCCTGACCTTCCTCGCCGGTGACCTGGTCAACCTCTACGTCGGCTTCGAGATCATGCTGATGGCGAGCTTCGTGCTGATCACCGTCGCCGGCAACGAGGCCCGGCTGCGCGCCGGTTCGACGTACGTGATCGTCTCCCTCGCGTCCTCGCTCGTCTTCCTGGTCGGCATCGCCCTCACCTACGCCGCCACCGGCACCGTGAACTTCGCCCAGCTCTCCCTGGCACTGGGCGAACTCCCGGCCGGCATCCGCACCCTCGCGCAGGCCCTGCTGCTCACCGTCTTCGGCGTGAAGGCCGCCGCCTTCCCGGTCGGGGCCTGGCTGCCGGACTCCTACCCGACCGCCCCCGCGCAGGTCACCGCCGTCTTCGCCGGCCTGCTCACCAAGGTCGGCGTGTACTGCATGCTCCGCACCGAGACCCTGCTCTTCCCCGGCAACCGGCTCGCCCCCGTCCTGATGACCGTGGCCTGCGCCTCCATGCTGGTCGGCATCCTGGGCGCGGTCGCGCAGACCGACCTCAAGCGGCTGCTGTCGTTCACCCTCGTCAGCCACATCGGCTTCATGCTGTACGGGCTGGCGCTCGGCAGCGCGGCCGGGATCGGCGGCGCGATCGTCTACACCGCGCACCACATCACCGTGCAAGCGACCCTCTTCCTGGCCTGCGGGCTGCTCGAAGAGCGGTACGGGACGACGGAGTTGACCCGGCTCGGCGGAATCGTCCGGGCCGCGCCGCTGCTGGCCGCGCTGTGGTTCGTGCCCGCGATGAGCCTCGCCGGGATTCCGCCGCTGTCCGGGTTCCTCGGCAAGCTGGGGCTGGTCCGGGCCGGGGTGGCGGACGGCGGGGCCTGGGCGTACGCCGGGGCGGGCGTCGCCATGGCGACGAGCCTGCTCACGCTGTACGTCGTCACCAAGGTGTGGAACCTCGCCTTCTGGCGCACCGCCCCCGCCCCGGACGCCGCGCCCGCCCCGGCCCTCACCCACCCGGCGGACCCCCCGCCCCTGGGCGGCGGCGCGACCGTCGTCCGCACCGCGGCCCCGCCCCGCACGGAGGCGGCGTCCGGCCGGGCCGTGCTCCGCCTGCCCACCGCCGTGACCGCGGCCGCCGTCGCGCTCGGCCTGGCGTACACCTTCCTGGCCTCCCCCCTGATCGGCGTGGCGGACCGCTCCGCCGCCGAACTCCTCGCCCGCACCCCCTACATCGAGGCGGTGCTCGGACCGTGAGCGCACCCGGCACCACCACCCCCCGCGCCCGGCGCGGCCGCCTCGACCTGCCGCTGATCGCCTGGCTGACCGTGATCTGGATGCTGCTCTGGTCCGGCGCGACCTGGGGCAACCTCATCAGCGGGCTCGCGGTCGCCACCGTCCTGTGCCTGCTCTTCCCGCTGCCGCCCGTCGAACTCGGCCTGCGGCTGCGCCCGTTGGGCATCCTACTGCTCGCCAGGTCCCTGCTGCGCGACATCGTCGCCGCCAGCCACGCCGTCGCACTGCTCGCCTGGTCCGGGCGGGTCGGTCCGGCGGCCGTGGTGGGGGTGCCGCTGCGCTGCCGTACGGACCTGATGCTCGCGGCGACCGCCGTCGCGGTCTCCAGCGTGCCCGGCGGCGCGCTCATCGAGGTCGACGCGGCCGCCGCCACCCTGTACCTGCACGTCTCGGGTGCGGACGACCCGCGGACCGTGGCCCGCACCCGGCGTGACGTATGGCGGCTGGAGCGGCTGGTGGTACGGGCGTTCGGCACCCGGGAGGAGCTGGCACGGGTGCGGCGGGACCCTCCGCCGGCCGATCCCCCGCCACCCCCGCCGACCGATCCCCCGCCACCCCCGTCGCCCGAATCCCCGCCGGCCGAACCCCCACCGCCCGGATCCCCGCCGGCCGAAGCCGCGCCGCCTCCCTCGCCCGAGCCCCCTTCTCCCCCCGCCGGAAAGGCCCCCCGCCCGTGAAGCTGGCCGCCGACGTCCTCCTCAACGCCGCCCTCGCCGTGCTCGCCCTCGCCGGGGCCCTGCTGCTGATCCGGATCGCCCGCGGGCCCTCGATGCTGGACCGGGCGGTCTCCGTCGACGTCGCGGCGGCCCTGATCGTCGCCGGGGTCGGCGTCGAGGCGGCCCTGACGGAGACCCGCTACTACCTGTCGATCATGCTGGTGCTGGCCTTCCTCGGCTTCACCAGCTCGGTCTCGATCGCCCGGTTCATCGCCCGGCGGGACCGCCCCACGGCGAAGGAGCGCGCCTCGTGAACGACCCGAGCCCCTGGTCCGGCGCCGCGGACCTGATCAGCTCGGTCCTGATCCTCATCGGGGCGGTGAACTGCCTGTCTGGCGTCATCGGGCTGCTGCGGCTGCCGGACGTGTTCACCCGGAGCTACGCGGCGACGAACCCGCAGACCTTCGGCATGCTGATGCTCCTGGCCGGGGTCGCGCTGCGGCTGCGCTCCACCTTCGACCTGGGGACGCTGGTCCTGGTCGCCTTCTTCCAACTGCTGACGAGCGCGGTCGCGGCCCACCTCGTCGCCCGGGCCGCGTACCGGACGGGACTGGCCGACGACGCCCCGCTGCTCTACGACGAACTGGCCGACCGCCACCGCCACCGCTGACGCGGGTCCCCGCGCCCCCGGGAAGGGGGCGCGGGGAGCACGAAAGGGAGACCCCGGGAGGGGAGTCAGCGCTTGGTGGTGGGACCGCCGAGGTCGCCGTCGGCGTACTTGGCGCGGACGCCGTCGTTGAAGTCGACTTCCTCCTTGCGCACCTGGCCGGTCATCTCCTTCTGCTCGGTCACCTTGTAGACCTCCAGCCGCACCCGCTCGACCGGCACCGTCTCCTTGCGCATCACCGCGCGCTCCTCGTGCAGGACGACCTCGACCTGGCCCTCGCCGATCTGCGCCGCCGTGCGGCCCGCGCGGCGCTCCTCGTCCGTGATCGGGACGCGGGTGACCCGCACCTCCTCGTGGCTGACCGCCACGGACTTGGTGACGTCCTCCGTCACGACCCGCTTGCGGAGCTGGGCCCGGCCCGCCTCGCGTTCCTCGGTCGCGAAGCTCAGGCGCTCCTCGGAGAGCAGGAGCTCCTCGGTCTGGCCCTTGACGCCGTCCGCACCGGCGGCCGAGCGGGCCCCGGCGCCCGCCAGGGTGCGTCCGCCCGTGCCGTCCGACATGGTGTCGGCCAGCGGACGGGCCGTCGTCCTGCCGCGGTCGGCGGCACCGGAGGCGGCCGCGGCCGCCGTGCCGGTCGCTGCCGTACCGGCGGCCGCCGCACCCGCGGCGCCTGCCGCGTGGCGGCCCGTCGACGTCGTCTGCGTCGTCTGCGTCGTCTGCGTCGTACGGCCCGCGGCGCCGTTGCCGGAGAGGCGGCCGGTGTCGCCGGGACCCGACAGCCCGTAGTGCCGGTACAGCTCGCCCTCCTCGGAGCGGTCCAGGTGGCCGTCCACGTCGATCCTCGGGGCGTCCTTGATGAGGTCCTTGCTGTGCGGCACGCGCAGGCCGCTGTCCGTGCGCGTCGAGCCGGCCAGGGGCACGAAGGTCTCCTTGGTGCCGAACAGCCCGGTCCGTACCGTGACCCACTCCGGTTCCCCGGTGGTGTCGTCGCGGTAGACCTTCTGCACGGCCCCGACCTTGTTGCCCTCTGCGTCGACCACGTTCGCGCCGGACAGGTCCTCGGGGGTGTAGCCGTTGGGAGCGGTCATGGGCTTCTCGTCTCCTTCCGCGCAGCGTCGGTGCGGCACTGATGCGGCACCGATCCAGTGCGATGCCCTGCGCATACGTCCAGTGCGCGCCTCTCCCGCCGCGTTCGCTACCCCAGTGATCGCGCGAACACCCTCCGAAAGCGCCCCCGGACCCGCCGGGGAGCCGCCCCACCGGCTGTATCAGGCCCTGCACGGCCTGTCGGGCCCGTTCCGCCCCAGGTACTCCGTTCGAGTGAACCCGGTTCTGGAGGCGGTCTTGCTCCGGGCCGTCACGACCTGTCACCGTGCGGTCCGTACGCTGACACGTGATGCCCTAACGGGCCACACTGGTGGGCACATTGAGAACCGCGTGTGGGGGGCGACATGGCACTCGGCTACACCCGGCGCACCGGCACGCTGCCCGTGGAAGTGACCGGTTTCGTGGGGCGGGTCTCCGAGCTCGACCGCGTCCGGGAACTGCTGCGGCGCTCGCGTCTTGCCACGCTGATCGGGCCGGGCGGCGTCGGCAAGAGCCGTCTCGCACTGCGTACGGCACTGTCGCTCAAGGGCGACTACGACGACGGGGTCGTGCTGGTCGAACTGTCCGCGCTGCACGACCCGGAGCTGCTGCCGGGCGCCGTGGCGAGCGCGCTGGGACTGCCCGAGCAGTCCGGGCGGGTGGTCGTGGACGTCGTCGTCGAGCACCTGGAGGAGCGCCGGGTGCTGCTCGTGCTCGACACCTGCGAGCACCTCCTCGACGCGTGCGCGCTGCTGGCGGACCTGCTGCTGCGCGAGGCGCCGGGCGTGACGGTGCTGGCGACCAGCCGGCAGCCGCTGGACGTCCCCGGCGAGCACACGCTGCCGGTGCCGCCGCTGGGCGACGTGGACGCCGTCGAGCTGTTCGCGCAGCGGGCGGCGGCCGTCGTGCCGGACTTCGAGGTGACCGACGACAACCGCGACGACGTGCTCGCCCTGTGCCACCGGCTGGACGGCATCCCGCTGGCCATCGAGCTGGCGACGGTACGGCTGCGGGCCCTGCCCCTGGCGCAGCTCGCGGCACGTCTGGAGCACCGCTTCCAGGTCCTCACCGGCGGGCGGCGCAGCGCGACCCTGCCCCGGCACCAGACGCTCCGTACCGCCATCGACTGGAGCCACGAGCTGTGCTCCCCGCAGGAGAAGCTGCTGTGGTCGCGGCTGTCGGTGTTCGCCGGCTCCTTCGACCTGACGGCGGTCGAGGAGGTCTGCTCGGACGACTCGGACGACTCAGCCGCCCCCGACGGCTCAACCGCCCCCGACGGCTCGGGGAGCGGCGGCCCGCTGCCCCGCGAGGAGATCCTGGAGCACCTGATAGGGCTCGTCGACAAGTCCGTCGTGCTGCGCGACGGCGACGAGGGCGCCCGCTACCGGCTGCTCGACACCATTCGGGAGTACGGGGCGGACAAGTGCGGCGCCGCCGAGCGCGAACGGTGCGGGCGCCGCCACCGCGACCACTACCTGGGCCGCGCCTCGTACTTCTTCGAGATGCTGCTCAGCGCCGAACAGGTCCCGCTGTACTGGCAGTTGCACCGCGACCTCGCCGACCTGCGCAGCGCCCTGGACTACTCGCTCGCCCGCCCCGACGGGGTGCGCCCCGCCCTGGTGATGGCGGCCCGGCTGTGGCCGTTCTGGTCGACGGCCGGGCTCTTCACGGAGGGCCGCTACTGGCTCGACAAGGGCCTGACCCAGGAGCCGGAGCCGTCGCGCGAACGGTCCCAGGCGCTGCTGTGGGGCAGCCTGCTGGCCGTGATGCAGGGCGACGTGGGCGTGGCGCACGCGGGCTTCACGGAGACCATGGAGGTCGCCCGGGCCGCCCGTTGCGAGCTGGACCGGATGCTGGCGCTCGGCTACCTCGGCGGGATCGCCTGGCTGTTCGGGGAGACCGCACAGGGCCGCGAGGCGCTGACCGAGGCGCTGGCCGGGCTGGTGCGCATCGACGACCCGCTGGGCCTGACCCTGTTCCACTACGCCAACGCGTACTGCTTCGCCCTGATACGGCGTTCCGACGACTCGGACGCGCACGCCGACCAGGCGCTGCGCCGGATCAAGGAGGCCCCGGGCGGCGGGGTCGGCGAGTGCATGATCACCAGCCAGGTGCTCGGCATCAAGGGCATGGCCGCCTGGACCCGGAACGACCACTCCGAGAGCGTGCGCCTGGCCCGGGAGTCGCTGCGGGCCAGCCGGGAGCTGCGGGACGTGTTCGCCGCCACCAACTCCCTGGAGCTGCTCGCCTGGGGCTCGGCGGAGACCGGCCGCCACAGGCTGGCCGCCTGGCTGCTGGGGGCCTGTTCCGAGCAGTGGCGGAAGATCGGCTCGCCGATGATCGGGGTGGCGATCTACCAGGACGACCACTCCCGGGTGGAGACGGTCGTACGCGAGCAGCTCGGCGAACCGGAGTACCGGCTGCTCTACGAGCAGGGCGCGCGGCTCACCCTCGACCAGGCCGTCGAGCTGGCCCTGGCCGGGGCCTCCCGCCCGGTGTCCGCCGCGACCGCGGCCGACGGCAGGTCGTCCCTGGAGCACCTCACCCGGCGCGAGCGGGAGGTGGCGACGCTGGTCTCGGCGGGGCTGACCAACCGGGAGATCTCGGAGCGGCTGGTGATCTCCAAGCGGACGGCGGACGCGCACGTCGAGCACATCCTCGCCAAGCTCGGCTTCTCCTCGCGCACCCAGATCGCCGCGCTGGCGGGCGACGGGCCGGCGCTCGACGGGCCGGCAGGTGGGTGAGACGGCGGCGAGCGGGACGGCAGCGGGCGGAATCGCGGCCGGGTGGCGGCCCCCGCCTACTTCGACGGGCGACGCAGGTACCGCGCCGCCGCGTTGAGCACCGCGTACGCGAAGAACAGCGCGAGGAGGACCTGGGCGGCCACGGGCAGTTCCGGGCCCGGGGCGGCGGCGAGGGCGGTGCTGAGCGACGTCATGCGTCGCGTGTGCCCCCGTTCCGCGCGGGAACGCGGGCCCGTCCGGGGTCCGCCCATTCGGGCGACACCGCCCCGCCGCCGTTCGACCCCGTTCGGCACCGTTCTGGGCCCTTCATTCCGCACCCGAGGCGGTTCGAGGACTTTGGTCCTTTTTGCACCCCCGGCAGGATTCGTAGGACTGAAAACGCGATGATGGGGAAAGTGCGTCAGCAGAGCACCGGACATCACGGGGGACGTCAGGTGTACGACATGGACGGACGGTGCTAGATGGTGCTAACGGCGCGGGAAGCGACAATGACGGTGACCATCCCCTTCAGTGCCAGTGCGACGTACGACGGAGCGCCCGGCACGATCGGGGAGGCTCGCGATTTCGCCGAGGACTTCCTGGCACGGGCCGAGGCGCTGCACGGCGTACCGGTCACCCCGAGGACCTCGGGCACGGTCAAGCTGGTGGTCAGCGAGCTGGTCACCAACGCGGCGAAGTACGCGCCGGGCCCCTGTCTCCTCGACCTCTCGATCGGCAGCGACCGCACCGGCGAACCCGACCTCCAGATCACCGTCTGGGACACCGAGGACAGCATGCCGCAGCCCGGCGCACCGGACCCCGAGCGGATCGGCGGGCACGGCCTGGAACTGGTGCTGGCGCTGGTGTCGCGGTACGACATCCAGCGGATGGCCGGGGGAAAGCGGGTGCGGGTGCACCTGCCGCTGCCCTGAAACCACCGCGCAAAATTGCACAAAGCCCGACAACTCCGGCGGGAGTAAGGTAATGGAAACTTAAAGTTGATCAGTTTCCGCTCCCCGGAGGACGCCATGGGAACCCGCCGCTCCACCCTCCCCGGCATCGGCACCCAGTACGACTTCACCACCGAGGACGGCCGGCACATCTCCGTGGTCGTCCACCACGACGGCCGCCGCTTCCTCGGCTTCTACGACCGCGACGACCCCGACGCCTGCCAGCAGGCCGTCCCGCTCTCGCAGGACGAGGCCACCGCGCTCGCCCACCTCCTGGACGCCGCCCCCATCGACGCCGTGCGCACCGACGGCATCGACCTGGTCACCGAGCACATCCCGGTCACCTCCAAGTCCCCGTACGGCGGCAAGCTCCTCGGCGACACCAAGGCCCGTTCCCGTACCGGCGCCTCCATCGTGGCCGTCCTGCGCAGGGCCAGCGCCCACCCCTCCCCGGAGCCGGGCTTCCGCCTGGCCATCGGCGACACCCTGGTCGCGGTCGGCACCCGCGAGGGCGTGGACGCGCTGGCGGAGATCATCGCGGGCACGCCGGCCGGCGTGGACGACTGAGCCGGACGGGACGCACACCATGCACCACACCACCGCCCTCCTGATCGAGCTCGGCGCGGTCATCCTGGCGCTCGGCATCATCGGCCGCCTCGCCGGACGCATCGGCCTCTCCCCGATCCCGCTCTACCTGATAGCCGGTCTCGCCTTCGGCCACGGCGGCCTCATACCCCTGGACGCGAGCGAGGACTTCACCGCCGTCGGCGCCGAGATCGGCGTGATCCTCCTGCTGCTGCTCCTCGGCCTCGAATACAGCGCGAGTGAGCTGGTCAGCAGCCTCAAGACCCAGTACCCCTCCGGAATCGTCGACTTCCTCCTCAACGCGGTGCCCGGCGCGGCGGCGGCCCTCGTCCTCGGCTGGGGCCCCGTCGGCGCGGTCGCGCTCGCGGGCGTCACCTGGATCTCCTCCTCGGGCGTCATCGCCAAGGTCATGACCGACCTGGGCCGCCTCGGCAACCGTGAGACCCCCGTCGTCCTCGGCGTGCTGGTGATGGAGGACCTCGCGATGGCGGTCTACCTGCCGCTGCTCACCGCCATGCTGGCGGGCGTCGGCCTGGCAGGCGGCAGCGTCACCCTGCTGATCTCCCTCGGCACGGTCGGACTCGTCCTGTACGCGGCCCTGCGCCACGGCCGCCTGATCAGCCGCGCGGTGTCCTCGGACAACCCCGAGATGCTGCTCCTGGTCGTCCTCGGCCTGACCGTCCTGGTGGCAGGCGTCGCCCAGCAGCTCCAGGTGTCGGCGGCGGTCGGGGCCTTCCTGGTCGGCATCGCGCTGTCCGGCGAGGTGGCGGAGGGCGCGCACAAGCTCCTCTCCCCCCTGCGGGACCTCTTCGCCGCCGTCTTCTTCGTCTTCTTCGGCCTCTCCACGGACCCGGCGGACATCCCGCCGGTCCTGCTTCCGGCGCTGGTCCTGGCCGTCGTCACGACCCTGACGAAGATCGGCACGGGCTGGTACGCGGCCCGCCGCGCCGGCATCGGTGCGCGCGGTCGCCTGCGGGCGGGCGGAACCCTCGTCGCCCGGGGCGAGTTCTCCATCGTCATCGCGGGCCTCGCGGTGGCCACCGAGCCCCGTATCGGCCCGATCGCCACCGCCTACGTCCTGATCCTGGTCATCATCGGCCCGCTGGCGGCCCGCTGGACGGAACCCCTGGTCACGCGGATGCGGGGCGGCCGGGGCCGGAAGCAGGCCGCCGGGCCGCCGACGCTGGAGGACATGATCGCGGCGGAGTCCGGCACGCCCGCCGCCCGGTCGTAACGCGGTACCGCGCGAAGGCCGGGCCCGTGCCGCCACGGCGTACGGGCCCGGCCGCCCCGCACATCAACCTGCCGGCAGGTCAACCTCCCGGCGGGTCAACCTCCCGGCGGGTCGGCCTCCCGGCGGGTCGGCCTCTCGGCAGGTCAGCGCGGGGCGACGGCCGCCAGTTCGTCCACGGTGCCCGCCATGATCAGGCGGACGTGCTCGGTGATCAGCTCGACGGGCCAGTCCCACCAGGCGATCCCGACCAGCCGTTTGACGTCCTCGTCACTGAACCGCTTGCGGATCAGCTTCGCCGGGTTGCCGCCGACGATGCCGTAGTCCGGCACGTCGGAGGTCACGACGGAACCGGCCGCGACGATCGCCCCGTGCCCGATCCGCACCCCGGGCATGACGGTCACGCCGTAGCCGAGCCACACGTCGTTGCCCAGGACCGTGTCGCCGCGCTGCGGCAGGTCCATCAGCAGGTCGACGTTGGGCCCCCACGCGCCGCCCAGCGTCGAGAACGGGAAGGTGGACGGGCCGTCCATGCGGTGGTTGGCGCCGCCCATGATGAACCGCACACCGGTGGCGATCGCGCAGAACTTCCCGATCCGGAGACGGTCGGGGCCGTAGTGGTAGAGGACGTTCCGCGTCTCGAAGGCCGTGGGGTCGTCCGGGTCGTCGTAGTAGCTGTACTCCCCCACCTCGATCAGCTCGGACGTCACGAGGGGCTTCAGCAGGACGACGCGGGGCTGGCCGGGCATGGGGTGCAGGGTGCTCGGGTCGGTGACCGCCAACTCGGCGGCGGGCTGGGTCGGTTCACTCATGGGGTCCCCTCGTGCTGACTGCGAATGATCACCCCGAACCTCTCATGCCCGCCGCCGGGGTCCCACACGGGCCGGTTCCCCGCCCGCCAGGCGAGGTGGCCGCCGCCCAGGTCGGTCACGGTCCGCCCCCACCTGACAGGGCTCACCCGCTGGGGCGCTTGGGACCGAAGTCCCGGAGACGGCCGGCGCGTGCGGCGAGCAGGCACAGCGGGGGCAGGACGGCCGCCGCGCAGACCGCCTCCAGGGCCGCATGGGTTCCGGCGTACGTGGCGAGCACGCCCGCCATGAGCGCGCCGACGGGCTGGGCGCCCCAGGAGACGAAACGCACGGTGGCCATGACCCGGGACAGCAGCTCGGGCGGGGACTGGGTCTGGCGGTAGGTGCGGGTGGTGATCGAGCCGATGACGACGCCGAAGGCGAAGCCCGCGTTGCCGAGGGCGAACCAGTACGCGTCGGCGGCACTCGTGGTCAGCGGAATCAGCGCCGCGGCGGCGACGCCGCCCGCCAGCGTGGCCCCGACGACCCCGCGCGCGGTGCCGAACCGCCGGGTGATCCGCACCGCCACCGACGATCCGGCGAGCGCGCCGATACCGTCCATGGCGAGCACCAGGCCGAGTTGGACGGGCGTCAGACCGGCCTCGCGGACCAGATAGAGGGGGGTGAGGGCGAGCAGCGCGGCGCAGACGAAGTTGGTGGCGGTCGCCCAGAGCATGCAGGGCATCATCACCGGATGCCGCGTCACGTACCGCCAGCCCTCGCGGATCTGCCGCAGCGCGCTGTCGCCGGTACGGGGCGCGGGACGGCGCTCGGGGAGGGCGCGCAGCAGGACGGCCGAGACGACGTAGCTGACGGCGTCCACCAGGAGCGCGCCGACCGGACCCGCCGCCTGCACGAGGAGACCGCCCGCGGAGGGGCCTCCGGTCTCGGTGACGGCGGCCGTGCCGGACATCAGACTGTTGCGGGCGGCGAGCTGGTGGGCCGGGACGACGGCGGGCAGGAAGGTCGAGTTCGCTATGTCGAACAGAACGGTGCAGGCACCGGTGACCAGAGCGGCGAACAGCAGATGCGGGTACGTGAGGGCATCGCACCACCAGGCCGCCGGCAAGGACCCGAGCGCGCCGAACCGGACGAGATCCAGGGCGACTTGCAGCCTGCGCAGCGGCACGCGCCCGGCGACCACCCCGGCCGGGAGGCTGAGCAGCAGCCAGGAGATCTGACCGGCGGCGGCGAGCAGGGTGACCTGGAGGGCGGAGGCGTCCAGGACGGTGAGGGCGACCAGGGGCAGGGCGAGCGCGGTGACGGCGGTGCCCGCGTGGCTGACGGTGGAGGCACACCAGAACCGCCAGAAGTGGCCGGCGGAGGCCGTCAGGGTCTCGCTCATGCCACGTCCTTCTCCGACGGAAGACGAGTGAGTCCCCTTTGGAGACTGACTCCTACGAGTGAGTTTCTATCGGAAACTCACTCGGTGCCGCAAGATGGTTCCGACGACGAGCGATGACGAACAACGACGGACGACGGCGCACCCGGAGACCCCGCTCGCACTCCGCACGACAGGAGACCCATGGCCAGGACCGTTCCCGAGCGGGATGCCGCCTGCGCGATCGCCCAGGCGGCCGCGGTGATCGGCGACTGGTGGAGCCTGCTCCTGGTGCGGGAGACCGCGCGCGGACACCACCGGTTCGACGCGCTTCTGGAGGAGCTGGGGATCTCCCGGAAGGTGCTGACGGAGCGGCTGGCGCAGTTGGTGGAGGCCGGGGTCCTGGAGAAGGTTCCGTACCAGCACAACCCGGTGCGCCACGAGTACCGGCTGACGGAGCGCGGACGCGGCCTGCTGCCCGTGCTGCTCTCCATGCAGGACTGGGCGGACCGCTGGGTGCTCGGCGACGGCTCGCTGAGCGGCACGGCCGACGAGACGAGCGCCGAGGCGCACCGGGTGGCAAGCCTGGTGGGCGAACGCCTGCCGCACCTGCGACTCCCCCGGCACGTGGACGGCACCCCGTCGGACCCGGTGGCGGAAGGGGCCGCGGCCACCGTCCTGTTCACCTACCCGGCGACCGGCCGCCCGAGCCCGTTGCCCGACGGCTGGGCCTCCATCCCCGGGACGGTCGGCTGCACACTGGAGAACCGGCTGTTCCGCGAGAAGTACGACGACTTCCGAGCGGCGGGAGCCCAGGTGCACGGCGTGAGCACCCAACGCCCCGACGAACAACGGGTGTTCGCGGTCGAGGAGGGCCTGCCCTTCCCCCTCCTCTCCGACGTCGACCTCCGCCTCTCAGCGGCGCTGCGCCTGCCGGTGTTCCGCGCGGGCCAGGCCCTGCGCCTGAAACGCGCCGTCCTGGTGCTGGACCGCACCCGCACGGTGCGCCACGCCCGCTTCCCGGTCCTGGACATCCCGGGCGCGGTACACGAGGCCCTGGAAACGGCCCGGAACCTGGCCGCCGACACCGGTCCGACCCGGTAGGCGGCATCCGACGCCCGTCCCCCGGGCGAGGCGGTGTGCGTCGCGCGAAGCACCCCTCGCCCGTACGGAGGTCCACCGCGTGCGGCCGGGCCCGGGGCCGCCCAGGCTGGGCCGCATGGGAGAGTGCGGACAGGGACGTGCGCGCCGGGCCCGCCTGCCTGCCGGGCGGGCCCGGTACGTCGTCGGACTGCTGCTCTGCCTGGTCCTCGCCGCCTGCGGCGGGAGTGGCGGGAGCGAGGAACGGGCCACCGCGCCGCCCCCCGTGCCCGCGCCCCGGGCCGTGTGGCAGGACTGTCCCGTCACCGGTCAGCCCACCCGTGAGTGCGCCGTCCTCAAGGTGCCCGTCGACGCCGCCGAGCCCGGCTCCGGGGACCTCGACCTGGCCGTCTCCCGGCTGCCGGCCACCGACAAGCGGCGGCGGGTCGGCGTGCTCGTGATGGACCCGGGCGGGCCCGGCCTCCCGGGGCTCTACACCGCCGCCGCCCTGCTGCCGCCGCAGATCCGCGCGCGGTACGACGTCGTGGGGTACGACCGGCGCGGCTCCGGCCGGAGCACGCCCGTCGACTGCGGTGAGCCCGGCGGCACGATCGGCAGGCCGGCGGACGAGGGGGAGTCCGCCGACCCGGCGCGGGCCGATCCGGCGGCCGTCGAGCGGGACGCGAAGGCGTACGTCACCCGGTGCCGTGCGAAGTACGGAGAGCTGCTGGCACATCTGGGGACGGACGCCACCGTGGCCGACCTGGAATCGATACGGCTGGCCCTCGGCGAGGACAAGCTGAGCCTGCTCATGGCCAGTTACGGGACCATGACCGCCCAGGCCTACCTGCGCACCCATCCCGACCGCGTCCGCGCCGCCGTCCTCGACGGCCCGGTCGATCCGGCGCAGTCCGGCGTCCGGGCGGCCCTGGCGGGTTCGGCGACCGAGGAGGAGGCCTCCGGCACCGCCGGGATGACCCCCGAGCAGAAGAGGGCCGCCCGGCTCCGCGCGCGGACGGCCGGGTTCCGGGCCTGGTGCACCACCTCGGGACCCGCCGAGTGCGCCGTCGCACCCGAACCGGACGAGGCCCTGGCCGCCGTCGCCGCGAAGGAGCCCGACGCCCTGGCCGGGGCCGCCGCCGCCGTGATGGTCGTCCCCTCCGACTGGCCGGGCTTCAGCCGGGCCCTCGACAGGGCGGCGGACGCGACGCCGGGCGACAGCGACGCGTACGCGAGTCTGCGGACGTACGCCGAGAAGGGCTTCCCGAAGGACGTCGCCGCCGCCCTGAAGGACCCGGGGGCCGGGACCGCCTTCGAACTCGGCGTCAAGTGCGCCGACTTCGGGTGGCCGAAGACCACCGCGGGGCTCCTGAAGGAGGTCGCGCGGGAGGCGGAGAGCAGGGACGCGGAAGGCAGTGCTGCTTATTACGCGGCGTTCTACGCGCCCTGCGCCGTCTGGCCGCGCGGCGGGCCCCCGCTCGGCGCGATCAGCGCGCCCCGGGCCCCGCGGCCGCTGCTCCTCAACGCCGAGAAGGACATCCGTACGCCCCTGGCCGCGGCCCGGAAGGTGGCGGAGCGGCTGCCCGCCGCACTGCTCACGGCCGGCGGACAGCTCCACGGCCTGGCCCGGTCCGGCGATCCGTGCGTGAACACGGCGGTGGAGAGGACGCTGGTCGACGGCCGGGCGGCGAGGGACGGCACCTGTCCGGAGGACTAGGCCACGGCCCGGCGTTCAGTTGAAGCGGCGCAGGTGTTCCTCCGTGGGCCGGAAGCGTTTGGAGCAGTTGCCGCACCACCAGCGCCAGTGGTGCTCGTCGCTCTCCCGGATCTCGGCCCGGGTGTCCTTCCAGAGCAGGCCCTGACGGCAGTGGGGGCAGGTGGGAGGGATGGGGGGCGGCGAGGGGACCCCCGGGGCGGGGGCACCGGGGGCGGGGGCACCGGAGGCGGGGGCGTCGGTGCGTGCTGTCGTACGTGTGGACATCCCGGCAGAGTGCACCGCCGCAAGCGCGGCGTGGAGCGATTTCATGCAGGCATCACCCCTTCGGGTAGCCGGGCGTGACCGGGCGGGGTCCCGGGCGCACAGGGGTGGGAATAGATCCCGTACCGCACCCGTTCTTGAGGTCGTTCAACATTCAACCGTCATGCGACGGAATCACACCAGGCGGGTGCCCCGATGAACGCGATGCAGTTCGGAATCTTCACCGTCGGCGACGTCACGGCCGACCCGACGACGGGCCGGACGCCGACCGAGCACGAGCGGATCAAGGCGATGGTCGCCATCGCCCAGAAGGCCGAGGAGGTCGGCCTGGACGTCTTCGCGACCGGTGAGCACCACAACCCGCCGTTCGTCCCGTCCTCCCCGACCACGATGCTCGGCCACATCGCCGCGCGCACCGAGCGCCTCATCCTCTCCACGTCCACCACCCTCATCACCACCAACGACCCGGTGAAGATCGCCGAGGACTACGCGATGCTCCAGCACCTGGCCGACGGGCGCGTCGACCTGATGATGGGACGCGGCAACACCGGCCCGGTCTACCCGTGGTTCGGCAAGGACATCCGCCAGGGCATCGCGCTCGCCGTGGAGAACTACGCGCTCCTCCACGAGCTGTGGCGGAAGGACGTCGTGAACTGGGAGGGGAAGTTCCGCACTCCGCTGCAGTCCTTCACCTCGACCCCGCGCCCGCTGGACGGCGTCCCGCCGTTCGTCTGGCACGGCTCGATCCGCTCCCCGGAGATCGCCGAGCAGGCCGCGTACTACGGCGACGGCTTCTTCGCGAACAACATCTTCTGGCCGAAGGACCACTTCCGGAAGCTGATCAACCTCTACCGCGAGCGCTACGCGCACTACGGGCACGGCACCCCCGACCAGGCCGTGGTGGGCCTCGGCGGCCAGCTCTTCCTGCACAAGAACTCGCAGGAGGCCGTGCGGCGCTTCCGTCCGTACTTCGACAACGCCCCGGTCTACGGACACGGCCCGTCCTTGGAGGAGTTCACCTCCCAGACCCCGCTGACGGTCGGTTCGCCGCAGGAGGCCATCGAGAAGACCCTCACCTTCCGCGAGAGCTTCGGCGACTACCAGCGTCAGCTCTTCCTCATGGACCACGCGGGCCTGCCGCTGAAGACGGTTCTGGAGCAGCTCGACATCCTCGGCGAGGAGGTCGTCCCGGTCCTCCGCGAGGAGATGGAGAAGAACCGTCCGGCCGGCGTCCCGGACGCCCCGACCCACGCGGCCCGGGTGGCCCAGGCCCTCGCCGACACCACCGGCACCACCGGCGCCACCGGCTCCGACAGCGACACGAACACCGGCTCCCACAGCGACTCCGCCCACGGCACCGAGGAGGTCTCGGCATCATGACCACGTCCCCGCACCCGGCCGCGCCCCGTCTGGTCGTCGTCTCGGCCGGCCTGAGCGTCCCCTCCTCCACCCGCCTCCTGGCGGACCGTCTGGCGGAGGCGGCGCGCACCGAACTCCCCACCGCCTCGGTGGAGTTCGTCGAGCTGCGCGAACTGGCCACCGCCATCGCGAACCACCTGGTCACGGGCTTCCCCAGCGAACCCCTGCACCGGGCGATCGAAGCGGTCTCGGCGGCGGACGGCCTGATCGCCGTCACCCCGGTGTTCGCCGCCTCCTACAGCGGGCTGTTCAAGTCCTTCTTCGACCTGATCGACCCGGACGCCCTGACCGGCACCCCGGTCCTGATCGCGGCGACCGGCGGCACGGCCCGCCACTCCCTCGCCCTGGAGCACGCCGTCCGGCCCCTGTTCTCGTACCTCCACGCGCTGACCGTCCCGACCTCGGTCTTCGCCGCCTCGGAGGACTGGGGCGGGGAGGGTGACGCGTTCACGGCCCACCTCCCGGGCCGGGTCGTCCGGGCGGCCGCGGAGCTGGCCGCCCAGATGCGGATGCGGAGCGCCCGCCCGGAGACCGAGGAAGTGACCCCCTTCGCCCAGCAGCTCTCCGACCTGCGCCTCGACTGACCGTTTCGCGTAGATTGACCGGAAAGAAGCCGTCCTGAAGGGGAGCTCCCATGGCAGCAGGAAAGATCGTCGTCGGTGTGGACGGCTCGGACCATTCCGTGCGCGCCCTGCACTGGGCCGCCCGCCAGGCCGGCCTGGCCGGTGCGGAGCTGGTCGCGGTGACGGCCTGGGAGTACCCGGTCTGGGGCGGCCTGACCCCGGAGGCGGCCACGTACGACCCGCAGCGCGAGGCGGCGAAGGTGCTCACCGAGACCGTCGAACGGGCCCTGGGCGCGGCGGCCGCCCGCCAGGTCACCCGGAAGACCCACAAGGGCAACGCGGCCGAGGCCCTGCTGCGGCAGGCGGAGGACGCCGAGCTCCTGGTGGTGGGCGCCCGCGGGTACAGCGGCCTGAAGGCGGCGGTGCTGGGCTCGGTCTCCCTGCACGTGGTCCAGCACGCGCCGGTCCCGGTGACGGTGGTGCACGGGGCCTGACCGCCCCGCCCCCGGCGGGAGGCGGGCGGCCGGCCGCTCACTTGCGGTTGTAGAGGCGCATCGTGGCCGACCCGAAGACCACCAGGAAGAACGCCGCCCAGCCCAGGGACCACGCGATGTCCGCCCCCGGCCAGTTCCCGGCCATCAGCTCCCGCACCGCCGTGGCGACGTGCGACACCGGACTGTTGTTGACGAACGCCTGGAGCCAGCCCGGCATCGTCCTGGGGTCGACGAAGACGTTGGACAGGAAGGTGAGCGGGAAGATCACCATCATGCTGACGCCCATCACCGACTTCTCCGAGCGCAGCATCAGCCCGAACATCGTCCAGATCCAGGAGAAGGCGAAGGAGAAGACCATCAGCAGGGCCACGCCGGCGAGCACGCCGAGGACCCCGCCCCGGGGGCGGTAACCGATGACCAGGCCGACCCCCAGGATCACCGCCGAGGCGATCAGGTAGCGCACGACGTCACCCAGCAGATAGCCGACCATCGGCGCCGGACGCCACATCGGCAGCGTGCGGAAGCGGTCGAAGACGCCCTTGGTGATGTCGGTGTTGATGGCCAGGCCCGTGTACATCGTGATCATGACGATGGACATGACCAGGACGCCGGGGAGCAGGAACTGGATGTACGAGGAGACGGAGCCCGCCAGTGCGCCGCCGAAGAGGTAGGCGTACATCAGGACCATCATGATCGGGAAGGCCGTGACGTCGAAGAGCTGTTCCGGCACGTGTTTGATCTTCAGCATGGCGCGCCAGCCGAAGGTCAGGGAGGACGTCAGCGCGCTGGGCCTCGCCGGGCGGTCCCTGGCGACCAGGAGGGCGGCCAGCTCCTCCGCGTCGGGTGCCTTGACCAGGGCCAGGTCCTCGGACTTCTTGCCCGTGGGGGTGGCCGCGGTCTCCGTGCCGGTGCCGGCGGTCATGCCGTCACGCCCTTCTTGTCCGTGAGGGCCATGAAGACCTCGTCGAGGCTGGGTTGGCCGAGGGCGAAGCTGTCGACCGTGATGCCGGAGCGGGCGAGGGCCGCGAGGGCCCGGGCGGCCTGCTCGGCGGCGCCCTGGTCGGTACCGCTGCCGTCGACGGTCGCGGTCAGCGCGACCGGGTCCGGATCGAGCTGGACGGTCGCCCGCATGGATTCCGCGAGGATGCGCTCGGCCTCCGGGCGCTGCCCGGCGTCCCGCAGCCGCAGGTGTACGGAACCGGAGCCCACGGAGGCCTTCAGCTCGCCCTTGGTGCCCTCGGCGATGACCTTGCCGTGGTCGATGACCGCGATCCGGGAGGCGAGCTGGTCGGCCTCGTCCAGGTACTGCGTGGTGAGCAGGACCGTGGTGCCCTGTGCGACGACCGCGCGGACGATGTCCCAGACCTGGTTGCGGCTGCGCGGGTCGAGGCCCGTGGTGGGCTCGTCCAGGAAGAGCAGGTCCGGCGTGTTGAGGATGGAGGCGGCGATGTCGATGCGGCGGCGCATGCCGCCGGAGTAGTTCTTCACCTGCTTGCCCGCCGCCGCCGTCAGCCCGAAGGCCTCCAGCAACTGGCCCGCGCGGGAGCGGGAGTCGGCCTTGGAGTGGCCGAGCAGGCGGGCCAGCAGGATCAGGTTCTCGGTGCCGGTGAGGTCCTCGTCCACGGACGCGTACTGCCCGGTCAGGCTGACCCGGGAGCGCACCGCGTCCGCCTCCTTGACCACGTCCCTGCCGAAGACGTGGGCCGTGCCTCCGTCCGGGCGCAGGAGGGTGGCGAGCATCTTCACCGCCGTGGTCTTGCCCGCGCCGTTGGGCCCCAGGACGCCGTAGACGGTGCCCGCGGGGACGGCGAGGTCGATGCCGTCGACGGCGCGGTTGTCGCCGAAGACCTTGACGAGGCCGTGGGTGCGGATGGCGAGGTCCGCGTCCGCGCGGGACGCGGGCGCCGCGTCTGCAACTGGGTGGGTCAACTTCCCTGCTCCTTCAGCCGGTTCACACTGGTGTTCTACGGCACCCCGGAGCCGGACCGCACGCCATGCCGCCAAATGGACCGTACCTGAGGGGAGTTGAGCGTTTCTCCGCATTTTTCTTCGGGCGTTGGTCGCCGTCGTGCGTTCAGTGCGCAGCCACCGCGCCGGTGGTTCAGCCCAAGCGCGGCCACCGCGCCGGTGCTCGGTCCGAGCGCGGCCATCGCGCCGGTGCTCGGTCCGAGCGCGGCCACCGCGCCGGTGTCTCAGTCCGTGTGCGAGTAGCAGTAGTAGTACGTGCCGATGGCGATCCCCGCGCCCACCGCGAGCCCCAGCACCGCCGAGCCCAGCACGCTGCCGTCGCCCCGGCTGGCCAGGAAGCCCATCGCCACCGCCGTCAGGACGCCGAAGCCCACCGCCCGCAGGCCCGGCGTGACCGCCCGCAGCGCCTGCCAGACGCCCGCGAACAGGGCGGCGAAGAGCAGGCCGCAGACGAGGCCGAGCCAGACGTTGCCCGCGGTCAGCTCGCCGCCCCTGCGGTCGACCAGGCCGACGTACAGGCCGTAGACCAGGCCGAGCGCGGCGGAGATGCCGCCGATGGCGCGCGGGGTGGCCGTGCTCCGGGTGACGCCGACGGGGAGGGGCTGGTCCGCTCTCCGCCCAGGTATCACTGCGTGTGCTCCCATGACAGCTCCGTCCCTCCGGGCCGTACTCGGTGCGTACGGCGCTTGAGCCCCCGCGTTCGCCCATCCAGGTCACACCCGGTCGGCGGACGCGGCAAGTGGATCAAGGCCGCTTCCCGGAACCGCCCAGGTCACCACTACGGCGGCGCTCCGCTCGCGCGGGCGCGCGGGCCCGGCTTGGGTGGGGGACATGCTGCTGCGCCGATTCCTGCCCGTCGCCCTGCTCGCCCTGGTGGCGCTGCTCGTGCCCCTCGGCGCGGTCGCCGTGTGGGCGCGCGCCGAGGTCCAGGACACCGGGCGGTACGTCGACACCATGGCTCCGCTGGCCGACGACCCGGACGTGCAGAAGGCCGTCGTCACCCGCCTGACCGGCGAGATCATGAGGCAGGTCGACCTCGGCCCGCTCCAGAACGGCGCGGAGCGCCTGATCGGCGAGGCCGCCCGCTCCTTCACCGGCACCCAGTCGTACCGGAACGCCTGGAACACCGTCCAGCGCGTCACCCACGACGCCTTCCGCGACGCGCTCGCCGCCGAGCGGGGCAGCGGCGACCGGGTCCTGCTCGATCTCGCGCCCGTCACGGCCGAGCTGAAACAGCGGCTCACCGACGACGGGGTGCCCTTCGCGGGCCGGATTCCGGTCGTCCACACGGACCTGACGCTGGTCGAGACGGACCGACTGGACACCTGGCGGTCGGTCTACGCCTTCCTGCGCGGCGCGGCGTGGTGGGCGCCCGTGGCCGCGGGGCTGCTGGCGGTGGCGGCGGTCGCGCTGTCCGTACGGGGACGGAGGCTGCCGGCCCTCGCGATGGCCGGCGGCGCGGTCGTCCTCGGCGCGCTGCTGCTGGCCCTGGTGCTCGCGGTGGCGCACAACCTGGTCCTGTCGCACCTGCCCGAGGACCTGAGCCGGGCGGCGGCCGAGGCCCTCTACGCCACGGCGACGGGCCGCCTGCGCACGGCCGGCTGGTGGCTGGGACTCGCCGGGCTCGCGGTCGCCCTGTCGGCGGGCGGCCTGTGGTGGGTCCGGGGGCGGAGGGTGAATTCCGGCACCCCTTCGGAGCAATGGGCTCGCGAGGACACGACGGCGCACGCAGGGTGACCCCCATGAAGATCACCCGCGCCGCTGGCGCCGCAGTCCTGGCCGCCGTCATCGCCCTGACCGTCTCCGCGTGCGGCGACGACAAGAAGTCCGCGTCGGACGCCGTCTCCAACGCCACCCAGAAGGCCGGGGAAGCCGCCGCCTCCGCCACCCAGAAGGCGGGCGAGGCCGCCACCTCCGCCACCGAGAAGGCCGGGGAGGCCGCCGACAAGGCCAAGGAGTCGTACGCGTCGGCCTCCGCGTCGGCCGACGAGAAGTTCAAGGAGGTCAAGGACGGCACCGACGCCAAGGGCGACGTGAAGGTGGGTGCGGTCAAGGCGGAGGGCGACCGCAGCACGGCCGAGGTGACGGTCGCCAACAAGGAGTCCAAGGAGCAGACCTACCTGGTCCAGGTGAACTTCCGCGACGCGGGCGGAAACCTGCTGGACGCGGTCGTCGTGAACGTCAAGGACGTGGCGGCGGGCAAGGACGGCACGGCCGTCGCCAAGAGCAACCGGTCCCTGGAGGGCGACGTCAAGGCCGAGGTGGGCAAGGCCGTGCGCCACTGAGCCGCTTCGGGGGCGGCGGGAGCACGAGTCGCGCTCCCGCCGCCCCGCCGCCAGGCTTGGTCTCAGCAGCCCCGACCCGACGGAGGAGCGAGCCCGTGAACACCCCCGCAGATTCCGGCGTCCCCGAGATCCTCGGCAGCATCGACCGCCTGGTCGCCGAGGAACAGGAGCTGCGCCGGCGTGCCACCGCCCGGGACGGGCGCCCCGGTGGCCTCTCCGACGCCGACCGCACCCGGCTCGCCGCCCTCGAAGTGCAGCTCGACCAGTGCTGGGACCTGCTGCGCCGCCGCCGCGCCCGCGCCGAGTTCGGCCAGGACCCCGGCGCGGAACAGCCCCGCCCCGCCAGCGAGGTCGAGGGCTACCTCGGCTGAACCGCCCGCCCCGGGCCCCTTTCCCGCCCCCGGTGACCAGCGCCGGACGCCCGGCTCGCGCCGCCGGACCGGTTCACGAACCGGTCACGGTGCACGCACCTGGTTCTCACTCGTTCACCCGTTCGTGGCACCATTTGCTGCGTTCCGGGCGCTGACGGCCCCCGCCCGTACGGCCCGGCCCCGGACGCGGCCCGCACGCTCACTCCCACGCCGGCCGAGACCGCGGAGTACGGCAGCGAAGGGACCGGGTGCGCAGTGCGACAACGACCAGAGGCAGCCGCGGCGGACCGTGCCCGCACCGGAACACGCGGAACACGCGGGCGGGCCGGGACGCGTGGGCGCGCCCGCGCCGCCGTCCTCGCCCTCGCCGCCGCCCTCGCGCTCACCTCCTGCGGCGGGCCCGAGACCCCGCAGGACTCCCGTACCAGGAACCTCGCCCGGCCCGACGTGCCCGCGCCCGAGGCCCGGTGGAACGACTGCCCGGTCACCGGCCAGCCCACCCGCGAGTGCACCACCCTCAAGGTCCCGGTCGACGCGGCCGAGCCCGGCGGCGACAAGATCGACCTCGCCGTCTCGCGCATCCCGGCCACCGACCGCAAGCGCCGCATCGGCGTGCTCGTCATGGACTCCGGCGGTCTCGGCCTCCAGGGGCTCTACACCGCGGCCAACACCCTCCCGCCGCAACTGCGCGCCCTGTTCGACGTCGTCGGCTTCGACCGGCGCGGCACCGGCCGCAGCACCCCCGTCGACTGCGGCCCCGCGCCCGGGCCGATCGCCTCACTGGGCGCCGCCGAGAAGCTCCCCACGGGCGCGGACACGGCCGCGGTCGCCGAGGCCGCGAAGAAGTACATCGCCGACTGCCGGGCCACGTACGGCGAGTTGCTCTCCCACCTCGGCACCGCCGACGTCACCGCCGACCTGGAGTCTATCCGCCTCGCCCTGCGCGAGGACAAGCTGAACCTCCTCCTCCACTCGTACGGTTCCCTGCTCGGCCAGGACTACCTGGCCGCCCACCCCACCCGGGTGCGCGCCGCCGTGCTGGACTCGGCGTACGACCCGGCCCGCAGCGGCACCGAGCACGCCGTCGACGCGGCGAACAGCCCGGCGGCGGTCGGCAGCACCCAGAACCTCGCCAGGAGCACCCCGTACGCCGCCCGGCTGCGCGCCTACACGGCGGGCTTCCGCTCCTGGTGCAGCGCGGCCGGCCCCGCGGAGTGCGCGCTCTCGCCCGACCCGCAGAAGTACCTCGACCAGGTCGCCCGCAAGGCCCCCAACCTCCAGCAGGCCGCGTACGCCGTGATGGCCGACCCGGCGGACTGGCCGGGCTTCAGCCGCGCCGTGGACCTGGCGCTGGACGGCACCGAGGACCCCGAGCACCCGGCCTACTCGGAGCTGCGGGCGTACGCCGAGCAGGGCTTCCCGCAGGACGTCGCGGCGGCCGACCGGCCCGCCCCCGCCTCCTACGCCCTCACCCTGGCCAACCACTGCACCGACTTCGCCTGGCCCCGCGACACCGCGGCCCTGCTGGAGGGGCTGACGCGGACCGCGCGGGCCAAGGGCACCCCGAAGGCCGCCCCGGCGCTCGGCGCCGCCTACGCCCCGTGCGCCCAGTGGCCGCAGAGCCCCGGCGGCACGCTCGGCCCGCTGACCCTCAAGAAGCTCCCGCCCGCCAAGCTGAAGGCCGCCCCGCGCCCGCTGCTCGTCAACACCAACGGCGACCCCCGCACTCCGATGCAGGGCGCCTGGAAGGTCGGCACCCGCTACCCGGCGGCCCTGCTGCGCGTCGGCGGCGCGATCCACAACATGAGCCTCAAGGGCAACCCCTGTGTCACCGCGCACCTCCTGAACACGCTGGTCTCGGGGCTGCCCCCGAAGAACGCGAAGTGCCCGGCGGTGTGAACCGCCCCGCCGGGCACGTCACTCGCGAGAGGGTCACACGCCGATGTCGCGGCCGTCCTTGCGCCAGACCGAGACGACCGCCGGGCGGACCATCCTGCCCGGGCCGTCGGGCCAGGCCGACAGGGGCTTCTCGACGGTCGCGCCGTCGAGCTCGCCCGGGTGCTGCACCGCGACCAGGACGCGGCTGTCCTGGATGAGCGGGCCGCAGGTCTCCGCGCCCCTGGGGACGGTGAGGAACTGCTTCAGCTCGCCGCGCCGCTCGCCGGCCGTCGCGACGCCGAACAGGCCGTCGTGGGAGCCGAGCTGGTTGCCGTCGGTGGAGATCCACAGGTTGCCGTGGGCGTCGAAGGCGACGTTGTCCGGGCAGGAGATCGGCGAGACCTTGTCCTTCGGGAAGCCCGCGAAGTAGGTCGCCGGGTCCTTCGGGTCGCCCGCGACCAGGAACAGCCGCCAGGCGAAGGTGGTGGCCGTCGGGTCGTTGCGGCGCTCGGCGAGTTCGAGGATCTGGCCGTGCTTGTTGAGGTTGCGCGGGTTGGCCTCGTCCGCGCCCGGCTTGCCGGGCTTGCCGCGGTCGGTGTTGTTGGTGAGCGCGACGTAGACGCGGCCCGTGCGCGGGGACGGCTCGACGTCCTCGGGGCGGTCCATCTTGGTCGCGCCGACCTTGTCGCCGGCGAGGCGCGTGAAGACGTACACCTCTTCGGCCGTCATGCCCGGGACGTGCGACTTCTTGCCCGTGGCGAGCGGGATCCAGGTGCCGGAACCGTCGAACTCGCCGTCGTTCGGCAGCTTGCCGGTGCCGTCGATCTCGGCGGCCGGGCTGTCGCCGGTGAGCTTGGCGACGTACAGCGTGCCCTCGTCGAGGAGGGTGAGGTTGTGCTCGCGGGCGGCCCGCGAGTTGCCCCTGCGCATCCGCTTGGACGACACGAACTTGTAGAGGTAGTCGAAGCGCTCGTCGTCGCCCATGTAGACGACCGGGCGGCCGTCGTCGGTCAGGCGCGGCTGCGCGGCCTCGTGCTTGAACCGGCCGAGCGCGGTGCGCTTGCGCGGCGTGGAGTCCGGGTCGTACGGGTCCAGCTCGACGACCCAGCCGTGCCGGTGGGACTCCTGGGGCTCCTGCGCGACGTCGAAGCGCTTGTCGAACCGCTCCCACTTGCGCTCGGAGGCGCCCTTCTGGATGCCGTACCGCTTGTCGGTGGGGCTCTTCGCGTGGTCGGCGTTGGCGAAGTAGCCGTTGAAGTTCTCCTCGCCGTGGAGCGTGGTGCCCCACGGGGTGGTGCCGCCCGCGCAGTTGGCGAAGGTGCCGAAGACCTTGGTGCCGGTCGGGTCGGCGGACGTACGGAGGAGCTTGGAGCCGGCGGCCGGGCCGGTGAGGCGCATCGGGGTGGTGACGGTGATCCGGCGGTTGAGGTGGTGGCGGGGGACGGCGGTGAGGCCCGCGTTCCGGCGGTTCTCCTCCACCACGACGACGCCGAGCCCGTGCGCGGCCCAGGCGATCTCGACCTGCTCGCGGGTGGGGTTCTCCGGGTCGTACCCGCGGAACATCAGGTTCTCGTCGGTGTACTCGTGGTTGGCGACCAGGATCTGGCGCTCGCGGGAGCCGAACTCGCCGCGCAGCGGGAGCAGCGACAGGAAGTCGTTGTTGTACCCGAACTGGCCGGCCTGGGCCTTCGCCGTCTGGTTCTCCGGGTCGAAGGCGGGGGCGCCGCGGAGGATCGGGTCGCCCCACTTGACGACGATGTTCTGCTCGTAGCCGTCCGGGATGGTGACCTTGTCGTCCTTGTTGGGGGCGACGGGCGTGAAACGGAGGCCCTTGGCGCCCTGGGCCTTGCCGCGTCCGTTGCCGTGGCCGTTCCCGTGGCCGTTGCCGTGGCCCGCCGCCGGGGCGGCCACCGCCTCCGGGGCGCCGCCGACCGCGAGGGCGCCGCCCGCCGTCGCGGCGACGGTGACGACCGCCGCGGCGCGCATCATCGACCGGCGGGACAGGGCGCCCGCGATGATGTCGCCGACGTACTCGTTGTCGCTCGTGTTCGGGACTTCCTGGAAACAGGCGTCACCGCAGCGGTAGCGGCACGTCAGGGCGGAACGTCCGCCCGCGTGCGGCGACGGGTTGAGCAGCGGCAGCAGGTTGCGCACGGGTCGGGTCCCCTCCGAGGTCATGATGGCGTACGTCTCCGGGGGTCTGGGCACGCCCGGGTCACGGCGGTGACATTAGGTGGGTTGGGGGGTGCGGGCGGTGCCCCCACGATGAACACCAGGTGAAGTCCCCCCAACCGGTCCCCTCCACCCCCACCCCCTCCGACGCCGCAGCCGCCCTGCCGCCCCCCTGTCCCCTTCGGCGTCGCAGCCTCCGTCCATCCCCGCTCCCTTGGGCGACGGGGCCGCCCTTCCCGCTTCCCACCGCCATCGGGATGAACGCCGAGCCCGCCTCCGTCGGCGAGTAGCCGAGCACGAACTGCACGTACTGGGTGACCACCGGCAGCATCCCGCCGTTGCCGACCTGCACCAGGGTCAGCGAGAGACTGCCGCCGGCGAAGTCGCGGTCCCGGAAGAGCCGCAGCGGGACCATCGGCTCGTCGACCTTCAACTCCCAGGCGACGAAGCCCGCCAGCCCCAGCACCGCCACCACCAGCGCGACCACGGTCGAGGTGTGCGAAAACCCGTCCTTGGGCTGCTCGTTGATCGTCCAGACCAGCGCCACCATGCCGGCCACCGACAGCACCGCCCCGACCGGGTCCGGCTTCTTCCACGCGCCCTTCGACTCCGGCATCAGGAACAACGCGGCGAGAATCGCGACGACCGCCACCGGCACGTTGATCAGGAAGACCGCGCCCCACGAGAAGTGCGTGACCAGCAAGCCGCCCAGCACCGGGCCGCCGATCAGGCCCAGCATCGAGACCGAGCCCCACACCGCCATCGCCTTGCGCAGCTCGTCTCAGCCGGGAGCAGATCGTCGCGGAGGCGGTACGGCTGCTGGACGCCGACGGCATCGAGTCCTTGAGCATGCGGAAGCTCGGCACCCGCCTGGGCGCCGGCGCGACATCCCTCTACCGGCATGTCGCCAACAAGGACGAGCTCATCGAGCTGGTCGTGGACGAGATCTACGGGGAACTCGAAGTCCCGGCGGTGACCCGGGAGCTGGGCTGGCGCGAGGCCGCGGTCCGCAGCGCGTACAGCGTGCGGGCGATGGCGATCCGCCACCCGTGGATGGCTTCGGTACTGGGCCAGGTGGGCCTTGTCCACCTGGGGCCGAACGTGCTGCGCATGACGGAACGACTGGCCGACGTCATCGCGTCGGCGGGGTTCACCGCCGAGGAGGCCGATCTCGCCCTGAGCGCGGTCTTCTCGTACGTCATCGGGTATGCGACCAGCGAGGCCGCGCAGTTGTCGTTGATCGCACGCAGTGGAATGACGGAACAGGAGTGGATGGCGAGCCTGACCGGTGTGGCCGCTGCCGCCACGGAGGAACTGCCGCGACTGCGGGAGGGACACGACAACTACCGGGGGAGGACGGCCGAGCAGATCCGGGGGGAGAAGTTCGACTACGGGCTCCAACGCGTCCTGGACGGAATGGAGTTCCGGCTCGGCACTCTCTCGACCGGCGGCGGCGCGGAGTAGTCCGGTCCGGGCGGGCGGGGACCGTGCCGCCCCTCACACCGCGGCGAGGTGCGCCCGGGCGGCGCTGTCGGCCGCACCGCGTGTGGCGGCCTTCGCCGCGGCCTCGCCCGGGAGGGCGTCGGTCAGCGCGCCCAGGCCGTCGAGCACGTCCAGGGCCGGCACCGTGCGGACCGACGGGGAGCCGCCGTGCGCCTCCGCGCTGATCCGCTGCTTCATCGTGGGCGGCACGGAACGCGTCGGCACCTCCGTCTGCAACCGGGACGCCGTCGGCGCCACGGCTGTCCACCCGGCCCGCCCGGCGGGGGAGTCGGCGCGCTCCGCGGCGGCGGGGGCCGGCTGCGGGGCGTCGGAGGAACGGTCGGCGGGGGCGGCGGAGGCGGACGCCGGGGCGGCGATGCCCAGCATCGCGAGGAACGCGACAATCGCGCTGATCAGTGCGGTCCACATCGTCTTCATGGCACGGCTCCTTGAAGCTGCTTCGGGTGGGTGGCGGGCGTACGGCAGGGCGGGTACGAGTTCCGGGATGTCCGGTTTTCGTACTTTCCTCATGATGTGGAGGACGCACGAGAACGCAGGGACCGCCACTCCGATTCGCAGTTCTTCGGACAAACACCACCCGTGCGGAGCAATCGGTGCCCGGCATTCCTCGCCCCGGCCGTTGCTCCACCCGTGCGGAAGCGGCCGCTAACCTTACGTGTCACCCCTGGTCAGGGATCGGTCCCGCCAGTACGGACATACAACGCACTCAACTCACGCGAAAGGCCTCGCCCATGGGCATTCGGAGCTTGCTGCGCAAGGTGTTTGGCGGTCGGACGGAACAGGTCGAGGAGCCCTCGGCGACGACTCCCTCCGTCCCGGCCCAGACCGAGCGCACGGAGCCGGCCGATGCCGGGGCGAACACCCCGTCCGGCGGCCGGAGTTCGACCCCCGCCCCCGAGCCGGACCCGGCCGCCGCGCCCTCGGGCCCCTCCTCCTCCCTGGCCGCGGAGCTGGTCGCCGAAGCCTTCGACAACCCCAAGCGGACCACCCCCGCGAAGCCGGCCACCGAGCCCGTACGGGAGGAGCACTCGGCCCCGGAGGCCGAGTCGGTACGGGAGGAGCCTCCGACCCCGGAGGCCGCGCCCGTACGGGAGGAGTCCCCGGCCCCGGAGGCCGCGCCCGTACCGGAAGAGAAGTCCGTACGGGAGGAGAAGCCCGTACCGGAGCAGGACCAGGAGCCGGTGGCCGCCTCCGCGCCGGAACCGGTGACGCGGCCCGAGTCGGAGGAGGACCCCTCCCCGGCCGTCCCGGCCCAGTCCGCCCCGAAGGACACCCCGGCCCCCGCCGCCGAGGTCCGCCTCCCCACCCAGACCGCCCGCACCACCGCCCCCGAAGCGACCTCGGCCCAGCCCGAACCTGCCGCCGAGCCCGAGCCCGCCGCTCAGCCCGAACCTGCCGCCCAGGCCGAACCGGAACCCACCACCGAGCCGGAGCCCGAGCCCGCCGCCCAGCCCGAGCCCGCCGCCCAGGCCGAACCGGAACCCACCACCGAACCGGAGCCCGAGCCCGCCGCCCAGGCCGAACCGGAACCCACCACCGAACCGGAGCCCGAGCCCGCCGCCCAGGCCGAACCGGAGCCCGCCGCCGAACCGGAGCCCAAGCCCGAACCCGCGCCCGAGCCCGACGCGCCCCGCGAGGCCCTCACCCCCGCCCAGCTCAAGAAGCTGAAGGTCCCCCACCGCGCCGCCGGCACCGCGCTCCGCAAGGCCGAGGTGCCGGAGGCCGCCCGCGCCAAGGTGTACCTCGTCCTCGACCGTTCCGGCTCCATGCGCCCGTACTACAAGGACGGCAGCGCCCAGAAGCTCGGCGAGCAGGCCCTCGCCCTGGCGGTCCACCTCGACCCCGGGGCGGCCCCCGCCGTCCCCGTCGTCTTCTTCTCCACCGACGTCGACGGCACCGGCGAACTCACCCCCGCCGACATCGAGGGCAAGGTCGACTCCCTCCACGCCGAGCTCGGCCACATGGGCCGCACCAGCTACCACCGCGCGATCGAAGCGGTCGTCGACCACTACGAGAAGCACTCCGCCGCCCACGACGGCCCCGCCCTGGTGATCTTCCAGACGGACGGCGCCCCCGAGGCGAGGGGCGCCGCCACCGCCGCCCTCGCCGAAGCCGCCCGGCTGCCCCTCTTCTGGCAGTTCGTGGCCTTCGGCGACACCGACGCCAAGGGCTTCGACTACCTCCGCAAGCTGGACGCCGAGAACGCCGCGTTCTTCCACGCGGGCCCGGCCCCCGCCGACCTCACCGACGCCGCCCTCTTCAAGGGCCTGCTCGCGGGCTCCGCGGAGTGGCTGAGGGGCTGACCGGCACACCCCGGCGCCCTCACCGGAATACACAGGTGAGGGCGCCTCTCCGTACCACTTAAGATTTCCGCATGGCGGCCACTGGAATCGAGAAGCAGGAGTCGGCGGCGTACTACGTCACGACCCCCATTTACTACGTCAACGACGCTCCTCACCTGGGCCACGCCTACACGACCGTCGCAGGCGACGTGCTCACGCGCTGGCACCGTCAGCGCGGCGAGAAGGTGTGGTACCTCACCGGCACGGACGAGCACGGTCAGAAGATCATGCGCACGGCCGAGGCGAACGGCGTCTCCCCCCAGGAGTGGTGCGACAAGCTCGTCACCGAAGCCTGGAAGCCCCTCTGGGAGCACCTGAACATCGCCAACGACGACTTCATCCGCACCACGGAGAAGCGTCACACGGACCGTGTGCAGGAGTTCGTGCAGGACCTCTTCGACAAGGACGAGATCTACAAGGGCGGCTACGAGGGCCCGTACTGCGTGGGCTGCGAGGAGTACAAGCTCCCCGGCGACCTCATCGAGGCGGAGGACGGGACGAAGCTCTGTCCCATCCACAAGAAGCCGGTGGAGATCCTCAAGGAGGAGAACTACTTCTTCAAGCTGAGCGAGTACGGCCCGAAGCTGCTGGAGTTCTACGAGGCCAACCCGGGCTTCATCCAGCCGGAGTCCGCCCGCAACGAGGTCGTGAACTTCGTCAGGCAGGGCCTCCAGGACCTCTCCATCTCCCGCTCGACCTTCGACTGGGGCGTCCCCGTGCCGTGGGACGACAAGCACGTCATCTACGTCTGGGTCGACGCGCTGCTGAACTACGCGACGGCGGCGGGCTACGGCTCCGACCAGGAGCGGTTCGACGCGACCTTCCCCGCGGACATCCACCTCGTCGGCAAGGACATCCTGCGCTTCCACGCGGTGATCTGGCCCGCGATGCTGATGGCGCAGGGCCTCCCGCTGCCCGGCAAGGTCGTCGCGAACGGCTGGCTGATGGTCGGCGGCGAGAAGATGTCGAAGTCCAACCTGACCGGCATCAAGCCGCAGGACCTCACCTCGCACTTCGGCGTGGACGCCTACCGCTGGTACTTCCTGCGCGCGATCTCCTTCGGCAGCGACGGGTCCTTCTCCTGGGAGGACTTCACCGCCCGCTACACCTCCGAGCTGGCCAACGACTACGGCAACCTCGCCTCCCGCGTGGCCGCCATGGTCGGCAAGTACTTCGACGGCACGCTGCCCGCGGCGACCGCTTCCAGCGACGCCGAGGAGGCCGTGCGGGAGGGGCTGGCGAAGGCCGTCGCCGAGGCGGACCGGCTGATCGGCGAGGAGCAGGACTTCCAGGGCGGCATCCTGGCGATCTTCGACTTCGTGAAGCAGGTCAACGGCTACATCACGGAGCAGGAGCCGTGGAAGGTCGCCAAGGACGCGTCGGACGAGGGCCGGGCGCGCCTCGCGACCATCCTCTACACCTCCGCCGAGTCCCTGCGCGCGATGGCCGTCCTGCTGAACGCCGTCATGCCGGAGACCTCACAGAAGCTGTGGGACTCCCTCGGCGCGGAGGCCGCCGGGCTGGGCGCGCTCGCCGACCAGCGGGTCCAGGACGCGGGCGCCTGGGGCCTGCTGCCGGCCGGTGCGACGGTGACGAAGGGCGCGGTGCTGTTCCCGCGCCTGGAGGAGAAGCCCGCCGCGTGATTCCCTGACGTACGAGAGGGCCCGGGGTCGTGCCGATCCCGGGCCCTTCGTCGTACGTACGGACATGTCGGGCGGCACCAAGTGGCCTTCGGCCCAAGGAACTTGGCGCGTCTGGCAGACTTCCTCGGGCCGAGCGAACCGGCGCTTCGGGCGAACACCGTGGGGGAAGCACGCATGTGGGGTCGGGGGACCGTGCTCGGCGGCCGGTACACGCTGGCCGAGCGCGTCGGCGGCGGCGCGATGGGCGAGGTCTGGCGGGCCGAGGACGGCGTGCTGGAGCGTTTCGTCGCGGTGAAGATCCTGCTGCCGAAGTTGCTGGAGGACCCCCAGTTCGCGGCCCGTTTCCGGCGCGAGGCGAAGCTGCTGGCCTCGCTCGCGCACCCCGGGATCGTCGATGTCCACGACTACGGCGAGCAGGAAGCCGCAGGTCAGGACGGTGACCGGATCGCATACATCGTCATGGAGCTCATCGACGGACGGCCGCTGGACGAGGTCCGCGAGGACGACGGGCCGATGCCCGCCGGCCGCGCGCTCGGGCTGGTCGCGCAGGCCCTGGACGCGCTGCACACCGCGCACCGGGGCGGCATCGTGCACCGCGACCTGAAGCCGTCGAACCTGATGCTGAGCGGCGACGGCCGCATCACCGTCACCGACTTCGGCATCGCGCACAGCAAGGCCGCCTCCCGGCTGACCGCCTCGCACTCGGTGCTGGGCACGGCCCTGTACATCGCGCCGGAACAGGCGGAGGGGCTCGCGGTCCTCCCGGCGTCCGACCTGTACTCGCTGGGCGTCGTCACGTACGAACTGCTCACCGGGGAGGTGCCGTTCAACGGCGACACGGTCCTGGAGGTCGTCCTCAAGCACATCCGGGAGCCCGCGCCCGCGCTGCCGGACTCCTTCCCTCCCGCCGTGCGGGACTTCGTCGCACGGGCGCTCGCGAAGGCGCCGGAGGAGCGGTACGCGGACGCGGCGGTGATGGCGGCGGCGGCGCGGGCCGCCGGGACGGGGGAGGGGGGTGCAGGTGCCGGGTTGCCCGGGGCTGCTGTGCCTCCTGCTGTGGTCCCTGTGCCTCCTGTCGTGGCTCCTGTGACTCCTGTCGTGGTCCCTGAGACTCCTGCCGTGGCCCCTGCGGCTCCTGAGGCCCCGGTGCCTTCTGCGGTCCGGCCCGGCCCTCCCCGGATTCCGGTTCCGGTCCCGGCGGCCGATCCCGTGCTCGTGTCCGGCCCGACCGGCGTCGTCCCCGTACCGCGGCCGTGGTGGCAGCGGCTGCCGAAGCCGGTGCTCGTCGTCGTGCCCGTGGTGGTGTCGACGGCCACCGTGCTCACCGTCGCCCTGACCCCGCACGTCCGTGACGCGCCCCGGGACGCCGCCCGCCCGTCCACCTCCGTGTCCGCGGGCGGGACGCCCGTGGCGCAGATCCCGGCCGCGCCCCGCGGAACCCCGTCCGCCACCGGCAGAACCGCTGCCGGCAAGCCCGCCAAGGGCGACGACAAGGCCAGGGGCGGGGCCGCGACCGACGGGTCCGACGGCGCCAAGGGCAAGCCGGGCACCGGGGGCGACGGCAAGGACACGGACCCCGGCAAGGGGAGCGGCGGCGGCCCGGACAGCGGCAAGGGCTCCGGTGCGGGTTCCGGAAGCGGCGGCGGTGCCAAGCCCCCGCCCGCGGGCCCCGGCAAGCCCGACAACTGCGGCGGCGACGGCTGGGGCGCGATCACCAACGTCGGCAGCGGGCGCAGGATGGGCCTCGCCGGAACGGACCCGTCCGGCAGCGGCGGCAAGGTCGTCTCCGGTGGGAACTCCCAGTTCGGCTGGGTGCTCGGCGGCAACCAGTTCACCGAGTTCCACGCCTGCACCCTGGCGGGCGGCGCGCTCGGGCTCAAGCAGGCCCCCGCGTACGACGAGAAGACGGGCACCGTGCTCGCGCAGGGCAGCGGCTACTCCGGGTACGTCACCGCGTGGAAGACCACCCCGGCGGCCGGCGGCGCGGTCCAGATCAACTACTACGTCGGCGACGGCTGCGTCACCGACGTCGGCGCGGGCCGCCAACTGGCCGTCGACCCGTGCACCCCGGGCAACAAGCACCAGTTGTGGCGGCTGCCCGGCTAGCGCTCACTTCGCCAGATCCGCCTTCGGCCCCATCACCACCACCGGCTTCTTCGCCGGGTCCAGCGCGCGCAGCAGCTCCCGCATCACCTCGCGCTTGAGGGCGACGCAGCCCTGCGTGGGAGTCGTGTGCTCGACATGCAGCCAGATGCCGCCGCCCCGGCCGTCGCCCAGCGGGCGGCCCCAGTCGAGGGGGCTGCGGCCCGCGTGGCGGTTGTAGTTGATCGCGACGACGTAGTCGAAGGAGCCGCGCAGGGACTGGCCGGAGTCGTCGGTGCGGTCGATCGTGTAACCGCGCCCCTGGTCGTACGGGAGCTTCGTGCCGGGGTCCTTCAGCAGCCCGCCGGCGTCGGTCAGCCCGTACACGCCGATCGGGGACCGCAGGTCGCCCCGGACGTGGTGCCCGGTCCAGCCGCGTCTCGCGTTCTGCGCCGGCCAGACCGGCCCGGCCTTCCAGCCGTCGTCCGTCTTCTCGTACAGGACCGCCTCGGCGTCGGAGGAGTTCCGGTCCCGGCCGGTGACGACGAGCGCCTGCCGGGTCTCCGGGCCGACCTCGCCGCGTGTACGGGGGCCCAGGCCCGGCAGCTCGGGCGTGGGCGCGGCGTCGGTGCGCGCGCTCTGCGGGGCCGGGGCCGACTTCCCGCCGGCGCTGGAGTCGTGCAGGGGGGCCGCCTTGCGACCGGACTGCGGGCGTGCGTCCTGCCCGCAGGCGGTGAGCACCGGGAACAGCACCAGGGCGGTCGCCGCGCACACTCCGGTCCGTACGCGTGTCTTCACGTCGTCGTGCCCTTCTTCAGTCGCCTGATTCCGGTGCCGGACGGCCTGAGGGGTGCGGGTGACGTCCGGGTCGTACTCCGGGGTGCCCGTTCTTCCGCGAATGATCCCCCGGTGGGCCCTGCGCGCGTGCGGGACGGGGCGGGGTCAGCCGGTCCGGCCGGTCCCGTTCTCCTCGGAAGGGTCCCGCGGGAGCGCTCCGGGCCTCTGTTCGGCAACACTCACGCCGGTCTCCTCCGGGATCGGTGGCACCTTTCCACGGTACGGGGCCCGCGCCGCGTACCGGCTCGCTCCTCCTCCGCCTGCGCCCCGGCGGGACCCCGGCGTACGCCGAAGGCCCGGAATCCGAGGATTCCGGGCCTTCGTACGAACGGGTGAGCCGTCGGCCCGCCGCTTGACCTACTTCTCGACCGGCTTCCGGAGCTGGATGTTCAGCTCGCGCAGGCGGGCCTCCTCCAGGACGGTCGGGGCGCCCATCATGAGGTCCTGGGCGTTGCCGTTCAGCGGGAAGGCGATGGTCTCGCGGATGTTCGGCTCGTCGGCCAGCAGCATCACGATGCGGTCGACGCCCGGGGCGATGCCGCCGTGCGGCGGGGCGCCCAGGCGGAAGGCGCGCAGCATGCCCGCGAACTCGCGCTCGACGGTCTCGGCCTCGTAACCCGCGATCTCGAAGGCCTTGAGCATCAGCTCGGGCTCGTGGTTGCGGATCGCGCCGGACGACAGCTCGATGCCGTTGCAGACGATGTCGTACTGGAAGGCCAGGATGTCCAGCGGGTCCTTCTCCTCCAGGTCCTTCATGCCGCCCTGGGGCATCGAGAAGGGGTTGTGCGAGAAGTCGATCCTGCCGGTCTCCTCGTCCTTCTCGTACATCGGGAAGTCGACGATCCAGCAGAACCGGAAGACGTTCTCCTCGAAGTGGCCCGCGCGCTTGGCGGCCTCGACGCGCACCGCCGACATGATCTTGGAGACCTCGTCGAACTCGCCCGCGCCGAAGAAGACCGCGTGGCCGGGGACGAGGGAGAGGCGGTCGGTGAGCGCCTTGACGTCGTCCTCGGTGAGGAACTTCGCGATCGGACCGGCCAACTGGCCGTCCTCGCCGACGCGGACCCAGGCCAGGCCCTTCGCGCCCTGCTCGACCGCGTAGTCGCCCAGGCCGTCGAAGAACTTGCGGGACTGACCGGCCGTGTCCGGCACCGGCAGGGCGCGGACGTGCTTGCCGGCGAAGGCCTTGAAGCCGGACTCCGCGAAGACGTCCGTGACGTCCACGAGCTCCAGCTTGGCGCGCAGGTCCGGCTTGTCGTTGCCGTACTTCAGCATCGACTCGCGGAAGGGGATGCGCGGGAAGGGCGAGGTGACCTCGCGGCCGCCGCCGAACTCGGTGAAGAGCTCGGTCATCAGCTTCTCGATGGGCTGGAAGACGTCTTCCTGCTCCACGAAGCTCATCTCGACGTCGAGCTGGTAGAACTCGCCCGGCGAACGGTCGGCGCGGGCGTCCTCGTCGCGGAAGCACGGCGCGATCTGGAAGTACCGGTCGAAGCCCGAGATCATCAGCAGTTGCTTGAACTGCTGCGGGGCCTGGGGGAGGGCGTAGAACTTGCCCGGGTTCAGGCGGGACGGAACGACGAAGTCACGGGCGCCCTCGGGGGAGGTCGCGGTGAGGATGGGGGTGGCCATCTCGTTGAAGCCCAGCGCGACCATCTTGGAGCGGATGGCGGCGATGACCGACGAGCGCAGCATGATGTTGCGGTGCATGCGCTCGCGGCGCAGGTCGAGGAAGCGGTACTCCAGGCGGCGCTCCTCGTTCACCCCGTCCTCGGCGTTGATCGTGAAGGGCAGCGGGGCGGCGGCGCCGAGCACCTCGACCTCGCCGACCTCGATCTCGATCTCGCCGGTGGGCAGCTCCGGGTTCACGTTGTCCGCGCCACGGGCGGAGACCTTGCCGTCGATGCGGACGACGGTCTCCTTGGTCAGCTTCGCGAGGGCCTCGTTGGCGGCGGTGCCGGGACGGGCGACGAGCTGGACCAGACCGTAGTGGTCGCGCAGATCGATGAAGAGGATGCCGCCCAGGTCGCGACGATTGTGCAGCCAGCCGCTCAGCCGGACGTCGGCGCCGACGTCGGAGGCGCGGAGCTCGCCGCACGTGTGGGACCTGTACCGATGCTGCATCGTTCATCCAATTCTTCGCGAGATTCTTCGCGAGACAGGCGGGAATCAACTCGCCTCAAGGTTACCGGCCCCTCCCACCGCCGTCTCACGAGAAAACAGGGGCCGGTGTTTCACGTGAAACAGGGGCCGGTGCACGCGGGGAACGTGGCGGTGTTTCACGTGAAACATGAGCCGGGGCCCGCGGGGACGGGCCGGTGTTTCACGTGAAACACGGGCCGGGCGGCCGGGTTCCGTACGACCTGGAAGGATGGCCCCATGCGCACCGAGGACGTGCTGGCCGCGATCGACACGGGCCTGTGGCGATGGAACAACGCGTCGGGGACCGTCACCTTCGACGCGGAAGCGGCACGTCTGATGGGTCTGCCCGCCGAGGAGGTGCAGCTCACCGAGGCCGCCGCCCGCGCCCGTTTCCACCCCGTGGACTGGAACGAGATACAGGGAATCGTCCAGCTCGCCGTCGCCGAGGGCACGGTCGCGGAGGCCCGGCTGCGGGTGATGTCCGAGGACGGCCGTCAGGTGCTGCGCACGGTGCGGAGCCGTTCCAAGCCCTTCGGCGAAGGCGCGTCCTACCAGCTCATCGGCACCATCCAGGAAGTCGCCGAGTCCGCGCCGGGCACCGCCGCCCGCACCCCGGTGACCGGCGACTGGCGGCGCTCCCGGGAGGCGTTCCTGCTGGACGCGGGCCGGGCGCTGGCCGAGGCGCGGTCCACGGCCGAGGTGCTGCGGGTCGCGGCCTCCCTGTCCATGCCGGGGTTCTCGCCGGACGGGCTCGCGGTGTTCGGCGTCGCGGGCGACCGGCTGACGACGATCGGGCACCACGGGCACAAGCCGGGCGACGAGGACCCGTTCCGGGACATGCCGCTGGAGACGGACTACCCGGCCGCCGAGGTCGTACGGACGGGGCGGGCCATCTACCTCCCCACCCCGGAGGACTACCGGACCCGCTTCCCGCTGACCTGGCCGCTCGCGGAGGGCTTCGGGCGGCGGTCCTGGGCGTTCGTGCCGCTGGTGGTGGCGGGCCGGACGATGGGCGCGTGGATGGCCGGGTTCGCGCACCCGGTGGCGTTCACGCCGGACGAGCGGTCGGTGCTGACGACGGTCGCGCGGATGCTGGCGCAGGCGCTGGCGCGGGCCGGGGTGGAGGAGTCGGAACGGGAGCTGTCCGAGGGGCTCCAGCGCTCGATGATGCCGACGATCGGGCCGGAGATCCCGGGCATGAAGGTGGCGGCGCGTTATGTGCCCACCGGCGGCGGACTCCAGGTCGGCGGCGACTGGTACGACATGATCCCGCTGCCCAGCGGCCGGTTCGCGCTGGTCATCGGCGACGTCCAGGGGCACGACGTGCGGGCGGCCGGGCTGATGGGCCAACTGCGGATCGCCCTGCGCGCGTACGCCTCCGAGGGCCACCGCCCCGACGCGGTCCTCTCGCGGGCCTCCCGGTTCCTGCACGGCATCACCGACACCTACGCCCCCGACGACCACGCCTCGCCGCGCTTCGCGACCTGTCTCTACCTGGAGGTCGACCCGGTGGACGGCACGGTGGAACTGGCCAGGGCCGGCCATCCGGAGCCCGCGGTGCGGATGCCGGACGGGACCGTCCTCGTCCGGACGACGGCGGGCGGTCTGCCGCTGGGCATCGACGCCGACACCGACTACCCGACCACCCGGCTCGCCCTGGAACCCGGCGAGACGCTGATGGTGTGCACCGACGGCCTGATCGAGACGGGCGGCCACGACCTCGACTCCGGCTGGTCACGCATCCGGACGATCCTGGAGAACCACCGGGAGCTGGACCTGGAGCGCCTCGCCGACGACCTCGTGCAGGCCGTGCACGGGCCCCCTTCGCACCACACCACCGGCCCCCTCTCGGACCGCCGCGAGGACGACATCGCCGTCCTGCTGCTGAGCCGGGACGCGTCCCGTGCCGACCGGACTTCGAAGGTGCGGTCCACGGCGGTGACCGTCGCGCAGGCCGAGCCCGAACGCATCGCGGGCACCCGCCACCAGTTGCGCGAGCTGCTGCACGACTGGGCCGACGCGGACCAGGTGGACTCGGCGGTCCTGATGGTCTCCGAGATGGTCACCAACGTGCTGGTGCACACCGACGGGGACGCCCTGCTGACCGCGCGGGTCACCGGCCCGGCCGGCTCGCGGACGCTGCACGTCGAGGTGACGGACGTCAGCGACGAACTGCCGCACAAGCGGCGGCCCGGCGAGATGGCGTCCTCGGGGCGCGGGCTGCTGCTGATGGAGATGCTGGCGCACAAGTGGGGCGTGGACCCCCGGGGCCAGGGCAAGTCGATCTGGTTCGAGCTCTACGAGGACGCGCCGCCGGTCTCGTACGAGGGCCTCTGAGGGAGCCACGGGGAACTCCTGGGAAACCCCGGGAAACCCCGGGAAACAGGAAAGCGGGCCCGGCGCGGTTCTTCCCGCCGCCGAGGCCCGCTCCTGCCGCCGCGCTCTACTGCATGCCGTGCACCGCGGGGACCTTCCCCAGCAGCCCCTTCTGGAAGTCCTCGAAGGCCTGCCTCAGCTCGGCCTGGCTGTTCATCACGAACGGCCCGTAGTGCGCCATCGGCTCACGGATCGGCCGCCCGCCGAGCAGCACGACCTCCAGGTCCGGCTCGTGCGCGTCCTGCTTCTCGTCCGCCCGGACGGTCAGCGACCCGCCCTCGCCGAAGACCGCCGTCTGCCCCTTGTGCACGGGCCGCCGGTCGGCGCCGACGCTGCCGCGGCCGGCCATGACGTACGCCAGGCCGTTGAAGTCCTCGCGCCAGGGCAGGGAGATCTCCGCACCCGGCCGAACCGTCGCGTGGATCATGACGATCGGGGTGTGCGTGACGCCCGGACCCTCGTGCCCGTCGATCCCGCCCGCGATGACGCGCAGCAGCGCACCGCCGTCGGGGGAGGTCAGGAGCTGCACCTCACCGCCGCGGATGTCCTGGTAGCGGGGCTTCATCATCTTGTCGGACGCGGGGAGGTTCACCCACAGCTGCAGGCCGTGGAAGAGGCCGCCGGACATCACCAGCGACTCCGGCGGGGCCTCGATGTGCAGCAGTCCCGCACCCGCGGTCATCCACTGGGTGTCGCCGTCCTTGATGGTGCCGCCGCCCCCGTGGCTGTCCTGGTGGTCCATCACGCCGTCGATCATGTACGTGACCGTCTCGAAGCCCCGGTGCGGGTGCCAGGGGGTGCCCTTGGGCTCGCCCGGCGCGTACTCCACCTCGCCCATCTGGTCCATCATGATGAACGGGTCGAGGTAGTCGTACTTGATCCCGGCGAACGCGCGGCGCACCGGGAAGCCTTCCCCCTCGAAACCGCTGACCGCGTCCACGACACCGAGAACGGGTCGCGCGACGGCGTCCGCGGCCGCGACCACCTTGGGCAGGGTGAGCGGGTTTTCGACAGTTACTGCGGGCATCGTGGGCCTCCTAGCGGGATGTTCCGGTTTCAAGTTAGTTGAATGGTGAACATCCCGCAAGGCGTGCGTGTTCCCGGCGCGGGGCGCGTCCGCCCCCCGCGCGTCCGTGGGGGTCCCTCAGCCGTACATCCGGCGCATCGCGAAGTCGACCATCTGCTCCACGGCCTTCGCGTCGAACACCATCCGGTGCTCGCCCTCCATGTCGAGCACGAAGCCGTACCCGGTCGGCAGCAGGTCGATGACTTCGGCGCCCGTGATCACGAAGTACTTGGACTCCTTGCCCGCGTACCTGCGCAGCTCCTTGAGCGTGGTGAACATGGGGATCACCGGGTGCTGCGTGTTGTGCAGCGCCAGGAAGCCGGGCCCGTCACCGCGCGGGCAGTAGACCTTGGACGAGGCGAAGATCTGCTGGAAGTCCTCGGCGGACAGCGTGCCGGTCGTGAAGGCCCGCACCCCGTCGGCCAGCGAGGGCGGCGACGGCTCGGGGTACAGCGGCTGCTCCCCGTATCCGCCCTGCTGCGGCTGCTGCTGTTGCGGCGGAGGCTGCGGCGGGGCGTAACCCTGCTGGGCGCCCCCCGGCGGGGCGTAGCCCTGCTGCGCACCCGGATTCTGCTCGTAGCCATACATGCGGGAAAGAGTAGTGGGCCACATCTGGCCGCACGGGGTTGCGGCTTATTACCGACGGGTAGCATCATCGTAGCTACTAGCTGGTATTTGTACGAGGAACCTGCCTCCCCGAGTTATACGGAGCCGTCGCCATGGGGCACTACAAGTCGAACCTCCGGGACATCGAGTTCAACCTCTTCGAGGTGCTCGGCCGCGACAAGGTCTACGGCAGCGGCCCGTTCGCGGAGATGGACGTCGAGACCGCCAAGAGCATCCTGGACGAACTGCGCCGGCTCGCCGAGAACGAGCTCGCCGCCTCCTTCGAGGACGCCGACCGCACCCCGCCGGTCTTCGACCCGGCCACCAACACCGCGCCCGTCCCGGCGTCCTTCAAGAAGAGCTACCAGGCCTTCATGGACTCCGAGTACTGGCGCCTCGGCCTGCCCGAGGAGATCGGCGGCACCACCTCCCCGCGCTCCCTGATCTGGGCGTACGCGGAGCTGCTGCTCGGCGCCAACCCGGCGGTCTGGATGTACTCCTCGGGCCCGGCCTTCGCCGGCATCCTCTTCGAGGAGGGCAACGAGGCGCAGAAGAAGGTCGCGCAGATCGCCGTCGACAAGCAGTGGGGCTCCACGATGGTCCTCACCGAGCCGGACGCCGGTTCGGACGTCGGCGCGGGCCGCACGAAGGCGGTCCAGCAGGAGGACGGCTCCTGGCACATCGAGGGCGTGAAGCGCTTCATCACGTCCGGCGAGCACGACATGTCGGAGAACATCCTCCACTACGTCCTCGCCCGCCCCGAGGGCGCGGGCCCCGGCACCAAGGGCCTCTCCCTCTTCCTGGTCCCGAAGTACAACTTCGACTGGGAGACCGGCGAGCTGGGCGAGCGCAACGGCGTCTACGCCACGAACGTCGAGCACAAGATGGGCCTCAAGGCCTCCAACACGTGCGAGATGACCTTCGGCGACCAGCACCCCGCCAAGGGCTGGCTGATCGGCGACAAGCACGACGGCATCCGCCAGATGTTCATGATCATCGAGTTCGCGCGGATGATGGTCGGCACGAAGGCCATCGCGACGCTCTCGACCGGCTACCTGAACGCCCTGGAGTACGCCAAGGAGCGCGTCCAGGGTCCGGACCTGGCCCAGTTCATGGACAAGACGGCCCCCAAGGTCACCATCACGCACCACCCCGACGTGCGCCGCTCGCTGATGACGCAGAAGGCGTACGCGGAGGGCATGCGCGCGCTGGTCCTGCACACCGCGTGCGTACAGGACACCATCGCGGTCAAGGAGGCGGCCGGCGAGGACGCCTCGGCCGAGATCGCGCTGAACGACCTGCTGCTGCCGATCGTGAAGGGCTACGGCTCGGAGAAGTCCTACGAGCAGCTCGCCCAGTCGCTCCAGACCTTCGGCGGCTCCGGGTACCTCCAGGAGTACCCGATCGAGCAGTACATCCGCGACGCCAAGATCGACACCCTGTACGAGGGCACCACCGCGATCCAGGGCCAGGACTTCTTCTTCCGGAAGATCGTCCGCAACCAGGGCGCGGCGCTGAACCAGCTCGCCGAGGAGATCAAGAAGTTCCTCGCGGTGGGCACCGGCGGCGACGACCTGGCGGGCGCCCGCGAGCAGCTCGCCAAGGCGGCCGTGGACCTGGAGGCCATCGTCGGCGCCATGCTGACGGACCTCGCGGGCACCGAGCAGGACGTGAAGTCCATCTACAAGGTGGGCCTGAACACCACCCGTCTGCTGATGGCCTCCGGCGACGTGGTCGTCGGTTACCTGCTGCTGCGCGGCGCCGCCGTGGCCCAGGAGAAGCTGACGACGGGCTCCGCCAAGTCCGCCAAGGAGACCGCCTTCTACACCGGCAAGATCGCCGCCGCGAAGTTCTTCGCCGCGAACGTCCTGCCGGGCGTGGGCGTCGAGCGCGCCAAGGCCGAGGCGGTCGACAACGACCTGATGGAGCTGGACGAGGCGGCGTTCTAGTCGCCTCGCGGTTCCCGAGCGGGCCGGGGATGTCTCACGTTTCACGTGAAACATCCCCGGCCCGTTGTCGGTGGTGCGTGCGACGCTTGTGTGCATGGCTGGACAGGAACAGCAGGGCAAGGGGTACTCGGTACCGGCGGGGCTCCCCTATGCGCTCAAGGAGCTGCACAGCAGGCTGGGCTCCGCGAACGACCTGGTGAAGGACCTCTACGACGGCGCGCACCCCGCCGAGTACGAACCCGTCGCCGACTCCCTGTACGGGGCGTACCGCACCGCTTCGGAAGTGGCCCCGGCACGCAACGTCACCGGGTGCAAGGAACATCCGGACGGCGCGGTGGACCCGACGGTGCCGGACGGCTGGGGCCGCTGCCTCATCTGCAACCACCGGCGCAGGCTCGTGGAGCGGGGTGCGCCGACCCCGGCGGAGGACGTGCCGCGCCTCCCGGAGCGGGACGGCCGCCAGGCGACGCCCGCCATGCTGCGGGAGCAGTTCGCCCTGGTCAACGAGCGGTCGTTCAACCTCGGGACGGGGTCTCGGCCGGAGGAGTTCGCGGCCCTCGCGGAGGTGTTGCACCGGGCGTTCGTGCTGGCCCGGGAGCTGTCCCGGCCCCGCAACTCCTCCGGTTGCTCCCTGCACCCCGGGGCCCCCGTGGACCCCGACGCCCCTCCCGGTGAGGAGTGCATGTTCTGCGCGGGCCGCCGCCGGCAGGCTTCCCGGGCTCCGGGCACCCCGCAGATGCTGCCCCGGGTACCGAGGGGCGAGCGCCGGATGCCGCTGCGCAGACGCTTCGAGCGGCCGCCGGGGCTCTGAGGCACGACGGGCGAGGGGGAGGGGCCGTACGGTGGCGCGCCGGGATGCCGGACCCCCTGGTTACGCTGATCACATGAGCACCGCAGCCCGCACCACCCCCCGCTTCGACCGGGGCCACACCGACGACCTGATGTCCTTCCTGACGGCAGGCCCGTCCCCGTACCACGCCGTGGCCGCCGCCGCCGAGCGGCTGGAGAAGGCGGGCTTCCGCCAGGTCGCCGAGACCGACGCCTGGGACGGCACGACCGGCGGCAAGTACGTCCTGCGGGGCGGTGCGATCATCGCCTGGTTCGTCCCGGAGGGCGCCTCGCCCCACACCCCCTTCCGGATCGTCGGCGCGCACACCGACTCCCCGAACCTCCGCGTGAAGCCGCTGCCCGACACGGGCAACGAGGGCTGGCGGCAGGTCGCCGTCGAGATCTACGGCGGCACCCTGCTCAACACCTGGCTCGACCGCGACCTCGGCCTCGCCGGCCGCCTCACCCTGCGCGACGGCTCGCACCGCCTCGTCAACATCGACCGCCCCCTGCTGCGCGTGCCGCAGCTCGCCGTGCACCTCGACCGCCAGGTCAACGAGGGCATGAAGCTCGACAAGCAGCGGCACATGCAGCCGATCTGGGGCCTGGGCGAGGTGCACGAGGGCGACCTCATCGCGTACATCGCCGAGGAGGCCGGTCTCGACCCCGAGGACATCGCGGGCTGGGACCTGATGCCGCACGCCGTGGAGGCCCCCGCCTACCTGGGCCGCGACGAGGAACTGCTCGCCGGCCCGCGCATGGACAACCTGATCTCGGTGCACGCGGGCGTCGCGGCGCTGGCCGCCGTCGCCACCGGGGACGAGAAGCTCTCCCACATCCCCGTACTCGCGGCCTTCGACCACGAGGAGAACGGCTCGCAGTCCGACACCGGCGCGGACGGCCCGCTGCTCGGCAACGTGCTGGAGCGCTCGGTGTTCGCGCGCGGCGGCTCCCCCGAGGACAGGGCGCGCGCCCTCGCGGGCTCGATCTGCCTGTCCTCCGACACCGGTCACGCCGTGCACCCCAACTACGCGGAGCGGCACGATCCGACGCACCACCCGCGTGCCAACGGCGGCCCCATCCTCAAGGTGAACGTGAACCAGCGGTACGCCACCGACGGGGCGGGGCGCGCGGTGTTCGCGGCGGCCTGCGAGAAGGCCGGGGTGCGGTGGCAGACCTTCGTGTCGAACAACTCGATGCCGTGCGGCACGACGATCGGCCCGATCACCGCCGCCCGGCACGGCATCCAGACCGTGGACATCGGCGTCGCGATCCTGTCCATGCACAGCGCCCGTGAGCTGTGCGGGGCAAAGGACCCGTACCTGCTCGCCAACGCGCTGACCGCGTTCCTGGAGGGCTGACCGAAGGGGCTGCTTCCAGCCCCTTCGGAAGGCCGAACTCCGCCTCCACGCATGGCCTTTGCGGGCCCGGGTACGCGCCTCGTACAGCGAGGCCCGAAGCTGTCCGGGCCCCGAACGGTCACAACCAATCGCGAACCATCGCGTTCGCGCACTCGGAGGCGAACAGACATGGGCCTGGGCGGCTGCATCGTCCTCGTCGCGGTGGGGGCCATCCTGACCTTCGCCACGGACTGGGAGCTCGAAAGCGTCAACCTCGACCTCGTCGGGGTCATCATGATGCTGGTCGGCATCATCGGAATCGTGGTCTTCACCAGCGTCCTCAAGCGGCGTCGCGGCATGATCGTCCCGCCCGTGCAGGGTGTCGTCGAGGACCGCGACCGTCGGTACGAGTAACCCCCACCCCGGCCACACCCCCGCGCACCTGCGAGAACGGCTGAAACCTCGGCTCGGTCGGCACACGTCGCCCCGGTAGGCTGACGCTTTGGTCCGTCACAGGTTCGCGGGGAGGCGCCAGTGGAATTCCGGTTGCTCGGAGCGGTGTCCGTCGCGACCGAGGCCGGTGAACTCCCCCTCGGCCCCGCCAAGCGGCGCAGCGTGCTGGCGGCACTGCTGCTGCGGCCCAACACGGCGGTGCCGGTCGACCAGCTCATCGACGCCATCTGGGACGAGGCCCCGCCCGCCCACGCGCGCACGGTCGTCCAGGGCCACGTCTCCCGGCTCCGGGCCCTGCTGAACGACGGCGAGGCGGCGGCGTACGGCGTCGAGCTCACCACACAGGGCCGGGCCTACGTCCTCGAGATGTCGGAGTCCCTGCTGGACGCCTACCGGTTCGAGGAGCTGGTGCTGCTGGCCCGCACCCAGCGGCAGGCCGCCGACGCGGTGCTGATGTTCCGCGAGGCGCTCTCCCTGTGGCGCGGCCCCGCCCTCACCGGGACGGTGTCCTCCGAGCCGCTGCTGGCCGCCGCGCACGCCCTGGAGGAGACCCGCCTGGTCACGGTCGAGGACCTGGCCGAGGCCTACAGCGAACTGGGCGAGCACGGCCGCGCCGCCGCCGTCCTGCGCGCCGAGGCCGTCGCCCACCCCATGCGGGAGTCCCTCTCGGCGGCGCTGATGCTCGCCCTGTACCGGGCGGGCCGCCAGTCCGACGCCCTCGACTGGTACCACCGCACCCGCCACCTGCTCGCCGACGAACTCGGCGTCGACCCCGGCCGCGCCCTCCAGACCGCCTACGGCGCCATCCTCCAGGGCGACCCCTTCGACCCCCCGGCCCCCGAGACCTGGGCCCCCGCCCCCTCGGCCCTCCACCTCAGCGCCCCCCTCGCCCCCTCCACCTCGGCCCATCCCGCCTCCGCCCACCTGGGCGCCTCCGGCACCCCGCACCGCAACCCGGCCGACTCCGCGCACCCCGACCCCGGCGGCGCGGTACACCCCGGCGGCTCTGCTCCCGCGCACCCCGGCTCGGTACACCCCGGCGGCTCCGCCCCCGCGCACCGCGAGCCCACCGCCCCGGCGCACGCCGCCACCACCACGGACCCCGGCCCCGTGCACCCCGGCGCCCCGCACCGCGAGCCCGTCGGCTCTCCCGCACCCGCGCTTCCCAGCCCGTGGGCGCGGGTTCCGCCGGGGGCGGAACGGGCGGGCACGGGCGAACCGGTCCCGCCGCCGACCGACGCCCCCGCCCCCCGGCCCACCCCGGCGCCGGACGCCGTCCTCGACGAGCCCGGCCCCGCCCCCGTACCGCCGCAGAAGACCCCGCCCGCCCTGCCGGGCGCGCCCGCCCCGTCGGTCCCGCACGTCCCGGCCGACCCCACCGCCCCCGACCTCCTCCCCCGCCACCCCCGCGGCTTCCTCGCCCGCACCTCCCCCCTCACCGCCCTCACCCGCATCGCCGCCACCCCCGACTCCCCGATCGCCCTCATCACCGGCCCCGCCGGCGTCGGCAAGACCGCCCTCGCCCTCCACTGGGCCCACCACCACCGCGACGCCTTCCCCGGCGGCCTCCTCTTCGCCGACCTGCACGGCTTTGACGCCCTGCCCGCCCCTGAACCCGCCGACGTGATCCGCGAGTTCCTCCTCGCCCTGGGCGTCGCCCGCCACGCCCTCCCCGAGACCCCGGCCACCGCCGCCGCCCTCTACCGCCGGCTCACCGCCGGCCGCAGGCTCCTCGTCGTCCTCGACAACGCCCGCAGCTCCGCCCAGGTCCGCCCCCTGCTCCCCGCGGGCGACACCTGTGTCACCCTCGTGACCAGCAGAAACCGCCTCGGCGGCCTCATCGCGGACGACCTGGCCCGTCCCGTCCCGCTGGACGTCCTCGACACGGCGGACTCCGTCGCCCTCCTCGCCACCGTCCTCGGCGAAGAGCGCGTCGCCGCCGAACCCGACGCCGCCCGCGCCCTCGCCGCCCGCTGCGACGGCCTGCCGCTCGCCCTGCGCATCACGGCCGCCCGCCTCGCCACCCTCCCCGACCGCACCCTGGCCCGGCACGCCGACGAACTCGCCGACGAGCGCGGCCGCCTGGCCCTCCTCGCGGTCGAGGACCGGGGCGTGGAGGCGGAACTGCGCCTCAGCCTGAGCCAGTTGGACGCCTCCACCCAGCGCGTCTTCCGCGGCCTCGGCGCCCATACCGGCCCCACCGTCGACTCCTACGCCGCCGCCGCGCTCGCCGGTGTGCCCGTCCCCGAGGCCGCCGCCGCCCTGGAGCGGCTCTGCGGCGCCCACCTCGTCCAGGAGCACGGCCGCCCCGGCGGCGGCCGGTACGCGCTGCACGACCTGGTGCGCCTCTTCGCCCGCACCACCGCCGACGACCCGGCCGCCCTGCCCCGGCTCCTCGACTACTACGTGTGTGCCGAACTCGCCGCGAACGCCGTCGCCGAACCGGGCAGCCGCCCCTGCTGCTCGCTCCCCGACGACGTACGGAAACCGTCCCGGACCCCCCGGTTCGCGCAGCGCTCCGAGGTCATCGAGTGGTACGCCGCCGAGCGCGAGGCCCTCGCCGGGGCGCTGGCGGCGGCCCGCACGGCCGGGCTCGACGACCGGGTGTGGCGGCTCGCGATCCTCCAGTGGCCGTACATCCTGTGGCGGGCCCGGGACGGCTGGACGCCCCTGCTCCGCACGGCGCTGGAGGCCGCCGTCGCCGTCGACGACCCGCGGGGCGAGTCCCGGGTACGGGCCCTGCTGGGGTGGGTGCTGGTGGAGGAGGAACGCACCGAGGAGGCGCACCCGCACCTGGAGTCGGCTCCGGTGCTGGCCGCCCGGGCGGGCGACCCGGTGGACGAGGCGATCGGCCGGATCAACCTCTCGCTCGCCCAGCGCAGGCGCGGCGACCTCGACGCCGCCCGGTCCGGCTGCGTACGCGCGCTGGAACTGGCGCGGCAGGCCGAGGACGTGCCGACGGAGCTGCTGGCGGGGCTGTCGCTGGCCGAGCTCTGCCTCCAGGCCGGCGACCCGGCGGCCGCCCTGCGGTACGCCGACGCGGGCCTGGCGCTGGGGCCGCACGGCGGCATCGGACAGGCCAGGAAGCTGCTGCTGAGCACCGTGCGGGGCGAGGCGCTGACTCTGCTCGGGCAGTCGGCGGAAGGGCTCGCCGTACTGCGGGACGCGGCGGTCGCGGCCGAGCGGGACGGCTACCACGAGGGCGCCTGCCGAGCGCTGGCCGTGCTGCTCAAACACCCCGGCGCCGAGGCGTACGAGGACCGCCACGCGCGTGCGGCAGCCGCGCTGGCCGCGGAAACGGGCCGCGGCCACCCGTAGAACGCAGGTGCGGCAAGCCGGGGCGGGCCGCGTTTTCGCAGGTCAGCGGCGGCATGCGCGCGATCCACGAAGTGCGACAGCGGAACGTTAGCCGGGCGATAACGGCTGCCGTCAGGCTCGTCCCCGAGGGGGACGCGGCACGAGGTCGTGCCGGACGGCCCGGCCGGACGCGCGGGCCGCCGGGGCTCCGCCCCCTGTTCACCAGCCCGGGGGGACCTGCACGATGCGCCGACGCGACGACCGCCGTACCCGGGACCGGGCGCGCCTGGGGGCGGTGGTGGCGCTGGTCCTGGGGGCCGTCGGCTGCACCGATGTTTCACGTGAAACAGCGCCGCACCGGGTGCTGAAAGCGGCGTCCGGGCCCGCCGGACCGGCGGCCGTCGAGGGACTGGACGACTGCACGACGGACGAGGTGGCCTTCCGGGTGGAGGTGCCGCCGTCGCGCCGCGGCGACCGGGCGGTGTTCCGGGTCGCAAAGGTCGTCGTCACCGGCACCGGGCCCCGGCCGTGCCTGCTGGACCGCGCACCGTACGTGCACGTCAGGATCGCCCCGAGCGATGCGACGATCGCCGTGAACCGCCCGGAACCACGGGCCCCGCGCGTCGTGCTGAAACCCGGCGGGGAGGCCGCGGCGCCGCTGTACTACACCGTGCTCAGGCCGAAGGGCCGCCGCCACTGCGACGAGTGCGGCCCCGCCGCCGACGGCACCGCGACGGTCGCCCTGGCCGACGGGCCCGTGTCGCGCTCCGCGCCGATCGTCGGGCCGGGCGGGAAGGGCCGGGCACGGCTGGTGCTGTGCCCCGGCCAGGCGGAGGTGGGAGGGTTCAGGGCCTTCGACAGGAACAGCCCAGGCCCTCCCCGTTGACCGCGCCGGGCCGCCCGCGCACCGGAGGGCACGCCCGGCACTCCTCGCGCCTCAGCCGTCCAGCCCCGCCAGGACGAGCGCCAGCCGCGTCTCCCCGCCGTCGACGACCCGCACCGGAACGCCCCAGTCCTGCTGGTGGACGTGACAGGCCGGGTACTCGTTCGCCGGGTCGTCGTCGCAGGAGGCGGCCATCGCGGAGACGTGCAGCACGCCCTCGGTGACCTCCGGGTTCAGCCGGATCTCACGTGCGAGGTCGGTGCCCGTGCCCTCGCCTTCGGCGATCAGCTCGGGCGGAGTGGCCGAGACCAGCAGCCGGGTCGAGGGACCGTACCGGGTGTCCAGCTTCTGGCCGCCGGGCGCCTGGAAGACCACGTCCAGCCGGAGCGTGCCCGGCGCGACGTCCGTCGCCGCCCGCTGCGTACGGTGCGCGACGGCCTCCACCCGTACCGCCTCGTCGGGGAGCCGCAGCCGGGTCAGCCGGTGGCGGGCGGACTCCACGACGACGATGTCGTCCCCGACGAGCACGGCGTCGCTGGGCTCGCGCAGGTCCGTGGCGAGGGTGGTGACCTGTCCCGTCGCGGGCTCGTAGCGGCGCAGGGCGTGGTTGTAGGTGTCACTGAGCGCGACCGAGCCGTCGGGCAGCGCGGTGACGCCCAGCGGGTGCTGGAGCAGCGCCTGTCCGGCGTCGCCGTCCCGGTGCCCGAAGTCGAAGAGGCCCGTGCCGACGGCCGTGTGGACGACGTCCTGCGTGTCCACCCAGCGCAGCGCGGAGGTCTCGGAGTCGGCGACCCAGAGCCGCTCCTCGGTGGCGGCGAGGCCGGACGGCTGGGCGAACCAGGCCTCGGCGGCCGGGCCGTCGACCAGGCCCTCGTTGGTCGTTCCGGCGGCGACGCGGACGGTGCCCGCTTCGGGGTCGTACGCCCACAGCTGGTGGACGCCCGCCATGGCGATCCACACCTCGCCGCGCCACCAGGCGACGTCCCACGGGGAGGAGAGCGACACGTCGAGCGCGGGCCCGCTCGTCGGCTCGCCCTGCCACCACTGCTTGCCGGTGCCCGCGACGACGCCGACCTCGCCGGTCTCGGCGTCGTACACCTTGAGCCGGTGGTTGACCGTGTCGGCGACGATCACCCGGCCGTCGGGGAGGAGGGCGAGGCCCTGCGGCTCGTTGAAGTCCCCGTCGATGCGGCGCAGCACGCTCTCGCCGTCGGGAGCCAGCTCCACGAGCTGGTCGCGGGTGGTGTCCGAGACGAGGAGGTTGCCGCTGCCGGGCAGGACCAGGGCCTTGCCGGGGAAGCGCAGGTCGGTGGCGACGGGCTCCGGCTCGACGTACGGTCCGTCGCCCCGGCGCAGCGTGCCCTTGGCCTCGTGCTCGGCCTCCAGCTCGGTGACCAGGCGCTCGATGGCGTGCGCGTGGCCCTCGCCGGCGTGCTGGGCGACGACGTATCCCTCGGGGTCGATCACGACGAGGGTCGGCCAGGCGCGGACCGCGTACTGCTTCCAGGTGGCCAGCTCGGGGTCGTCGAGGACGGGGTGGTGGACCTGGTAGCGCTCGGTGGCGTCGACGACGGCCTGGTGCTCGGCCTCGTGGACGAACTTCGGCGAGTGCACGCCGATGATCACCGTGGTGTCGCTGTGCCGCTGCTCCAGCTCGCGCAGCTCGTCCAGGACGTGCAGGCAGTTGATGCAGCAGAAGGTCCAGAAGTCGAGGATGACGATGCGTCCGCGCAGGTCGGCGAGGGTCAGGTCCTTGCCGCCCGTGTTGAGCCAGCCGCCCTTGCCGACGAGCTCGGGGGCGCGTACGCGGGCACGGGCACGGTGGGGGGCGGAGTTCGCGGCGGCATCAGCGGCAGTCATGGGACAAGGGTGCCACCGCCGCACGGAAGCACGGTCACGGCACCGTGCAGGCACTTCCGCGGGAGCATCCACGGAGCCATGACCGGCCTTGCTGTGGCACCAGGGTGAAGCCATCATGGCGTCATGGATCTCTCCCCGTACGTCGACACCCTCCGCCGTGAGCTCGCGGTGGCCGCCGAGGCCGGCGGCGAGGACGCCCGTGTCCTCGCCGAACGGCTCACCGCACCGCTGGAGTCGGCCGCCCGCCTCGCCCTGCTGAACGTGCTGTCCGACGCCATGGGCGAAGTGACCCGCGAACTGGCCCCCGGCTCGGTGGACGTACGGCTGCGGGGGCTCGACCCGTCCTTCGTGGTGACCCCGGCGCCGGGCGCGCCGTCCGAGCCGAGCGCTCCGTCCGCGCCCCCGGCTCCCGTGCTGCCCCCGGAGGCCGACGACGGCGGCACCGCCCGGATCAACCTGCGGCTGCCCACGCACCTCAAGACCCGGGCCGAGGACGCGGCATCCCGCGAGGGCCTGTCCCTCAACGCCTGGCTGGTACGGGCCGTGGGCGCGGCCGTCGATCCCGGCACCGGAGGCGGCCGGAGCCCACAGGACCCGGGGGCGGGCCGCGGACGGCAGAGCTTCACGGGGTGGGTCCGCTAGGAGCCCTCCGGTGCTGCCCGGGAAGCCCGTCAGCGCCCTCGCCCGAAGACCACCACCGCCATCAGGGACGGGACTGCCATGCCGAAAGCCAGCGCCACCGACCAGCCGCACCCCCACCGCTTCGACACCGCCGCTCCCGTCGCCGCCACGGTGCACGTCGAGGTGGGCACGGTACGGGTCACCGCCACCGACCGGAACGACACCGTCGTGACGGTTCGGCCCAGCGACAGCGCCAACACCGGCGACGTGAAGGCCGCCGCGCAGACCCGGGTGGAGTGTGCGGGCGGCTTCCTGCGGGTCCGTGCCCCCAGGACCCGCAGCCTGTTCGGCAGATCGCCCTCGATCACCGTGGATGTCGAGCTGCCCACGGGCTCCAGTCTGGACGGCAGGAGCGCGGTCGGTGACTTCGACTGCCGGGGACACCTCGGCGAGGTGCGGATCAAGGCCTCGGTCGGCGACCTCCGTGTCGCCCACGCGGACTCCGTCGACCTCTCCACCCACGGCGCCGTCACCGCCGACCGCGTCGAGGGCGATGCCGCCTTCACCACGGGTTCCGGCGAGATCCGGGCCGGCCGGGTCGGCGGTGCCTGCGACGTCAAGAACTCCAACGGCAACACCCGCGTCGACGACGTGGCCGGCGCCCTGACCCTGCGCATCGCGAACGGCCAGGTGGTGGTCGGCCGCGCCCACTCCTCCGTCACCTCGCGCTCCGCCAACGGGAGCGTCCGCATCGACGAGGTCGTCCGCGACAAAACCACCGTCGAGACGTCGGCGGGCAACATCGAGATCGGCATCCGCGAGGGCTCCGCGGCCTGGCTGGACGTCAAGTCGACCATGGGCAGGGTCTACACGGACCTGACGGACTCGGCGGGCCCCGGCGATGCCGAGGAGGCCGTCGAGGTACGGGCGTACACGACGATGGGCAGCATCACCGTCCGCCGCTCGCCGGTGTGACCCCCGCACCGCACCGCACCACCCCACATCCGCTTCACGCCGAGGAGTCCCCTTGCCCGTCATCCCTGACCTGACCACCCAGCGCCTCGTCCTCCGCGCCTGGACCCCCGAGGAGATCGACGCGGTGATCGCCGGGAAGCGCCTCCCGCACTGGGCCGAGGACTTCCCCGCCGAGGGCGACAAGGCCCTCGCGGGGCTCTTCGAGAAGCACCCCGGCTGGTACGGCGCGTACGGGCACCGCCAGATGATCGAGCGCGAAAGCGGCCGGGTCGTCGGGGCGATAGGCCTGTTCTCACAGCAGCCCGACGGCACGGTCGAGTTCGGTTACGGGGTCGCGCCGTCCCACCAGGGTCTGGGGTACGCCACCGAGGCCGCCCGCGCGATGATCGTGCACGCGCTGACCATGCCGGGCACCGAGGTGGTCTTCGCGAAGGTCTCGCTGGACAACCCCGCCTCCCTCCGCGTCCTGGAGAAGGCGGGCCTCGTCCCCTGGACCGGCCTGGAGCTGGAACCCGGCCTCACCGCCTTTCGCACCCCCTGACGTTTCACGTGAAACACCGCCCGTCGTGTTTCACGTGAAACATGGCGGGCGGGCCCGAACCCTCGCCGAAAAAAGCCAAGTTGGAGTCCGCTCCGCGTCCTAGGCTGCCCCCATGCCCGCACTCCAGCTCCTGCGCGCCGATCACGCTCCCGCCCTCCTTGCCTTCGAGCGCGAGAACCGGGCGTTCTTCGCCGCAGCCATTCCTGACCGGGGCGATGCCTACTTCGCCGAGTTCGAGGCCCGCCACCAGGCCCTCCTCGACGAACAGGCCACCGGCACGATCGCCTTCCACGTCCTCGTGGACGAGATCACCGGCGAGATCCTCGGCCGGTTCAACCTGGTCGACCTCCACGACGGGACCGCCGACGTGGGTTACCGCCTCGCCGAGAAGGCCACCGGCCGCGGGCTGGCCACCGCCGCCGTCCTCGACCTCTGCTCACTCGCCGCCACCCGCTACGGCCTGCACACCCTCAATGCGGCGACCACGCTGGACAACACCGCCTCCCACCAGGTCCTGACCCGCACCGGCTTCACTCCGACGGGTACGACGACCCTCCTGGGCGAGCCGGCCCGGGCGTACACCCGGCAAGTCCACGCGCCGAAGGCGTGAGGGTGTCACCGGGGCGGGTATCCGTCATGGCATGAAATTCCTCGTACGCGACAAGCTCTTCTCCATCGGTGACGACTACTGGATCGAGGACGAGAACGGGCGGCACGCCTTCCTCGTCGACGGCAAGGCGCTCCGGCTGCGCGACACCCTGGAGATCAAGGACCCGAGCGGCCGCGTGCTGATCACGCTCAGGGAGAAGATGCTCAGCCTGCGGGACGCCATGACGCTGGAGCGGGACGGGGAGCCCCTGGCGACCGTGCGCAAGAAGCGGCTGTCGCTGATCCGCAACCACTACCGGGTCACGCTGAACGAGGGCACCGAACTGGACGTCAGCGGGCGGGTGCTCGACCGCGAGTTCGCCGTGGAGTACGACGGGGAGCTGCTGGCGCACATCTCGCGCAAGTGGTTCCGGGTGCGCGACACGTACGCGGTCAACGTCGTGCGTGAGGACGCGGACGCGCCGCTGCTCATCGCCGTCGCCGTGTGTGTGATCCGGATGGCGGAGAAGGAGCGGGAAGGGGACTGAGCGGGGACGCCTCAAGGGCACCCGAACAGCAAAGGGGCTGCCGGGCCCCAGCCCCCGCGGCACACCTCGGCCCCTGGCGCCCGGCGGCGCGCCGGCCGCCTCAGCGACGGGGTGCGGCGAGCCCCAGGAGCCGGTCCTTCAGCGCCGGGAACTGCTCCCTGGTGGCCTCGGGACGCCCCGGTTCCAGCTCGACCACGAGCACCTCTTCCCCGGGCCCCGCCTCGGCCAGCACCTCGCCCCACGGGTCGACCACGATGCTGTGCCCGGCCTGCTCGACACCGCCGTGCGTCCCAGCGGTGCCGCAGGCCAGGACGTACGCCTGGTTCTCCACGGCCCGGGCCCTGGCCAGCAGCGTCCAGTGCCCGCGCCGCTTGGCGGGCCATCCTGCGGGGATCACGAAGGCGGTGGCCCCCGCGTCGAGGAGTCCCCGGAACAGCTCGGGGAAGCGCAGGTCGTAACAGGTGGCGAGCCCCAGGCACAGTCCAGGCGTGCGTACGGAGACCAGCTCGCCGCCCGCCGCCATCAACGCCGCCTCGCCCTCGTCGAAGCCGAAGCGGTGGATCTTCCGGTAGACGGCGGCGAGTTCGCCCTCGGGGGAGAAGACCAGGGAGGTGTTGAAGAGAGGGCCTTCGGGATCGCGCTCGACGAACGACCCGGCGTGCAGCCAGACCCCGGCGTCCCGCGCGGCCTTCGCCATCACCTCGTACGTCGGGCCCTCCAGCGGTTCCGCCTCCTCGGCGAAGCCCTCGTACGCCCACGCACCGGTCGGCCAGAGCTCGGGAAGCACCACCAGGTCGCTGTCCTGCTGCGCCCGCACCAGTGAAGCGACCCGCTCCCGACGGGAATTGACCGATTCATCGTCGTTTACGTCGATCTGGAGCAGAGAGGCGCGCACACTACCACCGTCCTGGCATTCGAGCCGTCAACACGGGCCTACGATCGTCACACGAAAGCACTGCCGGGGTGCCTCCGGGCAGCGTAACTTAGCGTCCAAGTCCGCCACCCAGACCGCACCTGCCCGCACGCACGCACGGCAACCCAGCCGCACCGTCCGCGCCGCCGCCACTGAACCGCCCGAGGGGTCCCGTGACCGTCCACCATCCCGCCCTGCAAACCTACGCCGACGCCTGGACGCACTCCATAGAGGCGATATCCGAGCTGGTGAAGCCGCTCGTCGAGGGCGAGTGGAACCGCCGCACGCCCTGCCCCGGCTGGTCGGTGCGCGACCTCGTCTCCCACGTCATCGGCGCGGAGTGCGAGATGCTGGGCGACCCCCGCCCGATCCACTCGCTGCCCAGCGACCTCTTCCACATCACCTCCGACATCGCCCGCTATCTGGAGGTGCAGGTCGACGTCCGCCGCCACCACACCGCGCCGGAGATGACCTCGGAGCTGGAGTACACGATCATCCGACGCAACCGGCAGTTGCGGAACGAGACCCGCTCGCCCGACACCCTGGTCCGCTCGCCGCTCTCCGGCCGCGAGATCCCCCTGGAAACGGCGCTGCGCATGCGGGCGTTCGACGTGTGGGTGCACGAGCAGGACCTGCGCACCACCTTCCGGCAGCCCGGCAACCTGGACTCCCCCGGCGCCTACGTCGCCCGGGACTTCCTGCTGAACGCCCTGCCCAAAGTCGTCGCCAAGGACGCGGGCGCACCACCCAACTCGGCGGTCGTCTTCGACGTGCACGGACCGGTCGAGTTCCTGCGCACGGTCCGCGTCGACGCCCAGGGCCTCGGCACCATCGACGGCACCCCCTCGCTGGGCCCGCTCGTGACGATCGCCCTGGACTGGGAGACGTACTACCGGCTGGCCTGCGGTCGCGTGCGGCACGCGACGGTGGCCGACCTCGTGAAGATCGAGGGCGACGAGGACCTGGCCCACGAGATCCTGCGGAACTTCGCGGTCACCCCGTAGCGGTGTTTCACGTGGAACACCGGCCGTCCGGCGTCACATGCGGGTCGTTTCCCGTGGAACACCGCCCGGAGCAGGGCCGTCACACCGGTACGTGCACGGCTTCGACCCTGCTCGCCACCAGGTGCTCCCGCTCCCGCCGTGCGGTCCGCGTGCGCAGCCGCAGGATCTGGGTCAGCCCCACCGCCTCCAGCACGAACACCGAGGCGAACGCGATCCGGTAGTTGTCGCCGGTCGCGTCCAGGAGCACGCCCACCGCGAACAGGGTGGTCATGGAGGCGATGAAGCCGCCCATGTTCACGATGCCCGAGGCCGTGCCCTGCCGCTCCGGCGGATTCGCGGGCCGCGCGAAGTCGAAGCCGATCATCGAGGCGGGCCCGCACGCCCCGAGCACCACGCACAGGGTCACCAGCAGCCACCCCGGCACGTGCTCCCCGGGATAGGCGATCGTGGCGCCCCACAGGAGGGCGGTCGCCGCCACCGTGCCGAGCGCCAGCGGAACCCGCGCCGCGTGGTGCCGGCCGATGACCTGGCCGTACACGAGCCCGATGGCCATGTTGGAGAGGACCACCAGCGTCAGCAGCTCTCCGGCCGCCGCCCGCGACATGCCCTGTGCCTCCACCAGGAACGGCATCCCCCACAGCAGCAGGAAGACCATCGCCGGGAACTGGGTGGTGAAGTGCACCCACATCCCGAGCCGGGTGCCGGGCTCCCGCCAGGCGGCCGCGATCTGCTCACGTACGAACGAGGGTCCGGCCTTCGCAGGACGCGGCGGCTCGTGGCCCTCGGGGTGGTCCTTGAGGAACAGCAGCGTCAGCACGAGGACGGCCACCCCGGCCGCCGCACTGCCGACGAAGGTCGCCGTCCAGCCGTACCCGTGCAGGGACCGCGCGATCACCAGCGTCGAGACGAGGTTGCCCGCCATCCCGAACAGGGCGGCGACCTGCGCGATCATCGGCCCGCGCCGGGCCGGGAACCAGCGGGTGCCCAGCCGCAGCACGCTGATGAAGGTCATCGCGTCGCCGCAGCCGAGCAGCGCGCGGGAGAGCAGCGCCATGCCGTACGTCGGCGAGAGCGCGAAGCCCAGTTGGCCGAGCGTGAACAGTGCCGCGCCGATGAGCAGCACCTTCTTGGTGCCGAGCCGGTCGACCAGGAGGCCGACGGGTATCTGCATGCCCGCGTACACGAGCAGTTGGAGTATCGAGAAGGTGGACAGCGCGGAGGCGTTGACCTGAAAGCGGTCGGCGGCGTCCAGGCCGGCGACGCCCAGGCTGGTGCGGAAGATGACGGCGACGAAGTAGACGGCGACGCCGATCGACCACACGGCGACCGCCTTGCGGCCGCCGGGCGGGTCGCCGTGCACGACGCGGGCTGCGGGCTTCATCGGTCGTCCCCCCTGACCAGGGTCTTCACCCGGCTGACATGGCGGCGTACGCAGGCAGCCGCGGCTTCCGGGTCGCCGGCCCGGAGGGCGTCCAGCATCTCGGCGTGCTCGGCGATATTGAGCGCGATGCGGTCCGGGTGGGCCTCCATCACGGCGACGCCCATCCGCAGTTGCCGGTCGCGCATCTGGTCGTAGAGGCGGGAGAGGATCTTGTTCCCGGCGTTGCGGACGATCTCGGCGTGGAAGCAGCGGTCGGTGACGGCGACCTCCGCCAGGTCGCCCGCGACCGCCCGCTGCTGCTGCTCGGCGAGCAGCTCTTCGAGGCGGGTGAGCAGCCGGGGCGAGGCGGGAATCGCCTTGCGCACCGCGAACTCCTCGACCAGCAGCCGGGTCTCCACCACGTCCGCGATCTCCTGCGCGGAGACCGCGAGGACCAGGGCGCCCTTCTTCGGGTAGAGCTTGATGAGCCCCTCGACCTCAAGACGCAGCAGCGCCTCGCGCACCGGAGTGCGGGAGACGCCCACGGCCTCGGCGAGATGGCCCTCGGTGAGGAGCGTCCCGCCTTCGTAGCTGCGGTCGAGCACCCCCCTCTTGATGTGGTCGTATACACGTTCGGCGGCGGGGGGTGCGGCAGGCATGCGCACAGCTTAGATACAACAGGTGTGCAAGAGAAAGGCCCGTCCGCGATGCGGACGGGCCCCTCTGGGAGCTGCGGTTACGCCCAGGTGATCAGGCGCTTCGGGTGCTCCAGGACCGCCGCCGTGTCGGCCAGGACCTTGGACCCGAGCTCGCCGTCGACCACCCGGTGGTCGAAGGACAGGGCCAGCGTGGTGACCTGGCGGGCCTTGACCTTGCCCTTGTGGACCCAGGGCTGGAGCTTGATGGCGCCGACCGCGAGGATCGCGGACTCGCCCGGGTTCAGGATCGGGGTGCCGGTGTCGACGCCGAAGACGCCGACGTTGGTGATGGTCACCGTGCCGCCCTGCATGGCTGCCGGGGAGGTCTTGCCCTCGCGGGCGACCGACACCAGGTCGGCCAGGGCGGACGCCAGTTCGGGCAGGGTCTTGGCCTGGGCGTCCTTGATGTTCGGGACGATCAGACCGCGCGGGGTGGCCGCGGCGATGCCCAGGTTCACGTACTCCTTCTGCACGATCACCTGGTTCTCCTCGTCCCAGGTGGCGTTGACCTCCGGGTTGCGCCTGATGGCGACGAGGAGGGCCTTGGCGATGAGCAGGAGCGGGTTGATCCGCAGCCCCGCCATGCCGTACTTGTCGGGGTCCGCCTTGAGTTCCGCGACCAGCTTCATCGTGCGCGTCACGTCGAGGGTGATGAACTCAGTGACGTGCGGTGCGGTGAAGGCGCTCTTCACCATGGCGGCCGCGGTGGCCTTGCGGACGCCCTTGATGGGGGTGACCTTTTCGCGGGAGGCGGGCGCGGACGCGCCGGTTCCGGCGAGGTCCACCGGGGCGGCCGGGGCGGCCGGTGCCTCGGTGACCGTTTCACGTGAAACATCCGGCGCGGCGGCCGGGGCGGCCGCCGCGTGGACGTCCTCCCGCGTGATGACGCCGTTCGCACCGGTCGGCGTGACCGTCGCGAGGTCGATGCCCAGGTCCTTGGCCAGCTTGCGGACCGGCGGCTTGGCGAGGGGGCGCGTGCGCTCCTCGACGGCCTGGACCGAGGTGGAGGTGCCGTTCAACTCGGCCTGCACGGAGGCCGAGTAGGCCGCCTTCTCGGGTGCGGACGTGTCCGTCTTGCGGGCCCGGCGCTTGGTCGAGGACTCGGCGACGCCGTACCCGACCAGGACCGGCTGACGGCCCTTGGGCGCCTCGTCCTCCGCCGGCTCCGCCACGGACGCGGGAGCGGGAGCGGCGACCGGCTCGGCCGGAGCGGCAGTACCCGGCGCCACGTCGACCACGATGATCGACGTGCCGACGTCGACCGTCACGCCCTCCTCGAAGCGGAGCTCGTGCACCACGCCGTCGTACGGGATGGGCAGCTCGACAGCCGCCTTCGCCGTCTCGACCTCGCACACGACCTGCCCGTCGGTGACGGTGTCACCGGGCTGGACGTACCACTTGAGGATCTCGGCCTCCGTGAGGCCCTCGCCCACATCGGGCAGCTTGAACTCGCGGTAGCGGGCAGCGTTCTGCGTCTGTGTCATGTCAGTCGGCCCCTTCAGTACGCGAGCGAGCGGTCGACGGCGTCGAGCACCCGGTCCAGACCCGGCAGGTACTCCTCCTCCAGGCGCGCCGGCGGATACGGGGCGTGGTATCCGCCGACCCTCAGCACCGGTGCCTCCAGGTGGTAGAAGCAGCGCTCGGTGATGCGGGCGGCGATCTCCGCGCCCGCGCCGTAGAACACCGGTGCCTCGTGCACGACGACCAGGCGGCGGGTCTTCTCGACCGAGGTCTGGATGGCGTCGAAGTCGATCGGGGACATCGAGCGCAGGTCCACGACCTCCACCGACTTGCCCTCCTCGGCGGCGGCGGCCGCCGCCTCGACGCAGACCTTCACCATCGGCCCGTACGCGACCAGCGTGAGGTCCGTGCCCTCGCGGGCGACCTCGGCCCGGTGCAGTGGCGCGGGGACGGCCTCCGTGTCGACCTCGCCCTTGTCCCAGTAACGGCGCTTCGGCTCGAAGAAGATCACCGGGTCGTCGCCCTGGACGGCCTGCTGCATCATCCAGTACGCGTCGGACGCGTTGGAGGGGGAGACCACCTTCAGGCCCGCGACGTGCGCGAACAGGGCCTCGGGCGACTCGCTGTGGTGCTCGACCGCGCCGATGCCGCCGCCGTAGGGGATGCGCACGACGACCGGCAGCTTGATCTTGCCGAGCGAGCGGGCGTGCATCTTCGCGAGCTGCGTGACGATCTGGTCGTACGCCGGGAAGACGAAACCGTCGAACTGGATCTCCACGACGGGCCGGTAGCCGCGCAGGGCGAGGCCGATCGCGGTGCCGACGATGCCCGACTCGGCGAGCGGGGTGTCGATGATCCGGCCCTCGCCGAAGTCCTTGAACAGACCGTCGGTGACCCGGAAGACGCCGCCGAGCTTGCCGACGTCCTCGCCCATGACGAGGACCTTGGGGTCGTTCTCCAGCGCGGTGCGGAGCGACTCGTTGATCGCCTTGGCGATCGGAAGCTTCTTGACTGCCATGGCTTACTTGCCCTCCTCGGCGAACGACGCCTGGTAGGCGGCGAACTGGGCGCGCTCCTCGTCGACGAGCGCGTGCCCGTCCGCGTAGACGTTCTCGAAGATCGCCATGGTGTCGGGGTCGGGCATGGCGCGCACGGCCTCGCGGACCCGCTTGCCGAGGGTCTCGCTCTCGGCCTCCAGCTCCTCGAAGAAGGCGGCGTCGGCGAGGCCCTCCTTCTCCAAGTACGTGCGCACGCGCAGGATCGGGTCCTTCGCCTCCCATGCCTCGCGCTCCTCGTCGGCCCGGTACTTCGTCGGGTCGTCGGAGGTGGTGTGCGCGCCCATGCGGTAGGTGAACGCCTCGACCAGCGTGGGTCCTTCGCCGCGGCGGGCCCGCTCCAGGGCGGACTTCGTGACGGCGAGACAGGCCAGGACGTCGTTGCCGTCGACGCGGACGCCGGGGAAGCCGAAGCCCTGGGCACGCTGGTAGAGCGGCACCCGCATCTGCTTCTCGGTGGGCTCGGAGATCGCCCACTGGTTGTTCTGGCAGAAGAAGACCACCGGGGCGTTGTAGACCGCGGAGAAGGTGAACGACTCGGCCACGTCGCCCTGCGAGGACGCGCCGTCGCCGAAGTACGCGATCACGGCGGAGTCCGCGCCGTCCTTGGCCACGCCCATGGCGTAGCCGGTGGCGTGCAGGGTCTGCGAGCCGATGACGATCGTGTACAGGTGGAAGTTGTTGCTGTTGGGGTCCCAGCCGCCGTGGTTCACGCCGCGGAACATGCCCAGCAGGTTCGTCGGGTCCACCCCTCGGCACCAGGCGACACCGTGCTCGCGGTAGGTCGGGAAGACGTAGTCGTCGTCCCGCAGCGCGCGGCCCGAGCCGATCTGCGCGGCCTCCTGGCCGAGCAGCGAGGCCCACAGGCCCAGCTCGCCCTGGCGCTGGAGCGAGGTCGCCTCGGCGTCGAAGCGGCGGGTGAGGACCATGTCCCGGTACAGCCCGCGCAGCTCGTCGGCCGACAGGTCGATCTCGTAGTCCGGGTGCGTGACCCGCTCGCCCTCGGGCGTCAGCAGCTGGACGAGCTGCGGCTCGCCGGCGGCCGGTGCGGGGGTCGTCTTCTTGGCGCTGGCGCGCTTGGTGCCTGCTCCGCTGCTGCGTCGCGGTTTACGCGCGGCAGTGCTCTCCACGGTCACGTGCGTGCTCCTCCGTCGGTCCGGCCCCCGGGGTCTGCCGGGAAACCAGTGCGGCTCGCCCTGAATCCGTACCCGCGCACGGGGTGGGTGCGGCTCGGCCGGGACAGGGCGTGACAGGTGCCCCGGCGAGCGCCCTGTCAAAAGAACGTTACCCAGTGCTTCGCATAACTGCGAAACCCCATTTGACCTGCGATTTTGCTTGGATTTCCAAGTAAATCGAGGAATGCGGGAACAATCACTGGTCAGAGCCTTGCGGGCCGCCGGAACAGGGGAACGTTATCCCGGTCACCTCGGGCACGGGAAGACTTCGTATGTGAGGATGGCGGCGTGCGCGAATCAGGCAAAATTACTGTTTTCCTTCTTGATGACCACGAAGTCGTCAGGCGGGGCGTCCATGAATTGCTCTCCGTCGAGGACGACATCGAGGTCGTCGGCGAAGCGGGCACAGCGGCAGACGCCCTGGTCAGGATCCCTGCGACCCGTCCCGATGTCGCCGTCCTGGACGTCCGGCTGCCGGACGGGAGCGGAGTGGAGGTCTGCCGCGAAGTTCGTTCGCAGAACGAGGACATCAAATGTCTGATGCTCACCTCGTTCGCCGACGACGAGGCCCTTTTCGACGCGATCATGGCCGGTGCGTCCGGCTATGTCCTCAAGGCCATCCGCGGCAGTGAACTCCTGTCGGCCGTCCGGGACGTGGCCGCCGGCAAGTCCCTCCTCGACCCGGTGGCGACCGCCCGCGTCCTGGAGCGGCTGCGGGCCGGCAACAACGCCAAGGGCGACCAGCGCCTGGCCAACCTCACCGAGCAGGAGCGCAAGATCCTCGACCTGATCGGCGAGGGCCTCACCAACCGCGTGATCGGCGAGCGCCTCCACCTCGCCGAGAAGACGATCAAGAACTACGTCTCCAGTCTGCTCTCCAAGCTGGGCATGGAGCGCCGTTCGCAGGCCGCCGCCTATGTCGCCCGCATGCAGGCCGAAGAGCGCCGCTGACCTGGCGGAAAGCACCACTGGAGACCCCGCTGATCAGGCGCTTTGTGACTTTTCTCGGGACCTAGGTCTCTTTTGGCCGGCCTGCTGCATCGCGCACAGTGAAGCCATGCCCACTTCCGAGCGCTTCCGCGCGATGCAGCTGCTGACCTCCGTTCCGTACGGCCGGGTCGCCACCAGCATGCGTGCGCTGCCGTTCCTCGCCGTCGCCCGGCATGTGGTGACCGACGGCGCGGTCCTGCTGCGGATGCACGCCGGTTACGGCTACCACCAGGCGTGCAACGGCAGCGTCGTGGCGTACGAGACCGACAACTTCAACTCCGGCGAGCAGTCGCTGTGGTCCGTGCAGGCCACCGGCGAGGCCCGTGTGATCGAGCCGACCGAGGCCGAGCGGGAGCTGTTCGGACCAGGGCCGCAGGAGGTCGAGGGTGAGCCCTTCGATCCCGTCCACATGCGGATCGACCCGCAGTTCTTCCTGGTCCACACCCTGCGCGACGTCCGCGAGCGAAGCCTCCAGCACACAGGGTGAGACCACCTGACCGCCCGTGATCTACCATCTGCCGGGTGCCGCGCTCATCTGTATCCGCAGAACCTGCCGAGTCTGCCGACATCGCCGGACCGGTCGCCGTTTCACGTGAAACATCGGCGCCCGTTCCGCCCCTCGGCGGCCTGCTGCGCCGGTACGCGTTCCTGGGCGAGCCGGTGTCCTGCGAGCCCGTCGCCCAAGGTCTGCTGAACCACGGTTTCCGGCTGACCACCACCCGCGGCGTCTACTTCCTCAAGCACCACCTGGACGGCGACCACGCCGCCATCGCCCGCCAGCACGGTGCCACCCAGCGCCTGGCCGCCCTCGGCGTCCCCGTCGCTCCGCCCCTTCCGACCACCGAAGGCGACACCGTCGCGGTGGTCGAGGGGCGCTGCTACGCCCTGCACCCCTGGGTCGACGGCAGCCACCGCGACGGCGCCCAGCTCACTGAGGCCGAGTCGCTGCGCCTGGGCGCCCTCCTGGGCGTCGTGCACACCTGCCTGGCCCAGGTCATGGAGTCCGCGGCGGGCCGGGACGGCGAGGAACTGAGCGCCGACCCCCGCGACAGCTTCGAGACCATCGAGGAACTGCTCCTGCTGGCCCGCACGAGTCGTCCCCGGGACGCCTTCGACGGTCTGGCCGAACACCGCCTCCTGGAGCGCCGCACGCTCCTGGAGCGGCACGCTCACCGCCGCCCGCCCGCCGGGGCCGAGCCCACCGCCGGCTGGGTGCACGGCGACTTCCACCCGCTGAACCTGCTCTACCGGGGCGCGGAGCCCGCGGCCATCGTCGACTGGGACCGGCTCGCGGTGCAGCCCCGCGCCGAGGAGGCGGTCCGTGCGGCCGCCATCTTCTTCGTACGGCCCGACGGGGAGCTGGAGCTGACGAAGACCCGCGCGTACGCACGGGCCTACCGGCGCACCACGGGGGCCGGGGAGGCGGAGCTGGCGGCGGCCGTGCACCGGGTGTGGTGGGAGCGGCTGAACGACTTCTGGATACTGCGCTGGCGCTACCAGTTGCACGACCGAAGGGCCGACCCGCAGTTTCCTGCGGCGTCGGCCCTGGCGGTCTGGTGGACCGAGGAGTACGAAGCCGTGCTGGACGCCTTCGCGGGGTGAGAGCGGGTCCGGTTACGTGGTCTTGCCGGCCGGGTCCGTGCCCTGGACCGCGCCCGCGCCGCCCGGTGCGCCGCCGGGGGTGCCGCCCGGCGTACCGCCGCCGGGAGTGCCGCCGGGGGTGCCGTTGTCGTCTCCGCCCGGTGTACCGCCGTTGGGCGTGCCGCCGTTGGGAGTGCCGCCATCGTCACCGCCCGGCGTACCGCCGCCCGGCGTACCGCCGTTGGGGGTGCCGCCGTTGGGAGTGCCGCCGTCGTCACCGCCCGGAGTGCCGCCGGGGGCGCCGCCCGCGTCATTGCCCCCGTTGCCGGTCGGGGGCTTCGTCGGGTCCTTCGTCGGCGCCTTCGTCGGGTCCTTGGACTTCGTCTTGGAGGGCTTGTTGACCGGCGGCGGCGGGTTGCCCCCGGTGGTCGAGGTCGAGGAGCTGTTGCTCTGGCTGTTGCCGCCGGAGGAGTCCTCATCCGTGGGCGACTCGTCGTCGGACGGGGTCTGTCCGGGGGTGCTCTTGACGGTCGGGGTGTGGGTCGGCTTCCCACTGGGGTCATCGTTTGTGAACACGCCGTTCGCGGCCGCCACACCGCCCGCGATCGCCAGGAGCGCGATCACCGCGATGATCCAGATCTTGGCGCGGCTGGGACGGTCGTCGTAGTCGGCGTCGTACGCCCCGTCGTGCGGGTTCTGCGGCGGCAGCATCGCGCCGCCCGGCCGGAACTGCGAGGTGTCTCCGTGCGCCGGGTGTCCCATGGCGGCCGTCGCCGCGACGCCGTGCGCCGGGGTGTAGCCCGACTCGTGCATCTCGACCGGGCCGGTGTTCCAGGTGCCCGTGTGGCTGCCCTGCTGCTGGAGCATCTGGAGGCCGTACTGGACGAGACCGCGCATCTCCTCGGCGCTCTGGAACCGGTCGTCCGGGTCCTTCGCGAGGGCGCGCATGGCCAGGCCGTCGAGTTCCGGCGGCGCCACGTCCGACATCTCGGACGGCGGCACCGGCAGGTCCTGGACGTGCTGGTAGACCACCGACAGCGGCGTCTCGCCCATGAAGGGGGGCCGCAGGGCGAGGAGCTCGTACAGCAGGCAGCCGGTGGCGTACAGGTCGCTGCGGTGGTCGACGGCCTTGCCGAGCGCCTGCTCCGGGGAGAGGTACTGCGGGGTGCCCATGACCATGCCGGTCTGCGTCATCGTCGACTGCACCCCGTGCAGGGCGCGCGCGATGCCGAAGTCCATCACCTTGACCGCGCCACCGTGCGTGATGATCACGTTCGCGGGCTTGATGTCGCGGTGCACGATGCCGTGCTGGTGGCTGTACGCGAGGGCCTCCAGCACGCCGGAGACGATGATCAGCGCCTGCTCGGGGCCCGGGGCCTCGGCGTTGAGCAGCAGGTCGCGGATGGTGTTGCCCTCGACGAGCTCCATCACGATGTACGGGACGAGGTTGCCGTTGATGCGGTCCTCGCCGGAGTCGTACACGGCCACCACGGCGTGGTGGTTGAGGCCGGCGACCGACTGCGCCTCACGCGTGAAGCGCGCCTTGGCGACGGGGTCCTCCGCCAGGTCGGAGCGCAGCAGCTTCACCGCGACCGTGCGGCCCAGCCGTACGTCCTCCGCGGCGAAGACCTCGGCCATGCCGCCGCGGCCGAGACGATGGGTCAGCCGGTAGCGACCATCGCCGACAAGTCCGCCCATACCGAACGATTCCGGCAGGTCAGACACTCCACCGCCGGTGTCCTCGGGTTCGGGTGCCATCAGTCCTCGCCGTCATCATCTGTCCGCGCCCGCGGGTCCGTACGGTCCGAAAACCGACGGTTCGTAAGCCCGCGTCGCGGTGGTTCACAGGGTTCTCCGCCACGTCACGCTACAGCCTCATGCGTGGCCCCTCTGCTATCAGATGGACCTGCCATCAAAACCGTTGCGCCTGTACCCGTGCAAATTACCCACCCTTCGGGGTCGCGCGGATAACGCTTCCGAGACTCTTCTTCTCCCGTACGGTCACGGAACGGGCACCTCGCTTGACGTGTCAGTGCCCTCGGGCAGACTTGGCCCGTAATGAGGGATGATCGCGGATTCTCTCCGCATTGTCTCCGCACCAGCGAGCGCCGGTCCGACGCGGGTCCACCGCGGCCGAGGGGGAAGCACAGTCATGAGCCAGGACGGCACGCAGGGCCGGTACGCGGGTGGCTCCGTGGCAGGTGGCCGGTACCAGCTTCGGGACCTGCTCGGCGAGGGGGGCATGGCCTCCGTCTACCTGGCTTACGACGCCGCCCTGGACCGCCAGGTGGCGATCAAGACATTGCATACGGAACTGGGCCGCGAAGCCGCCTTCCGCGAGCGGTTCCGGCGCGAGGCCCAGGCTGTGGCCAAGCTCTCGCACACCAACATCGTCTCGGTCTTCGACACCGGCGAGGACGAGCTGGGCGGCTCCCGGATGCCGTACATCGTCATGGAGTACGTCGAGGGGCAGCCGCTCGGCTCGGCCCTCGACCGCGACATCCAGCAGTACGGCGCGATGCCCGCCGACAAGGCCCTGAAGATCACGGCCGACGTCCTCGCGGCGCTGGAGACCAGCCACGAGATGGGTCTGGTCCACCGCGACATCAAGCCCGGCAACGTCATGATCACCAAGCGCGGCGTCGTGAAGGTGATGGACTTCGGCATCGCCCGCGCCATGCAGTCCGGCGTCACGTCCATGACCCAGACCGGAATGGTCGTCGGCACCCCGCAGTACCTCTCGCCCGAGCAGGCGCTGGGACGCGGCGTGGACGCCCGCTCCGACCTGTACTCGGTCGGCATCATGCTGTTCCAGCTGCTCACCGGCCGGATCCCGTTCGACGCCGACTCGGCGCTGGCGATCGCCTACGCGCACGTCCAGGAGGAGCCGGGCGCCCCGTCCGCCATCAACCGGACGCTGCCGCCGGCCGTCGACGCGCTCGTCGCCCGGGCTCTGAGGAAGAACCCGAACGAGCGCTTCCCGAGCGCCGCCGCCATGGCCGACGAGTGCCACCGCGTGCTCGCGTCCCTGCAGCCGGGCGCGGCTCCCTCGATCGTCCCGGGCAGCGGTCCCGCGCAGGGCGCGGGCTCGGGCGTCGGCTCCGCGGTGTTCCCGCCGGTCGGGCAGACGGGGCAGGCGGCTCCGCAGAGCGGGGTGCAGACGCCGTACCAGCCGCCGACGCCGGGCCCCTACGGTCCCGCGACGCCGGTGCCGGTGCAGACCCCGGCTCCGCAGGCCGGGTACGGATATCCGCAGCAGCCCGGCGGGTACGCGACGCCCGCGCCGTACACGCAGAACCCGACGTCGCCCTCGATGCCGGGGGGAGCGCCGGGAAGTGCGCCGGGCAAGAAGAAGAACACCCCGATGACGATCGGCGCGGTGGTGGTCGTACTGGCCGTGATCGGCGGCGTGGTCTTCGCGCTGCTGCCGAAGGACGACCCCGAGGACAAGCCGACCGAGAAGACGTCACAGGCGGGCTTCAAGGGACCGGACCGATCGAAGACGATCAAGGTCACCGAGTGCAGCGAGGCGAAGGAGGACAACCTCGACCCCGCCAAGGTCGTCATGCCCAACTTCGTCTACAAGAACGTCCGCTCGGCCAAGGAGTGCGCGCAGGCCGCGGGCTGGACGATCCGGGAGAAGCCGATCGACGAGAACCAGTGGGGCGAGGAGACGGTCATCGACCAGTTCCCGCTCGCGGGCTCCGCGATCGACCCCAAGGCCACCAACATCGAGCTCACCGTCTCCACCGGCAACCCCGCCCAGTAGCGGCCGCGGCCCCGCGGGCGACGGTCTGCGCCTCCTCACTGCCGCCGCAGACGCACCCCCAGGAACCCCAGCCCCAGGCCCACCAGCACGATCCCCACCCCCAGGGGCACCGCCCGGTACCTCTCCGTCGCTCCGGCCCTGGCCTGTGCATACGCCTGTGACTCCGCTGCCGGGGGCCGCGTCCCCGGTGGCCTTGACGGCCTGCGCGGGGCCGTCTCCCGCTCCCCGGCCGGCACCCGTACCGCCACCGGCCGCACCACCTCCGGTTCCGCCCTGCGCCCGGGCCTGACCCGTCCCTCCGCGGCCTTCCTCCCGGCGAGCCGCGCCTCAGGGGCCGTCACGGCCATCGACGCCGGGGGCGAGGGGGACCCGGACGGCTCCGCGGACACGGACGGCTCCGCGGACGCGGATGCCGAGACGACGGCCGGCTCCGCAGGCGCAGAGGCAGACGCCGAGGACACGGGTGCGGGCGCGACGGACTCGCGCGAGGACACGGGCGCGGATGCGGACGCGGACGCGGACGGCGGGGCCTCCTGCGCCCGTCCCGTCTCCGCGCCCCCCAGCAGCAATCCCGCCGCCACCCACGCCACGACCTGCCCACGGACCCCTGGAGCCATCGGGTGACCGCCTCCCGTCCGGTACCGCCGAACCGTCCGACCCAGCGTCACACAACGCAATCAAACGGGCACACGGAGCGGGCCATTCGGAGCGCACCCCCGACGGAGGCCGCTTGCCACGGCGGGCATACTCGGTATACATACTCAGTATGTCCATCCGCCACGGGCTCCTCGCCCTCCTCGAACAGGGCCCCCGCTACGGCTCCCAGCTGCGCACCGAATTCGAGTCCCGCACCGGCGCCACCTGGCCCCTGAACGTCGGACAGGTCTACACGACGCTCAGCCGCCTGGAGCGCGACGGCATGGTCGCGCCCGACGGCGACGACGACGCGGGACACCCGCTGTACGCGATCACCGACGCCGGACGCGAGGAACTGCGCCAGTGGTTCGAGCGCCCCGTCGACCGCACCAGCCCGCCCCGCGACGAACTGGCCATCAAGCTGGCGATGGCCGTTGGCACACCCGGTGTCGACATCCAGGCCGTCATCCAGGCGCAGCGGCACGCCACCCTGAAGGCGATGCAGGACTACACCCGGCTCAAGGCGCAGGCCCTGGTCGCCGTCGAGTCCGGCAGCGGGGACCTCCAGGACGACCCCGGGGGCCGCGACGACGTGGCCTGGCTGCTCGTACTGGAGCAGCTGATCTTCCAGACCGAGGCCGAGGCCCGCTGGCTCGACCACTCCGAGTCCCGGCTCGTCCGGCTCTCCGCCACGGCCAAGCGGGGAGCCACCCCGCCACCGGCCGAACCCGCACCGCGCCCGGCCAGGAGCGGGGCCGCCCGCGCGTCCCGGCGCTGATCCACCGCCGCGCCGGACATCACCGCGCCGGACCACCGCTGCTCGCGTACGAGCGCCCGCGACCATCACTTCCGTACGACCGCCGAACGGCGCCCCGTGCCGCGCGGCCCTGCCAGGGGGGACCCCTCACTCATGCCCGACCAGTCCCAGCAGCCCGTGCTGCAACTGGAGCAGCTGACCCGTGTACACGGCAGCGGCGCCACCGAGGTGCACGCCCTGCGCGGCGTCAACCTCTCCGTCTTCCCCGGCGAACTCGTCGCCGTGATGGGCCCCTCCGGGTCCGGCAAGTCCACCCTGCTCACCATCGCGGGCGGCCTCGACACCCCCAGCTCGGGCAAGGTCGTCGTCGAAGGCACCGACATCACGCAGGTCAGCCGCAAGGAGCTGGCCGCGCTGCGCCGGCGCAGCATCGGTTACGTCTTCCAGGACTACAACCTCATCCCGGCCCTGACCGCCGCCGAGAACGTCTCGCTGCCCCGCGAGCTCGACGGCATATCCGCCCGCAAGGCCCGCGTCTCCGCGCTCGCCGCGCTGGAGGAGATGGGCCTGTCGCACCTCGCCGACCGCTTCCCGGACGAGATGTCCGGCGGCCAGCAGCAGCGCGTGGCCATCGCCCGCGCCCTCGTCGGCGACCGCCGCCTGGTCCTCGCCGACGAGCCGACCGGCGCCCTCGACTCCGAGACCGGTGAGTCCGTCCTCGCCCTGCTGCGCACCCGCTGCGACGCGGGCGCCGCCGGCGTCCTGGTCACCCATGAGCCGCGGTTCGCCGCCTGGGCGGACCGGGTGGTCTTCCTGCGCGACGGCTCGGTCGTCGACGAGACGGTACGGACGGACGCCGATTCCCTCCTCGCCGCCACCACCACGGGCGGGCAGGCGGGCACCAAGTGAAGGGCTGGTACCACTCCTGGCTCGCGGCGATCCGCATCGCCCGCCGTGACGCCTGGCGCTCCAAGGGCCGCAGCATCCTCGTCCTCGCGATGATCGCCGTACCGATCCTCGGCGTCAGCGCCATCGACGTGACGCTGCGCAGTGCCGAACTGACCCCCGACCAGAAGCTGACCCGTGAGATGGGTGCGGCCGACGCCCTCCTGACCGACGCGGGCTGGGGCGGCCTGCCGATCCACCAGCCGCCGGACCCCCGCTTCACCGGCACCGAGCCGGTCGGCGGCTTCAAGCAGTACGAGAACAAGCCGATGCCCGAGGGCAAGGCGGACGTCACCAAGGCGATCCCGGCGGGCGCGAAGGTGCTCGTCGACACCCGGGCGGTCGCCCGGCTGCGCACCACGCACGGCCTGCTCTCCACCGAGGTCCGCGAGATCAAGGCCGCGGACCCGATGGCCGCCGGTTCCCTCACGCTGACCGGCGGACGCCACCCCGAGAAGGCGGGCGAGGTGATCGCCACCGACGCCTTCCTCAAGGACAGCGGCCTGTCCGTGGGCTCCACACTGACCGCCCGCTCGCTCGACACGAAGTTCACCGTCGTCGGCTCCTACGAGCTGCCCGAGTCCCTGAACCTCACCCAGGTCATCGCCCCGCCGGGCACCCTCATCGCCCCGCTCAACGAGGCGCTGAAGGCGCAGGGCCTGCCGGACGCCGGAGGCAGCACGGCCTACCGCGTCTCCGTCGGCGGCGAAGGTTTCACGTGGAACATGGTCAAGGAGGCCAACGCCAAGGGCGTCCAGGTGGAATCGCGGGCGGTCATCCTCTCCCCGCCGCCGGTCTCCGACGTCCCCTACTTCAAGAACCACAGCAGCGAGGCCCGGGAGTACGGCAGCAACCGTGAGCTGCTGACCATCGCCGCGACGATCGTGGGCATGGCCCTGCTGGAGGTCTGCCTGCTGGCCGGCCCCGCGTTCGCGGTCGGCGCCCGGCGCTCGCGCCGCCAGCTCGGTCTGGTCGGGGCCAACGGCGGCGACCGCCGCCACATCCGGGCCATCGTCCTGTCCGGCGGCCTCGTGATCGGCCTCGTGGCAGCCGTCGTCGGCACGGTCCTGGGCCTGCTGCTCACGCTCGCCCTGCGACCGGTCCTCGAAGGGCTCATGGGCCAGCGGTTCGGCGCGTTCACCGTGCGCCCCCTGGAACTGCTGGGGATCGCCGCCGTCGCCGTCCTCACCGGCCTGCTGGCCGCGATCGTTCCCGCGATCAACGCCTCCCGGCAGACGCCGCTGGCCTCGCTCACCGGGCGCCGCGGCGTGCGCCGCGCCAACCGGGTGCTGCCGATGCTGGGGCTGGCCGCCGTCGCCGCCGGTGTCGCGGTCGCTCTGTACGGGGCGACCAGCAGCGACAACGTTCTCCTGGTCGCGGGCGGCAGCGGCATCGCCGAGCTGGGCGTCGTCGCCCTCACGCCGGTGCTGGTCGGCCTCTTCGGACGGCTCGGCCGCTGGCTGCCGCTGTCCCCCCGGCTCGCCCTGCGCGACGCGATCCGCAACCGGGGCCGTACGGCTCCCGCCGTCGCGGCGGTGCTGGCGGCGGTCGCGGGCTCGGTCGCCGTGGCCACGTACGCCGAGAGCCACGACGCCAAGCAGCGCGCGGAGTACCGGGCGATGCTCCCGTACGGCAGCGGCATGGCGGTCACCGACGAGGCGGGCGGGCGCGACGTGCCCGCCGTCCGCCAGGCGGTCCAGGCCAACATCCCGCTCGACGCCCTCGCGGACGTCCAGCGCATCGTGGTCGGCAGCAAGAACTGCACCGCGTACAGCGACGACGCGAAGTGCGGCAACTACGACGTCTTCATCCCGAAGGCCAACCGCTGCCCGCTGCACGATCCCGGCAAGAACATCGACGACTTCAGCATCGCCGAGCGGCGCGCGTTCTCCAAGGACGAGCGCTGCCGGGTCACCGAGGGCGGCGGCGCACCCCAGCAGGGCGGCGTCCTCGTCGGTGACGAGAAGGTGCTCACCGCGCTCGCCGTCACCGACCCGGCCCTCGTGAACGCCCTCCGGCAGGGCAAGGCCGTCTCCTTCGCCCCGACGACCTTCGTGGACGGCAAGACCGGCATCAAGCTGGTCACCGACCGCAAGAAGGCCGACGAGGCGATGGCCGCGCAGAAGGAGCCCCCGGGCGAGGTCCGCCAGCTCCCCTCGGTCCTGGCGCCGAAGTCCGTGAACGGCTACGGGCTCCAGCTCCTGGTCCCGCCCTCGCTCGCGAAGTCCGCGGGGTTCACCACCGTCCCCTACGGCGTGCTCTTCTCGACGTCCGCGCTGCCCAGCTCCGAGCAGACGCAGGCCCTGAACGGGGCGATCGACAAGATCGGTCTGGACGAGGGCGTGACCATCGAGGCCGGTTACGTCAGCGAGAACGGCATCGTGCTGCTGGCCCTGACGGTGTTCGCCGGTCTGATCACCATCGGCGCGGCCGGCATCGCCACCGGGCTCGCGCAGGCCGACGCCGAGGCCGACCTGAAGACCCTCGCCGCGGTCGGCGCACCGCCCCGCGTGCGGCGCGCGCTCAGCGGCTTCCAGTGCGGGACGGTCTCCTTCATGGGGGTGGTCCTGGGATCGGCCGCAGGCCTGCTGCCCGCCATCGCGCTGGTGCTCTCCGACCGCCGCAAGGACGCGTCCCTGGCCCAGGAGAGCCTGGACATGGGCTGGGGCAGCGGCATGGCGCGGGTGGACATGCCGATCGTCATCCCGTGGGAGACCCTCGGCGGGCTCATCGTCGTGGTCCCGATCGGCGCGGCCCTGCTCGCCGCGCTGGTCACCCGCTCCCGGGGTGCGCTCGCCCGACGCGAGGCGGGCTGACCGGGAATCCGCTCCAAGCTGTGCCCCCGTACGAAGGTGGATCACCTTTGTGCGGGGGCACAACCACTCTTGACGCACGTGTACGAGACAATGACGGCATGGAGATGCCGAGGAGTGAACGGTCGCAGGAGAGCCCTCAGGTCCTGGTCGTCGGGCAGGACGGGATGGCGCTCGGCGGCGGTGACGACGAGTCGCGCGAGGTGCCTGTGACGGACATGGTCGAACAGCCCGCGAAGGTCATGCGGATCGGCAGCATGATCAAGCAGCTCTTGGAGGAAGTCCGTGCGGCTCCTCTGGACGAGGCGAGCCGGGTACGGCTCAAGGACATTCACGCCAGCTCCGTGAAGGAGCTGGAGGACGGGCTCGCCCCCGAGCTGGTCGAGGAGCTGGAGCGGCTCTCGCTGCCGTTCACCGAGGAGGCCATTCCCTCCGAGGCGGAACTGCGCATCGCGCAGGCCCAGTTGGTGGGCTGGCTCGAAGGGCTCTTCCACGGCATCCAGACCGCGCTGTTCGCCCAGCAGATGGCGGCGCGTGCCCAGCTGGAGCAGATGCGCCGGGCACTCCCGCCCGGTGCCTCGCACGAGGACGACGACGAGGGCGGCCACGGCCCCGGGGCCCGCACGGGCGGCCCGTACCTCTAGGACACCATCGGAAAAAGGGGCCGTGTTTCACGTGAAACACGGCCCCTTCGTCGTGCCGGTGCCCGCTCTGAGACCGCGTTCAGTTCACGGTGAGCAGGATCTTGCCGATATGGCTGCCCTCGTCGAGTGCCGTGTGCGCCTCGGGGGCCCGGTCCATCGGGAAGGTCCGGTCGACCACCGGCCGCACCCGGCCCGCCGCGATCAGCGGCCACACGTGCTCGCGCACCGCCGCCACGATCGCCGCCTTCTCGCCCAGCGGACGCGCGCGCAACGAGGTCGCGGTGATCGCGGCCCGCTTGCGCAGCAGGGCGTTGAGGTTGATCTCGCCCTTCACCCCGCCCTGGAGGCCGATGATCGCGAGGCGTCCGTTGGTGGCGAGCGCCTTCACGTTCTGGTCCAGGTACTTGGCGCCGATGATGTCGAGGACGACGTCCGCGCCCTTGCCGTCGGTGGCCTTGCGCAGTTCCTGCACGAAGTCCTGCTCGCGGTAGTCGATCAGGACGTCCGCGCCCAGCTCCGCGCACCGCGCCAGCTTCTCCGGGCCGCCCGCCGTGACGGCGACCTGCGCGCCGATCGCCTTGGCGAGCTGGATCGCCATGGTGCCGATGCCGCTGGCACCGCCGTGCACGAGGAGCGTCTCGCCGGGACGCAGGTGGGCGATCATGAAGACGTTCGACCAGACCGTCGCGGCGACCTCGGGCAGCGCGGCGGCCGTCACCAGGTCCACGCCGTCGGGCACGGGCAGCAGTTGCCCCGCCGGGACGGCGACCTTCTGCGCGTAGCCGCCGCCGGAGAGCAGCGCGCACACTTCGTCGCCGACCGCCCAGCCGTGCACGCCCGCGCCGAGGGCGATGATGCGGCCGGAGCACTCCAGACCGGGGTAGCGGGAGGCGCCGGGCGGCGGGTCGTAGAAGCCCTGCCGCTGGAGCAGGTCGGCCCGGTTCACGGCGCTCGCGGCGACCTCGACGAGGACCTCGCCCTCGTTCGGGACGGGATCGGGGACCTCCGCCCAGACGAGCGCGTCGGGGCCACCGGGTTCAGGGATCGTGATCGCATGCATGGCCTCGAAACTACCCCCGGTGCCTGTGATCAGTCCGAAGAGCCCCGAGTGGACCCCCGGGCCGCGGCGGGTCCGTACCCTGTGGGGCCTTCCCCCGCCGGCAGCCGGGGCTCAGTCCGCCGCGTTGAACCGCATGTCCGCGCCCTCCGAACCCGGCACCGCGCGCACGATCGTGATGACGCGGTCGGTGAGCTGGAGCGGACTGGCCTTCGGGTCGTCGTAGCCGAGCAGCCGGTGTCCGCGCAGGACGCTCACCACGAGGTCCTCGGTCTCCCGGACGTTCTTGCCGACCTCGCTCTTTATGACCGGCCGTTCGATCAGGTCCAGGCCCGAGCCCTGCTGGATCAGGTCCTCCATCACCGTGCCGGCGCTCGGGCTGAGCACCGACAGGCCCAGCAGGCGGCCCGCCGCGCTCGCGCTGGTGATGACCGCGTCCGCGCCGGACTGCCGCAGCAGCGGCGCGTTCTCCTCCTCGCGGACCGCGGCGACGATCTTCGCGCCCCGGTTGAGCTGACGGGCGGTGAGGGTGACCAGCACCGCCGTGTCGTCGCGCTGGGTGGCGATGATGATCTGCCGGGCCCGCTGGAGCTCCGCCCGCAGCAGCACGTCGCTGCGGGTCGCGTCGCCGACCACTCCCGTCAGCCCTTCCGCGTTGCAGGTCTCGATGACCTTGGCGCTCGGGTCGACGACGACGATCTGGTCCTTCTTCAGGCCCGTGGCGATGAGGGTCTGCATCGCGGACCGGCCCTTCGTCCCGTACCCGATGACGACAGTGTGGTCTCGCAACTGGGACCTCCAGCGATTCAGCCGGAACTCCTCCCGCGTCCGCTCGGTGAGGACTTCGAGAGTGGTACCGACCAGGATGATCAGGAACAGAACCCGCAGCGGCGTCACGAGCAGCACATTGGTGAGCCGCGCGCCGTCGCTGTACGGAACGATGTCGCCGTACCCCGTGGTGGAGAGGGTGACGGTCGAGTAGTAGACGGCGTCGAGGAGGTCCACGCCGCCGTCGGAGTTGTCGTGGTAGCCCTTGCGGTCGATCCACACGATGAAGACCGTCACGGCGAGCACCATCAGCGCCATCAGCAGCCGCTTGGCGACCTGCCGCAACGGGCGCTCGACGATGCGCCTGGGCAGCTTGACCGGGGCGGTCGTCAGATGCTCGTCGGCATCGCGCGCCATCGCGTCATGGCCTGGCAGTTTCACGTGAAACATCCTTCCGGTCGGCCTGGCTGGGGTGCGCCCGGATGTTTCACGTGAAACACCCCTCGGCCCACGGCAGGTCGAGGATTTCCAGTTCGTCGCCGGCGCATGCGCCGCCGGGCGGAATCACTGCCAGCCCGTCGGCCGCCGCGACCCCCCGCAGCATCGCCGGTCCGTTGTAGTGCAGGGGTACGGCATGGTCCGCGCCGGAAGCGTCCGTGCGGTGGGTGACGGGCACCAGCCGGGTGGAGGCCGGGTGGCCGGGCACGTCGTCGCGCACCGGAGCACGGTACGGCTCGGGGGCGGGCCGGTGGGCGAGCGCCCGCAGCAGCGGCTCGGCCAGCGTCAGCAGTCCGGACACGGCGGCGAGCGGGTTGCCGGGAAGCCCCACCAGGTGGGTGTCGGGGGCGAGCCGGGCCAGCAGCATGGGGTGGCCGGGGCGCACGTCGACGCCGTCGACGAGGAGTTCGGCATCGACGGAGGCGAGGAACGGGTGCACGTGGTCGAGGGGCCCGGCGGCGGTACCCCCGGTGGTGACGACGACATCCGCTTCGGAACCGAGGACCGCCTTGCGCAGCGCCGCGGGGTCGTCGCCCAGGCAGCGGGTGTCGAGCACGTCCGCTCCGAGGGCACGCAGCCAGGGGGCGAGCATCGGGCCGAGCGCGTCGCGGACCATGCCGTCGCGGGGCAGCCCGGAGGTCAGCAACTCGTCGCCGAGGACGAGCACTTCGACGGTGGGCCGGGGCACGGTCAGCAGGGTGTCGTATCCGGCGGCGGCCGCCAGGCCGAGGACCGCCGGGGTCACCACGGAGCCCGCGGGCAGCAGGCGGTCACCGGTGCGGCACTCCTGGCCGCGCGGGCGGATGTCCTGACCGGTAATCACCTCGCGCTGCGCGTGCAGGCGTTGCTTGGCCGCGTCGGCGTGGGCGTGCTCGCGGCGGACGACCGCGGTGGCCTCGACGGGGATGCGGGCCCCGGTGGCGATCCGTACGGCCTCGCCGTCGCCCAGCGGGTCGGGGGCGTCGCGTCCGGCGAGGATGCCGGGGCCTTCGCGGAAGGACCAGGGCCCGGGGCCGGCCACGGCCCAGCCGTCCATGGCGGAGGTGTCGAAGGACGGCAGGTCGGTGAGGGCGTCGAGGGGTTCGGCGAGGATCTGCCCGAGCGCCTGTTCCAGGGGCACGCGGCGGGGGCGGGCCGGTGCGGTGCGCCCGGCGAGCGCGGCGGCGGCGCGGGCCTCGGGCCAGGTGGTGGCGGGATGGGCCTCAGCGGCGGGCGCGGGTGCCTGGTCCGTGGATGCCTCCGGGGCCGTGTCGGGGGGCCGCGCGCCGGGGGGATCGGCGGCGGGTGCGGGCACGGCGGGCGGTGTGCGGCTGACGAGCGCGAGGGCCTGTTCGATGCCGTCGATCTCGTGGTCGGTGTCGCTCACGCGGGGCCCGCCTGTCCGGAACGGGGCCCGCCGGAGCCAGCCGGTCCGGAGCCCGCCTGCCCCGAGCCCGCCGGACCGGAACCGGGCGCGCCGGAACCCGCCTGTCCGGGGCTCGCCTGTCCGGAACCCGTCTGCCCCGAGCCCGCCGCGCCGGAACCGGGCCCGCCGGAGTCCGGGGCGGTTTCGGTCTCGGCGGCCCAGCGGGCCGCGAGCGCGGTCGCCTTGGCGGCGGCCGCGGCGACGGCTTCGGGCCCTGCGGCCCCGGCGCGGCCCGCGGCGTAACCGACCAGGAACGTCGTCAGGGGAGCGGCGGGTCGGGCGACGCCGTGCGCGGCGTCGCGCGCGAGGTCGAGGAGGAGGGGGGTGTCGACGGTGAGGTCGAGACCGAGTTCGTCCTTGACTGCGGTGATCCATTCATCCAGCACGTGCCCATGCTCCCTGATGCGGGCACGGGCCGCTGCGATGTTTTCCCAGGTGTCGCAGTCGAAGGAGGCGAAGGGATCGGCGGCGGTGACACGCGTGAGGGCGAGCTCGGCGGTGAGCCGCCGCAGCGGAAGGCCGGAGAGGGAACCGTGCTCGGCGGTCAGCAGGGCGAGCCGGCGGTGCAGCGGTTCGGTCCGGTACACGGCGACCAGGGGCTGGTCACGGCCGGTGCCGTCGACGAGGAGCGCCCCGTCGGTGCGCGGGTCGTCCGCCACGGACCGTACGAGCGTGTCGGCCGTGGCCCGGTCCACGAACGGCAGGTCCACGGAGAGCACGAGGACCAGCGGCGCCCGGGTCCCGCGGACCCCGGCGGCCAGCGCGGCGAGCGGGCCGCCGCCGGGCGGGTCCTCGCGGGCCCAGGTCACCGGGCGCGCGGTGGCATGCCGGCCGCCGACGACCACCGTGGTCCCGGCCCCTTCACAGGCCGTCAGGACCCGGGCGAGCAGGGTCCGTCCGCCGATCCGCACCGCGGCCTTGTCGACACCGCCGAGCCGCCGCCCGGCGCCCCCGGACAGCACGACGGCGTCATACGCGTGGGCACTCATGCCCCGAAGTATGGCCGGGCCCCGCGGCCGTCGTCGGCGAGGGGGCCCGGCCCGGGGCCGATGGCGTGTCAGAGAGTGCGCAGCAGCAGTGCCGGGTGCTCGACGCAGTCGGCGACATACCGCAGGAAGCCGCCCGCGGTGCCGCCGTCGCAGACCCGGTGGTCGAAGGTCAGCGAGAGCTGGACGACCTGGCGCACCGCCAACTGGCCCTCGTGCACCCACGGCTTGGGCACGATGCGGCCGACGCCGAGCATGGCCGCCTCGGGATGGTTGATGATCGGCGTGGAGCCGTCGACGCCGAACACCCCGTAGTTGTTGAGGGTGAAGGTGCCGCCGGTGAGCTGGGCGGGGGTGAGCCTGCCCTCCCGGGCCGCGTCGGTGAGGCGGACGAGCTCCTCGCCCAGGGACTCCACGCTGCGGGTGTGCGCGTCGCGGACGACCGGGACGACGAGTCCGCGCTCGGTCTGGGCGGCGAAGCCCAGGTGCACCTCGGAGAGCCGGACGATCTCGCGGGCCTCGGTGTCCACGGTGGAGTTCAGCTCGGGGAAGCGGGCCAGGGCGGCCGTGCAGACGCGGGCGAGGAGGGCCAGCACGGACACCTTGGGCCCGTTGCCGACGCTGTTCATCGCGGCGCGGGCGGCCATCAGCTCGGTCGCGTCGGCGTCCACCCAGCAGGTGGCGTCGGGTATCTCGCGGCGGCTGCGGGACAGCTTGTCGGCGACGGCTCCGCGTACCCCCTTGAGGGGGACCCGGACGGCGGACGCGGCGGACGGGGACGGGGCGGGCGCGGCTGCCGCAGCGGCGGAAGCCGTGGCGGGGGCGGCGGGACCCGGGCGGACGGCAGCGGTCGTCCCACCGGCGGCGGGCGCACGGAGGGCCTGCTCCACGTCGCCGCGCAGGATGAGCCCGTCGGGTCCCGAGCCGCTCAACTGCCGCAGATCGAGTCCGTTCTCGCGCGCCAGCCGACGTACGAGAGGAGAGATCACCGGCACGGGACCTCCGCCCCTGCCGGTGGGAGCGGGCGCACCGGCAGGAGCCACCGGAACAGCGGAAGGGGCGGCGGCAGCCGGGACCGCCGGGGCCTGCGGAGCCACGGGCTGCGCCTCACCCGCCCCCCGCGCCCCGGCCCGCACCCGGCGCCGGCGCGCCGCAGGGGCCGTCGTGCCGTACCCCACCAGCACGTTCCCCGACCCGGACCCGGAGGCAGCGCCCGAGCCGTTCGCGGCGGGGGCACCGTCCGAGCCGTTCACGGCAGGGGCACCGTCCGAGGCGTCCGCGCCCACCGCCACGGTCAGCAGCGGCGAGCCGACGGGCAGTTCCGTCCCCTCCTCGCCGAAGCGCGCGGTGACCACGCCCCCGTACGGGCACGGCACCTCGACCATCGCCTTGGCCGTCTCGACCTCGACCACCGGCTGGTCGACGGCGACGACGTCGCCGACCCGCACCAGCCAGCGCACGATCTCCGCCTCGGTCAGTCCCTCGCCGAGGTCCGGCAGCCTGAACTCCAGACTCGCCATTCCAGAAGCCTGTGCCATCGTCAGTCCTCCCACTGGAGCCGCGCGACCGCGTCCAGCACCCGGTCCACGCCGGGCAGGTGGTGGCGCTCCAGCATCGGCGGCGGGTACGGCACGTCCAGCCCGGCGACGCGCAGTACCGGAGCCTCCAGGTGGTGGAAGCAGCGCTCGGTGATCCGGGCGGCGATCTCGCCGCCGGGTCCGCCGAAACCGGGCGACTCGTGCACGACGACCGCGCGCCCGGTGCGCCGCACGGAGGCGGCCACCGTCTCGTCGTCGAAGGGCACGAGGGAGCGCAGGTCGACGACCTCCAGGTCCCAGCCCTCCGCCGTCGCGGCCTCGGCGGCCTCCAGGCACACCGGCAGGGACGGCCCGTAGGTGATGAGGGTGGCGCTGCGGCCGGGGCGGCGGACGACGGCCCTGCCCGTCGGGGCGACGGCGGTCGGTGCGTCCGGCGACCAGTCGGCCTTGGACCAGTAGAGCCGCTTGGGCTCCAGGAAGACGACCGGGTCGTCGGAGGCGATGGCCTCGCGGAGCATCCCGTAGGCGTCCTCGACGGTCGCCGGGGTGACGACGTGCAGGCCGGGGGTGGCCATGTAGTACGCCTCGGAGGAGTCGCTGTGGTGTTCGACGCCGCCGATGCCCCCGCCGTACGGAATCCGGATCGTCAGGGGCATGGGGAGTGCGCCGCGCGTCCGGTTGCGCATTTTGGCGACGTGGCTGGCGAGCTGCTCGAACGCCGGGTAGGCGAACGCGTCGAACTGCATCTCCACGACGGGCCGCAGCCCGTACATCGCCATGCCGACCGCCGCGCCGAGGATGCCGGCCTCGGCGAGCGGGGTGTCCGTGCAGCGGTCCTCGCCGAACTCCTTGACCAGGCCGTCGGTGATGCGGAAGACGCCGCCGAGCGCGCCGACGTCCTCGCCCATGACGTGCACGGTCGGGTCCTCGGCCATCGCGTCGCGCAGGGCGCGCTGGAGGGCCTGCGCCATGCTCGCGGGCTTCGCGGCGGCCTTCGCCGCGCCGCGGGCCACGGTGGTGCTGCTCATCGCCCGTCCTCCACGTCTGCTTCCGCTTCCAGCTCGGCCCGCAACTGTGCCTCCTGCTCGCGCAGTTGCCCGGTGCGCTCTGCGTAGACGTGGGTGAACAGGTCCATCGGGTCGAGCACCGGGTCCGCGTTCATCCGGGCCCGCAGGTCGGCGGCCATGGCCTCGGCGGCCTCCGCGGCCTCCCGTACGCCGTCCTCGTCCAACAGGCCGCGGGCGGTCAGCTCCCGCTCCAGCAGGGCGATCGGGTCGTGGTCGCGCCAGGCGTCGACCTCGGCGTCGCCGCGGTAGCGGGTGGCGTCGTCGGCGTTGGTGTGGGCCTCCATGCGGTACGTGATCGCCTCGACCAGCGTCGGGCCGCCGCCGCGCCGGGCGCGCTCCACGGCCTCGCCGAGCACCTGGTGCAGGGCGGCCGCGTCGTTGCCGTCGACCAGGCGGCCCGGCATTCCGTATCCGACGGCCTTGTGCGCCAGGGAGGGGGCGGCGGTCTGCTTGGCGAGAGGGACGGAGATGGCGAAGCCGTTGTTCTGCACGAGGAAGACGACCGGCGCCTGCCACACGGCGGCGAAGTTCAGCGCCTCGTGGAAGTCGCCCTCGCTGGTGCCCCCGTCGCCGACCATGGCCAGCGCGACCACGTCGTCGCCCTTGAGGCGGGCGGCGTGCGCGAGGCCGACCGCGTGCGGCAGTTGGGTGGCGAGCGGCGTGCACAGGGGCGCGATGCGGGCTTCGCGCGGGTCGTACCCGGTGTGCCAGTCGCCGCGCAGCAGGGTGAGCGCCTGCACGGGGTCCAGGCCGCGGGCCACGACGGCGAGGGTGTCGCGGTACGAGGGGAAGAGCCAGTCCTGCTCCTGGAGCACCAGCGCGGCGGCGACCTCGCAGGCCTCCTGGCCGGTGCTGGAGGGGTACACGGCGAGACGGCCCTGCCGGGTGAGCGCCGTGGCCTGCGCGTTGTACCTGCGGCCGCGCACCAGTTCGGCGTACAGCCGGCGCAGCAGGGCGGGGTCGGCCCCGGCGGCGGCCCCGGTGCCGAGCACGCGGTACGGCGACGCGTCGGGGAGCAGCGGAGCGGGGTCGGTACGCGGCTGCCAGGCCGGGGGCGGGCTGGGCCGGTAGGCCGTACTGCCCGGCATCTCTTGAATCGTCACGACGAACACCTCCTCGTGGGAGCGGTGTGGACATGCCGCCCCGGCGGGTACAGGACCCACAGGACGGAAAGGACAGGTCCAGGAGGGCGCCGGAATGTGGCGCGTCTCACCTACCGATTGTTCGGTCGTGGGTGCAGTTTGGCTACAGGCGGCATCAGCCTGTGGACAAACGGTTCTGCGCAGCCTGGGATGGGGACAGTACGTCCATGGCGGGGAAGCGGGGGGACATGGCAGCTGAACAAATGGCCGGATCGGGTGACGGGGTTTCCCGGGACGCGGGGGATGTCCACAGGAACCGCGCCCGGGACCTGCCGCCCGCCGCCCCCCGGGACGAGCAGCTCGCCGGCGCCCGGGGCCCGTCGCCCGCCCTCACCGGGGACCGGCCGCCCGCCCGCCCGCTGGACGCCATCGACCGCGACATCCTGCACATGCTCCAGACCGACGGCCGGGCCTCGATACGGTCCGTCGCCGAGCGCGTCCACGTCTCGCGGGCGAACGCCTACGCCCGCATCAACCGGCTCATCGACGACGGCGTCATCCGGGGCTTCAGCGCCCGCGTCGACCACGAGAGAGCAGGCCAGGGCGCCTCCGCGTACATCACCCTCAAGATCGTCCAGAACTCCTGGCGGACCGTCCGCGAACAGCTCCAGGCGCTGCCGGGCGCCGCGCACATAGCGCTGGTCAGCGGCGATTTCGACGTCCTGCTGCTGGTGCACACCCCGGACAACCGCACCCTGCGCGAACTGGTCCTGACGAAGATCCAGTCCATCCCGGAGGTGCTCAGCACGCGCACCCTGCTGGTCTTCGAGGAGACCGGCCTGGACCCGCAGCGCCCGGCCCAGGACTGAGGCCCCGCCCCAGGGCTGAGGGGCCCGGCCCAGGACTGAGGGGCCCGGGTGCCGGGCGCGTCCCGCACCCCGGCGCCGGGCGCGCCCCACGCCGCTCAGCCCGTGCGCAGCCCGTCGAAGGCCATCCGTACCACCGTGTCCACCAGCTGCTCCTGCTCCGCGCCCCCGTCGGGATGCGGCCGGTACCACTCCACCAGCGAGTTGATCATCCCGAAGAGCAGCCGGGTGGCCAGCCGGATGTCCACGTCCGCCCGCAGATCGCCGTCGGCGGCGGCGGCCTTCAGCAGATCGGCCACCCGCTGGTCGAACTCGCGCCGGCGCTCCAGCGCCCACCGCTCCGTCTGCGTGTTGCCGCGCACCCGCAGGAGGAGGGTCACGTACGGCAGTTCCGCCATCAGCACCTCGACGGTGCGCCGCGTGACGTGCTCGACGCGCTCGATGGCCCGCCCGCGCTGCGCCCGCGGCTCCTCCAGGGCGGCGAAAAGCCCGTCCAGCGCCCGGCTGACCGCCCGCCGCAGCAGTTCCTCCTTGCCCGCGACGTGGTGGTAGATGGACGACTTGGAGATGCCCGCCGCCTTGGAGAGGTGCTCCATGGAGGTGCCGTCGTAGCCGCGCTCGTTGAAGACGTTCACCGCCACGGCCAGCAGCGTCTCCGGGGTGTACGTGTCCCGCTTGGCCGCGGTCGGCCGGTCCGTGGTGGTCATCCGGTGCTCTCCTGTGCGGCGGCGTCCGCCCGGCCGGCGGCCTCGGACGCGGACGCCTGGTCGGCGTACCCCTGCCGGTAGTGCGCGAGCGAAGGGGCGTAGCGCCCGGTGGGGCAGCGCTGGTGCATCGCGGTGAGCAGGTCGAAGGTCCAGTCGGCGGTCAGTTCGCGGCCCCATTCCAGCGGTCCGCGCGGGTAGTTGACGCCCAGGCGCATCGCGGTGTCGATGTCACCGGCACTGGCGACGCCCTTGGCCACGGCGTCCAGCGCGAGGTCCACGAGCATCGCGACGGTGCGCGCGACGATCATGCCGGGAACGTCGCCGATGACGCTGACGTCCTTGCCGAGCGCCTGGAAGAGCCCGATCGCCTCGTTGAGGGTCTCCTCGGAGACGTCGTCGGACGCGGCGAGGGCGATGCGGGTGGCGGCCCGGTAGTCCAGTGCCAGGTCGAAGTAGACGACGTCGTCGTACTCCACCGAGGTGTGCCCGTCGACGGGGGCGAGCTGGCCGCCGCCGGGGAGGCCGATGTACGGGCCGCCGGAGGCCAGTTCCGTGACCTCGATGCCGTCCGTCTCCCGGAGCATCGCGAGCACCTCGGCCGCCGGCCCGAAGTCACCGGCGACGGTGACCCGCGCGGGCGGCCGCGCCGGCGGCGCGGTGTGCGGCGCGGGCCCGGCGCCGTTCTCTCCGTACGGGAACCAGCCGTGCCCGGACTTGCGGCCGAGCCGGCCGGACTCGACCAGGCGGCGCTGCGGCAGCGCCGGCACGAACTTCGGGCTCTGGTGGAACGCCTCCCACACCGAGCGGGAGACGGCCTCGTTGACGTCCTGGCCGATCAGGTCGGTCAGCTCGAAGGGGCCCATCCTGAAGCCGCCGGACTCACGCAGCACGGCGTCGATGGTGGCGGGGTCGGCGGCCTGCTCCTCGTACACCGCGAAGGCCTCGGCGTAGAAGGGCCGGGCGATCCGGTTGACCAGGAAACCGGGGGTGTCGGCGCAGCGCACCGGGGTCTTCCCCCAGGCGAGCGCGGTGTCGTAGGCGCGCGTGGCGGCGTCCGCGTCCGTGGCGAAGCCGCTGACGACCTCCACGAGGGGGAGCAGGGGCGCGGGATTGAAGAAGTGCATGCCCACGAAGCGCCCCGGATGCTTCAACGCGCCCGCGACGGCGGTCACCGACAGCGAGGAGGTGTTGGTGGCCAGCAGACAGTCGGGGGAGACGAGTTCCTCCAGCGACCGGAACACCTGCTGCTTGACCTCCAGACGCTCCACGATCGCCTCGACGACGAGGGCGGCTCCGGAGAGGTCCCGCAGGTCGTGGGCGGGGTGCAGCCGCTCCAGGGCGGCATCGGCGTCGGCGCGCGCCAGCTTCCCCTTCTCCACCAGCCGCTCCACCCGGGAGCGTACGGAGGCGTCCGCGGCGGTGGTGCGCCCGGCGTCGACGTCGAAGAGCCGGACGGGGTGTCCGGCGAGGAGGGCGACCTGGGCGATGCCCTGGCCCATGGTCCCGGCCCCGACGACGGCGACGGTGCGGGAGCGCTCGATTGCTGTCATGCGGCCCATCCTCCAGGACGGTTGTCCACAGGTTCACGCCGGTCCCGTGAACCGGTCGTCCACAGGTTCATGTCGGCCCCCTTGTCCCGACCGATCGTTCGGTTACTCTAACCGTGTCCGACCGTCACGGCCCAGCCCGAGCCCGCCCGGAGCTCAGCCGGTGCCCATCACGAGCCCATCTCGACGAGGAGTTGGTCCGCGCAATGCAGTCGCCGCAGACGCCGTCACAGTCGCCGCAGAAGCTGACGCAGCTGACCGAGACCCACCGGCCCACACTCGACCAGGCCCTCGACGCGATCCGCACGCGCGCCTACTGGTCCCCGCACCCCGAGCACCCCAAGGCGTACGGCGAGAGCGCGGCGGCCGACGGTCTCGCCGCGTTCGAGGCACTGAAGAACACCCGCTTCGACCTCGGCGGCCAGCCGGGCACGGACGGCTGGGTGGGCGGCTCCGCCGCCGACGGCGGCGAGGTCTCCCCGTACGGTCCGGAGCTGGGCGTCTCCTACCCGCACGCCGACCTCGACGTCCTGCTGCCCGCCCTGCGCGCGGGCATGGGCGCCTGGCGCGACGCGGGGCCCGAGGCGCGCGCCGTGGTCTGTCTGGAGATCCTGGCCCGGATCAACGCCCGCACGCACGAGTTCGCGCACGCGGTGATGCACACCAGCGGCCAGGCGTTCATGATGGCGCTCCAGGCGGGCGGCCCGCACGCCCAGGACCGCGGCCTGGAGGCGGTGGCGTACGCCTACGCCGAGCAGACCCGGGTGCCCGCGTCGGCCGACTGGTCGAAGCCGCAGGGCAAGCGCGACCCGCTGAACCTGGCGAAGTCCTTCACGGCCGTCCCGCGCGGCGTCGCCCTGCTCATCGGCTGCAACACCTTCCCCACCTGGAACGGCTACCCGGGCCTCTTCGCCTCCCTGGCCACCGGCAACCCGGTCCTGGTCAAGCCGCACCCGCGCGCGGTGCTCCCGCTCGCGATGACGGTCAAGGCCGCCCGCGAGGTCCTCGCGGAGGCGGGCTTCGACCCCAACCTGGTGGCGCTGGCCGCCGAGCGTCCCGGCGAGGGCATCGCCAAGACGCTCGCCACCCGCCCCGAGATCAAGATCATCGACTACACCGGGTCCAGCGAGTTCGGCGACTGGCTGGAGGCCAACGCCCGGCAGGCGCAGGTCTACACGGAGAAGGCCGGCGTCAACACGGTCGTCGTCGACTCCACCGGCGACTACCAGGGCATGCTCGCCAACCTGGCGTTCTCGCTGTCCCTCTACAGCGGCCAGATGTGCACCACTCCGCAGAACCTGCTGATCCCCCGGGGCGGCATCACCACCGACGCGGGCCCCAAGTCGTACGACGAGGTGGTCGGCGACCTCGCGAAGTCGGTCGGCGGCCTGCTCGGCGACGACGCCCGGGCGAACGCCCTGCTGGGCGCGCTGGTCAACCCGGACGTGAAGGCCCGCCTGGAGGCGGCGGCCGGCCTCGGCGAGGTCGCCCTGCCGTCCCGGGAGGTCACCCACCCGGACTTCCCCGGGGCCACGGTCCGTACGCCCGTCATCGTCAAGCTGGACGGCGCGAAGCCGGACGACCAGGCCGCGTACCTCTCGGAGTGCTTCGGCCCGGTGTCCTTCGCCGTCGCCGTGGACTCCACGGCCGACGCCGTCGAACTGCTGCGCCGTACCGTCCGCGACAAGGGCGCCATGACGGTCGGCGCGTACACGACGTCCGACGAGGTGGAGCGGGCCGTGGAGGAGGTCTGCCTGGAGGAGTCCGCGCAGCTCTCGCTGAACCTCACGGGCGGGGTGTACGTCAACCAGACCGCCGCGTTCTCGGACTTCCACGGTTCCGGCGGCAACCCGGCCGCGAACGCCGCACTGTGCGACGGCGCGTTCGTGGCCAACCGCTTCCGGACGGTGGAGGTGCGCCGCCAGGCCTGACGGCGGCGTACGCACCGGAAAACCGAACGCCGTGGTTCGCGCCCCCCAACGCGGACCACGGCGTTCCCGGTGCGCCCCGTCGGGTCAGGACGGTCCCGGCACGTCCGCGTACCGCTGCACCCAGGCGTGCATCGCGATGGCCGCGGCCGCCCCCGCGTTGATCGACCGCGTCGACCCGAACTGCGCGATCGAGCAGACCATCGACGCGTGCGCCCGCGCCTGCTCGGTGAGCCCCGGCCCCTCCTGCCCGAACAGCAGCACGCACCGCTTCGGCAGCACCGTCCGCTCCAGCGGGACCGCCCCCGGCAGGTTGTCGATGCCGATGATCGGGACGTCCTCGGCGGCCGCCCACGCGGTCAGCGACGCGGTGTCCGGGTGGTGGCGCACATGCTGGTAGCGGTCGGTGACCATGGCCCCGCGCCGGTTCCAGCGCCGCCGCCCCACGATGTGGACCTCCTTGGCGAGGAAGGCGTTGGCGGTGCGCACCACGGAGCCGATGTTGAAGTCGTGGCCCCAGTTCTCCACGGCGACGTGGAAGTCGTGCCGCCGGGTGTCCAGGTCGGCGACGATCGCCTCCCGCGTCCAGTACCGGTACGGGTCGACGACGTTGCGCCGGTCGCCGTGCGCCAGCAGCTCGGGGTCGTAGCGCTCGCCCTCGGGCCAGGGCCCGGGGTGCGGGCCGACGCCGATCCCGTCGCCGAAGCCGTCGTCGTACTGGACCGGCTCGTACGGGACCGGCTCGTACGGGACCGGCTCGTCCTGGGCGGGCTCGCCCACGCTGCTGTCGTTCTCGCTGCTCACCCCACGAGCGTACGGGGCTGCTCCACGGCCTCGGGACGCCGCTGGGGGCGGCGCTTGCGCGAGGGGGCGAGCACCCGGTCCCGCAGCCGGCCGGCCCGTCCGCCCAGCCACAGCAGGAACACCGTCGGCAGGAACACCGCGTCCGCGGCGATCATCGCCAGCGAGAAGAACGGCAGCCCCAGCAGCACCGCGATGCTCGCGTGCTCCAGGATCATCAGCACCAGCAGGACGTTCTTCACGCGCCGGTTGAAGAGCGTGAACGGGAAGGCGACCTGCACGATCACCGTTCCGTACGTCACCAGCATGACCATCGTGCCGTGCGCGGCGAGCTGCTCGGACAGCCACGGCCAGGGCGTGAAGTAGTCCAGGTGCAGGGGGTAGTGGACCGCGGTGCCGTCCTGCCAGCGCGAGCCCTGCACCTTGTACCAGCCGGCCGTCGCGTAGACGAAGCAGACCTCGACCATGATGATCAGCAGACCGGCGTTGTGGACAAGGTTGGCCAGGACGTCCAGCAGGCGTCGCGGCTCACCGTCCGCCCGGCGGCACGCGGCCCACCACAGCAGGTGCGCGAGCAGCAGCGCCCAGAACACCAGCGCCCAGCCCCAGCTCAGCAGCCCCATGACGGTGACCGCGGCGAGGGCCGCGCCGAGCACCGCCCACAGCACGGGCCCCACCCGGTCCCGTACGGCGGCGGCGACGGCACCGCCCGCGTCCCGCACCCGGCGCGCGTCCAGCGACCACACCCGGCCGCAGCGCGTGAGCACCAGGTACATCGCCATCAGGTGGATGACGTTGTCGCCGCCGTCGCCCATGAAGACGCTGCGGTTCATCAGCGACAGCACGCCGATCATGAACAGCACGGACATCGTCCGGGTGCGCCAGCCGACCAGCAACAGGGCGCTGGAGACGATCGCGAGGACGTACACGAACTCGAACCACAGGGTGCTGCTCGTCCACATCAGCACGGTGAACGCGCCGTTGTCGGCGATGAGCTGCTGCCCCATGTCCCAGCCCCAGGGGCCGTCGGGTCCGTACAGCTCGTGCCGGTGGGGCAGTTCGCGCAGCAGGAACAGCAGCCAGGTCCCGGAGAACCCGATGCGCACGATCGCCGTCTGGTACGGGCCGAGGGCCGTGGCGGTGACGCGCTGGAGACCCCGCAGGAGCGACTGCCGCACCCGGGCGGGCAGCGGCCTGGCGAGGAACGGGCCGACGGCGCTCACCTGGTCACTCCCGCCTCGTCGGCGACCTTCGTCAGGTCGGCGCGCGTCACCGTCCACCAGGGCAGCGTCCGGTACACGGGCTTGGTGGAGATCTTCTCCGTGCTCCACGGCGGCGGCTTCACCGAGGTCGTGGAGGAGCGGACCTGGATGCGCACCACCCGGCCGCCCATGTCGAGCTCGGACATCCGCTCCAGCACGATGCGCCGCACGTAACGTGCGGAAACGTCCCCGCGCATGCCCAGTGACTCGTTCTTGTCGTTGTGCCAGTTGGTGTAGAAGTCCCAGCCGCGACGCAGTTCGTTCTGGGTGGTGTGGCTGGGCAGGAGGCTGCCGCGGATCTGCTCGGCGTCCTTGGCGGAGAAGTCGATCCACTCCGTGATGCGCCACTGGCCGCTCTCGGTCTGGATCTGGGCGCGGGACTGGACGGCGACGTTCTGCTGCAGCGGGTTGGGGGCGAAGAGCTTCCAGTTCTGCTCGAACTCGGGGTTGATCCAGGCGCTGACGGCCTCGCCGTGCTCCTTGGAGAGCGTGTTCGACGGTGCGATGTGCAGGAACACCGCGCCGAGGTGGACGAGTGCGGTCACGCCGGCCAGGGCGAGGACGAGGGCCGCGACGATCCGGGACGGAAGGGAGAGCCCCGCGATGCCGGGGATCTCCACGGGCGCCTCGGGGGGCGGCGCGGCGGCCTCCGCCGGATTCTCGGCGGCGTCCGTGGTCGGGCCGTCGTCCGGGGTCGGGTCGGCATCCGGGGCCTTGGCGTCGTCCGGGGCCGGGCCGGCGGCCGGGGCCTTGACGTCGCCCCGGGCCCTGTCGTCGCCCCGGGCCTTGTCGTCGTACGAATCCATCCCGCCCCGATCAGACGCGTCGGCCAGTTGTCCACAGAGGTTGACACCCTACGGGCCGTCGCTCCACCATTGAAGCCAACGAACCGAACGATCGGTCGGTAGGTGGCACAGGGGGCCAGGATGACGGCAGTGACGGAAGGGCAGACCCACCCCGCGGCAGAGGGGCGGGCGGGAACGGCTCCGGACCCGCAGACGGTGTTCGACGCGGCCGTCGCCGCGGACGAGCGCATCGAACCGCGCGACTGGATGCCGGACGCCTACCGCGCCTCCCTGGTCCGCCAGATCGCCCAGCACGCGCACTCCGAGATCATCGGCATGCAGCCCGAGGCCAACTGGATCACCCGCGCCCCCTCCCTGCGCCGCAAGGCCATCCTCATGGCCAAGGTCCAGGACGAGGCCGGCCACGGCCTGTACCTCTACAGCGCCGCCGAGACCCTCGGCACCAGCCGCGAGGAGCTCCTCGACAAACTGCACGCGGGCCGCCAGAAGTACTCCTCGATCTTCAACTACCCCACCCTGACCTGGGCCGACGTCGGCGCGATCGGCTGGCTGGTGGACGGCGCCGCGATCACCAACCAGGTCCCCATCTGCCGCTGCTCCTACGGGCCCTACGCCCGCGCGATGGTCCGCATCTGCAAGGAGGAGTCCTTCCACCAGCGCCAGGGCTTCGAGTCGCTCCTCGCCCTCTCCCGGGGCACCCCGGAGCAGCACGCCATGGCCCAGGATGCGGTGAACCGCTGGTGGTGGCCGTCGCTGATGATGTTCGGCCCGCCCGACGACGAGTCCTCGCACTCCGCGCAGTCCATGCAGTGGAAGATCAAGCGGCACTCCAACGACGAACTGCGCCAGCGCTTCGTCGACATCGCCGTCCCCCAGGCCGAAGCCCTCGGCCTCACCCTTCCCGACCCGGACCTGCGCTGGAACGAAGAACGCGGCCACCACGACTTCGGCGCCATCGACTGGGCCGAGTTCTGGGACGTCCTCAAGGGCAACGGGCCCTGCAACGACCAGCGCATCACCCAGCGCCGCCGCGCCCACGAAGAGGGCGCCTGGGTGCGGGACGCCGCCGCGGCACACGCAAGCAAGCACCGCCAGAACCAGGGGGAAGCCGCATGACCGGCCCGGACACGACCAGCACGGACCAGCACCACGACTGGCCGCTGTGGGAGGTGTTCGTGCGCTCCCGCCGCGGACTGTCCCACACCCACGCCGGCAGCCTGCACGCCCCGGACGCCGCCATGGCCCTGCGCAACGCCCGCGACCTCTACACCCGCAGGTCCGAAGGCGTCTCGATCTGGGTCGTGCCGTCCGCCGGGATCACCGCCTCGTCCCCCGACGAGAAGGACTCCTTCTTCGAGCCCTCCGGCGACAAGCCCTACCGCCACCCCACCTTCTACGCGATCCCGGACGGGGTGAAGCACCTGTGACCGCCGCCGTCCCGCGCACCGCGGCCCTCGCGCTGGGCGACGACGCCCTCGTCCTCTCGCACCGGCTGGGGGAGTGGGCGGGCCACGCCCCCGTCCTCGAAGAGGAAGTCGCCCTCGCCAACATCGCGCTCGACCTCCTCGGCCAGGCCCGCATCCTGCTCTCCCTCGTCGGCGACGAGGACGAACTCGCCTACCTCCGCGAGGAACGCGCCTTCCGCAACCTCCAGCTCGTCGAGCAGCCGAACGGCGACTTCGCCCACACCATCGCCCGCCAGTTGTTCTTCTCCACCTACCAGCACCTCCTGTACGACCGACTGGCCGCCGGAGAGGGCCCGTTCGCGCCCCTCGCGGCGAAGGCCGTCAAGGAGACCGAGTACCACCGCGACCACGCCGAGCAGTGGACGCTGCGCCTGGGCGACGGCACCGAGGAGAGCCACGGCCGGACACAGCGCGCGGTGGACGCCCTGTGGCGGTTCACCGGAGAGCCCTTCCAGCCGGTCGAGGGGCTGGAGGAGGTGCCGCCGCTGGAAGAGGAGTGGCTGGCCTCCGTCACCGCGGTACTGGAGCGGGCCACGCTGACCGTGCCCGAAGGCCCCCGCACCGGAGCCTGGACGGCGGGCGCGGGCCGGCAGGGCCTGCACACCGAACCCTTCGGCCGGATGATCGCCGAGATGCAGCACCTGCACCGCAGCCACCCGGGGGCGACATGGTGAAGGACCACGCGGCAGCAGGCGAGGACACCGCCCTGGAGGCCGAACTGCGCCGCCTGGCCGGCACGGTCCCCGACCCCGAACTGCCCGTCCTCACCCTGGCGGAGCTGGGCGTACTGCGCGCCGTGCACGTCACCGGACCCGGCCGCGTCGAGGTCGACCTCACCCCGACGTACACCGGCTGCCCCGCCGTCGAGGCGATGTCCGCCGACATCGAGCGGATCCTGCACGACAGCGGCGGCATGACCGAGGTCACCGTCCGCACGGTGCTCGCCCCGGCCTGGAGCACGGACGACATCAGCGCGGAAGGGCGGCGCAAGCTCGCCGCGTTCGGCATCGCACCGCCGCGCACGACGCGCGAGGTGAACGGCCCAGGTTCTGCGGGGTCGGGGGGTTCCGGGAGTCCCGGTTCCGGCCCGGTACCGCTGTCGCTCGCGATCCGCTGCCCGCACTGCGGCTCCATCGACACCGAACTGCTCAGCCGGTTCTCCTCCACCGCGTGCAAGGCACTGCGCCGCTGCGTGGCCTGCCGCGAACCCTTCGACCACTTCAAGGAGTTGTAGATGCCGTTCCACCCGCTCCGGGTCCGGGGCATCGAGCGGCTCACCGACGATGCGGTGGCCGTCACCCTCGCGGTGCCGCCCGAGCTGCGCGAGACCTTCCGGCACGTGCCCGGCCAGCACCTGGCACTGCGGCGGATCGTGGACGGACGGGAGATCAGGCGCACGTACTCGATCTGCGCCCCGGCGGCCGAGGCCCCGGACGAGCCGGTGCTGCGGGTCGGCATCCGGCTGGTCGACGGCGGCGCGTACTCGACGTACGCACTGAAGGAACTGCTGGTCGGGGACACCGTCGAGGCGATGCCGCCGACGGGGCGCTTCGTGCTGGAACCACGCGACGGGCACTTCGCCGCGATCGTCGGCGGCAGCGGCATCACCCCGGTGCTGTCGATCGCGACGACCCTGCTGACCCGACGCCCCCACGCCCGGTTCTGCCTGATCCGCAGCGACCGCACGGCGGCCTCCACGATGTTCCTGGAGGAGATCGCCGACCTCAAGGACCGCTTCCCCGACCGGTTCCAACTGGTCACGGCGCTGTCGAGGGAGGAGCAGCAGTCGGGTCTGCCGTCGGGGCGACTGGACGGGGACCGGCTGACGGAACTGCTCCCCGCGCTCCTGCCGGTCGCCGACATCGACGGCTGGTACCTGTGCGGGCCGCTCGGCCTGGTCGAGGGCGCCGAGCGCGCGCTGCGCGGACTCGGGGTCGGCCGGGACCGCATCCACGAGGAGGTCTTCCACGTCGACGACGGCGCGGCCGCCGCAGCACCGGCCGCGACCGTGCCGGCCGCGGTGGGCGGCACCCTGACCGCGACCCTCGACGGGCGCTCCGGGACCTGGCCGGTGCAGGACGGCGAATCGCTGCTGGAGACCGTACTGCGGGCGCGGGCCGACGCTCCGTACGCCTGCAAGGGCGGGGTGTGCGGGACCTGCCGGGCGTTCCTGGTGCGCGGTGAGGTGCGCATGGACCGCAATTACGCGCTGGAGGAGGAAGAGACGGCCGCGGGCTACGTGCTGGCCTGCCAGTCCCGTCCGGCCACCGGGGAAGTGGAGCTGGACTTCGACCGCTGAACGTACGGCGCCCCGCGCCCGCCGCCATTCCCTTCCCGTAGAACGTGTTCTATCTTGACGCTCCGTCAGATGTTGGCGTTCCGCGAGCACGGGCACGGAGGGCAGGGCAGTGGACTTCACCTTCACCGAGGAACAACAGGCGGCCGCCGAGGCGGCACGGGCGGTCTTCGCCAACGTGGCGCCGGACGCGACACCGAGCCCGGCGCTCACCACGGGCGCCGTCGCCGACGACTTCGACCGCCCGCTGTGGGCGAAGCTGGCCGCCGCCGACCTGCTGAGCCTGCTCCTGGCGAAGGAGCACGGCGGCGCCGGCCTGGACCCGCTCGCCCTCTGCCTGGTCCTGCGCGAAGCGGCGAAAGTGCTGGCCCGGGTGCCGCTGCTGGAGACGAGCGCGGTGGCCCTGACCGTACAGCGGTACGGGGACAAGGAGCTGGCGGACGAACTGCTGCCCCGGGCCGGACGCGGCGAGCTGGTCCTCACCGCCGCCGCCCACGGGCGCACCGGCCACGAAGGAGCCGAACTCGCCGTCACGGCACGCCAGTCGGACGGCTCCGGGTGGACCCTGGACGGCGTCCAGACGGCGGTGCCCTGGGCCCGGCACGCCGACCACATCGCGGTGCCCGCGCACACCGAGGACGGACGCACGGTCCTCGCGCTGATCCCCCGCGACCGCACCGGCACCACCCTCGCCGACCAGGTCTCCACCAACGGCGAACTCCTCGCCGAGGTCCGCCTGGACGCCGTGCCCGCGACCGCACACGAGGTGATCACCGACCCGGCGGCCTGGGAGCGGCTGCACGCCCTGCTCACCACCGGAACCTGCGCGCAGGCACTGGGCCTGGGCGAACGCGTCCTGGAGATGACGGCCGCCTACACCTCGCAGCGCGAACAGTTCGGCTTCCCCGTCGCGACGTTCCAGGCGGTCGCCGTGCAGGCCGCCGACCGGTACATCGACCTGCGCGCCATGGAGGCCACCCTCTGGCAGGCCGCCTGGCGGCTGAGCTGTGACGCGGACGGGGCGCTGCCCCTGGCGGGAGACGTGGCGGTGGCGAAGATCTGGGCCTGCGACGGCGTACGCCGCACCGTGCAGACCGCCCAGCACCTGCACGGCGGCTTCGGCGCGGACACCGACTACCCCCTGCACCGCTACCACGCATGGGCCAAACACCTGGAACTCAGCCTCGGCCCGGCCGCCGCCCACGAGGAAGCCCTGGGCGACCTGCTGGCGGCCCACCCGCTGGGGTAGCGCTCCGGGAACGGACCGGGCACCCGGCCGCCGGGCTCAGCGTCCAGGGAACGCCCCGGACACCCGGCCGCCGGGCTCAGCGTCCCGAAAACGGACCCGACACTTGTTCGCCGGGCCGACGGCCCGGGAACGTCACAGGACGAACGCGGGGGCGTCGCCCTCGGCGACCATCGGCCGGCCCGCCCCGTCCCACGCCAGCATGCCGCCCTCGATGTTCACCGCGTCGATGCCCTGCTGCACGAGGTACTGGGTGACCTGCGCCGAACGCCCGCCGACCCGGCACATCACATGGGCGCGGCGACCATCCGCCACCGCCTCGGTGACCTCGCCGAACCGGGCGACGAAATCGCTCATCGGAACGTGCAGCGCACCCTCGACGTGCCCGGCCGCCCACTCGTCGGCCTCCCGGACGTCCAGCACCAGGCCGTCGGCCGGCACCGACGCGACGTCCACCGAGGGCATGGAGGCGAAATTCATGGGGTCAAGCCTTCTCTCGTACACACGAACCACAGGATTACACGACTACAGATCACTCACCGCACACGACGACGGGCCGCCCACGGCCCCCCGCCGCCGCCCGGAACGCTACTGCACCCAGCGGGCCAGCTCGGCCTCCCGCTCGGAGACCTGCGCGAGCAACTGCTCGGCGATCTCCTCCAGGAGCCGGTCGGGATCCTCGGGCGCCATCCGCAGCATCGACCCGATGGCGCTCCCCTCCAGGTCACGGGCGACGACGGTCAACCACTCCTTGCGCCGCGACAGCCACTCCAGCCGGGCGTACAGCTCCTCGCTGGCGCTGAGCCGCACCTCGGGCACGGGCCCCGCCGCCCACTCCTGCGCCAGTTCCCCGAGCAGGGCCTCGTCACCACGCGCATAGGCGGCGTTGACCCGGGTCAGGAACTCCTCCCGGCGGGCCTGCTCCTTCTCCTCCCGCGCCAGGTCGGGATGGGCCTTGCGCACCAGCTCGCGGTACAGCTTCCGGGCCTCCTCGCTGGGCCGCACCCGCTCGGGCGGCCGAACCGGCTGCTCGTTCAGCATGGCCGCGGCCTCGGGCGAGAGCCCGTCGGAGTCCATCCAGTCGTGGAAGAGCTCCTCGACGCCCGGCATCGGCATGACCAGCGCCCGCAGCTCGTCCGCCTTCGCCCGGTCCTCCGGATCGCCGGTCCGCCGCGCCTTCGCCTCGGCGATCTGCGCGTCCAGTTCGTCGAGCCGCGCGTACATCGGCCCGAGCTTCTGGTGGTGCAGCCGCGAGAAGTTCTCGACCTCGATCCGGAAGGTGTCCACCGCGATCTCGAACTCGATCAGCGCCTGCTCGGCGGCCCCCACCGCCTTCTCCAGCCGCGCCTCGGGCCGTGCGTCGTCTTCATTGGGGGGAACCGGTCCCCCGGCGGCATCCTGAGTCACCCGGCCAGCCTACGGTCCCGGGCGGGGCCAGGTCCTCTTCCCCTGCCGGACGGGCCGTCCTGGGGCCCCCTCCCCCCTCCCCCCCGCCCCCTCACCCCACCCCCCTCACACCCCCATCTCCCCCTCGATCCGCCCACCCCTCACCGCGGCCACCAGCTCCGCGTGGTCCGCCTCCGTGCGGTCCGCGTACGTCACGGCGAAGTCGGCGACGGCCTCGTCGAACTCCTCGTTCTTCCCGCAGTAGCCCGCGACGAGTTCCGGATCGGCGCTGTGCGCGTGGGCCCTCGCCAGCAGAGCCCCCGTCATCCGCCCGTAGTCGTCGACCTGCCCCGCCTCCAGTGCCGCCGGATCCACGCTCCCCTTCCTGTTCCTGAACTGCCTCACCTGGTACGGCAGTCCGTCGACCGTGCACCAGCCGAGCAGGATGTCGCTCACCACCTGCATCCGCTTCTGCCCGAGCACGACCCGCCGCCCCTCGTGCACGGGCTCCGGTATCGCGAACCCCGCCGCCGGCAGGTACGGGGTGAGAGCGGAGGCCCGCGCCTCCTTCACCTGGAGGACGAGCGGCTCCCCCCGGTGGTCGAGCAGCAGCACCACGTACGACCGGGTGCCGACGCTCCCGGTGCCGACCACCCGGAACGCCACGTCGTGTATCGCGTACCGGGCCAGCAGCGGCAGCCGGTCCTCGGCGACGGTCCCCAGGTACTCCCCGAGCGCGGTGGCGACCGCGGCCGCCTCCGCGTCGCCCACCCTGCGCAGCACCGGCGGCGCGTCCACGAAACGCCGGCCGCCGTCCTCGGTGACCTCGGTGGACCGGGCCGCGAACCGGGCGCTGGTGTTCTTGCGGGCCTTCTCGGAGACCCGTTCCAGCGTCCCCAGCAGGTCGCGGGCGTCGGTGTGCGAGACGAGTTCCTCGTCGGCTATCGCGTTCCACGCGTCGGCAGCGGGCATCTTCGCCATCAGGCGCATGGTCCGCCGGTACGCGCCGACCGTGTCGAACGCTCCCCGGCGGCAGGTGTCCTCGTCGGCCCCCGCCTCGCGTCCGGCGAGCACCAGCGAGGTCGCGAGCCGTTTGACGTCCCACTCCCAGGGGCCGACGACCGTCTCGTCGAAGTCGTTGAGATCGATGACCAGGCGGTTCCTGGCGTCTCCGTAGAGGCCGAAGTTCGCCGCGTGCGCGTCTCCGCATATCTGGGCGGCGACCCCGGTGACGGGGGTGCCGGCCAGGTCGTGGGCCATCAGGCCCGCCGTGCCGCGCAGGAAGGAGAAGGGGCTGGCGGCCATGCGTCCCACGCGTATCGGCGTCAGGGACGCCACCCGCCCCCGGTTGGACTCCTCGACGGCCCGTACGGCGTCCGGCCGCCCCGCGTCGAGGGGGAGCCTGCGGTGGTCGCCACGCGGCACCTTCGCCCGCAGGGCCTTGCCCTCGGCCTTGCGGGACTCGGCCTTGTGGGAGGCCGCCTTATGGGACTCCGCCGTGTGGGACTTCGCCTCACCCGATGCCGCCCGACCCGGTCCCGACTCCGCACCTCCCCGCACGGCCCGCTTCGCGAAGCCCTCCACGTCCGGAATCCGCCCGTTCTCCCCGGTCCCGTTCATCACGCCGCCTCCCCCGCTCCGTACCGCTTCACGAACCGCTCCCCGCGGCCGTTCATCAACTGCCCACGACCGTAGCGCCGTTGTCGCCCCCCTGCTCAGACACCCTGTGGATAACCGAGGATTAGTACGAAAAACGGCCCCGGACCGAAGTCCGGGACCGCTCTCCCCCCTGCACACAACCTCACGTACGGGACCCACATCCGCCGGCCCCACACGGACTCGCACGCACCCCGCCTCACACCCCGACCGCCTCCTCCAGCTCCTCCTCCACCGCGTCCTCGCCCCGCACAGCCGCCCCGGGCTGCTTCCCCCGCCGCGCCGCCTCAGCGAGCGCCGCGGCCCCCATCACGGCCGCGCCGGCCACGAACCACAGCGCCAGGACCAGCACGCTGCGTCCGACCCCGTTGCCCTCGAAGTACACGTGTCCGCGCGCCCCTTCGATGAACCCGGCGCCGTTCCAGAACGAGTGCAGCGCAGCGAAGAAGCCGGACTGGAGCTCCGGCCGGAAGATGCCGCCGGAGCTGGTGAAGTTGAGCATCACGAACAGCACCATCACGCCCAGCGTGGTCCACCGCTTGAGGAAGGTGTGCAGTCCCACACCGACCAGCAGAATGCCCGCCGAGTACAGCCACGACATCGCCCACACCCCGGCGAGCCCCTGGTCCACCAGGTGGAAGAGCGGCCCCGCGAACACCGCCCCGATGGCGCTGACCACCAGTGACATGCCCACCGCCAGCAGTGCCCGCAGCCGCAGTGCCAGCACCGCCCCGGCGCCGCCGATCACCGCCACCGAGGCGTACGAGCCGATGCTGAGCGCGACGAGCAGGAAGAACAGGCCCTGCCCCGTCGGGTCTCCGGACGCCACGGGCACCACGTCGGTCACCTTCAGCGGCGCCCCCTGCTGGGCCGCGATCCCGGTGAACACCTTCTCGACGACGGTCGCGGTGGTGTCCGACCCCGCCGAGGCGACGAGCAGCTCCGGTTCGGCGCCCGGCACGTACGCCCCGTAGGTCTCCCGGTCCTCCAACTGCTGCCGCGCGGTCGCCCGGTCGCCGACGGTACGGACGTCGAGCGCGCCGTCGCCCTTGTCGTTCAGCGTCTGCGCCAGCACCTGCGCACTCGGCCCGGACCCGACGACGTCCACGCGCAAGTCGTGCGGCGCGGGCGCGTGGAAGGCCCCCAGGTACGCCAGCCCCATGCCGATGCACATGAGCAGTGGGGTGAGGAGGTGGCCGAGGACGTGCCGGAGTTGCGCCCCCGTACCGCTGTGAGCCGTGGCCATGGGGGAAGCAGACATGGGCAAACTCCAAGAAATGGGACTACGGGGAGAGCGAGGGCAGCAAGGAAAGCGACCCGGGAAGAAAAAGACACAGTGGTTGGCAATTACAACCACCCGATGAATGTACTATACAACCAATAGAGCGAAGGGCAAACCACCCCATGACCACCCAGCACCCCCACGAAACCCAGCAGCCCCACAACACACAGCGCCCCCACGGCACCGAGCAGCCCCACGGCGCCCAGCCCCCTCGAAGCACCGACGCCGGCCGCAGCACCGCCGTCGACACCATCGAGCGCGAGCTGACCGCCTTCGCCCGCCGGGCCCGCGCCACCGCCGCCCGGCTCCACCCGGACCTGCCCCTGGTCTCGTACACGCTGCTCGCGCACATCCACGACCAGCAGGGCTGCCGCGCCACCGACCTCGCCACGCACTACATGCTCGACAAATCCACCGTCAGCCGGCAGCTCACCACCCTGGAGAAGCTCGGCCTCGTCGAGCGCCGACCCGACCCCGCCGACCAACGCGTCCAGGTCCTGCACCCCACCGCCGCCGGCGCCGCCACTCTCACCGCCACCCACGCCAGCCGGCACGCCGCCTACCAGGAGCGCCTCGCCGACTGGAGCGAGGACGACCTCACCCGCTTCGCCTCGTACCTGCTGCGCTACAACAACAGCCGCACCTGAGAAGCCCCGCCCCCCTCACGGCGCCTCTCAAAGGCTCAGAACCGCACGCTCCACACCGTCGCCGACCCCGCCGACCCTCCCGCCACGGCCGGTATCCGCAGCCGCGTCGCCGCACGCCCGTCGATGAGGTCGCGCACCCCCGCCGCGTTCGGCTGCAACCGCCCCTTGTCGAACCGTACGAAGCTCACCCTGGTCCCCGCGGGCACCCGCACCGTCCGCCCGTCGCCGTACTTCTCCCGGTACTGTCGGTACGTCAGCGCATCGCACCCCGAATACCAGCCGAACTCCGGCTCGTAGCCGGTGACGATCAGGCAGCGCTCCCCGTCCTTCGCGGCCAGCGCCCGCGCCACCGGCACCGTCGACGCGCCCAGCTTCGTCGGCGCCGGCATCGCCCCGTGCGCCACCACCTGCGCCGTCCCGAGCACCGTCACCGCCGCCAGCGCCCCCACGCACAGCAGCACCCGGGGCGCCCACGCCCGGGTGAGCTCCGCCAGCGCCTGCACGCCGAGCACGGTGAGCAGCGTGACGGGCAGATACACGAACCGGGGCTCGCCGTCGGTGGCCACCCCCAGCACTACGAACACCAGCAGCGCCGCGGCCCCCAGGAACACCCGGCGCCGGTCGTCGCCACGAACCCCGGCCCCGGACGCACCGCCCCGACGCACCCGCCGCCAGGCCGCGAACGCCGCGCACACCCCCGCGGCCATGACCACCGCGCCCAGGTCGCCGGCCAGCCGGTACGGGAAGACACTCAGGTAGTAGACGAAGCCGTCGCCGACGTACTCCCGGTTGGCCTGCGAGGTCGCCGACAGGATCATGCCCAGCGGCTTCCCGGTGCGCTCCACGGCGTACACGAAGTGCGGCACGAGCCCCGCCGCGAGCACGCCGACCGCCGCCCACAGCCGCCACCCCAGCGCCCACCAGGCCCGGGGCCCGTACGCGAGAACACCCGCAAGAGCGACAGCGAGGAGGTTTCCGACGACTCCGTAGCGCAGATAGAAGGCGGCGAGCACCACGACCGGCGTCAGCAGGAGCGCCCTGCCGCCTGCCTTCGTGCCGGCCTGCTCCAGCGCCCGCACCAGCAGGAACACCACGATCAGCAGCAGCGCGGTGGACCCGATGTCGTTCAGGAACTCCGGCATCCTGCGCAGGAATCCCAGCCCGCTCAGCAGCACCAGGACCGCCACCAGCGCCCGCCGGGGCGTCGTCCACGCGCGGGCCACCAGGTACGTCACGCACAGCATCAGCAGGGCCAGCACCAGGGCCACCGCGCGCAGCGCCCCCGTGCCGCCGCCGGACGCGTAGCCGTCGTACCCCGTGATCCACAGGGCGAGCGCCCCCAGCGCCGGCAGCCCGACGGGCCGGTAGACGCCCCAGCCCGCGTCCGGCGTCCCGTCGAACCAGAAGCGCGCCTTGTTCGCGTAGACCGCCTCCTCATGACCGAGGTACGGCTCGAAGTCCTGCAACCAGGCCCACACGGCGGCCGTGAGGACCAGCACCGCCACGACGTACGCCCACACCGGAACGCGTCGCAGCCACTTCTCAGCCGTGTCCCAGAACCCGGGAACTCCGCCCGGGACCGGGCCGTTCTCCCTCCACCAGGGCTTCGCGAGGAGCCACAGCACGGCGGCGAGCAGCAGATAGGGCCACGGCTGCCAGCCGGGCAGCCAGCCCCCCAGGCCCACTGCCAGCATCACCTGCTGCGCGGCAGCCAGCCCCGTCAGCACCCCCGCACCGACACCGAACAGCCCCGACCGCGTCACAACCGCCTCCGACCAGCACACCGTCAGACCGACCGCCCCGTGAGCAGAGAGGTCGCCCCGAGCCCGGACGTCCCGTGTCCGGACATACAGAAACGGGCCCCACCGTTTTCACGGTGAGACCCGAATCCCAAGAGTGCGCGAGGGGGGATTTGAACCCCCACGTCCCGAAGGACACTGGCACCTGAAGCCAGCGCGTCTGCCGTTCCGCCACTCGCGCATGAGTGATGTCGTTCGATTTCCTCGCACTGGTTTGTGCGACTGCCTGGCGACAAGAAGAAGATTAGCACGCTGGTCGGGGTGGGTTCACACCCCTTGTTTCCGGGGACCCGCCAGTGGAACGTCGGCCTCCGGCACCCGCTCCTCAGAGGAGGAGCGCACGTGCGGGACACTGTCAGGAAGCCACCTCTACGATCCCTTGTGAGGGGTGACACTCATCGACTGGGCGGACAAGGGGAACCAGCCGTTTTCCCGGCGCGTGGATACGATCAGTAAGCAGTACCAGGACGACAACGACGGAGGAGGTGCCCCATGGGAGTCCTGAAGCGTTTCGAACAAAAGCTCGAAGGCATGGTGAACGGCACCTTCGCCAAGGTCTTCAAGTCCGAGGTCCAGCCCGTCGAGATCGCCGGCGCCCTCCAGCGCGAGTGCGACAACAACGCGACGATCTGGAACCGCGACCGGACCGTCGTCCCCAACGACTTCATCGTCGAGCTCAGCGCCCCCGACTACGAGCGTCTGAGCCCGTACTCCGGCCAGCTCGGCGACGAGCTCTCCGGTCTGGTCCGCGACTACGCCAAGCAGCAGCGCTACACCTTCATGGGACCCATCAAGGTCCACCTGGAGAAGGCGGACGACCTCGACACCGGTCTCTACCGCGTACGCAGCCGCACGCTCGCTTCCAGCACGTCCCAGGTCGCGGCGCCCGACGCCGGCCCCGGCCCCGCCGCTCCGCGCGGCGGCGGACTCCCGCCGTCCGCACCGGGCGGCCCGCCGCCCATGCCGCCCGGACCGCCCGGCGGCAACCGCCCGTCGGCCCCGGACCGGAGGCCCCCCGCGGGCCCCGGCCCGATGCCCGGCGCCCAGACCAGACGCTGGATCGAGATCAACGGCACCCGTCACCAGATCTCCCGTCCCACCCTCGTGATGGGCCGCAGCACCGAGGCCGACGTACGGATCGACGATCCCGGCGTCTCGCGCCGGCACTGCGAAATCCGTACGGGCAACCCCGCGACGATCCAGGACCTCGGGTCCACCAACGGCATCGTGGTGGACGGACAGCACACCACCCGCGCTACGCTCCGCGACGGCTCGCGGATCGTCGTGGGCAGCACCACCATCGTTTACCGGCAAGCCGAAGGGTGAAGCGGGGGCAATGTCAGAGCTGACCCTGACGGTCATGCGGCTAGGTTTCCTAGCTGTCCTGTGGCTATTCGTAATCGTGGCCGTCCAGGTCATCCGCAGCGACCTGTTCGGCACCCGTGTCACGCAGCGCGGCTCCCGCCGCGGCAATGCGCCCGACACGCGTGCCCAGCAGCAGAACACCGGGGCGGGCCGCCAGGCCGCGCCTCCGCAGCAACAGCAGCGCCAGCGCCGCGGCGCACCGACCAAGCTGGTCGTCTCCGAGGGCAGCCTCACCGGAACCACGGTGGCGCTCCAGGGGCAGACCATCACCCTCGGCCGCGCGCACGATTCGACGATCGTGCTGGACGACGACTACGCGTCCAGCAGGCATGCCAGGATCTACCCGGACCGCGACGGCAACTGGATCGTCGAGGACCTGGGTTCCACCAACGGCACCTACCTCGACCGGAACCGGCTCACCACGCCGCAACCGATTCCGCTGGGCGCGCCGATCCGCATCGGCAAGACCGTCATCGAGCTGCGGAAGTAGTACGACAATGAGCGAGCGGAGCGAGCGAGCCGCAGCGGCCCTGGCACAGGGCCCCCGAGCCCTGCCCGGGGCCCCGGGCGCGCTCTCGACCGGAGGGTGGGCAGTGTGGCTCGAAACCCGGTGTACCCGGAGCCGACGGGCGAGGTGCGTATGAGTCTGTCCCTGCGCTTCGCCGCCGGATCGCACAAGGGCATGATTCGCGAGGGGAACGAGGACTCCGGCTACGCCGGCCCCCGGCTCCTCGCGATCGCCGACGGCATGGGCGGCCAGGCCGCCGGCGAGGTCGCCTCCTCGGAGGTGATCTCCACTCTGGTCCAGCTCGACGACGACGTACCCGGGTCGGACATCCTGACCTCCCTGGGCATGGCCGTGCAGCGGGCCAACGACCAGCTGCGGCTGATGGTCGAGGAGGACTCCCAGCTGGAGGGCATGGGCACCACGCTCACCGCCCTGCTGTGGACCGGCCAGCGCCTGGGCCTCGTGCACGTGGGGGACTCCCGCGCGTACCTGCTGCGCGACGGCGTCCTCACCCAGATCACGCAGGACCACACCTGGGTGCAGCGCCTCGTCGACGAGGGCCGCATCACCGAGGAAGAGGCCACCACCCACCCGCAGCGCTCCCTGCTGATGCGCGCGCTGGGCAGCGGCGACCACGTCGAGCCCGACCTCTCCATCCGTGAGGTACGGGCCGGCGACCGCTATCTGATCTGCTCCGACGGCCTGTCCGGCGTCGTCTCGCACCAGACGATGGAGGAGACGCTCGCCAGCTACCAGGGCCCGCAGGAGACCGTCCAGCACCTCATCGAGCTGGCACTGCGCGGCGGCGGCCCCGACAACATCACGTGCATCGTCGCCGACGTCCTGGACGTCGACGGCAACGACACCCTCGCGGTCCGGCTCAACGACACCCCGGTCGTCGTCGGCGCGGTCGCCGAGAACCAGCACCAACTGCACGACAGCGGCGCCATGCAGACCCCGGCCGGCCGTGCCGCGGGCCTGGGCCGTTCCGCGCCGCAGCCGTCCCCGGGCGGCTTCGGCCCCGCGGGCAATGGCGGCAGCAGCGGCGGCGGAGGCGGGTACGGCGGCGGTCTGCCGGACGAGACGTTCGACATGTACAACGGCGAGGACTTCGTGAAGTCCCCCGGCCGCAAGTGGTTCAAGAGATCCCTGTACCTGGTGCTCGCGCTCGCCGTCGTCGGCGGCGGCCTGTACGGCGGCTACCGCTGGACCCAGACCCAGTACTACGTCGGCGCCAACAGCGAGCACGTCGCGCTGTACCGGGGTGTCGACCAGGACCTTCCGTGGGTCTCCCTCTCGAAGATCGAGAAGGACCACCCCGAGATCGAACTCAAGTACCTCCCGGCGTTCCAGTCCAAGGAGGTCAAGGACTCGCTGCCCGCGAGCGACCTCGCCCAGGCGCGCGAGAAGATCGAGAAGCTCGCGCTCCAGGCGTCCGCCTGCAAGAAAAAGTCCGAACAGCGGTCCGCGCCGCCGAAGCCGCCGGCGAAGCCCGACCCGGCCAAGTCGCCCGGCGCCACGAACTCGCCCACACCCACTCCGAGCGCCCCCGCTCCCGGTCCCACCCTCTCCGAGGAAGAGCAGGAACTGGCCTCGCAGTGCGGTAAGCCGGCCACACCGTAGGGGGCCCACACCACCATGAGCGTTGTCACCAACACGACCACCATCGGCGCGATCGAAGCACCCAGCAGGCGCAACACCGAGCTGTTCCTGCTGGCGTTCGCCGTGATCATCCCCGTCTTCGCGTACGCCAACGTGGGCCTCGCGAAGGACGGCTCGCTGCCCGCGGGCATGCTCGGGTACGGAGTGGGCCTCAGCCTCCTCGCCGGCGTCACGCACCTGATGATGCGCAAGTTCGCCAAGTACGCGGACCCGCTGATGCTGCCGATCGCCACCCTGCTCAACGGCATGGGCCTGGTGTTCATCTGGCGGCTCGACCAGGAGCCCTCGCTCGGCAAGGCCATGGCGCCCAACCAGCTGATGTGGTCGACCGTCGGCGTGGCCCTCTTCCTCGCGGTCCTGCTGTTCCTCAAGGACCACCGGGTGCTCCAGCGCTACACCTACATCTCCATGGTGGTGGCGCTGGTCCTGCTGATCCTGCCGATGTTCTTCCCCGGCGTGAACGGCGCCAAGATCTGGATCACCATCCCGGGTGTGGGCTCGCTCCAGCCGGGTGAGTTCGCGAAGATCATCATCGCGATCTTCTTCGCGGGTTACCTCATGGTGAAACGCGATGCCCTGGCCCTGGCCAGCCGCCGCTTCATGGGGATGTACCTGCCGCGCGGCCGCGACCTCGGCCCGATCCTGGTCATCTGGGTGCTCAGCCTGATGATCCTGGTCTTCGAGACCGACCTCGGCACCTCACTGCTGTTCTTCGGCCTCTTCGTGATCATGCTGTACGTCGCCACCGAGCGCACGAGCTGGGTGGTCTTCGGCCTCACCCTGAGCGCCGCGGGCGCCGTGGGCGTGGCCTCGTTCGCCACCCACGTCCAGTCGCGTGTGAACAACTGGCTGAACCCCCTCGCCCACGGGTCCAACGGTGGTGTCACCGAAACCGCCCAGGCGATGTTCTCCTTCGGCTCCGGCGGCCTCTTCGGCTCCGGCCTCGGCCAGGGGTACTCCCGGTTCATCGGCGGCATCGCCCCCAAGAGCGACTACATCCTCGCCACCGTCGGCGAGGAGCTCGGCCTCACCGGCGTCATGGCGATCATCCTGCTGTACGGCCTGCTCATCGAGCGCGGCATCCGCACCGCCCTGGCCGCCCGGGACCCCTTCGGCAAGCTCCTCGCGATCGGCCTCTCCGGTGCCTTCACCCTCCAGATCTTCGTGGTCGCGGGCGGCGTCACCGGTCTCATCCCGCTGACCGGTATGACGATGCCGTTCCTGGCACAGGGCGGTTCCTCCGTGATCGCCAACTGGGCGCTGGTGGCCATCCTGCTGCGCATCAGCGACACCGCCCGGCGGCCCGCGCCCGCGCCCGCCCCGTCCCCCGACGCCGAGATGACCCAGGTGGTCCGCCCGTGAACAAGCCCCTGCGCCGGGTCGCGATCTTCTGCGGAATCCTGGTCCTCGCCCTGCTCGTCCGCGCCAACTGGGTCCAGTTCGTCCAGGGCGACAAGCTCAAGTCCCACAAGGACAACCGCCGTGTGCTCGTGGAGCGTTACGCCCACCCGCGCGGCAACATCATCGTCGACGGCGAGGCCATCACCGGCTCCGTGGAGGCGAAGAACGGCGACCTGAAGTACAAGCGCACCTACAAGGACGGCCCCATGTGGGCCCCCGTCACCGGGTTCGCCTCCCAGGTCTACGGCGCCACCCAGCTGGAGAACCTCAACGACGGCATCCTCACCGGCACCGACGACCGCCTCTTCTTCGACCGCACGCTCTCCCTCTTCTCCAACGAGGAGAAGAAGGGCGGCAACGTCGTCACCACCCTCAACGGGGACGCCCAGCGCGCCGCCTACGAGGGCCTCAAGGGCAAGAAGGGCGCCGTCGCCGCCCTCGACCCGAAGACCGGCAAGATCCTCGCGCTGGCCAGCACCCCGTCGTACGACCCCTCGAAGATCGCGGGAATGGGCGACGCCGATGCCTGGAAGCAGCTCGACAAGAAGGTCAACCCGGACGACGTCTCCCTCAACCGGGCGCTGCGCCAGACCTACCCGCCCGGCTCGACCTTCAAGGTCGTCACCGCGGCCGCCGCGCTGGAGCACGGCCTGATCAGCGACATCGACGCGCCGACCAAGACGCCGCTCCCGTGGGTCATGCCCGGCACGCGGACCGAGCTGAAGAACGAAGGCACCATCCCCTGCGAGAACGCCACCCCGCGTGTCGCGCTGCGGTGGTCCTGCAACACCGTCTTCGGCAAGCTCGGCTCCGACCTCGGTGCGGACAAGATGAAGGAGACGGCGGAGAAGTTCGGCTTCAACAGCGAGCAGTTCACCCCGGTCCGCTCCAACGCGAGCGTCTGGCCCAAGAAGTTGAACCCCTCGCAGACCGCGCTCTCCTCCATCGGCCAGTTCGACACCTCGGCCACCCCCCTCCAGATGGCCATGGTCACCGCCGCCATCGCCAACGACGGCAAGCTGATGACCCCGTACATGGTCGACAAGCTGACCGACCCCAACCTGGACGTCGTCAAGCAGACCGACCCCACGGAGATGAGCCAGCCGCTCTCGCCGGACAACGCCCAGAAGGTCCAGCAGATGATGGAGACCGTCGTCAAGGAGGGCACCGGCACCCGGGCCCAGATCAACGGCGTCACCGTCGGCGGCAAGACCGGTACCGCTCAGCACGGTGTGAACAACGAGGGCAACCCGTACGCCTGGTTCATCTCGTACGCGAAGACCGACAAGGGGTCTCCGGTCGCCGTCGCCGTCGTCGTCGAGGACAGCGAGGCCGCGCGGGGCGACATCTCCGGTGGCGGCCTCGCCGCGCCCATCGCCAAGAACGTCATGAAGGCGGTGCTCGACCGCGCCAAGTAGGCGCGGGACCAAGGACCCGGCGGCGGTCCGCAGAGGAATGTTTCACGTGAAACGGTCAGGCCGACCGCCGACGTTTCACGTGAAACACCCCAGCGGAAACCGATGTTTCACGTGAAACGTCCCCCCGCCCCGCCGGGTCCGGCGTGACCCCCGTCACCCCGCTTCACCATTCATGCACGTTGACGTACCGGTCAGGTATCAGGTGACGGTCGCGGGCCGAACGGCTGCGGACCGCCCGGTACCGTATGCGCGAACAGCACACCGCCGGACCACGCACAGGTGCGGTCGGGACAGACGGAGAGGGCTGGATTAGCTATGGAAGAGCCGCGTCGCCTCGGCGGCCGGTACGAGCTGGGCTCGGTGCTCGGTCGTGGTGGCATGGCCGAGGTCTACCTCGCCCAGGACACCCGGCTCGGCCGCACCGTCGCTGTGAAGACACTCCGGGTGGACCTCGCCCGCGATCCGTCCTTCCAGGCCCGGTTCCGCCGTGAGGCCCAGTCGGCCGCCTCGCTCAACCACCCGGCGATCGTCGCCGTCTACGACACCGGCGAGGACTACGTCGACAACGTCTCCATCCCGTACATCGTGATGGAGTACGTCGACGGATCGACCCTGCGCGAACTCCTGCACTCCGGGCGCAAGCTCCTTCCCGAGCGCACCCTGGAGATGACCGTCGGGATCCTCCAGGCGCTGGAGTACTCGCACCGCGCCCAGATCGTGCACCGCGACATCAAGCCGGCCAACGTCATGCTGACGCGCACCGGCCAGGTCAAGGTCATGGACTTCGGCATCGCCCGCGCCATGGGCGACTCCGGCATGACGATGACCCAGACCGCGGCCGTCATCGGCACCGCCCAGTACCTCTCCCCCGAGCAGGCCAAGGGCGAGCAGGTCGACGCCCGCTCCGACCTCTACTCCACCGGCTGTCTGCTGTACGAGCTGCTGACGGTACGTCCGCCCTTCATCGGCGACTCACCGGTCGCGGTCGCCTACCAGCACGTACGGGAGGAGCCGCAGCCCCCGTCGAACTTCGACGCCGAGATCACGCCCGAGATGGACGCCATCGTCCTCAAGGCGCTGACCAAGGACCCCGACTACCGCTACCAGTCGGCCGACGAGATGCGCGCCGACATCGAGGCCTGCCTCGACGGGCGTCCCGTCGCCGCGACCGCGGCCCTCGGCGCGGTCGGCTACGGCGGGTACGGCGGCAACGACCAGCCCACCACCGCCCTGCGCCAGACCGGCCAGGGCGGGCAGACAGCGATGATGCCGCCCGTCGGGAGCGGCGGGGACGGCTACGGCGGCCCGAACGGCAACGGCGGCTACGACGAACCGCAGGGGCGCCGTCGCCAGCAGCCCAAGAAGAGCAACACGTCGACGATCCTGCTGGTGATCGCGGGCATCTGTGTCCTCGTCGGCGCGGTCTTCATCGGCAGCTCGGTGTTCAGCAAGGACAAACCGCAGGACAAGGTCGTTCCCAAGCTCATCGGCAAGGTGCTCGCGGACGCGAAACTGTCGGCCGACAACGTCGACATGGTCCTCAAGGCGACCAACAAGCCCTGCGACGACATGGACAAGGGCAAGATCTGCTCGCAGACCCCGGCGGCCGGCACCACCCTCCCCAAGGGCGGCTCCATCGACGTCGTCGTCTCGACCGGCGCTCCCAAGGTCGAGGTCCCCGACGTCATGGAGCAGACCGAGAAGCGGGCCACTCAGCGGCTGACCAAGGAAGGCTTCACGCCCAAGGTCGAGCAGGAGGAGTCGCAGAAGCCCGAGGGAACGGTCATCGACCAGCGCCCCAAGGGCGGCGAGCAGGCGGAGAAGAACTCCGAGGTCACCATCGTCATCGCCAAGAAGAAGACGACGAAGCTCCCCAATCTCAAGGGCCAGACCTTCGAGGCCGCCTCGGCGACCCTGACGAGCCTCGGCTTCACCAAGATCACCAAGGCGGAGCAGGAGTCGGACCAGCCGCCCAACACGGTCATCCAGCAGACGCCCGAGGCCGGCACCAAGGCCCTCCCCGACACGGGCATCACGCTGATCGTCGCCAAGGCCAAGGCGACCCAGCCGCCGCCGGACGGCGGCACCGCGCAGATCCCCTTCGACCTCACGGGCAAGACCGTCGGCGAGGCCAGGGGCAAGCTCGAAGGACTGGGCCTGCGCGTCGTCGTGCCCGACGGCGTCCCGGACGACGCCAAGGTCATGAGCACCAACCCGCCCGCGGGCAGCACCGTCCCCAAGGACAGTGAGGTGACCCTGACGCTCTTCCCCGGCCAGGGCCATCACGACGGCGGAGGACTGTTCGACTAGCAGCCCGCGCACCCGGCCCCGGTACGCGGAAGGGCCCCCGGCACACACCGTGCCGGGGGCCCTTCCGCGTGCGGTGGACTACCGCAGTTCCGCCGGGGGCGTCCGCTGCGCGTTCACCCGCTCCGTGCGCTCCAGCTCGCCCCACACCACGTAGCGGTACTTCGACGTGTACACCGGTGTGCAGGTCGTCAGCGTGATGTAGCGGCCCGGTTCGGTCCTGCCCGACTCCCGGGGGACCGGGTCCAGCACCTTCACGTTGTACTTCGAGGTCTGCGGCAGCGAGGCGTACACCTTGTAGACGTACCAGGTGTCCTTGGTCTCGAAGACGATCGAGTCGCCCTTCTTCAGCTTGTCGATGTTGTGGAACTTCGCGCCGTGCCCGTCGCGGTGCGCGGCCAGCGAGAAATTGCCCTGCCGGTCCGACGGCAGGGCGGCCTTGACGGGGTCCGTGTAGTAGCCGGCGATGCCCGCGTTGAGCGCCTCGGTGCTGGTGCCCTCGCGGACCAGCACCTCACCGTTCTTCATCGCGGGCACGTGCAGGAAGCCGAGCCCGCCCTTTATGTCGATCTCGCCGGGCGCGCTGCTCTCCCACTGCTGGCGGACGTCGTCGCTCTGCCTGCCCGCCTCGCGGTCCGCCAGGACGTTCGTCCACCACAGCGAGTACGCGACGAAGAGCCCGAGCACCAGTCCCGCCGTGATCAGCAGTTCGCCGAAGACACTGATCGCCCCCGCGATCCGGCCGCGCGGCCGGGTCGTACGCGGCGGCGCGGACTTCTCGGTCCGCTCTTCCTGCTCGGTACTCGCTGCCACCGCACCCGTCCCTCGTGTCCTGGTCACCGGCGTCGCCGGCCCCGGCGGCCGCGTGCAGCCGCTCCGTCAGCCGTCGAGCGCCTTCGGCATGCCCTTGCTCCGGGGGCGCTCCTCGACCATCTTGCCCCAGACGATCAGCCGGTAGGTGCTGGTGAATTCCGGGGTGCACGTCGTCAGGGTGATGTAGCGCCCGGGCCCGGTGAAGCCGGAGCCCGGCGGCACCGGCTGGATGACCCCCACGTTCGACGGCGAGGTCTGCGGCAGCATCGACGTCATCTCGTACGTGTAGAAGGTGTCCTGCGTCTCCACGACGATCTTGTCGCCCTTGACCAGCTTGTTCACGTAGCGGAACGGCTCGCCGTGCGTGTTGCGGTGGCCCGCCACCGCGAAGTTGCCCTGCTTGTCGCCGGGCATCGCCGTCTTCAGCCCGCCGTCCGCGTAGTGGCCGACCATGCCGCGGTCCAGGACCTTGTGCTTGTCGATGCCCTCGGCGACGGGCACCTTCACGTCCAGCTTCGGGATGTGCATGATCGCGAAGCCCTGGCCCGGTTCGAACGCCCCGGCCGGCTTCGCACCGTCCTTGGCCTTGGCCCATCCGTCCTGGAGGCTGTGCGCGGCGCCGTCGGCCTGCATTCCGGCCCGGACGTTGGTCCACCACAGCTGGTACGTCACGAAGAGCAGCATCACGACGCCGAAGGTGATGAACAGTTCTCCGACGAACCGGCTGACGACGACGCCGGTGCTCTCCTTGCCCGCGGACGCACCCGCCGAAGTGCCGGTCGGCGCGCGCCCCTTCGCGCTCCTGCGGCGCTCCGCCCTGCCCCCGGTGCGCACGGGCTCCGACGCACCCTCACCCCCGTCACGGTCCGGCCCCGTCACCGGCTCCGGTGCGAACTCCCGCTCCGGCAGGTACTGCTGCGGCTCAGCCTCGTACGCCTGCTGCGGCGGTACGTACGTCTGCTGCTCCGGTGCGTACACCTGCTGCGGCGGCACCGGGGCCACCGGCTCCCGCGGCGCGTGGAGGGCATCCGGCGACGGCGCGTACGCAGCGTCCTGCGGCGGCGCCCAGGAGACGTCCGGCTGCGGCGGCGCGTACGCGGCAGCCTGCGACGTCGCGTACGGCGCGTACGGGACCTCCGGCTGCGGCGGGACAGCAGGCGCCTGCTGCTCCCCGTACCAGTCGCGGCGGTACCCCTGCGGGTCGTACCACTCCTGCTGCGGCTCCTGATGGCCGCTGTACGCCCCGTAGGCGCCGTCACGGCCCCCAGGGGCTTCCTGCCCCCAGCCCTGCTGCCGCGTGCCCGGCAGCGGATCGTTCAGCGGGTCCGCGAGCCGGTCCACCGCGGCCCCGAGATCCTCCTGCGCCCCGTACACCTGCCGCTGCGGGTCGTACCCCTCCCCGGGAGCGTGGCCGTAGCCCTCCTGGGGGACGCCGTAGCCCGCCGCGTCGTGCTCGGGGCGCAGTGCCGTCACGCGAGCGCCTTGGCCGCACCCACCACCGGGGCCAGCCCGGCCGACCGCGCCACCGCCTCCGTGTCCCCGCACTGCACCAGCCAGTTGGCCAGCATCAGATGCCCCCACTCGGTGAGCACCGACTCCGGGTGGAACTGCACGCCCTCGACCGGCAGGTCACGGTGCCTGAGCCCCATCACGATGCCGTCGGCGGTCCGCGCGGTCACCTCGAGGGCGTCGGGGACGGACGCGGGCTCCGCCGCCAGGGAGTGGTAGCGCGTCGCGGTGAACGGCGACGGCAGCCCGGCGAACACGCCCGCGCCCTCGTGCAGCACCGGCGACGTCTTGCCGTGCAGCAGTTCCGGCGCCCGGCCGACCACACCGCCGTACGCGACCGCCATCGACTGCATGCCCAGGCACACCCCGAAGACCGGGACCCCGGTGCCGGCGCAGTGCCGCACCATGTCGACGCAGACGCCCGCCTGCTCCGGCGCACCCGGCCCCGGTGACAGCAGTACGCCGTCGAAGCCGTCCTGGGCGTGGCTCAGCTCCACCTCGTCGTTGCGCAGCACCTCGCACTCGGCGCCGAGCTGGTACAGGTACTGGACCAGGTTGAAGACGAAGCTGTCGTAGTTGTCGACGACCAGAATGCGCGTGCTCATGAGCTGTTGGACCCGTTTCTTCCGTCGACGGTCACATCACCGAACGGCAGCAGGGGCTCCGCCCACGGGAAGACGTACTGGAAGAGCACGTACACCACCGCCAGGACCAGCACGATCGAGATCAGCGCCCGCACCCATGTGTTGCCCGGCAGATGCCGCCAGATCCAGCCGTACATGCTGTCCCTTCCCGTTCGGTGGTCACCAGACTAAAGGGCAGGGGCAAGCGGCAGGGGTTACTCGTCCCGAGGCGGCGGTCAGCCTTCCAGAGCCGCCGGCCGCCCCTCGCCGACCGGCTGCGTGGCGTCCAGGTGCGCCCAGACGACCAGCCGGTGGGTGCTGCCCCACTCGGGGTCGCAGGTGGTGAGGGTCAGATAGCGGCCCGGTCCGTCGAAGCCGGCCTTGCGCGGTACCGGATCGACGACGCCGACGTCACCGGGCACGGTCAGGTACGGCTTCTTCTGGACGCGGTACGTGAACCAGGTCGTCCCGTCGTTCACCACCACCGCGTCCCCGCGCCGCAGCCGGGGGAAGTCCTTGAAGGGGTCGCCGTACGTCCTGCGGTGGCCGGCGACGGCGAAGTTGCCGGTCCCGCCCGGCCGGGCGGTGCCCGCGTAGTGGCCCAGGCCCTTCTTCAGGGTGCCGGCGCCGGTGCCCTCCAGGACGGGCCAGTCCCACTGCCGGCCGAAGCGGGGCACGTACATCACGGCGAAGGGCTTGCCTTCTTCGTGGGCGGGCGCGGTGCTCGGCTCCGTCGTACCGGCGGCAGCGGGCGCCGGTGCGGGGGGACGCCGTGCCCACTCCTGCTCCAGCGAGTCGATCTGGCCGTCGGAGGCACCGGTGGCCTGTACACCGGTCCAGAAGAGCACGTAGCCGACGAACAGGACGATGAGCGCGCCCACGGTGACGCAGAGTTCGCTGAACGTCCTGACGACCAGTCGCACCGACCGTGGCACCGACACCGGGGAAGCCCCCTCCCGAGCCCCTACGGCTGTCGCACGGGCTTCGCGTAGTGGAGATCCACTGTGCCCGAGTAGCCCGGCAGAGTCACCGCCTCGCGCTCGTCGACTTTCCAGCCGAGTCCGTACGCCTTGACGTACAGCTGGTAGTTCTGGACGGCCCGGGAGGCGGTGAGGGACTGCTTGAGGCGGCCGCGGTCGCCGACGGCGGTGACCGTGTACGGGGGCGAGTAGACGCGGCCCTGGAGGATCAGGGTGTTGCCGACGCAGCGCACCGCGCTGGTGGAGATCAGACGCTGGTCCATGACCTGGATGCCCTGTGCGCCGCCCTGCCACAGGGCGTTGACGACGGCCTGGAGGTCCTGCTGGTGGATGACCAGGTCATTGGGGTGCGGCTTGGGGTAGCCGGGGTTGGCGGTGGCGCCGGGCGGGGCGTCGTTGAGGGTGACGGTGACGGCGTCGCCCGTCAGCTTCTTGGTCCCGGCGGCCTTCTCCAGCACGCCCAGCTTGGCGTCCTCGGCCCGGGTGCTGCCGTCGTCGCGCCGGGCGAGGGCGTCGACCTCGCTCCGCACGACACCGGTGGACTTCTCCAGCTCCTTGTTCTTGTCGCTGCGCTGCCGGGTGAGGTCGGAGAGCTTCAGCAGGGAGTCGTCCGTACGGATGTTGGTGCCCTTGGCGGTGTTGAAGCTGGTGACGAAGATGAGCCCGGCGAGGGCGAACACGGCGGCGGTCAACAGCCGTACGGGACGCAGGCCCGGACGTCGTACGGGCGGCCGGTCGGTGGACCTCTCCGGCACGCGTTGTGCGGGCTGCTCCGGAGAGTCGGCAGAATTGCTCATACCCTTATCTCCTTCCACGCCGCGGAAGCACTACGCTAACGGACGCCCGGGGGAGGCCGTGTTTCCCCTGTCGGCTCCCGCTTGTCCCCCGGCGTCACGCCACAGTTCCCTGCGCGGTAACGCAGCGCATCGACAGGAGAGTCCCTCGTGCCGAAGTCACGTATCCGCAAGAAGGCCGAATTCACGCCTCCGCCCGCCACGAAGAAGGCGACGGCGATCAAGCTGACCAACCGCAGCTGGGTCGCGCCGGTGATGCTGGCCCTGTTCCTGATCGGGCTCGCCTGGATCGTGCTGTTCTACGTGACCGAGGGCGACCTGCCGGTGCAGAGCCTGCAGAACTGGAACATCGTGGTCGGCTTCGGCTTCATCGCCGCCGGCTTCGGTGTCTCCACGCAGTGGAAGTAGGGGCTTGAGGGCTGGGGACGCGGGGCGCGCGAAGCACACGGGCACCTCGTTCCGCAAGCATTCCCCAGAGCTGTCCACAGCGTTATCCACACCTGAGGAAAAGTTATGACGATCTGTGGATAACTCTCACGCTGTTGACGCCAGTGTGATCGCATCCTCACTCCCCGCCCCGCTGACGCCCCTTGTCCTGGCCGGAAAAACCCAGCTCAGCGACGAGGGGCTCAGTTGTTCCCGCATGAGCCCACAGCGTGCACAGCCATGGCCACGCGCTGTGGACAACGCCCGCGGCACCGGGTGGGGAAGTCCTCCGCCCACAGCCCCTCAGGCGACCAGCGTCGCCGTTCTGACCAGCACCGTCACCAGCACGGCGACGAAGACCAGGCCCAGGGTCCCGGCCTGGACGAGGTTCCGCTTCTCCTTCGGCGCGTACACCAGGCCCAGCGCCAGCAGCAGGCCACCGACGAGGCCGCCGATGTGCGCGGTCCACGAGATGCCGGGGACACCGAAGGTGATGATCAGGTTGATCACCAGCAGGGCGATGACCGGCCGCATGTCGTACTTCATGCGCTTCATCAGCACGGCGGTCGCACCGAACAGCCCGAAGATCGCTCCCGACGCACCCAGCGACAGGGCCTCGGGCGCGGAGACCGCGTAGGTCAGCGCGCTGCCCGCGAGACCGGACAGCAGGTACAGGGCGAGGTAGCGGGTACGCCCCAGCGCCGCCTCCAGCGGGCCGCCGATCCACCACAGGCTGAGCATGTTGAACGCGATGTGCCAGACCTGCTGGTGCAGGAACATCGACGTGACCAGCCGGTACCACTCGCCGGCCGCCACGCCCTCGAACACCGGGTACGGCGGCGGAGGCCACGCCCCGACCAGGACGAGCTCACCGATGACGCGCTCTCCGGTCTCCGGAATCAGGGTGAGGCCGAACACCAGCAGGTTGATCGCGAGCAGGATCTTGGTGACCAGTCGCGGGTCGCCGCCGCGCACCACGCTGCCCACGACGTTGCGCGGCTGGTTCGCGCCGGGCGCGTGCCCCGTCCCCGAGCCGCCCCGCACACAGTCCGGGCACTGGAAGCCCACTGAGGCGCTGACCATGCAGTCGGGACAGATCGGCTTGTCGCACCGGGTGCACCGGATGGCGGTCTCCCGGCCGGGGTGCCGGTAGCAGTGCGCCACCGGGTCCTGCGCGTCGTCGGCGGGCTGGGGGTCCGGGCTCTTCGGCGGCTGCTCCATGCCGTCCATTGTCACGACTGCGCGCGGTGCCCGGCCACGGTCCCGGCGGTCATTCAGCGCTTCTCCACCAGGACGGTCTCCACGACGACGTCCGTCACGGGCCGTTCGGTGCGCGGGTTGCGCTCGGCGCGGGCGATCGCGTCGACGACCCGCTTGCTCGCCTCGTCGGCGACCTCGCCGAAGATCGTGTGCTTCCGGTTGAGCATCACGGTCGGCTCGACGGTGATGAAGAACTGCGATCCGTTGGTGCCGGGCCCGGCGTTCGCCATGGCGAGCAGGTAGGGCCTGTCGAAGCTGAGCTCGGGGTGGAACTCGTCCGCGAACTCGTACCCCGGGCCGCCCATTCCGTTGCCCAGCGGATCGCCGCCCTGAATCATGAACCCGCTGATCACCCGGTGGAAGATCGTTCCGTCGTACAGCCGGTCGGTGGTCTTCTCACCGGTGCCGGGGTGCGTCCACTCGCGTTCGCCGCAGGCCAGCTCGACGAAGTTGCGGACCGTTCGGGGCGCGTGGTTCGGCAGCAGCCGGATGTCGATGTCGCCCTGGCTGGTCCTGAGAGTGGCGTAGAGCTGCTCGGCCACGGGTCTCCTCCGCTGAGTCCTGGTGGGCCCGCTGCGGTGCTTCAGCCGGGCGTGCGTCGATCCTCGCACGCCCCACCGCGTACGGGCCGGGTCCACCCCGTACCGACCGCTCGCCGACCGGCTTTCTTCGGACGAGTACCCCCGGAACCGGCGCGGGCGGCCGAGAAGCGTGGCATTGTCGTCGGCAGTTCCCCTTGAACCATATTTGCCCCACCGTCTCCGTTCATGACCGTTCATGACCCGGATGCCCTTCCGCACATGCCGGGATCGGCCGTGCCGGGCATGATTTCGATTCGGGTGGAAAGGCGCATCAACGAAGCGCCACCGAGGAGGAGGATTTCCGTGACCCGTAAGGACAGCGTGCGCCACGCGACCAGTACGGCGAAGGACAGCGTGCGACACGCCGCCGAAGTGGTGGCGCCCTACGCGGGCACGGCCAAGGACACGGCCGTGCACTACGCGCACGAAGCCCGCACCAAGCTCGCCCCACGGGTTTCGCAGGCCACCCAGCAGGCAGCCGAGCAGGCCCGCGCACAGTACGGGGCGCACCTCGCCCCCCGTATCGAGCAGGCCCGCACCCATGTGCCGGCCCGGGTGGACGAAGCGGCCCACAAGGCGGCCGTACGCACCAGGCAGGCAGCCAAGCAGGCGGCGGACTACGCGGCGCCCCGCGTCGAGCAGGCCGTCGCCGCCGCACAGCCGGTGCGCGACGAGGCCGCGGCCCGCAGCGCGGCCGCTCTCGCCGCACTGCGCGGCCAGGTCTCCGCGAAGGAGGTCCAGAAGCTCGTGCGCAAGCAGGAGCGCCGGGCCCGTTCGGGACGCCTCGCCAAGCGGCTGACGGTACTGGGCGTGCTGGCGGGCGGTGCTTTCGCCGCCTGGAAATGGTGGGACAAGCAGGCCAACCCGGACTGGCTGGTCGAGCCCCCGGCGGCCACCGAGGTGCACGACCGCACCCCGCTGACCTCTGTCGACAGCAACGGCAAGGCCGTTCTCGACCCCGAGGTCGAGGCCAAGCAGGCCGAGGCGGAGGCCGCGGACCCCAAGGACCGCTGACCTCCTCCCGCACCGAGAAGACCCTCTGTCCCGTGACGTCACGGGCCGGGGGGTCTTGCTTGTGGCCTCTGCGGACGGGGAAGCGGGGTCCGCTCAGGGGGCGACCGGCACGGGTCTGCGGTGTCGCGCAGGTCGGCGAAGGCGACGTGCCGGACGCGGTTGAAGGTGGCGAGGACCGCGAGGCGGGTCGAGTTCCAGGGCGGCGGCCAGCCCGCCGTGCAGGCCGATGAGCGTGGCCCGCACCCGGTGCGCCCGGTACTTCGCTCCGTACCGCTGGAAACGGGCCCCGCCCACGCCAGACCATTGGGCATTGCGATAGCGAATAGAGTTTCTCGGGGCTCGGGGTCTTCCCCTCCTTCAGCGCACGAAGGGACTGACCTGCCAGCAGTGGCGATCCCCAGGTGGTGACGAGCGGTACTCCGCCCGGCCGTTTGCACAAGCATTTCGTGCCGCGCGCGAAAGGTTCTATGTGAGGGCGTTGGCACCGTAGTCCGTGTTCGAGGGGACGCCGAGTACGACGACGACCACGCAGGCCGCTCCGGCTGCCTTCAGGGCGGCGGACGCGGACCCACCCGGCCAGAACTGGGAAAGGAGCAGCCCCGCTCGGCGATCTCCTGCCGCAGCCAGACCGCTGATCACGGTGACACCGCGCCCCGCGAGTCCGCCGACGCTTGCGCGCGCATGCGCGACACCCTCCCGCGTGGGCGCACGCACGCCCACCACAACGACCTCCAGCGCGTACCAGAGGCGTTGCACTCCGCCGAGCGACCCAGCCACGCGAAAACCCCACTGCCTGCGTTTCCGCAGTTCAGTGGGGTCTCGTCACGTGGAGCCTAGGAGATTCGAACTCCTGACATCTGCCTTGCAAAGGCAGCGCTCTACCAACTGAGCTAAGGCCCCGAAAAGGGATGCCGCGAACGCGCTGCACAGCGCGCGTCCACCGACGCACACCAGAGTAGCGGGTGACCCCCGCAATCCTGCAAACAGATTGGGACTCCCCGTCGGTGACCACTCTCCGTAAGATGCACCGCGAGGTTCGCAGCAGCGAAGGGGAGACGCAGATGGACGCAGCACAACAGGAAGCCTCGGCGCGGGCCAGAGAGCTTCAGCGCAGTTGGTACGGGGAGCCGTTGGGGGCGCTCTTCCGCCGGCTCATCGACGACCTGGGACTCAACCAGGCCCGGCTCGCGGCCGTGCTCGGCCTCTCCGCGCCCATGCTCTCCCAGCTCATGAGCGGCCAGCGCGCCAAGATCGGCAACCCCGCGGTGGTCCAGCGCGTCCAGGCCCTCCAGGAACTCGCCTCCCTGGTGGCCGACGGCAGCGTCAGCGCGGGGGAGGCCACGGACCGGATGGAAGAGATCAAGAAGTCCCAGGGCGGCTCCGTCCTGAGCACCACCAGCCAGTCCACGCCCAGCTCCGGTGCGCCCACCGTGCGCCGCGTGGTGCGCGAGATCCAGTCGCTGCTGCGCTCGGTGGCCGGGGCGGGCGACATCATCAACGCGGCGGACTCCCTCGCCGCCGACCACCCCGAGCTCGCCGAGTTCCTGCGGGTGTACGGCGCCGGGCGCACCGCCGAGGCCATCGCGCACTACGAGGCACACCAGAGCTGACGCGTCACCAGAACTACTGCGGACGGGGGCGGGCGGGGGCCATGGGCGAGATCTTCGCGAACCGGTACGAACTGATCGACCCGATCGGACGCGGCGGGTCGGGAGCGGTGTGGCGCTCCTGGGACCACCGCCGCCACCGTTACGTCGCGGCGAAGGTGCTCCAGCAGCGCGACGCCCACGCGCTGCTGCGCTTCGTCCGCGAGCAGGCCCTGCGCATCGACCATCCGCACGTCCTGGCGCCTGCCAGTTGGGCGGCGGACGACGATCAGGTCCTGTTCACGATGGACCTGGTGAACGGCGGCTCGCTCGCCCACCTCATCGGGGACTACGGCCCGCTCCCGCCCCGCTTCGTGTGCACCCTCCTCGACCAGTTGCTGTCCGGCCTCACCGCCCTCCACGCCGAGGAGGTCGTGCACCGGGACATCAAGCCCGCGAACATCCTCCTGGAGGCGACCGGCACGGGCCGGCCGCACCTGCGGCTCTCGGACTTCGGCATCGCCATCCGCAAGGGCGACGCCCGTCTGACCCAGACCGACTACGTCATCGGCACCCCGGGCTACCTCGCCCCCGAGCAGCTCCGGGGCTGCGAACCCGACTACCCCGCCGACCTCTACGCGGTCGGACTGGTCGGGCTCTACCTGCTCCAGGGCCGCAAGCCCGAGCCCGGAGAGCTCGCCGAGCGCTTCGCCCACGGCACCCCCGCCGCCCCCGAGGGGATTCCCGAGCCCCTGTGGCAGGTCGTCGCCGGACTGCTCAGGCCCGATCCGCAGGCACGGTTCCGTACCGCCATCGGCGCCCGCAAGGCGCTCGCGGCGGCCATGGAGCTGATCCCGGAGGACGACACGGGGCAGGACCCGGTGGAGGTCTTCGACCAGTTGGGCCCGCTGCCGCCGGGCTTCGGCCCCTCGGGCCCACAGCACCCCGGTCCGTCCAAGGCGCGTCAATCCTCCAGCCTCCCGGACCCGCGCTCCCGGACGTCGGCCCCGCAGGGCCGCCCGACACCCGCCGTGCCGGCTTCGGTGCCCCGCGCGGCGGCCGCACCGCAGTACGCCGTACCGGTGCCCGATCCGGCCCCGACCTCGACCCCGCCCCCGGACCGGGCCCGTACTTCCGCGTCCACCCCGACGCCGGCCCCCTCCCCGGCTCCCATACCCGCCCCGCACCCCGCGCCGCCCACACCGACCCCCGTGTCATCGACCGGCAGCTACCGCCTCGCTCCCCCGCCGCCGCAGCCCGCGCCCGCCGCCTTCCCACCGCCCGGAACGCCCCGGCCGTCCCCGAAGCGCACCGGGCCGCCCCCGAAGGTGACGGTCCCGGTCCTGCTGCTCGCGCTGGTCTGCTTCGCCGTGGGCATCTGGGCCCTGACCCAGACCTGATGCGGAGCAGCCGTCCGCACATGCGACCGGCATCGCTGAACTGCCCGCCCCCCTCCTACCGGCCTGGGGGCGCCCCGTACCCGGACCCCATGGACCCCGGACCGGCCGCCCCCGCTCCCGCCCTCCGTCTGGCCAGCAAGGTCCACACCCCCAGACCCAGGACCAGCACGCTCCCGGTGCCGATACCGACCGCCGCGACGACCCGCATCACCCCGCTCCGCCCGTCCTGCCCGCCCGGCCGCGCCTTGTCCACTGCCTGGGGACCCTTCCCGGGGAGGCCGAACTCCCGGGAGGCCGCCGCGTACGCCGGGCCGGCCTTCCGGCTGCCCTGCACCGCGACCCGGAGCGTCACCCCGTACGCCCCGTCGCCGAAAACGGTGCCCACCTCGGGGCTTAGGGTGACCCGCAGGTAGTACCAGCCCGCCAGCCGCATGCCGCCGACGCGGTCGGAGGAGTCGAAGCGGTTCTCGTACGCCACGGGCGGCAGCGGATCCAATGACACCGTCTTGAGCTCGCCGTCGTACAGCATCGAGTGGTGGCCCGCCACGAACGTCCGCGCGGGATTGTGCAGTGAGAACGCCAGCGCTCCGCCCACGATCCCCTTCCGGCCTCCCTCGGCGTTGTGCAGGCCGACGTCCGCGTGGATCTGCTGCCCCCAGTCGACGGGCACCCGGTAGAAGAGCGTCTGCCCGGGGGTGATCTCGTCGCGCCACTCCCCGCCGGCCAACGTCGAGGCGTCGTTGAAGCCGGTGCCGCCGTGCCGCTTGCGCGCACCACCCGTCGGCGGTCCGGGCGACGCGCTGGGCCAGCTCCGCGGCGCCTCGGTCGGACCGGCCTTCTTCAGCCCCGGCTCGGCCTGGTGCCGGATCTCCAGTTCCCAGGCCTCCCGCGAGGACGAGGCCCTGGTGGTGCGCTGCACCAGGACGTAGTAGACGCCCGCCGTCCCGCACCTGCGCGCGTCCGGCTCGATCAGCCGGGCGGCGGTGGCGCTCAGCGGACGCGGGTACGTCGCCGATCCGAAGTTCCTGGTCTGGCCCTGGTCACAGGGGTGGCTGCTCGCGTCGAGCACCGACACCTTGAGCCCGTCGGCGTAGTGGACGTCCGCGCCGGGCTTCGGCACCCCGACGGCCGAGACATGCGCGTTCGTCCTCGCGTCGAGATCCAGCCGGTAGTACCGCTTCTCGTCCGGCCCGATGCTGTCCCGGTACGTGTGCCCGGCCACCAGCGGGGGAGCGTCGGCCGTGCTCGACGTGGCCCGGACCCGCTCCGCTCCTTCAGCGAAGACATAGGGAACGGGCGCGGCCGCCGCGAAGGTCTGTCCCGGCAGGCCGACGGCCGCGCAGAGCACCGCCGCCATCCCTCCGACGAGTACCCGCAACCGTCCGCGCCCCGAAGCCGGCCACCGCTCCCCGCCGTGCTGCCTTCTCACCACGCCGCCCCTCGCCCTCTCCGGACGGCCGCCAGCCGCCGCGACGATCCCAACGGACTCCGTGGGGCTCATCCTGCCCGGCCACACCAGCAGTGTCCGCTCATACGACCGATTACCGGCCCTGGAAGCCCCTCTGCGGGCCTGGGAAGTGACGGCCCGCCAGGAACCCTTCCCCGCCTTGCGCATCGCCCACAGCCCGTTCCACCGCTTTTCGGCCGACCGGGCCGCACAGCCGAGACCAGGCGCGCGTTTCACGTGAAACACCGACCCATGTTTCACGTGAAACATCGACCACGCACCACCCAAAGGCCCGGGGGCCACCCAAAGGCCCGGACAGCACAAAACCCCGGCCGCTCGAAGCGGCCGGGGTCTTGCGTGGTGACTACTGGGGCTCACACACCCGAACCTGCGGGCACGGAGTCAGTCGCCTCTGTCCACAGATCCTGCTCGGCGCGATCCGCCTGGATCTGGCGGTACACGAGGAGCCCGCCAATGGCGGCCAGTGCGACCAGGAGAAGCTTCTTCACCGCGCTACCTCGTCTTTCCTTGACGTAGGAGACCTCTTGGCGGCCGACTATACACACCGGCCGATACCGATCGGTGACCTACCGGGGGGGTTCAAGTACCGGATACACAAAACCGGTTGGCCCGGACGAGAATTACCTCGTCCGGGCCAACCGGCATCTGTGGGGCTAACAGGATTTGAACCTGTGGCCTCATCCTTATCAGGGATGCGCTCTAACCAACTGAGCTATAGCCCCGCCGCGCTCGCGCGCTGACTCCTGAAGATTAGCGCACGTGGGGCGCAGTCCCAAAATCGGTTCTCCGCCCCCCGCCACCAGTGCCTACTCGTCCTCGGCGAGCGTGAGCTCCACACCGCCCACGAAACCGGCCGACAGGTTGTAGATGAAGGCCCCCAGCGTCGCCAGGGCCGTCATCAGCACGACGTCGATCACGGCGATCACCGAGGTGAAGATCAGCACCCGCGGCAGCGACAGGAACGACTGGAGGTCGAACCCGCTGCTCTCGCCGGAACCGGCCGTCGAGCTGGTCGCCTCGCTGATCGTGCCGCCGACAGTCGCGAAGACGCCCATGGCGTCCATGACCATCCACAGCACGGCCGCCGCGATCACCGTGCAGACGCCCAGCGCGATCGACAGCAGGAAGCTCACCTTCATCACCGACCACGGGTCGGCCTTCGCCACCCGCAGCCGCGCCTTGCGCGTACGGGGCGTGGTCCGCGCACCCGTACGGGGCCGGCGCACGGCCCCCGTCTGACCGCCCTGCGTGCCGCCACCGCCCGCAGGAGGACGCTGACCGCCCTGGGTGGCCTCGCCGCCCTGCTGGCCGCCCTGCGGCGCCGGGTACGCCTGCGGCGGGTTGTACGGCTGGGACCCCGGCCCCTGAGCCGGCTGCTCCCGCTCGCCGGGCAGCGGTCCGGCCGCGTACCCCTCATAACCCTGCTGGGGCTGCGGCCCCCGGGTGTCCGTCACAGTTCCCCCCTGGGAGTCCGCGGCAGAGCCACGGGCACCGGGTGCTGCAGGTGCGGAAGTTTTTCCTCCGGTGCCCGTGGCTCCACTCACGACCTACTCCTCGTGCTCCCCTGCCGAAGGCTCGGCGCCCTCGGCGACTTCGGTCGCGGCCGTGGCGGTGACCGCACCGTCCGCGTCGATCTCGGAGCCGTCGGCTCCGTCGACCTCTTCGGCCTCACGGCCGGCCTCGGCGTTGCGGGCGATGCCGACGACGGCGTCCCGCTTGCCCAGGTTGATCAGTTGGACGCCCATGGTGTCACGGCCCGTCTCCCTGACTTCGTTGACTCGCGTGCGAATCACACCACCGCCGAGGGTGATGGCGAGGATCTCGTCCGTCTCCTCGACCACCAGCGCGCCCACGAGCGAGCCCCGGTCCTCCACGATCTTGGCTGCCTTGATGCCGAGACCGCCGCGGCCCTGGACGCGGTACTCGTCGACGGGAGTGCGCTTGGCGTACCCGCCGTCGGTTGCGGTGAAGACGAACGTACCGGGCCTGACCACATTCATCGAGAGCAGTTCGTCGCCCTCGCGGAAGCTCATGCCCTTCACACCGGACGTCGCTCGGCCCATCGGGCGCAGCGCGTCGTCCGTCGCGGTGAACCGGATCGACTGCGCCTTCCTGCTGACCAGCAGCAGGTCGTCCTCGGCCGACACCAGTTCGGCGCCGATCAGCTCGTCGTCGCTGCCGTCCGCGGTCTCCCGCAGGTTGATCGCGATGACACCACCCGAACGGGGTGAGTCGTAGTCCTTGAGCGACGTCTTCTTCACCAGGCCGCCCTTGGTGGCCAGGATCAGGTACGGCGCCGCGTCGTAGTCCCGGATCGCCAGGATCTGCGCGATCTTCTCGTCCGGCTGGAACGCGAGGAGGTTCGCCACGTGCTGGCCGCGCGCGTCCCTTCCGGCGTCGGGGAGCTCGTACGCCTTCGCCCGGTAGACCCGGCCCTTGTTCGTGAAGAACAGCAGCCAGTGGTGGGTGGTGGACACGAAGAAGTGGTCGACGATGTCGTCCTGCTTCAGCTTCGTGCCGCGGACGCCCTTGCCGCCGCGCTTCTGCGAGCGGTAGTCCTCGGTCTTCGTGCGCTTCACGTAGCCACCGTTGGTGATGGTGACGACGATGTCCTCCTCGGCGATCAGGTCCTCGATGGACATGTCGCCGTCGAAGGGCACCAGCTGGGAGCGCCGGTCGTCGCCGAACTTGTCGACGATGACGGCCAGTTCCTCGCTGACGATCGCGCGCTGGCGCTGCGGGGAGGCCAGGATCTCGTTGTACTCGTTGATCTTGGCCTGCAGCTCGTCGTGCTCCGCGACGATCTTCTGCCGCTCCAGGGCGGCCAGCCGGCGCAGCTGCATCTCCAGGATCGCGTTCGCCTGGATCTCGTCGATGGAGAGCAGGCCCATCAGGCCCTCACGGGCGATCTCGACCGTGTTCGAGCGGCGGATCAGCGCGATGACCTCGTCGATCGAGTCCAGCGCCTTAAGCAGGCCGCGCAGGATGTGCGCCCGCTCCTCCGCCTTGCGCAGGCGGAACTTCGTACGCCGGACGATGACCTCGATCTGGTGCGTCACCCAGTGGCGGATGAACGCGTCCAGCGACAGGGTGCGCGGCACACCGTCGACGAGCGCCAGCATGTTGGCGCCGAAGTTCGACTGCAGGTCGGTGTGCTTGTAGAGGTTGTTCAGCACGACCTTGGCGACCGCGTCGCGCTTGAGCACGATGACCAGGCGCTGGCCGGTGCGCGAGGAGGTCTCGTCGCGCACGTCGGCGATGCCGCCGACCTTGCCGTCCTTCACCAGGTCGGCGATCTTCTGCGCCAGGTTGTCCGGGTTCGTCTGGTACGGGAGTTCCGTGACGACCAGGCACTGACGGTTCTGGATCTCCTCGACGGCCACCACGGCGCGCATCGTGATCGAGCCGCGGCCCGTCCGGTACGCCTCCTCGATGCCCTTGCGGCCCACCACCAGGGCGCCGGTCGGAAAGTCGGGGCCCTTGATGCGCTCCATGAGGGCGTCCAGGAGTTCCTCCTGCGAGGCCTCCGGGTTCTCCAGGCACCACTGGGCGCCGGCGGCGACCTCGCGCAGGTTGTGCGGCGGGATGTTCGTGGCCATGCCGACCGCGATGCCGGCGGAGCCGTTGACCAGCAGGTTCGGGAAACGCGACGGCAGGACCGTCGGCTCCTGGTTGCGGCCGTCGTAGTTGGCCGTGAAGTCGACGGTCTCCTCGTCGATGTCGCGGACCATCTCCATGGAGAGGTTCGCCATCTTGCACTCGGTGTAGCGCATGGCGGCCGCCGGGTCGTTGCCCGGGGAGCCGAAGTTGCCGTTGGAGGCCACCAGCGGCATCCGCATCGACCACGGCTGCGCCAGCCGCACCAGGGCGTCGTAGATCGAGGAGTCGCCGTGCGGGTGGTACGTGCCCATGACGTCACCGACGACGCGGGCGCACTTGTAGAAGCCCTTCTCGGGCCGGTAGCCGCCGTCGTACATCGCGTACAGCACACGGCGGTGCACGGGCTTCAGGCCGTCCCGCACGTCGGGCAGCGCCCGCGCCACGATGACGGACATCGCGTAGTCGAGGTACGACCGCTGCATCTCGGTCTCGAGCCCGACGGGCTCGATCCGTACGGTCTGATCCTCGGGAACAGGGGTGACAGGGGTGTTCTCGTCGGCCATTGCTGGTCAAAATCCTTTCGAAGCGGTCAGCGACGGACCGACTCAGATGTCGAGGAAGCGAACGTCCTTGGCGTTGCGCTGGATGAACGAGCGCCGCGCCTCGACGTCCTCACCCATCAGCACCGAGAACAGGTCGTCGGCCTGCGCCGCGTCGTCCAGGGTGACCTGGCCGAGCACACGGTGGTCGACGTCCATCGTGGTGATGCGCAGTTCCTCGGCATCCATCTCGCCGAGACCCTTGAAGCGCTGGAGGTCGCCCTCCTTGATGCGCTTGCCCTGCTGCTCGCCCGCCTCGCGGAGCGCGTCGCGCTCACGGTCGGAGTAGGCGTACTCGACGTGGTCGCGGCTCCACTTGAGCTTGTACAGCGGCGGACGCGACAGGTACACGTGCCCCGCCTCGACCAGCGGCCGCATGAAGCGGAACAGGAACGTCAGCAGCAGCGTGTTGATGTGCTGACCGTCGACGTCGGCGTCCGCCATCAGGATGATCTTGTGATAGCGGAGCTTCTCGATGTCGAAGTCCTCGTGCACACCGGTGCCGAAGGCGCTGATCAGCGCCTGGACCTCGGTGTTCTGCAGGATCTTGTCGATGCGCGCCTTCTCGACGTTCAGGATCTTGCCTCGGATCGGCAGGATGGCCTGGTACATCGGGTTGCGGCCGGACTTCGCCGAGCCGCCGGCGGAGTCGCCCTCGACGATGAAGATCTCGCACTTCGTCGGGTCGTTGGACTGGCAGTCGCTGAGCTTGCCCGGCAGCGACGCCGACTCCAGCAGCCCCTTGCGGCGGGTCAGGTCGCGCGCCTTGCGGGCGGCGACACGGGCCGTCGCGGCCTGGATCGCCTTGCGGACGATGTCCGCGGCCTCGTTCGGGTTGCGGTCGAACCAGTCGTTGAGGTGCTCGTGCACGACCTTCTGCACGAAGGTCTTGGCCTCGGTGTTGCCCAGCTTGGTCTTGGTCTGGCCCTCGAACTGCGGCTCGCCCAGCTTCACCGAGATGATCGCGGTCAGACCCTCGCGGATGTCCTCGCCCGCCAGGTTGTCGTCCTTCTCGCGCAGGAACTTCTTCTCCCGCGCATACCGGTTGACCAGACCCGTCAGCGCCGCACGGAAGCCCTCCTCGTGCGTACCGCCCTCGTGCGTGTGGATCGTGTTCGCGAACGAGTACACGCCCTCGGTGTACTGCGAGTTCCACTGCATCGCGATCTCGACCGAGAGCATCCGCTCCCGGTCCTCCGCCTCGACGTCGATGACGGTCGGGTGGATGAGCTCGCCCTTGCGCGAGTTCAGGTACTTCACGAAGTCGACGATGCCGCCTTCGTAGTGGTACGTGACCGTGCGGACCTGCTCGTCGTCGACGGTCTCCGGGGTGTCCGCACCGGCGACGGCCTTCGCGGACTCCCGCTCGTCGGTGAGCTTGATGGTCAGTCCCTTGTTCAGGAACGCCATCTCCTGGAAACGCCGCGACAGCGTCTCGAAGGAGTACTCGGTGGTCTCGAAGATGTCCGGGTCGGCCCAGAACGTGACCGAGGTGCCGGTCTCCGTGGTGGCCTCGTGACGCTCCAGCGGCGCGGTCGGGGCGCCCGCCTTGTACTCCTGCGTCCAGCGGTAGCCGTCCGTGCGGATCTCGACGGCCAGCTTGTACGACAGGGCGTTGACGACGGAGACGCCGACGCCGTGCAGGCCGCCGGAGACCGCGTAGCCGCCGCCGCCGAACTTGCCGCCCGCGTGCAGCACGGTGAGCACGACCTCGACGGCCGGCTTCTTCTCCACCGGGTGAATGCCCACCGGGATGCCTCGGCCGTTGTCGATGACGCGCACGGCGCCGTCGGCCAGGATCGTGACGTCGATGGAGTCCGCGTGCCCGGCCAGGGCCTCGTCGACGGAGTTGTCGACGACCTCCTGCACCATGTGGTGCAGGCCACGCTCACCGGTTGAGCCGATGTACATGCCGGGGCGCTTGCGGACCGCGTCCAGGCCCTCGAGGACTGTGATCGCGCTGGCGTCGTACGACGAGGTGACCTCGGAGTTGGTGCCTCCCGAAGGAGTCACCTTCGCGGGGGTGACCTCGGCGTCCTCGCCTGCGGTGGACGGACTGATCTCGTTGGGGTTGCCGGAATCGGCCACGAAGCGCCCTTTCTGGCACAGCACAGGCCCATCCCCTGCCGTCGGCTGGGGGAATCCCCATCCCCAGGCAGGCAGGAGCGGCTGCGTCGTTCTGTGTGAGTCGACGTGCCTCGCGAAACAAGCGAGGACTAGCCACCAGTCTACCGGTAGCGCAGACATGAATGGGGGTTTGCCGGTACCTGAGTCCGCATGTGCCGCCCGGAACCGGGGCTGCCCGACTCCCCATATCCGGAGAGGGGCTCCAGGCGGCTCCAGAGGGCGTCCAGCGCTTCGGGCTGTCAACCACCCATCACCGTGAGGGACGCCTCACTCCCGCTATCCGGTTTCACGTGAAACATCCGCGTCATGTTTCACGTGAAACATGGACGCATCGGCTCTAGCCGTACGTGTCCCCGGGCCCCGTGCTGCCCGGTGCGCGGAGCGGCCCGTACCGGCGCTGGGGCGCGTTCGGCCCCTGGAGCACGATCCGGCGCACGGTGTCCCGGCCCAGCTCCCCGTTCAAGCGGCGCAGCAGGTCGGGGACCATCCACTTCAGCTGGGTCGCCCACGCCGTCGAGTCGCACCGCACCACCAGGACCCGCTCGTCCTCGTCGTACTTCAGCGGCTCCGAGTGCTGCGCGTTCTCGGGGCCCACGATGTCCTTCCAGCGCCCCATCACCCCGCTGACCGCGATCGGCATCTCCCAGCCGCGCTCAGTCTTCAGCCGGTCCAGCGCCACCCCCAGCTTCAAGGGGTCCCGGCCGTCAGCTCCCGCACCCGACCGGATGCTGCCGCCCCGTCGTACCGTCTTCTTCTGCTGGGCCATCGCCCCGCGCGCCCTCGCCTGCTCCTTGGCCGCCGCCAGGGCCTGCCGGGCGAGGTCCACCCCCGAGGACTCCGGAGGCGCGGGCTTCTTCTTCTCGTCACTCACAGCCGGGTCACCTCGCCGTCGGCCACCGCGTGCCGGACCCCCGAGAGCACACCCGGAACGTCGTCGTCCACGGCCGCCGTCACCAGCACCTGCTCACCGGGGGCCACCAGCTCCGCCAGCCGCTCCCGCCGCCGCACGTCCAGCTCGGCGAAGACGTCGTCCAGGACGAGCACGGGCTCGTTGCCCTCGGCGCGCAGCAGGTCGTACGAGGCGAGTCGCAGCGCCAGCGCGTACGACCAGGACTCCCCGTGACTCGCGTAGCCCTTGGCGGGCAGTTGCCCCAGCTTGAGCAGGAGGTCGTCCCGGTGCGGGCCGACCAGGGTCACCCCCCGCTCGATCTCCTGCTTGCGCGCCTCGGCGAGTGCCGTGAGCAGCAGGCCGTAGAGCTCCTCGCGGGTCTGTCCCTGGCCGGGCGCCGAGCTGCGGTACTCCAGCAGCAGCGGGCCGCCGCCGGGGGCGAGTTGCTCGTACGCCTTGTCGGCCAGCGGCTGGAGCGTGGCGACCAGGTCGAGGCGCTGGGCGAGCAGCTCGGCGCCGGCCTTGGCCAAGTGCTGGTCCCACACGTCGATGGTGGACATGTCCATGGACCGGCCGCCGTGCCGCCGTGCCATCGCCGCCGACTTGAGGAGGGTGTTGCGCTGCCTGAGGACGCGTTCGTAGTCGGAGCGCACCCCGGCCATGCGCGGGGAACGCGCGGTGACCAGCTCGTCCAGGAATTTCCGGCGCTCGCCGGGGTCGCCCTTCACCAGGGCCAGGTCCTCGGGCGCGAACAGCACCGTTCGTACGATGCCCAGCACGTCCCGGGGCCTGACCTGCGAGGACCTGTTGATGCGGGCCCGGTTGGCCCGGCCGGGATTCAGCTCCAGCTCGACCAGCTGCGAGCGCTCGCCCTGGGTGACGGCGGCCCGGATCACGGCGCGCTCGGCGCCCATCCGCACCAGGGGCGCGTCCGAGGAGACCCGGTGGCTGCCGAGGGTGGCCAGGTAGCCGATCGCCTCGACGAGATTGGTCTTGCCCTGCCCGTTCGCCCCCACGAAAGCGGTGACGCCCGGGTCGAGAGGAACTTCGACCCGGGCGTACGAGCGGAAGTCGGCCAGCGACAGATGCGTGACGTGCATGGTGGTGCGCCGACCTTCCCCCGACCGCGCTTACTTCTTGTTGGACTCGACCGCGTGGCCGCCGAACTGGTTGCGCAGCGCGGCGATCATCTTCATCTGCGGGGAGTCGTCCTGACGCGAGGCGAAGCGTGCGAACAGGGAGGCGGTGATCGCGGGCAGCGGCACGGCGTTGTCGATGGCGGCCTCGACGGTCCAGCGGCCCTCGCCGGAGTCGGCGGCGTAGCCGCGCAGGCCCTCCAGGTGCTCGTCGTCGTCGAGCGCGTTGACCGCGAGGTCCAGCAGCCAGGAACGGATGACCGTGCCCTCCTGCCAGGAGCGGAAGACCTCGCGCACGTCGGTGACGGAGTCGACCTTCTCCAGCAGCTCCCAGCCCTCGGCGTAGGCCTGCATCATGGCGTACTCGATGCCGTTGTGGACCATCTTCGCGAAGTGGCCGGCACCGACCTTGCCCGCGTGCACCGAGCCGAAGTCACCCTCGGGCTTGAGGGCGTCGAAGACCGGCTGGACCTTCGCGACGTCGTCGGCGTCGCCGCCGTACATCAGCGCGTAGCCGTTCTCCAGGCCCCAGACGCCGCCGGAGACGCCGCAGTCGACGAAGCCGATGCCCTTGGCCTTCAGCTCCTCGGCGTGCTTCTCGTCGTCCGTCCAGCGCGAGTTCCCGCCGTCGACGACGACGTCGCCGGGGGAGAGCAGCTCGCCCAGGGCGTCGATCGTCGACTGGGTGGCGTCACCCGCGGGGACCATGACCCACACGACGCGCGGGCCCTTGAGCTTGCCCACAAGCTCTTCCAGGCTGTGGACGTCCGCGACGTCCGCGTTGCGGTCGTAACCGATGACGGTGTGGCCTGCGCGGCGGATGCGCTCGCGCATGTTGCCGCCCATCTTGCCGAGGCCGACGAGACCGAGCTCCATCAGAAGATTCCTTTAGCTTCGAGGCGATTCGTACCCGGGTCCGAGCCTACGCCCGGCGTGTGCGGATGGCCCGAGGGGCACGTGAGGCCCGGCGCCACCTGGGCTCCGGGCCTGCACGGCACTGCTGAGCGGTCAGCCGGACAGGCGCACCGGCATGATCAGGTACTTGTACGCGTCGTCCGCCTCGGCGTCCGCGGCCGGGCGGCCGCTGAGCAGCGCCGGCTTGGTGGACGTGGTGAACGAGAGCTGGGCGACGGGGGAGTCGATCGCGCTCAGGCCGTCCAGCAGGAACGTCGGGTTGAAGGCGATCGAGATGTCGTCGCCGTCGAGGTTGGCGTCGACGCGCTCCACAGCCTGTGCGTCGTCGCTGGAGCCCGCTTCGAGGATCAGGACGCCCTGCTCGAAGGTCAGCCGGACCGGAGTGTTGCGCTCGGCGACCAGCGCGACGCGCTTGACGGCCTCGACGAACGAGGCGGTCTCGATGACGGCCACCGAGTTGAACTCGGTCGGGAACAGCGTCCGGTACTTCGGCAGGTCGCCTTCGAGCAGTCGGGTCGTCGTACGCCGGCCGGCGCCCTCGAAGCCGATCAGGCCCTCACCGGCACCGGAGCCGGACAGCGCGATCGTGACCGTGTCTCCGCTGGTCAGGGACTTGGCGGTGTCCAGGAGCGTCTTGGCGGGCACCAGGGCGACCGCGGAGGCCTCCGGGTCCTCCGGCTTCCACAGGAACTCGCGGACCGCGAAGCGGTAGCGGTCGGTGGAGGCCAGCGTGACCGTGTCGCCCTCGATCTCGATGCGCACGCCGGTCAGCACGGGCAGCGTGTCGTCGCGGCCGGCGGCGATGGCCACCTGGGCGGCGGCGGAGGCGAAGACCTCACCGGGGACGGTGCCCGTGGCGGTCGGCATCTGCGGCAGCGCCGGGTACTCCTCCACAGGGAGGGTGTGGAGGGTGAACCGCGAGGAGCCGCAGGCCACGGTCGCCCGTACACCGTCTGTGGAAATCTCCACCGGGCGGTTGGGGAGGGCCCGGCAGATGTCGGCGAGCAGACGTCCCGACACCAGGACGGTGCCGTCCTCCTCGATCTCGGCGTCGACCGACACCCGGGCCGAGACCTCGTAGTCGAAGCCGGAGAGGCTCAGCGCGCCCTCCTCGGCCTTCAGCAGAAGGCCCGCGAGGACGGGCACCGGCGGACGGGCCGGGAGGCTGCGGGCCGTCCAGGCCACCGCCTCCGCGAGTACATCGCGCTCCACCCGGATCTTCACCGGAACCGCCTCCTGCTGTTGCTGGCTCGCCCTGCTGGCTTTCGTCGTCTGGATCGGTGTCCCCCTGCCGTCGGCGGGGGAGGTTCACCGGGGACCAGTCTGACGCACGCCACCGACACTCGGTGCTGCCGCCGGTCAAGTCGGGCCGGGAGCGGCCTGGAGGGTCCGGGCCGAGTTGTACACAGGGCCTTCTTCTTTGCGGATTCCGGGCTCTCTCTGAGTGGGAGTAGTAGTAGGGCCTGTGGAAACCGTGGATAACCCCGTTTCCGCAGCTCAGACCTACTTTTTTGTCCACTGCCCCTGTGGGTGGCGCCCGTGGACAACTCGCCTGTTCTGTGGACGGCGCGAAGTTCTGCACACCCGATGCACAGGCAGGGGCCACTTCCCCACAGCTGCGTCCCCAGCTTTACCCACGTTCCCCACAGCCCAATCGGCCTCCTTGGTGTGACGCCTTTCACTCGACCCGGTGAAAAGGGGTGTCGCGTTGCCGAACAGTGGACAGCGGTGTGGAGAAGTTGGGGACAAGGCGGCTCAGCCTGTGGGCCGCCCGTGGACAACCTCGCTGGGCCCCTGTGGAGGAAAACTTTGTCCACAGCCTGTGGATTATTGTTTGCCACAATTCCACAAGCACCTGACCTGGGGTGATGAAGTCTCAGTAACCGCCCCTGTGGACACAATCTGGACAACTCCACAGTCCCCAGGGTGTGGACGGAACATCGTCCCAGGATCTGTGGAAAACTCCAGCCCAACGGCCCGAATTCGAACAGCGCGGACTGCTGAAGACTCGTCAACAGCCTTGGGAAAACCTCGCGAAGTCCCGGAAACGGGTCCTGCGACCGCCCGGACGCACCGTCGACGGCCGTCCGGAGAACGCTTCTGGGGCAACCCGCGGGCCGCTCCCGGCGCAGACAGAAGGGCGCCCGGGGACCCGTGGCCCCCGGGCGCCCCCGGTGTCGTAACAGCGGCTGCGTCAGCCGTTCTTGATGCGGTTGGTGAGCTCCGTGACCTGGTTGTAGATCGAGCGGCGCTCCGCCATCAGGGCCCGGATCTTGCGGTCCGCGTGCATCACCGTCGTGTGGTCCCGGCCCCCGAACTGCGCGCCGATCTTCGGCAGCGACAGATCGGTGAGCTCACGGCACAGGTACATCGCGATCTGCCGGGCCGTCACCAGCACGCGGCTGCGCGAGGATCCGCACAGGTCGTCCACCGTCAGCCCGAAGTAGTCCGCGGTCGCCGACATGATGGCCGGCGCCGTGATCTCCGGGGAGGCGTCCTCGCCGCCGGGAATGAGGTCCTTCAGCACCTGCTCGGTGAGGCCGAGGTCCACCGGCTGCCGGTTCAGGCTCGCGAAGGCCGTGACCCGGATCAGCGCCCCCTCCAGCTCGCGGATGTTGCGCGAGATGCGGGAGGCGATGAACTCCAGCACTTCCGGCGGGGCGTTGAGCTGCTCCTGCACCGCCTTCTTGCGCAGGATCGCGATCCGCGTCTCCAGCTCCGGCGGCTGCACATCGGTCGTCAGGCCCCACTCGAAGCGGTTGCGCAGCCGGTCCTCCAGCGTCACCAGCTGCTTGGGCGGCCGGTCGGAGGACAGCACGATCTGCTTGTTCGCGTTGTGCAGGGTGTTGAAGGTGTGGAAGAACTCCTCCTGCGTCGACTCCTTGCTCGCCAGGAACTGGATGTCGTCGACGAGCAGGATGTCCACGTCGCGGTAGCGCTTGCGGAACGCGTCGCCCTTGCCGTCACGGATGGAGTTGATGAACTCGTTGGTGAACTCCTCCGAGCTCACATACCGCACCCGCGTGCCCGGATAGAGGCTGCGCGCGTAGTGACCGATCGCGTGCAGCAGGTGCGTCTTGCCGAGGCCGGACTCCCCGTAGATGAAGAGGGGGTTGTACGCCTTGGCGGGCGCCTCGGCGACGGCGACCGCGGCCGCGTGGGCGAACCGGTTCGAGGAGCCGATGACGAAGGTGTCGAAGAGGTACTTCGGGTTCAGGCGCGCGTGCGGCTCGCCGGGCCCGGGGGCCGGCGCGGGCTGCGCGGCCAGCGGACCGGGCGCCCCGCCGGAGGCCGGGAGCGACGGGCCGCCGCCGTGCCGCGGGCCCTGGTCCTGGCGGTCCTGCCGGTCCTGGCGCTCCACCCGCTCCTGCCGCTGCTGCTCGTACGACGGCGACTGGTCGTAGGACTGGCGGTCGGGAAGCTGCGAGCGGTAGTCGTGCTGCGGGGGCCGGGAGTAGGGGTCGCGCTCCGGGAAACCGCCGAGCCGGGGCTGCTGCCAGCCGCCGTGGTCCTCCGCCGCGCCGGGCCAGGTGCCGGGCGCGGGCCGCGACTGCTGGCGGTACTCGGGGTAGGCGGGCCGGGCGACGGGCAGGCCGTCGTCGGTCGAGCGGTGGCTGTAGGAGTCGTACGCGTCACGGTCCTCGCGGCTGTCGCGGAGGTCATGCTGCTGCTCGTCGTGCTGGCCGCGCTGGCCGGGCGGGCTGTGCTGCCCCGGCTGGCGCTGCGCCGGGTAGGAGGACGACGGGCGGGACTGCTGCCGTACGGGGACGGGCGTCTCGCCGACCGAGTCGTCGACCGTGATGGCGATCCGGATCGGCCGGCCGCACTCGTGGCTCAGGGCCTCGCTGATGAGCGGCGCGAGACGGCCTTCCAGGACCTGCTTGCTGTACTCGTTCGGCACGGCGAGCAGAGCGGTGTCGGCGACCAGCGCGAGCGGCTGGCAGCGCTCGATCCACTGTTTGTCCTTGGCCTCGACCCCCTGCTGTTCCTCTCCGAGCAGGTGCTCCAGCACGCGCGGCCACACTGCGGCAAGATCGGCAGGTACGTCAGCCACAGGGCACGCTCTCTCACAGGTCCCACGAAGGTGTGGTTCTCAAGGGACGGGACGGGAAGGACAGGCCGGCCGGGCAGGGACACGGGGTCCGCTTGTCGACGAATGCCTGAATCCTGGTTGTCCCACGGTAGTCGCGGCAGCTCACACGGTTCAAGTTGTTGTCCACAGGCTGTGCACAGTCGGCCCCCGACAAGCCCCGGTTTGACCGGATGGCGTAGCCGCGCGTACCGTAACCAGGTCGAGTTGTCGATGGCTGCTGCCGCCTGCCTCCGATGGGCAAAGATCATGGTCAATGATCGTGAAGCGGTGCACTGAGAGCGTTGCGAGCTTCCTCGTGGGCGCACGGTGACAGCCAGGCGATGTCCCGCCACCCCCGATTCATTTCTGGAGCCCCCGAGTGAGCAAGCGCACCTTCCAGCCGAACAACCGTCGTCGTGCCAAGACCCACGGCTTCCGTCTGCGCATGCGTACCCGCGCCGGCCGCGCCATCCTGGCGAACCGCCGTGCCAAGGGCCGCACTGAGCTGTCCGCCTGATCCCGTACGGGTCATGACGTGCTGCCTACCGAGAATCGGCTGAGGCGGCGCGAGGACTTCGCAACCGCAGTACGGCGAGGGCGCCGCGCAGGCCGCCCGCTTCTCGTCGTCCATCTACGCAGTAGCGGTGCAACGGACCCGCACGCGGCAGGGGAGAGCACTCCCCCGACGCGTGCGGGTTTCGTCGTGAGCAAGGCCGTTGGTGTTGCTGTCGTACGCAATGCGGTGAAGCGGAGACTGCGCCACCTCATGCGCGACAGGATCGCCGAGCTGCCCCCCGGTAGCCTGGTAGTCGTACGGGCGCTGCCCGGAGCGGGCGGTGCCGACCACGCACAGCTGGCCCGAGACCTGGACGCCGCACTGCAGCGGCTGCTGGGCGGGGCTCCCCATACCGAAGGTCAGGGGAGAGGCACGCGATGAAGTACCCACTACTGGCCCTCATCAAGCTGTACCAGTGGACCATCAGCCCGCTGCTGGGGCCGGTCTGCAGGTACTACCCGTCGTGTTCCCACTACGGATTCACGGCCATCGACCGGCACGGCGCGGTGAAGGGCACTGCCCTCACCGCCTGGCGCATCCTGCGGTGCAATCCGTGGTCGCCCGGCGGTGTGGATCACGTGCCGGCACGCACGCGCCGTCGTTGGCACGAAGCGCTGCGCGACGCGTGGCGCGGAAGCAAGGGCGAGAAGTCCGCCGTCGGCGTGTCTTCTCCGGGATCCGACCAGAACCCGAGCCCGGCCGCAGAGACCTCGCCCAATGCTCAAGGAGCTTGATTAGTGGACACGATTGCCAGTCTGTTCAGCTTCATCACCTGGCCCGTTTCCTGGGTCATCGTCCAGTTCCACAAGGTGTACGGGTTCCTCTTCGGACCCGACACGGGGTGGGCCTGGGGCCTGTCCATCGTGTCCCTCGTGGTGCTCATCCGCATCTGCCTGATCCCGCTCTTCGTGAAGCAGATCAAGTCGACGCGGAACATGCAGGTGCTCCAGCCGAAGATGAAGGCGATCCAGGAGCGCTACAAGAGCGACAAGCAGCGTCAGTCCGAAGAGATGATGAAGCTGTACAAGGAGACGGGCACCAACCCGCTCTCCTCGTGTCTTCCCATCCTGGCGCAGTCCCCGTTCTTCTTCGCCCTCTACCACGTGCTCTCCAGCATCGCCGACGGCAAGAAGATCGGCGTCATCAACGACCAGCTGCTGGAGAGCGCCCGTCAGGCGCACATCTTCGGCGCTCCGCTGGCCGCGAAGTTCACGGACAGCGCCGACAAGATCGCCGGCCTGGAAGCCTCGGCGACCTCGGTGAAGATCGTCACCGCCGTCATGATCGTGATGATGTCGGCCTCGCAGTTCTTCACCCAGAAGCAGCTCATGACGAAGAACGTCGACCTCACGGTCAAGACGCCGTTCATGCAGCAGCAGAAGATGATGATGTACATCTTCCCGGTGATGTTCATGGTGATGGGCATCAACTTCCCCGTCGGTGTCCTCGTCTACTGGCTGACCACCAACGTGTGGACCATGGGCCAGCAGATGTACGTCATCAACCAGAACCCGACGCCGGGCAGCAAGGCCCAGGACTCCTACCTGCAGCGGCTGCTGAAGTCCACGGTGGACTCGGGCCAGGTCAAGGCCAAGCGCAAGCGCAACGTCGTCAAGGTCATCGTCGCCAAGGGCCCCGACCGCAACGACGTCGAGCGCAAGTTCATCACCGGGCTCGCCAAGGCCGGCTTCGTCGCCGAGGCGGACGGCACGGTCTCCAGGAGCACCACCGCCCTCGCCGAGGCGGAGGGCGGCGCGACGGCCGCCAAGCGGCAGCAGCCCAAGCGGCAGACCAAGGCCAAGCGCCAGGCGGCCACCGCCGCGCCGGGCGCGGCCGCACGGGCCGCCGAGGACTCCGGCTCCAAGACCTCCTTGGAGAAGAAGGACGCGCCGCAGGACGCCAAGACCGCCGCGGCCGACAAGCCCGCAGGTTCCGCACGCCAAGCCAAGACCGGGCAGCGCAAGGGCCCGCAGCGGCCCAAGCACCCGTCCAAGAAGTAAGAAGGAGTCCTCCCGTGACGGACGGCACCACCACTTCCTCCGCGCCCGCCGAGGGCACCGACACCCTGACGCGTCTGGAGCAGGAGGGCGAAATCGCGGCCGACTACCTCGAGGGTCTGCTCGACATCGCCGACCTGGACGGCGACATCGACATGGACGTCGAGGCCGACCGGGCCGCTGTCTCGATCATCAGCGACTCCAACGGCCGCGACCTGCAGAAGCTCGTGGGCCGTGACGGCGAGGTGCTCGAAGCGCTTCAGGAGCTGACCCGGCTCGCCGTGCACCGGGAGACCGGCGACCGCAGCCGCCTGATGCTGGACATCGCGGGTTTCCGTGCCAAGAAGCGCGAGGAGCTCGCGGAGATCGGCGCCAAGGCGGCGGACGAGGCGAAGACCTCGGGCGCACCCGTGAAGCTGGACCCGATGACGCCGTTCGAGCGCAAGGTCGTGCACGACGCGGTCGCCGCAGCGGGCCTGCGCAGCGAGTCCGAGGGCGAGGAGCCCCAGCGCTTCGTCGTCGTTCTCCCGGCCTGACCGGACACGTGCTTTCTCGGCCCCGTCTGTTCTGTTCGCAGGCGGGGCCGAACTTTTGTCAGCCTGATAGTTCAGCCACCACAGTGCGGTACGGAAGGACGGTCCCCGTGACGGAGGCAGCAGCGGAGCTTCCCCAGGCGCCCGAAGAGGCCAAGGCGGTATTCGGTGAGTACTTCCCGCAGGCCGTTCGGTACGCCGAGCTGCTCGCGGACGCGGGGGTCGAACGCGGTCTGATCGGCCCGCGAGAAGTGCCGCGCCTGTGGGAGCGGCACCTGTTGAACTGCGCTGTCCTCTCGGAGGTCGTGCCGCAGAACACCACGGTCTGCGATGTCGGCTCGGGTGCCGGTCTGCCCGGCATCCCGCTGGCCCTGGCCCGTCCGGACCTGAAGATCACTCTTCTGGAGCCCCTGCTGCGCCGCACGAACTTCCTCCAGGAAGCCGTCGAGCTGCTGGGGCTGGACCATGTCACCGTCGTACGGGGCCGTGCCGAAGAGGTCATGGGCAAGGTCGAGCCCGTTCACGTGGTGACCGCGCGTGCGGTGGCGCCGCTGGACCGGCTGGCCGGCTGGGGCGTTCCCCTGCTGCGTCCGTACGGGGAGATGCTCGCCCTCAAGGGGGACACCGCCGAGGAGGAACTCAAGGGGGCGCGGGCCGCGCTCGGCAAGCTGGGCGTGGTCAAGACCGAGGTGCTCCAGGTCGGCGCCGGTGTGGTGGACCCCTTGTCCACGGTCGTACGGGTCGAGGTCGGTGAGAGCCCGGGCGGCGTGCGGTTCGCGGCGAAGCGGGCCAAGGCCGCGCGGACCGGCAGGGCGCGTCGCCGCCGCTGAACGGCGGAAATTCACCCCGATGCTCCATCCAGGGGCCCGCACCTGTGCGGCGCGGAGTGTCGGGGTCTTCCGCTGAGACCCTGCGGTCCATCGTGTTTCACGTGAAACATCGCTCGTTGCTGCAAGGAATCATCAGCCGGGGCCATGGCGCTACCGCTCCGCGCGAATCGAGACCCGAAAGGGTCACGGGGTTGTCCACAAGAGCGGGTTCTTCCACAGGGGGACGGGCCTCACTGGTTCATGACCCCCTAAGCGTGACAGGCTCTGAGCACTACGAGCCTGAAGTCGAGGAGAGTGAATCCTTGCGGTCCGACGCCAACATCGCGGGACCGATGACCGATCCGGTCCCCGGCCCCCGTTCCGAAGCGGCAGGCGCCGATGTTTCACGTGAAACATCGTCCCTGCCGGACGACGCCCCCGTGGGGCGTGCTGCCCAGATGGCGGTGGATGCCCTCGGCCGTACCGGCGAGGGCCTTCCGAAGCCCGAGCAGACACGCGTGATGGTGGTCGCCAACCAGAAGGGCGGAGTGGGGAAGACCACGTCCACGGTCAATCTCGCCGCCTCGCTCGCACTGCACGGTGCACGGGTCCTGGTGATCGACCTCGATCCGCAGGGCAACGCCTCCACGGCACTGGGAATCGACCATCACGCCGAAGTCCCCTCCATCTACGACGTGCTGATCGACAGCAAGCCGCTGTCGGACGTGGTCCAGCCCGTCCGGGATGTTGAAGGGCTCTTCTGCGCCCCCGCCACCATCGATCTCGCCGGTGCGGAGATCGAGTTGGTGTCCCTGGTGGCACGTGAGAGCAGGCTCCAGCGGGCCATCCAGGCCTATGAACAGCCGCTGGACTACGTCCTTATCGACTGTCCGCCGTCCCTGGGGCTGCTGACGGTCAACGCGATGGTGGCCGGCCAGGAAGTGCTGATCCCCATTCAGTGCGAGTACTACGCGCTGGAAGGGCTCGGCCAGCTCCTGCGGAACGTGGAACTGGTGCGCGGGCATCTCAACCCTGAGCTCCATGTCTCCACGATCCTGCTGACCATGTACGACGGCCGGACCAGGCTCGCCTCGCAGGTGGCGGAGGAAGTGCGCAGTCACTTCGCCAAGGAAGTGCTCAAGACCAGCATCCCGAGGTCCGTCCGGATCTCGGAGGCTCCCAGCTATGGGCAGACCGTGCTCACCTACGATCCGAGCTCCAGCGGCTCGCTGTCGTACCTCGAGGCGGCGCGGGAGATCGCGTTGCGGGGGGCCGGAGTCTTTTATGACGCGCAGCACGCCCATGCTGTCGACCAGAACAATCAGCACGGTGTGGCGGAGGGTGTCCAATGAGCGAGCGACGTAGAGGACTGGGGCGCGGGCTCCAGGCGCTGATTCCGAATGCTTCCCGGGAACCGCAGGCTCCTGGGGCCGGCACGGCGACCGCGGAACGCGGGGTGGCCGCAGCCAAGGTGACCGCATTGCGGGAGAGCGATGTTTCACGTGAAACATCGCCGCTGCCGCCCCGCTCTCCGGGGACACCGGCGGCCCCGGAGCAGGAGGCCGAGACGGCGGCTCTGCAGGTGCCCGTAGGCGCGTTCTTCGCCGAGCTTCCGCTGGACGCGATCACGCCGAACCCCCAGCAGCCGCGTCGGGTGTTCGACGAGGACGCGCTGGCCGAGCTCATCACCTCCATCAAGGAGGTGGGACTCCTCCAGCCGATCGTCGTACGGCGGGTGGGCCCGGAGAGCTTCCAGCTCATCATGGGTGAGCGGCGTCTGCGGGCCGGCCGGGAAGCCGGTCTGGAGCGCATTCCGGCAATCATCCGGGCCACGGAGGACGACAAGCTCCTCCTCGACGCCCTTCTGGAGAACCTCCATCGGGCTCAGTTGAACCCGGTGGAGGAGGCCCTGGCGTACGACCAGCTGCTCAAGGACTTCGGCTGCACGCACGACCAGTTGGCCGACCGGATCGGGCGTTCGCGTCCGCAGGTCTCCAACACGCTGCGCCTGCTGAAGCTGCCGATGGCCGTGCAGAAGCGGGTGTCGGCGGGGGTGCTCTCCGGCGGCCACGCGCGGGCGCTCCTCGGCCTTGAGGACTCCGAAGCGCAGGAGCACCTCGCGAAGCGCATCGTCCAGGAGGGTCTCTCGGTCCGTACGACCGAGGAGATCGTCAAGATGATGGAGTCCGAGCCGACGAAGCCGGTCAAGCCGAAGGGCCCCCGGGCCGGTGCCCGGATGGCTCCCGCTCTGTCGGACCTGGCCTCGCGGCTGTCCGACCGCTTCGAGACCCGGGTGAAGGTCGACCTGGGACAGAAGAAGGGCAAGATCACCGTCGAGTTCGCCTCGGTGGAGGATCTGGAGCGCATCCTCGGCACGCTCGCCCCCGGCGAGGGACGCGTTCTGGAGAAGAGCCTGAGCGAGCAGGACGGGCAGAACCAGGAGAGCTGACCTCCCGAGGCGTCTGTGCAGGGCGGGGGGGGGGGGGGGGGGGGGGGGGCCCCCCCCCCCCCGGGGGGGGGGGGGGGGGCCCCCCCCCCCCCCCCCCCCCCCCCGCCCCTCGCCGCCCGCTCAGAGCTGGGTGACCTCCAGCTCCCCGTCCGCGTAGCTCTTGCGGAT